>NZ_CP032487.1:1355125-2032688 GCF_004124235.1 Yersinia hibernica
ACGGAACTGCTCTATAAATTGTATATCATGACCTGCATCTAACGCAGCATCTGCTAAAATTTTCTGGAATAAATCTGTCGGCATCAAGCCCGAGCAGGAGAAACTTAATAAAATACCGCCCGGCCGTAATAGCTGTATCGCTAACATATTGATATCTTTATAACCGCGACACGCACTGGCCAGTTGGCTTTTATTTTCTACAAATTTTGGTGGATCCATGATGATCATGTCAAATTTTTCCCCTTGCGCGCGGTAATGGCGCAGCAATTGGAATACATCATCACGAATAAACTCGGCTTTGCTCAAATCTAACTGATTTAGCTCAACATTTTGTTTGGCAACATCCAGAACGGATTGTGAAGTATCAACGCTGATTACTTGCTGGCAATTGCCCATCAATGCAGCGACAGCAAAAGCCCCGGTATAAGAAAAACAGTTCAGGACACGGCGGCCATCCGCATAATGGCGGGCCGCCAAGCGGCTATCACGCTGGTCTAAGTAAAAACCTGTCTTATGGCCCTGCTGAATATCTACCAGCAGTTGCATACCATGTTCAGTAATGGGGAGCAGTGCCGGGGGCATATCACCACAAACAGTGCCTTGGGTTAGCGGCAATCCCTCTTTTTTGCGCACAGAGACATCGGAGCGGTCGTAAATAGAGCATTGCGGATAGCACTGTTGTAATGCACTGACCAGCGCAGCACGCTGATATTCAGCCCCAGCTGACAGTAATTGTAATACTAGGAAATTTTGGAAGCGGTCGATGGTGATGCCCGGCAAACCGTCGGACTCACCTGCAATCAGGCGGTAGCCATTCAAACCATCGCGCTGTGCCAACCAATCCCGCCAGCTTTGCGCTTGTTGTAGACGGCGAACAAAGAATTCACGGTCGATAACTTCATCTTGTTGGAACGTCCAGACTCGCGCCACAATTTGTGATTCAGGCGAGTAGGCGGCGCGTGCCAGCCATTTTCCCTGACTATCAAGAATATCAATGGTTTCACCGGGAAGCGCATTACCCTCAAGGCGCTGAACGGCCCCAGAGAAAATCCATGGGTGGCGACGAAGTAAGGATTTTTCACGTCCTTTAGCAAGAAATAGGCGCATTTTAATATTCTTTTTAAATCAAATAGTTAAAATTGATAAGTTATTATCAATCAAAATAAGCTCATAATCATATAGCAATATCATCCCGCTCACTACCACGACTGTCTTGATACTGACGGGTGATTTAGGCGCTTCAGTATTTTATTGGCCGTCATCTCGCATTCAATAGAAAGATTAAAATTTTTTCACTAATATATTCATAGAGCTATAATGACTGTCATTCTACAATATAGGAATAGCATCATGACTAATAAGCCAGCTCACTCAGAACTCACAGAAAAACAAAAAGCAGAAATCGACTTAATCGCGCTACAACGGGTTGAGGCGATGAACAGTGATGAGTTTCTTTGTAATGATATTGACCAAAAGATCCACGCGATGGAAGAACAGGTTAAATCCTATTTTCAGTCGCGTTTTTCTTTCCACTTGAACCAAAAAAACGGCGGCAAATAAACACTCTTTCATCTCATAGCGCCAGTTCTGTTACCCCAATTCCTTGGATAATATAATTAAGGACTAGGAACGGCGCTGTAATGAGATGCTAACAACTAATTGATAAAAATGGACAATTCCCTTGGAAAGCATAAAAGAAATTCTCATTTACATTTCTCAATCATTGCAGCTTTTCTTAGAGTTCTTGTCCGTTATTTGTGTGTTTGTCGGATTGGTAAAGTCACTCCCTACCGCCATAACAAATGTTAAAAATCAGTCTATTCTCCATTTAATGAGAACACGTTTTGGTACCTGGCTTGCTTTGGCCCTGGAGTTTCAATTAGCTGCTGATATCTTGGCAACGACAATCAACCCTAGCATGGAAGAGTTGATTAAATTGGCTATTATTGCGGTGATACGGACATTCCTTAATTACTTCTTGTCTAAAGAATTAGACTCCGCAGAGAATAATTTCTCTGTCGCCAATGACACTCGCTCCGATACACAGCACGGGGAAAAGTAAAAATATCAAATGAGGGCCTTAGCCACCTGTTGAATGAGTGCAGATATTTATCGTCATGGCTCACAAGCAAGGGATATTTAATGATTACGTCAGTGAGGGGGATATGGCAAAAATATGTATTGCAGCTTATGTTTATGGCGTCGTTCAGGGCGTGGGGTTTCGCTATAATACGCAACGCCAGGCGCTGGCGCTAGGGGTGACGGGCTACGCCCGAAATTGTGATGACGGCAGTGTAGAAGTGGTGGCTTATGGCGAGCAACAAGCAGTCGAACAGTTGCTGGAGTGGATTAAGCAGGGCGGGCCACGCGGTGCGCGAGTCGACCGCCTGCTGACTGAGCCTTATCCGGCCAGGCCATTTGAGACATTTAAAATCCGCTATTAACCTATCAGTAAGGTGAATTATGAGCCATGGCTTGATTGGTTAAATACATTTCACCGGTTTTGGCAGCCCGGCAATTTTAGTGGCTTGTTTTGCCGGCCCTTTCGGGAATAGGCGATAGAGATATCGGCTGTTACCTTTTTCTTCGCCATATTTCTGCGCCATGGCTTTTACCAGCATGCGTATTGCTGGTGACGTATTGAATTCCTGATAAAACGCGCGTACAAACCGCACCACCTCCCAGTGAGGTTCGGTGAGTGTAATATTTTCTTGTTCCGCCAACACTGTTGCCAGGGCTTCACTCCAGTCCGCACTGTTTTTCAGGTAGCCCTGCGCATCGGTATCAATCATGCGCCCTTCAAATTCCAACATACAACCTCGGTTATCCCATCAATCAAGCGGCTGCTAATTTAACAAATATTTGGTCATATCCCAAAGAAGTCTGTGTTTTTGTTTGCTAAAGCTGCTGGGGAAGCTGGCATTGCAGCGCTTGTACAGCGAATCATCAGCATGACGATTAATTCATCATTCGATAATCAGATGGCGGCTTTTTGGGCGATTAAACACAAACAAGCTTTACAAGCGGCGGAGCTCTGTTTATAGTTCGGCTCGTTGCGGAGGGGTGGCCGAGTGGCTGAAGGCAACGGTCTTGAAAACCGTCGACGGGAAACCGTTCGAGAGTTCGAATCTCTCCTCCTCCGCCATCTTCTCTTAGTCAGTTCATGCAATCACTTGCCAAATAAATATCCCGCAAAATTCATTACCAATTCCGCTTTTCTCACTGTTGAACGATGACAAATCATAGCCCTAATTACACCGCGCTATGGGGATTTTGTGCTGTTACTTGAGAGTGCATCCCGACAGGGCCACACCGGGATTATCCGTGTCATTCCTTTACCCAAGTCGCGCAATAATCCCCTAGAAACAGTAGGGGGCCAAATGACGGGCAAAAAAAACCCTTACCAATCTCATTTGGTAAGGGATGCCAAATCGGCCAACACCAGGGAAACATTATAACCGTTTATTTATCATACGATTAATTTAGGTTACGGACATGACTTAAGTCAAGTTTATCAAAATTACATTAATATGTTTAATGTTTATATGTCCTGGAAGGATATTTTTTTTCACTTTTAGCACAATTAGTGCTCAAACAAGCCCTGCCATGGGATTATTGGCATTGAAGGTAACAACAAAGTAGTGGGATATGCTGATAAAATCGTCAGGGTTGGCGGGTGCAGCTTATTCAGTCAATAAGGACGAGCAGCAAAAGTATTCATTGGATGGGGTCTATAGGATCGGATTTTGTGGCCATCTGAATGTAAAGACATCCAGATGGCAGGGTAAAACGAGTTCGTGGTAAATGAAGAGAGCCCTGGTGTTGGCGGAAATATATTCTTTTCAGACTAACTTTCTTAACGGCAGTACGCTAAGATACTAGTTCTATTATATTTAAAGCTAATCCTGCGAAGCAAAAACAGTTTAATTAACATGGGGGTATAATAATAGCTAGCCTTAGGTACAGTTTTCAAAACTATACTTTAGTACAGGTTTGTTCTCATAAGGTCAGTGCATTCTATATTAGGAATATCTGCATGGGTGCTTTATACCGAATTTCTTATTGAAAACAATGTGATAAAATTGTATTGTTACATTATACATAGTGTGAAATTGGTTTATTATGATAATTGATTATTTTGATAATGAAAGTATTAATGAAGATATAAAGAATTATATTCAACGTAGAATAAAATCCTATGGTGACCTTCGTTATTCTTATTTAGTGATGAATAAGAAAACTCCATTGCATCCGACTATTATCTCTAACTATCCTCAGGGTTGGGTGAAAAAATATAAGAAGAACAGTTATCATCTTATTGATCCTGTCATTTTGACGGCAAAAGATAAAGTTGCGCCCTTTGCATGGGACGATAATTCTGTTATTAATAAGAAATCAACAGACTCCGCAGTATTTAAGTTGGCGCGAGAATATAACATTGTTAATGGCTACACTTTCGTGTTGCACGATAATAGCTATAATATGGCAACCCTAAACATTTCCAATGGAAGTGATGATAGTATCTCTTTTGATGAGAGCATTGAAATCAATAAAGAAAAAATTCAAATGCTACTTATCCTCACCCACGAGAAGATGTTAGGTCTTTACCAGCGTAATAGCGATAAAAATGAAAAGCGGAATCTGAAAATAGAGAGAGATATATTCTCCCCACGGGAAAACGAAATTTTATACTGGGCCAGTATGGGTAAAACGTATGCTGAAATTTCAATTATATTGGGGATAAAAAGAAGTACAGTTAAATTCCATATTGGCAATGTTGTGAGGAAGTTAGGTGTTTTAAATGCCAAGCACGCAATAAGGCTTGGCATTGAATTGAAGTTAATTAAGCCTATTTAATGATACCTGGCACAATCATTGGCCAAGTTTCGAGGGTGCCTAGCTCAATCTGATGTATTTTCATGATTTTATTTATAAGTTTTTTCTGGCTGTCTGTATCAACGCCCAAATGCAAAAGATAAATAACTTCATTTTTCTCTGATTCACCTTGGTTCAATACTGTAATACTCCATCCAGAACGTTTCAGTAGTGTAAACATCCCTCTGCTTACAACGGTCAGAATTCCTTTGTGCCCACGATATATGGCGTAATTTACCATTGCTAGAAATAGTATCGTACTCAGAGAACTATTATTACCTACCATATCTCTTGCTAATGTTTTCTCAACAAAAAATCGGCTGGACTCAATAAAACCGTCAATAGGCAAATCTACATCAGAGAAGTAAGGAGCAAATGGCCCAGTAATCATGGTTGGATATTTCATATCAATAAAGCGAACACTGCAAACAATTGTGTCGTCTATTGTTCCCAATATATAATTGGTATTTTCATCATCATATTGGTCACTTTCCTTGCCATCGATACAGGTCACTTTCCAATCTAAGCGATCTTTAAACGTTATTTTTCTAAGTGAGAAGATCTCGTCTAACTTCCTTTCAGGCATATTATTAAAATTTACGTTAAAGAGTTTTAACATAATAAAAACCAAAGTTATTTAATGAAAACAACATCGTACACGATCTCTAGCGGTTAGTGCAAACATTGAACGAAACTAAACACGGGCGTAAATAGCAAATAAAGAGTTTAGCCATTGTACGTTTATTACGCAGCCAGAAATGTGAGTCGCTGGTGATTTTGACTCAAAATGCGCTATAGGTCGAGAGAAATAGGGTTGTCTAAAACTTTTTAGGAGAAAAGTGACATTAGTCAGGATTTTTATACAATAAATGGTTATAACGAAACAATGTTTCATTTCATGACTGAATAGGATGTTGACGTGGACCGGAGTCCTCCGCTTTTTACAAATAAAAAATTTGTTTTCCTCGTGGCGACGTTTTGTTGCCTTCTATGGGGCAGTGCCTATCCCGCGATAAAAAATGGCTATGCGCTATTTCATATTGCCGCCGATGATATTCCGAGCAAAATGGTGTTTGCAGGTTATCGTTTTTTATTGGCAGGGGTGGTATTGCTGCTTTTTGCCGTAGCCAGTGGTAAGGCAATTGGCCGCCTGAAGAGAGGGCAGTATCAGCAGATTGCTATTTTAGGGTTAACACAGACCACCTTGCAGTACGTTTTTTTCTATATTGGTCTGGCGTATACCACCGGCGTTAAAGGTTCCATCATGAATGCCACCGGCACGTTTTTCAGTGTGCTGTTAGCACATTATATTTATAAAAACGACCGCCTGACATTTAATAAAATCATGGGGTGCATCCTGGGATTTGTCGGTGTGATGGTCGTGAATTTCGGCTCTGATTTGATGGACTTTAATTTCTCACTGATGGGTGAGGGCTGTGTTGTATTGGCGGCTTTTATTCTGTCTGCTGCCAGTATTTATGGTAAGCGTATTTCACAAACAATGGATACCACAGTGATGACTGGCTATCAGTTAGCCATCGGTGGTTTAGTTTTAACTGTGGGCGGTTATCTGTTTGGCGGCCATTTGAGTGATTTTGGCGGGCGAGCTTTATTGCTACTGGCCTATCTGGTGCTGTTGTCATCAGCGGCTTTTGCATTATGGAGTTTATTGCTCAAATATAATCGGGTTGGTATGGTGGCCCCATTCAATTTCCTTATTCCCGTCTCTGGTGCGGTTTTGTCCGCTATTTTCCTGAATGAAAGTATTTTGGAATGGAAGAATGCCTTGGCGTTAATGCTGGTCTGTGTAGGAATTATATTAGTTAATCGAATAAAACCGAGCAGTGCGTCTTAAGTAGAACGTTTGGCCTCGTGCCACCGATTATTTCAGCGCCACACTTTATTACTCAGATTACCTTGCCTACCAATCTCTCGGATTAACGGGACGTTAAGTCCCGTTGTTGTTCTCACGGTATTTAGGCTTTATCCGTCACTATTTTGACCCCGACCCGGCTCACACGGTCAGATTCCATTTCTGCAATTGTCCACGTCAGCCCATCCCACTCAATCTGGTCACCAATTACCGGCTCACCGCCAAACAGATAGAGCACGAATTGGCCCAATGTTTGTTGTTTATCAACCCCCGGTTCCAGATTGAGACCATAAATCTGCGAAATATCGTGAAGTTTTGCATCGGCATCAAGAATAAAGTCACCAAAGAAACGTTCATCCAGTTGAATGCTGGGTGACTGACTGAACAGTTTCCCGAGTGCGGGTAAGTCATGTTCTTGACCAATAACACACAAAATATCGCCTTCTTTCAGGCGCGTATTACCGCTGGGGTGTAGCAAGTCTTTGCCACGAAATAGGGCCGCGATACGGGTTTCCTTGGGCATTTCCAAATCACGTAATGCCGCGCCGATGCACCATTTATCGGAGCTGAGCTGGTAAATAAATTGCTCCCACTGGTTATTCTTATCAATATCTAAACCGATGCGGGCCACCGGTGCCAAGGCGGGTGGCACCACCAGTTTGGTTTTGCGCGCAGCAAATGACAAACTGGTGCCCTGTAGCAGCAGTGAAACCAACACGACAAAAAAGGCCACATTGAAGAACAAATTCGCGTTGGGTATACCCGCCATCATCGGGAATACCGCCAGAATAACCGGCACGGCGCCGCGCAAACCGACCCATGAAATAAAGATGCGCTCGCGCAAATTAAAACTTGGGAATGGCAGTAAACCGATGAATACCGACAGAGGGCGAGCGAACAAAATCATCCACAATGAGAGAATTAATGCTGGAATCGCAATGGGCAGCAGCTGACTTGGGTTAAGTAACAGCCCCAATACCAGGAACATCCCGATTTGACTCAGCCACGCCAACCCATCGAAAGTCTGCAAAATCCCCGAGCGGTTGCGAATAGGGCGGTTGCCCAGTAGCAAGCCGCAGAGATAGACCGCCAAAATCCCGCTACCGTTCATCGCGGTAGTGAGTGAAAACACTAAAATCCCACCGCTGACCGCCAATAATGGGTATAAGCCACTGGGTAACTCTATCCGGTTGATAAGCAACAATAATAACCCGCCACCGCCCAGCCCGATGAAAATACCCAAACCAAATTGTTGAATAAGATGGACTAAAAACATCCAGCTTAGGCTGGTTTCACCGGCTGAAATCATGGAAATTAAGGTAATGGTCAAGAATACGGCCATGGGATCATTACTGCCCGACTCTATCTCCAAAGTGGCGCTGACACGTTCGTTGAGGCCTTTCCCTCCTAATAGCGAGAAGACCGCCGCTGCATCGGTTGAGCCTATAATCGCGCCAATTAGTAAGCCTTGAATAATATCTAAATCAAATAGCCAGGCGGCAGCCATTCCTGTCAGGCCGGCAGTAATCAACACCCCGACGGTTGCCAATGACAGGGCTGGCCACAATGCCACGCGGAAAGAGGAGGCGCGGGTGCGCATACCGCCATCTAATAGAATAACGGCTAATGCCAAGTTACTGACCAGATACGCGACTGGATAATTATCGAAAGCAATCCCACCGATACCGTCGGTGCCTGCTAGCATCCCAATGGCCAAAAAGATAACCAAGATGGGGATGCCCAAGCGAGAAGAGAGTGAACTCAGTAAAATACTGGCTCCTACCAGCACTGCGCCAATTAAAAAAAGGCTGTTAATAGTGATGGCGTCCAATGTGGGAGGTCTCCTGCGATAAAACATAAATTAATGAGGGGTGAGGAGAATTATTATACACAGATTTTAAGGGGTTGATGGGAAGATATGACCCAATTCAATGTGTTAAATAAGAATATTTAGCGGCTATTTCTCATGCAAACGTTGTCGTGTTCAGCAAAGGTAGCAGCGGTGGGATATCAGGTCGCTCACCTTTAATCGCCCAGAGGGGAATCAAGGGTGAGCGTTGGATAATAAAACTAGTCGCGTTTTAGTGTCTCTAAAGCTCTTTTCAAGGCTTCAGACGTCACTGATTTTTCCTGCTCAGGAAGGTTTTCGACAGTAAGTTGTGAAAGTTCATTAACTAATACACTGCGGTCTTTGCCAGTTATCGCGCTATCCAGCGCACCGCTAAGGCGGCTTACCAAAGTAAGCAAGGTACAGAACTCAATAGTTGGCGCAGTATCAAATGTGGGATTTTTCTCAAAATTTTCTTGTTTACTCATCACAATTCCTCTTTTTGTTGTCACTGCAAGTGAAACAAATCCTGATAAGGAATCAACAGGATAATTGCTCTGAAAGCAGAGCGCACAGTGAGGCATTTGCCATCCCGCATCCACATGATGGCCTAACAGTGTAGCGGTTTTATGACCAAGGCGGTACGCGGATAAGTCGATCACTTAGCAATAACATTATTCCATTGAATAACACTTTGATTACGCCGTTTGCTGCTGCGTCTTGCCAGAAAATAAGAATTTCAGCAAAGGAATACGGCGGTGCACCTCATACAACAGAAATGAAGCCAAGCATACAAAGACCATTCCTAGTATGAAACCCAGGCCGTTGTTGTCAATTTTTGGCGTCACGAATGCACCATAAATCAAGGTTAATGGATGATGAACCAGATAGATGAAAAGAGAGGCATTCACCAAGTAATTGATGCGTGGGGAAGGGTAGTTCAGTAACCGGTGGCCAAGAGAATAGACCACATTGGTCATGGTCACGCCCATGACTGCCTTGATAATAAGGTCCAATTCAAAGGAAAAAAACTCAGCAGTATTAGTGTGTTGGTTTAAATAATAAACACCAAATAACAGGATTGAAGCGAGCAATGCACCGGGCGAAAAGGTGAGGAAAATCTGTTTGAGTGGGGGGGAGATAAAACTGTAAGCGCCTAAAAGAAAGAATGGCAGATAAAACACGGTTTCCATAACAAAGAAATTAAACACACTGTTAAAGAGTATTTCGGGGTTAAGAAGATATATTATGCGCCGTATTACTGAATAAATGAATACATATAGAAACAATGATAGTGAGACTTTTCCTATATTATTCATTCTCTTTATCAAGGCAGGAATTGCGTGCTGTTTATTCTTCATTGTCTGGAACAGATAAAAACAGATACCGGTCAGTAATGCGAGTGTTAACAAAAACCATAAGTGCGAAACAACTTCCCAAATAGCAATATTTATTTTTTGATAAATTGTAAATGAATTCCAATCTTGTAATTTGTTGGTGTAATACTTAAGTAAGAAAAACTGTGGCAATGTAATGAGGGGGATAGCGGTAATTAATGGGATAACCACCCGCTCCAGACGAACCTGCAGCCAGCGCTGGCGCTCATAACGCTGATATAACATGAACGAAAAATAACCGGAAATAACAAAGAATACTTGCATGCGAAAAGCATGAATAAAATCATTCAATACGGTAAACACCCATAAAGGATGGGCGCTATTCACCGCCCAATGATTGCTGGAGTATATAAGAGAAAGATGAAAAGGAATGCCGAGTAACATCAAATAGGCGCGGATGGCGTCTAAAAAGTACTCCCGCTGGTTAGTGTTTTTTTTCATACTTATTCGCTGTTTGTTATCGGAATTAGAATAACGAATCCGATTTGGGCCAGGATCTTTATTTATAGTAATTATTCATTGGTAACTATATACGTTATCAATGGATCAGCGCGACAAGAAACACTACTATAAGGGTTAATAATTTTCCATAGCGTGTTTTAGCTAGGTTTGTGGTTTAGCCATGGGTTTAAACAATGGCAGGCAGTGCCATTCCGGGCATAACAATAACCGGGATTTATCTGCTTGACCTGCTGGATAAACCGTCAATCATTTGGCCATTGTGATTTTGGGGGGAGATGTGGGAGTTAATATTTTGTCGAACGTCAATAGAATGTCAAAAGGGTTACGCGTCAATAGCGTTAGATGGCTGGGAGTCACTCTCTTGCTGTCATTATTTACTTCACCGGTCATGGCTTTCTCGCTAGATGATGTGGCTAAGCAGGCGCAGGCTCTGGCGGGAAAAAGTTTCGCAGCGCCGAAAAGTAATCTTCCATCGCAATTTCGTGAAATGAAATTTGCCGACTACCAGCAAATTCAGTTTAACCATGACAAATCTTATTGGAACAAACTGGATACACCATTTAAGTTAGAATTTTATCATCAAGGTATGTACTTCGACACACCGGTGCAAATTAATGAAGTGACTGCGACTAGTGTGAAACCTATTAATTATAGCCCGGATTATTTTAACTTCGGCTCGGTCAAGCATGACCCTGAATCAGTGAAGGACTTAGGTTTTGCCGGTTTCAAAGTGCTTTATCCAATTAACAAAGCAGATAAAAAAGATGAAATCGTCAGTATGCTGGGGGCCAGTTATTTCCGCGTGATTGGCAAAGGCCAGGTTTATGGCCTTTCTGCGCGCGGGTTGGCAATTGATACGGCATTGGCTTCAGGTGAAGAGTTCCCACGTTTTCGTGAATTCTGGATTGAACGACCAAAACCTAATGATAAACATTTAGTTATCTATGCATTGCTGGATTCTCCGCGAGCCACTGGCGCTTATAAATTTGTTATCTATCCAGGCCGCGACACCACAATTGATGTGCAAGCCAAAGTTTTCCTGCGCGATAAAGTCGAGAAACTGGGTATTGCGCCATTAACCAGTATGTTCTTGTTTGGCCCAAGTCAGCCGTCGGCGGTGTTGAACTATCGCCCGGCTCTGCATGATTCCAATGGCCTTTCTATTCATGCAGGCAATGATGAGTGGATTTGGCGGCCACTGAATAATCCAAAACACTTATCGGTCAGCACTTATACGGTTGAAAATCCGAAAGGATTCGGTTTGCTGCAACGTGGCCGTCAATTCTCGCAATATGAGGATTTAGATGACCGCTATGATTTGCGTCCGAGTGCTTGGGTTGAACCACGAGGCGATTGGGGCAAAGGTAAAGTGGAGTTGGTCGAAATTCCAACCGCAGATGAAACCAACGATAACATTGTGGCGTTCTGGACACCTGACGTGTTACCGGATGCGAAGCACTCCTTGGATCTCAATTACCGCCTGCATTTCACTCGTGATGAAGAGAAATTGCACTCATCTGATGTGGCCTATGTGAAACAAACTTTGCGCTCGACCGGTGATGTGAAACAGTCCAATCTGATTCGTGAACCAGACGGCAGTGTCGCCTTCCTGGTTGATTTTGTTGGCCCAGTGCTGAAATCACTGGATGAGAATGCGCCACTGGCCTCGCAGGTCAGTGTTGATGACAATGGCGAGTTGATTGAAAACAGTGTCCGTTATAACCCTGTGACTCAGGGATGGCGCTTAACACTGCGGCTGAAAGTTAAGGATGCGAAGAAACCGATAGAAATGCGCGCTGCGCTGGTTAATGGTGATAAAACCCTAACGGAAACATGGAGCTATCAGCTACCTGCCGATGAATAAGTCAAATCAATCTCCTGTACAGGATTATATTGCGGACTTGCCCCTGACTGCACAGCAGCAAGGGGCGTTACGTGATGCTTTACCTGAAGATGTGCTGTTGAGCAGCTCGTCTGATGCCATCCCGCGCCTGCACCAGCAGCTGGCCGCCAGCACTTCAGGGCATGGGGGAGTCAGCGAGCAAGACAGTGCCTTAGCTTCAGTCAATGCCCGCTTGCAAGCGGCATGGCCCGATGCATTGGATGATGGCAAACTGCTGGCGCAAGATGACGAGGGGCGCACGGTTATTCATGCTATGCCGCCCATCAAGCGCACCAGCATGGCACCGCAGGCCTGGCGTACTAACCCGGTGGGGCGTTTTTGGGATTCATTACTGGGCCGCAGCCCGGTTTCACGTGCGCAAACACATGAAGAGGCTGCCGCTGAGAAAAAATGGCGTCGCGTAGGTTCGCTACGCCGCTATATTTTGCTGATACTGATTGTGCTGCAAACCACTATCGCCACCAGCTATATGAAGACCATTCTGCCTTATCAGGGCTGGGCACTAATTGACCCGTTTGAAATCTGGCAGCAGAACTGGCAGGTTTCGCTGCTGCAACTGCTACCTTATTTACTGCAAACCGGCATTCTGATTCTGTTCGCTATTTTGTTCTGCTGGGTCTCCGCCGGTTTTTGGACGGCGCTGATGGGGTTCCTGCAATTACTGATAGGTAAGGATAAATACAGCATTTCCTCCACCATCAAAGGGGATGAGGCGTTAAATCCAGCCCACCGGACCGCGCTGATTATGCCGATTTGTAATGAGGACGTAGAGCGGGTATTTGCCGGCTTACGGGCAACTTACGAGTCAGTGGCGGCGACGGGGCAACTCGAGCACTTTGATATTTATGTGCTGAGCGACAGTTATGACCCCGATATCTGCGTGGCAGAGCAGAAAGCCTGGTTGGAATTGTGCCGTGATGTGGATGGTCATGGCCGCATTTTCTATCGCCGCCGCCGTCGGCGGGTGAAACGCAAAAGTGGTAATATCGATGACTTCTGCCGCCGTTGGGGCAGCCAGTACAGCTATATGGTCATTCTGGATGCCGACAGCGTGATGAGCGGTGGCTGCTTGACCGGGCTGGTGCGGCTAATGGAAGCTAATCCGAATGCCGGGATAATTCAGTCTGCGCCGAAAGCATCGGGGATGGATACGCTGTATGCCCGCATTCAGCAATTTGCGACCCGGGTTTATGGCCCATTGTTCACGGCCGGGTTGCATTACTGGCAACTGGGTGAATCCCATTATTGGGGCCATAACGCCATCATTCGGGTAAAACCCTTTATTGAGCATTGCGCTTTAGCACCATTACCGGGCGAGGGCTCATTCGCGGGCGCGATCCTCTCTCATGATTTTGTGGAAGCCGCATTAATGCGCCGTGCCGGCTGGGGGGTGTGGATTGCGTATGATTTGCCGGGCAGCTATGAAGAATTGCCCCCTAACTTACTCGATGAGTTAAAACGTGACCGCCGCTGGTGCCATGGTAACCTGATGAATTTTAGGTTGTTCTTGGTTAAGGGGATGCACCCGGTGCACCGAGCGGTGTTTCTTACCGGCGTGATGTCTTATTTGTCAGCACCGCTGTGGTTTATGTTCTTGGTGCTGTGCACCGCACTACAAGCCGTGCACACCTTGATAGAACCGCAGTACTTTTTACAACCGCGCCAGTTGTTCCCAGTATGGCCGCAATGGCGGCCGGAATTGGCGATTGGCTTGTTCTCCACCACCTTGGTATTGCTGTTCTTGCCTAAGTTACTCAGTATCATTTTGATCTGGGCCAAAGGGGCGAAAGAGTTCGGTGGGGCGGTGCGTTTGTTGCTGTCAATGCTGTCGGAAATGCTGTTTTCAGTGTTATTGGCTCCGGTGCGGATGCTATTTCACACCGTGTTCGTGGTCAGTGCTTTCCTCGGCTGGTCAGTGCAATGGAACTCCCCGCAGCGCGATGATGATGCCACGCCATGGAGTGAAGCTATGGTGCGCCACGGCCCGCAATTGCTGCTGGGGCTGGTCTGGGCCGGCGGGGTTGCATGGCTGGATCTGCGCTTTTTGTGGTGGTTATCGCCCATTGTCTTCTCGCTGATTCTTTCTCCGGTGGTCTCGGTGCTCTCTAGCCGTCGGACTCTGGGGCTGGCCAGTAAGCGCGCTAAGTTGTTCCTGATCCCGGAAGAGTATCATCCACCACGGGAATTGGTCGCGACACAAGAATATGTGCAGCTTAACCATCAGCGGGCGCTGAGTGATGGCTTCTTACATGCGGTGATGAACCCTGCCTATAACGCGCTTGCCAGTGCCATGGCAACCGCCCGTCATCATACTCGCGCCATTATTGATGAGTATCGTCACCAGCGGGTGCAAGATGCACTGCAAGCCGGGCCAGAGAAATTGGCTAAATTGCGGCGTTTGGAACTGCTCAGCGACCCTGTGTTGATCTCTCGTCTGCACCAGCAAGTGTGGCAGCAGCCGGAGCAGTATCGCGTCTGGAACAGCTATTATCGTCAACTGGCGCATAATCCGCAGGCGTTTCCCGCGGCGAAATAACGGCAATGGTCAAAAAACGGGTGCAGGAATGGCCCGTTTTTTTTCTGAAGACGAAGAGTCGATTGAAGCTCATGGTTAAACTGATAAGTTCCAGGAATATTCTGGCCCGTATTATTATGCTCGGGGCCGGTATTATGCTGCTATCCGGTTGTGGCAGCATTATCAGCCGAACTGTCGCGGGGCAGGGGCATGGACACCAATATTATCCCGGAGTGCAATGGGATATGCGCGCTGGGCCTTGGAAATATGTCACTGTGATTGATGTGCCGCTGTCAATGATTGTGGATACTTTTATGCTGCCCATTGATGCCCAACATGGGCCATATGAATAGAATAAGATGCTGGCTATAAGGTGGTAGAAAGACATAGATCAAAAAATAGCCTGCCAGCTTAGTATCGATTTATACAAGATTATTATGGGTCGCAGGCCTATTATCACGCCTAATAAAACCATTAATGATTAATATTATTAGGAGTCAATACGAGCTTTAACACCACAAGTATCAGAAATGCCATTGCTACTGCCGTCAAACATACCCAAGCTGACAATCGTTTTCATAAAGCAGATATGAAATCACTGGCCGGCCTGATGAAGGAAATTAAAAACAATCCCACACTGGGACCATTCAATCAAATCAATCACTCCGATGCAAATTATTGTAACCAAAAAATCGACACAATGATTAGTACTCTGGATAAACAGGGTTCAGCGATGAAAGGCGAAAAAATGGCTGCACTGATTGGTTTAAAAGAGCAATTAACAAAAATAACTGTAAAAAATCAGCCTAAGGAAGTGGTAGATACATCCCGCCGAAATAAGCTAGCGGCAGACCAAAAGAGCGAAAAAGAAAATGCTGCTATTAGCAATAGGCATAGTAACGTAAAGCTGCCTAAAGAAGCATCTCATCGACAGGACTCTATGTAATAACAACCAGTTCAATGAGTATATAAAACCCCGCTCACTCAAAACACCTTAAGTGAACGGGGGCTTATCAATACAGATAAACAGCCATAATCAGGCGGCTTGCTGCCCTTGGGTGTTATTCATCATCCGACGAATCGGCACGATAAGTAATATCAATACCGCCGCACAGATAACCAGCGCAATAGAGCAGCGCGCAAACAGGGTCGGCAGCATATCAAGCTGGTCAGCTTTAACATGCCCGCCAATCAGGCCCGCCGCCAGATTGCCCAATGAACTGGCACAGAACCACAGCCCCATGACCTGACCGCGCATGCGGTCTGGTGCCAGCAAGGTCATGGTCGCCAGCCCGATAGGGCTAAGGCACAGTTCACCTAATGTCAGCAGCAAAATACTCATCACCAACCACAGCGGTGAAACTCCGGCCCCCCCGCTGCTAAGCACATGCTGCGCGGCATACATCATCACGGCAAAACCTGCCGCAGCGCATAAAATACCAATAACAAATTTT
Source organism: Yersinia hibernica (assembly GCF_004124235.1). NCBI lineage: Bacteria > Pseudomonadati > Pseudomonadota > Gammaproteobacteria > Enterobacterales > Yersiniaceae > Yersinia > Yersinia hibernica. The sequence goes on from NZ_CP032487.1 coordinate 1,371,433, forward strand.
GTAATACTGCTCGGCTGAATCTTTTTCTTGGCCAGTGCTGGCCACGCCCAGCTAAATACTGGCGCTAACAGGATGATAAACAATGCATTAATTGACTGGAACCAGACGGTCGGAATTTCAAAACCCAGCACCATGCGGTCGGTATAGTCATTGGCAAACAGGTTAAATGAGGTCGGTTTTTGTTCAAAGGCAGACCAGAAGAATGCCGCGGAGACCAACAGAATAAAGCACACCAACAACCGGGCGCGATCTTTACGGCTCATTTTGGCAAAAGCAAACAGATAAACGAAATAGAGTGTCACGGAGGCGGCAATGACATAGACCAGCAAACTGGCAATTAACACCGGATTAATCGGGATAATTCCCTGTGAAATCAGGGCAATGACCACCACTATTGCCAGCATAATCGCGGTTACCCATTTGCCGACGCCTTGGCGCTGGTTAGTGGGTTTATTCCAGCTGGAGTCCAGACCAACCTCCTCATCATAGCGCTTCATCGCCGGTATGGCGAAGCCACGGAAGATTACTAATGCCACCAGCATACCAATCCCGCCGATACCAAAACCCCAGTGCCAGCCATGGGTGCGCAGCAACCAGCCAGACAGCAGCGGTGCAATAAACGACCCCATATTAATCCCCATATAGAACAGTGAGAAACCACCGTCACGACGGGCATCACCTGGCTTGTAGAGGGTGCCGACCATGACCGAGATACAGGTTTTAAACAGGCCAGTCCCAAGCACAATAAAGACTAAACCGATAAAAAACAGGTCATTACCGAAAAAGGCCGAGAGGGCAATGGAAAGGTGGCCCAAGGCAATCAGAATCGAGCCATACCAGACGGCGCGTTGTTGGCCAAGCCAGTTATCCGCCAGCCAGCCGCCGGGCAAAGCGGCCAGATACATGCTGCCGGCGAAGATCCCGACGATAGCTGAAGCTTGTTCACGGGGCAGGCCCATACCGCCGTCAAAAACAGTGGCGGCCATAAACAGAATTAAGAGGGGGCGGATGCCGTAGAATGAAAATCGCTCCCACATTTCGGAAAGAAACAGCCCGCTGAGCGGGTAGGGATGCCCAAAGAATGTACGACCGCCAGGGGTGTTAACAGAGGTTTGCATAAAGTCTTCCCATAGAATCGCCTTAAAATGAGCGAATAAGCCATCGTCGAGTGTTAACTTTTTGGCACGGTGGCCAGTGGTCAGGTTTAACACCCGTTACAGTAGAATTTAACGCAATAATAACGTCATTTTTTAATTTCCACCGGGGGTTATATCGTATTTTTAGATGAAAAGTCGACATGATTGCATTTATCCATCGGTTAAAACTTAAATGGGGGATTTATTTGGCTCTTTATCACGCTATTTGCATGAAGAATTAGTCAGAAAAAATGCAGGACAATAGCTACTGCTATCAGCGCAATTGCATTTTGGTAGGCTGTACGGCGCTATTTTGACTCAGTTATCTTGCTGTTGAATGTCGCGGCGCTGTGCTTTTAACGGCTGGCGTTGCAAGCACCAGTAAGAATAAAGGGCGTTAAACACAACTACCGCCGCCGTTACGCAAAATACCGCCCGGAAGCCATAGCTGGCCGACACCGCCGCACCTAATAGCGGGCCAGTGACATTACCGACATCGCGGAATGATTGGTTATAACTGAAAATTCGACCTGCAACTTGATTGGTGCAGTTATAAATCAGCAAGGTCTGCACTGCAGGCAACAATGCGCCATCAGTGGCACCTAATAAAAAGCGCAGAATACCCAGTTGCAATGGGGTTTGAACAAAGGCCATCGGGATAAGAATCAGGACGGATAATGCCAACATGGCAATCAAAATGCGCTCTGGCCCAATTTTGTCCCCCAGCTTGCCCAAACGGGGCGCACTTATCAGCGCTGCAACCCCAGGGACTGAAGCAATCATGCCACTGACAAAGGCCAGATTATGAATATCACCCGCCAATTCGCGCACATAGAGTGTCAAGATTGGTGCAATTGAGCCAGTCGCAATCTGAATAATCATAGTGGTGACAAACAAACTAAGGATTAACTTAGGATTTTTCAGTGAGTTAAAAACCTGACGCCCATTGAGCATGTCTTTTTTCAGAACTGGGGCAAACTGTTCTCGGACATAGAGCCAGGTCATGGCAAAACAGGCGAATAAGACGGCGGCAGTGATAAAGAAAACCGGCCGCAAGCCATAGTTATCGGCTAACAGCCCACCAATCAATGGCCCAATTAATGCACCACTGACCCCACCGGTTGACAGTGTGCCTAATGCCCAGCCGCTTTTGTTACGCGGTACCTGTGTGGCAATCAGCGCGTTGGCATTGGGAATAAAGCCACCCAAAAGCCCCAACAGGGCGCGTAAGGCCAAAAATTGCCAAATATTTTGCGCCAGGCCCATCAGCACCATCACGATCCCCATACCCAGTGCGGAGCGCAACAGCATGATTTTTCTGCCTTTACGGTCGGCAAGGCTGCCCCAAAACGGCGCGGCAATCGCTGAAAACAGGAAAGTAATACTGAATACCAGGCCCGACCACATATTCAATGACTGGTGACCGCTTACCCCCAACTCTTCCACATACAGTGGTAGGAATGGCATGATCAAACTGAATGCTGCACCAGTGAGAAAGCAGCCTAACCAAGTGACAAATAAGTTTCTTTTCCAGTTAACAAGTTGGGGGGCCGAGGTCATAAATTACCGATTAAGCAAAAGATTGTGTTTAAACAAGCAGATTGCTTTGTGTCTCTCTATTCGTCGATGGGGGCGTTTGAAGGGGCAACAAAGCGCAACTATAAAATAGTTAGCTTGGTAAGTATGCGCCTATAATGCATTGAGCTCAATGAGATGAATGTTAGTTTTTATTAAAATGAAAAGAGGGTTTGAAATGCGCGGATATGCTTATTTCATTTGGTAATAAATTTAGGAGCGGGCTCCAAGGGCTGGTTATAACCGGTGCTAATAAAAAAGCCGCTACGTGATTAGCGCAGCAGCCCATTTATATTCGTCATTCTACCAGCCGCTTTTCTGCCACTCGAATTATTTAGTGTATATCAGCGGTAAGCTTCATTTTTAGTGACGGAATAACGACCACTCCCCAGCAGCATGATAGCCACGCCACCTAAGAAATACATTGCTTCGTTTTCCAAACCCCAAGCACCCACTTGGGTCAGAGTAAAGAATTTCCCCGTCCCGACCATCAAGACAGCAACTAACAGATTAACTGCATAAATAAATGCCGCTGGGCGGGTAAACAAACCCAGAATAATGAGAATAGGGGTAATAATCTCGCCAATGTAAACGCCATAGGCGACAAAACCGGGAATACCCTGCGCCTGTAAAGACTCAGCTATCCAACTGGTACCGTGCTGAATTTTTGCCACACCATGAAATAACATCAATATGCCGAACGTCAGGCGTAATAATAGTTTGCCACCGTTCGGATGATCTGTCAGTCGAGTGAACCAGAGATTAAGAGTTGCGAGCATATATATCCTTATCAAGAGAAAATACTCCCGCCATACTTCAAGTGCATGTGCGTTGACCGCCTTGCTGCCACTCGAATTATTTAGGGGTAACCAGAAAATAACTCAGAGAAATTAATTCAGTATCGTCATACCAGTACGATGTTTCTATTGGATAATACTGACTGATTGTATCAAAAAAATTGATGTAAACTAATTCTCATTATCATCTGTTATATTATTTTGCTCTAAGTTAATTCCGTTTAACTAAGTTACTCATACAGTGAAGGTGCGCCTTCTGGCCGCGTTTTAAAACGCCGGTGTAGCCACATATATTGGTCCATCGCGCGCACAATCTCTTTTTCGACCACTTTATTCATAAAGGCTGCCGCGTCAACTTCATTATCTAACGGGAAGTTATCCACTGCGGGTTGTAAAATCAGTTGATAGCCTTTGCCGTCGGGTAAACGACGCGGTGTAAAAGGAATGATTGCGGGTTTAGCCATTCGCACCAGTAGATAAGTCCCGGTGGTGGTGGCGGCCTGGTCTACGGCAAACAGCGGCACAAACACACTGCTCCGTGGGCCGTAATCATGGTCGGGTGCATACCAGATGATTTCACCTTGCTTGAGGCTGCGCACCATTCCCTTGAGGTCTTTGCGGTCAAGCATGGCTTTATTTGACCGCATCCGGCCCCAAGTTTGCATCCAATCCATGGCTTTATTGTCATGCGGGCGATAAACGCCAATCCCTGGGTTGTAGATACCAAAAATACGTGCGCCCAACTCCAGGGTTAGAAAATGCAAACCTATCAACAACACACCCTTGCCCTCATCTCGGGCTTTTTGGATATGCTCGAGTCCGCTCACATGGCACCAGCGCTCAATTCGCCAGTTTGGCCAAAACCACGCCATACCGGTTTCAAACAGCCCCATGCCAACGGATTCAAAGTTCTTAATTAGCAATTCATCCCGTTCACTTTGCGGCATATCGGGGAAACAGAGCTGTAGATTGCGCTGCGTTATTTGTTTGCGCCGTTTGAGAAAGCGCATGGAAAAACGGCCAAGCGAGGTTCCCATGCTGTAGATGACAGGGTAGGGAAGTAATACCAATAGATACAGAATGCCGAGGCCGAGCCAAGTCAGCCAATAACGTGGGTGCAGTAGTGAACGATTAAAAGAAGCAACTTGCATATCTATTCTCAGCGCCATTGTAATTCATTCGGACAGTTAACTATTCGCTATTGATGGTGCCCATCATGTTGATGAGAGAACCTCAATAGACTCTGTGCCAACCTGCTTATCTGTCGTTTTAAGGTAGACTATTGTGGCATTTTTAGTGGCTTACAGGAAAACAGACCGCACCAAAAAGCCATTTTTATGTTTTTTTGTCGACTATTCCACCAAGTAAATCATTTATTTGAGGGTTATATAAGCAATGTTGATGTGGTTATTTTATCGGATTTAACACACTGACTAACTCAGCCAAGCTACTGACGGCCATTTTTTCCATGACTTTAGCCCGATGCACTTCGACGGTTCGCACCGAAACACAAGCAATATCAGCAATATCACGATTAATCAAACCTGGCATAACCCACTGGGCAATCATCTGCTCCCGTGGGGTCAGTGAAGCATAGCGCAATTGTACCTAGCGGTGTGCAGTGAGAAATATTACCGCCAGAGTGCTATTTAACTGGCGCATCTGGGTGTAAACCTGAGTGCCATCAAGTAATGGCATACGAATATCGAGCAACAATACGCCGGGCTGATATAAATCAGCTTGTGCCAGAAAAGATTCATCGGCATGCCAGACTTTCACTTTGTAACCAAGACTTTCCAGCAAAAAATGGCAGGCATCGGTAACGGCAATATCGTCATCAAGTAGATGAATCAGTGACAAAACTAAGCTCCTTACTGGCGGACAGTGGTTGGTTCAATTCATGCGCAAATCCTGATGCCATTTCACCCAGCATACTCAAACGCTGAGCTTGGGTTTAGTGCCCCGTGGGCCGGGGTATTAGTTAAAGCTAGTACCGCCCGTTGGCCGATGGTGGAGTCGCGCACCGCTCGCTTTTATTTCGAGGTTGGGGCACTTTCAGTGTATAAATTATCACTATGAATTATGGTGGGGAGCAGACGATGTCAATGGCAAAACTCAGCGCGAGTCTACTGGCTGGTGGGGGGCTGTTGGGCTATTTCGGCGCTAATTGGCAGAGTAAACCATTACTGATTGCCGCTGGAATTGCTCTGTTAGCGGGTATTGTTGCCTCGGGTTTTACCGACCGCTGCCAATAGTTGCCATCATCGGGGAGCGCCAGTCATTGGCTGATAACCGCGGCGAAATTCTCCCCAATCTATTCTCAATCAAGATAATCCCATTAGCAGTGACACTTCACTGATTAGCGCTAAAGATGTGCCGTGGCGGTGTTTGGGGTATTATATGCGCCGCACCGGGTAACCGGTGCAAAATATCAGTTCTATTGCGCGATGATTTACTGCGGTTAGCTGTCTAATAACTTATGTAACCCATTGAGCAGTAATTAAATTATCATCAGTAACCTCTCTGAAAGACAGGAACGTACACCATGCCAGTGTTACATAACCGAATTTCTAATGAGGAACTTAAAGCGCGCATGTTGGCTGAAACCGAACCGCGCACCACAGTTTCTTTTTATAAATATTTTACGTTGGAAGATGCAAAATCTTTCCGCGATAACCTCTACAGCCAATTTGTTAAGCTCGGTGTTTTTGGCCGGGTATATATTGCCAAAGAGGGGATCAATGCTCAAATTAGCGTGCCGGCTAATCAATATAATGAATTTAAAGTCGCGCTGTTTGCGGCCCATCCTGCATTGAATCAAGTGCGGTTGAATGTTGCGCATGAAGATGATGGCAAGTCATTTTGGGTGCTGCGAATGAAAGTTCGTGAGCGCATTGTGGCTGACGGTATCGACGATGATAGTTTCGATCCCAGTAATGTCGGGCACTATTTGAAGGCTGACCAGGTCAACCAGATGATTGATGACCCCGATACTTTGTTTGTCGATATGCGTAATCATTATGAATACGAAGTGGGTCATTTCGAAAACGCAATAGAAGTTCCGTCAGATACTTTCCGTGAACAACTGCCGATGGCGGTTGATATGCTGCAACATAACAAAGATAAGAATATTGTTATGTATTGCACTGGTGGGATTCGCTGCGAGAAAGCCAGCGCTTATATGCTGCATAATGGCTTTAAAAATGTTTATCACGTAGAAGGTGGGATTATCGAATATGCCCGCAAAGCAAAAGAACAAGGTTTACCGCTTAAGTTTATTGGTAAAAACTTTGTTTTTGATGAGCGAATGGGTGAGCGGATCTCTGATGATGTTATTGCGCATTGCCATCAGTGCGGTACCGCAAGTGATACACACACTAATTGTAAGAATGATGGTTGCCACTTACTGTTTATTCAATGCCCAGCTTGCGCTACCAAATTTGAAGGTTGTTGCAGCCAGATCTGCCAAGAAGAACTGAAGTTGCCGCAAGAAGAACAACGCGCTCGCCGTGCAGGGCGTGAAAACGGCATTAAGATTTTTAATAAATCGAAGGGATTGCTACAAACGACTATGCATATTCCCATGCCTGAAAAGAGCGCTGATAAGTAATATTCTGTGCTATTAAAAAAAGACGTTGTCGGTTATTTTATCCGCTAACGTCTTTTTTTTGCCGTTTTGAGTCGTGGCAGTTCCAATACAAGGATTAATAATGACAAAACCTGTGGTAAGTGGCCAAGGGTTGCGGTTAATTGCGATGCTGGCAATGTTGGTCGTGATTATGGCCGGGATCAAGGCGGCATCGCCTATTGTGGTTCCCTTTTTACTGGCGATATTTCTCGCTATTGTTTTAAACCCGTTGGTGAAGTTGCTCGAGAAAGTAAAGATCCCACGGACATTGGCGATCGTTTTACTGGTGACCATCATTGTTTTATTGATGGCATTACTGTTTGGCCGCATAGGTTCTTCATTAAATGAATTTGCCCGCTCAATACCGCAATATCGCGGAATGATGTTGGAAAAAATTCGTGACCTGCAAGAGTTCGCCATGCGCTTTAATATTGAGTTCTCGGTGGATGACATCATGAAACATGTCGACCCCAGCATGGCCATGAACTTTGTTACTAGCATACTTAGCCACCTTTCCGGTGCGATGGCGAGCACATTCTTGCTGTTAATGACCGTCGTATTTATGCTGTTTGAAGTAGAGCGTCTCCCTTATAAAATGCAGTTGATGTTTGATAACCCAGAACAAGGGAATGCGATTCTCAGACGCGCATTGAATGGTGTTACGCATTATCTGGTGATTAAGACAATTATTAGTATCGCTACAGGGATTGTCATTTGGCTATTCTTGGCCGCAATGGGGGTTCGGTTTGCTTTCCTGTGGGGATTATTGGCATTTGTTCTAAATTATATTCCCAATATTGGGTCAGTATTGGCGGCTATTCCACCGATTATTCAGGCTTTGCTATTTAACGGTTTTGCCGATGCATTAGCTGTGACCGGCGGTTATATCCTCATCAACCTGATTGGTGGCAATATTATTGACCCACGCATGATGGGCCGCGGTTTGGGGCTATCAACTCTGGTGGTGTTCCTATCATTGATTTTCTGGGGGTGGCTATTGGGGCCTATCGGTATGTTGCTCTCTGTACCCCTAACCATTATTGCCAAGATTGCATTGGAGTTAACACCGGCCGGATATAAATTTGCGGTGTTACTGAGTGATGGAAAGCCCGCTAAAATTGAGCCCGACACGCCAGCATCGTGACATAAACATTGGAGGGCCGCAGGTGGCAGTGATGCCTGTTGGCCCAACTCAAAAGAAGAGAGTAATAAATTAATAGAAAAAGAAATAAATATCCAGAACTAACAATATTAACCATAAACAGATATAGAGCATCAGATGCTCCCGCACATTATTGATAACTATTGAAAGCAATTTATTTAACATGCTACCTGCCTGCGACTAAAACAATCCCCCATTATAGGTATTTTTAATTGTGTAAACAACAAGATAAAAGTTAAATACGTAGCTATTAATCAAATAAATAACTGAGTAACAGATGCGGGCGAAAGGGCCAAGATTGGGGTGAGCTATATAAAATAGTCAAAGTAAAATGTAACCGAAATTTTTTAAACGCAAATCTTTTGCGTTATATTATTCCGGCTACATTACTATAATTGATTTTTTGTATCTTTATTTACTTCACTAAACCTTGAATATTACTTAGAGTATCTTACGCACCATGGAGAGTAAGTTCTAGTATAAGTATTTAAATACGTTATAAATAAAACATAGCTCCAAGCGATTCCTTACTTTTATTTTCTCAGTAATATGGCGTTTATGTGAGTAAACAGTGCTATCACTGATATTCAATTTTCTGGCTATGCGATAGTTAGGCATTTCTGTCATCCAGTAGCACATGACTTTATGTTCTTGTGGGCTGAACAGTGATGACGAACAGGGTTGCGCTGATTGACTTGCCTCCTGTGGTACATTGGATAAGTTTTGAAGCAGTTCAGGCAAATGCTTTTTAGCCAGGATTGAAACAGAGTCGGTCAGAGGAATAGGGTTTTCACTAAATGGATATGATGCATCCAGATAAATATAAACTTTGGCCTGGCCGCAGCAACTTATAAATTGTGCTAATAACGGACAGTGTCCACCAAACCGACAATATTGTGTAAGATTAACAATTATTATCTCAGGATTAAAATCATGAATAGCTAATGTTGCCTGCTCAACTGTAGGAACATCCATTAAATTGAGTGATGCAGAGTTATTTAAATAAGTATTTACCCCTGAACGGGTATAAAAACATTCGTCAATAATTAATATTTTCATGTGACATACATCCTTGTCTAACAGCAACCATACCTGATTGCATACTAGGATAAGTTAATCCTCTGATGACTAAGGCGTCAATTCGGGATTAACGATGTATTTTGCTGGATTTGACGAATAAAGTTCCTGACTATAACTCAGCTAATAGTTTTTTATGCTAAAGATAAAACATAATCAACGCAAGTGAATTGCCAATGATTCATTTGAAATAAGAATGGTCATTGGCAAGAACTTGAGTGCGTAAACGGTCAGTTTTGGCGTTAGGAATGTGTAAATCGCGCCAAAGAAAATGCAGAAATATCAATGGGTGACGATTTATCTTGTGCAAAAAGGGCGGCTATTTCACCCAGAGCAGTAGCGAACTTAAAACCGTGGCCACTTAATCCGGTCACTACCATAATATTGGCGTTATCCGGCAAAGTATCAATGATGAAATCTTCATCTGGGCTCATATCATAGCTACAGGCGGCACCGTGTAGACAAACTCCTACACCGGGTAAAAAGTTACGCAAAAAACCAAATACCTCGGTGCCATCTTCGGCATAACTGCCAAATGGCTTGCGTTGTGCTGCCGACTCGATAGGTTGCCCGCCATTATGTTTACCGAGTTTTAATTCATCATTTTGCGAGGGGAAACCGTAGTAATGAATGTTATCCGCTGTTTCTACCGTGAATGCCGGGAAATGGTTCCCTTCACTGTAACGGCCATCGGCATGATGCCAGGAAAAGACTTTGCGTATTGCTGTCACTGGCAATTGCGGCAGTAACTCTTTTACCCAGGTTCCGGCAGTAACAACCACTTTTCTGCCACTGTAAGTGCCATCAATAGTCACGACATCGACACCGTCATCTAAGGGTTCGATAGCAGTGACTGGGCAGTTGAAGAGAATGCCGCAACCGGCGTCAGTGACAGCTTTGATCAGGGTTTTTATCGCTAATTCTGACCGCAGAAAACCTGACTGCGGTTCAAACACGCCAATATAATTTTCCGGCACGGTAAATACCGGCCATTTTTCACGAACCTGTGTTGCATTTAGCGTTTCGACCGGTAAATTAAACTGTTGAGCACTTTGTTGCGCATTTTTCAGGAAGATTGAGTCATTTGGCCCCAAATTAAGCACACCGCTGGCTTGGAACAATTTCTCACCCGTCAGAGTAGACAGTTGATCCCAAAGTGTTTGGGCGCGCAAGACTAATGGAACATATTTCTCGCCCTCACCATAGGCATGCCGAATGATTCTGGTATCACCGTGGTGACTTCCGGCTTGATGAGGGGGCATGGCGCTGTCTATCATCAGGACTTTTAAACCGGCCTGTGAGGCGTAGTAACCTGTTGCGGAGCCGACTGAACCACTGCCAATGACAATTAAATCATAATCCATATTTTTCACCGTGATAAATAGCACTGCGGCCTTATTTAATACTATTTGAGTTGTAATTCAGTTCTTATCCTGACAATGACCAGAACGATTTAATTAAAGGCAGCAAGTAGCAATAAAATTAACACGATAGTAATAGCACGTGACTGGAGGGAGCAAAAGGGATGTTAGCAATATTATAGTATGAGCGGTTAATAAAAAGGCACCCAATGATATTCACGGATGCCTTTTTATGAGTATTGAAAATGGATGATGGGTAATAATTAATGTTTGCGATGATCCAAATCTTCGTATTCTGATGACTCAATTTTAGCGATGCCTGCTTCTAAGATATTTATTAATTGGCGCGCAACATCAGTCGTCAGCCAGAGTGTTCTATCAACCAGCGCATCTTCTGGCGGTTGATCCATGGAAGACAGGTAATGAAGACGTATCATCATCGCGTCATATACATCTACAGTGCTGATATCCCAACCTACGAGCGGGTGAGTCTGGATAACTTCATCATTTCTGTCCATAAAGACCCCTTATATAGTAGTTACTGACGGGAGTGACTAACGAGGATCAATGCGGCTCAATACCAAGTGAGCTTTTTTAGTATACGCAACCATTGATGAATGTGGCGATTATCAACAGATATTTACAAAATATTTATTTTATGATGATTAATTAATCAGAGAAGAAAAGATAAAAAGGGGGAATAGAAAGGTCATTTACCCATTGATATAAAAAAGCCGAGGAGCGACTCCCCGGCAAAACAGCACTTATCTACAGCATATTGCCGTGGGCTTACTGCGCATCGAACCAGTCGTCTGCGCTTTCCCATATTTCTTGTAATATTTCAGAGATAAGATCTTTATCCGTTTTAGCGCCGCCCAAAACAGAAAGATTATTGGCTCCAGCATAGCGCACTTGCACTGCGGTGGTGGTGTCTGGGAATTTAGTATTCAGTCGTTTGCTCAATTCATGGGTTAGTGCTTCGATAGCACCTGCGGGTAACGGGTTTTTTTTATCGATACTGACTTCAACACGCATATTTGGCCCTCCGAATATTTATACTGTTTATTTATACAGTATAAATATTCAGGCCGCAACTCTCAGCGAAAAAATTTTTAGCTGGAGAGAAAGTTGTTCGCTACAGCGCGAGTTATCAGGTTTTCACCGACCAATTAATCGTCTGCCCGGCCAGGAAAGGAATGATGGACTCAGTTCCTAATGGAATTTCCTCCGGTTGCTGGAAAGGCACCCGAATCAATTCAACAAAATCTTCGTTAACTGGCAAATCATAGAAACGCGGGCCATTTAATGAGCAGAATGCTTCCAGATGCTCCAGCGCATTTATCTCTTCAAATACAGTGGCATAAGCCGGCAAAGCGGAAGGTGCGTTGAAAACCCCGGCACAACCACATGAAGATTCTTTACGATGTCTGGTATGCGGCGCCGAGTCAGTCCCGAGGAAGAAACGGTCAGAGCCACTGGCAACTGCTTGACGCAAAGCTTCCTGATGCGTGCTGCGCTTGAGGATGGGCAAGCAGAACAGGTGAGGGCGAATGCCACCAACTAACATGTGATTGCGGTTGAACATCAAATGTTGAGGGGTGATGGTTGCAGCAAGAAAACGATTCCCTGCCAGTACATAGTCGGCAGCATCTTTGGTGGTGATGTGTTCAAAGACAATTTTCAGCTCAGGGAATCTACCACGGATAGGTTCCAGGATTTTGTCAATAAAGCGCGCTTCACGATCAAAGATATCAACGGCAGCATCTGTCACTTCACCGTGGATCAACAGCGGCATACCTATCTTTTGCATTTGTTCAAACAGCGGATAAATCGCTGGGATATCTGATACGCCGTGTGTTGAGTTGGTCGTGGCATTGGCTGGGTATAACTTGGCGGCGGTAAACACCCCTGCTGCAAAACCACGGGCCAGTTCGTTGGCATCCAGAGTATTGGTCAGATAGCACGTCATCAGCGGCGTGAATTTATGGCCCGCAGGAATAGCGGCCAAGATACGTTCGCGATAGGCAATAGCACTGGCAACTGTGGTGATCGGTGGGGTCAGATTTGGCATCACGATGGCCCGGGAAAACACCGCGGAAGTATAGGGCAGCAAGGTACTGAGCATTTCGTCATCACGTAAATGAATATGCCAGTCATCTGGGCGGCGAATTTTCAGGGTTTGAGGTTGTGCAGTCATTCAACGGGCTCCGCAGTCATGATGAGATATCGGGGTTTTTATGCTGTTTCCGGCGGGGTGTAAGGATAAGCGGAAAGTGCTCCGGATGCATCTGATTGTTACGGTTAAGTTGAAAACAATGCCAAAAGGGGCTCTTATAGAGAGGTTCCGAGTAAAATTGCCCAATCGGGTGAGCGATTGATTCATCGTCAAGTACGCTAATTAAATATACAGATGGGAGAATAGCTATGGAAGTCCGTGTTATTGCCAGTTTAGTGGCAAAACCTGAATTCATTGCCGAAGTGAAGACCGCAGTTCATCAGGTTATCGACCCGAGTCGTGAGGAAAAGGGGAATCTGCAATATGATCTCCATGCTGAAAGCGACCAAAAAGGTTCTTTTGTGTTTTTCGAGCGCTGGGCGTCTGACGATGCATTGGAAAAACATAATAAAACTGAGCATTTTAAAGAGTTTGTTAAAGCGATTGAGGGCAAGCTGGAAAGTCTTGAAATAAAGAAAGTGAAGCAGATAGCTTGAGAATATCGTCGAGATAAAAAAACCCGCCAGATGGCGGGTTTTGTCATACTAGGTCTGAATAATATTGCGGTTATTCGACCGATTGTGGCTTTGTTGCTGGCGCTGTTGCTTGCGTTGCAGCAGCATGACCACCTGCAGAGCCCTTACCTGCAAAATCAAAGGCTGGGCGCTCCCAGTGGCCTTGGTTCGGCGCGGCAGGAACATAATCTGGCGCCGGTGCTTTAGTCATTGGTGCTGAAGCATAGTGTTTGAATAACATACCCTCAGGGTGAACAACCACTGGCGCAGTATCAGCGGCTGGCTCAGTAATGTGCGCTTCTTCAACGACATTCTCGGCAACAGTCTCACTCACAACTTGCTCTTCAGCGGCCACTTCTGCCACGGGAGTTTCAGCAATGACTTCTTGTGCTGATTCCACAATAGTCTCTTTGGCGACAGTTTTTTCTACTGCAGCCTCTGGCTCGATGATGTCTGCAACCACAGTTTCAGGGGCTAGGGCCGCTGTAACCACCACTTCTTCGACTGTCGCCTCGACAGCAATTGGCGCAGATTCAGTTACGGCGATGGTTTCAGCCACCGGTGCAGCTTCTTCAACAGTAAACTCTTGCGCCGTTGTGGTTTCAACCACAGCTGGCTCAACAATCACCGGCACTGGCGCAACAACCGGTGCACGGCCAGGCACGGCTGCGGCTGAAGATGAAGAACCGCTAGGTTTATGCTGTGGTGCTGGCGCAGCAACTTCAGCAACGACCGGAGCAATGACAGCTGGGGCTGCAATAACCGGAGCAGCAATGGCTACAACGGCAACTTCTGCAACTGCTGGCATTTGCTCTATAGGCAATTGTTCTTCAACCGGGTTTTCTACAAAAGCCTGTTCAACAGATTGAGCCACTGGATAACGCACCCACACTTTACCTGATGCCATTTCTGGCGAGGCGAACGCACCAGCCAAAGGCATGGCAGACTGTGTTGGGTACCGCTCATCGCGATAACGACGACGACGTTGACCACTCACACGCAGGTGACGAGGTGAGCGGCGAGAACGGCGTGGCATGCCATTTTCATTGTTGGCATTGCGATCGTTAGCCAGCTCATCATCAGCCTGAACACTGGCCTGCGGCAGTAATTTTACTTCTTCCTGCACCATTGGCGCAGCAATGTGAGCAACAGACTCGCTGACAGTATTTTCCGGCGCTTTGTTTTCCAGCACATTCAGCTCATCATTCGCGGATTGAATACGGACTTTCTGATTCAATTGGCGGCGTTGACGGCGCTGCATAACCACTTGCTGGCGTTCTTCTTGCTCAGGCTGTACGCCTTCAACACCGGCGGCAACAACATCAACTTTCGCTTTAACATCCTGCGGTGACTGGCGTTTGTCATCCTGACGACGACGCTGGCGATCACCACGGCGTTGCGGCTGCTCATCACGCTGTGCTTTATCCGCGTCGACAGTATCAGCCTGCGCTTGTGGCGCAGTGACTTGCTGAGCTGGGCGCTTATTGCGGCGTTGATCTTCACGGCCTTCGCGATTGGTGTTATCACGGCTAGCATTGTCACGATTGTTATCACGAGCATTGTTATCACGAGCACTGTTATCGCGACCTTCGCGTGGCGTACGGTCACCGCGGTCTTTGCGGCCATTGTTCTGGCGGCGAGGATTACGACGATCATTACGACGATTTTCGTTAGTTTCCGTTTTTTCAACTGCCACTGGTTCCACTTCGGCTGCGGTCGACCCGCCAAAGAGACCTTTCAGGCCACTGAACAGACGGCTAAAGAAGCCAGGTTGTTCCGAAGTCGCTGATGCCGCTGCCTGTGGTGCTGCGGTTGGTTTAACTGCCGGCGCAGGAGTTGCTTCTGGTGGTACTTCAGTCGGCAGAGAGAACGTCGCCAGCGCCGGTTGCTCTGGGCGTTTGCGCTCAATAGTCGCTTCTTCCAACGGCTGCGCCATTTCTGCTTCATGCAGCTGCGGCAGCAAATAACTGAGGGAAGGGACTTCTTCACCTTTACGCACGCGCAGTACCGAATAATGCGGCGTTTGCATTTGATCATTCGGCACGATCACCGCACGCACACCACCCTGACGTTTTTCGATGGCATTAACGGATTCACGTTTTTCGTTCAGCAGATACGACGCAATTTGCACTGGCACAATCGCATGAACTTCATGAGTATTTTCTTTCAGCGCTTCTTCTTCAATCAAGCGCAGAATAGAAAGTGACAGAGATTCGTTGTCACGTACAGTACCAGTACCGCTACAGCGTGGGCACACATGGTGGCTTGACTCACCCAGTGAAGGGCTGAGGCGCTGGCGAGACATTTCCAGTAAACCAAAGCGCGAGATGCGGCCAATCTGGATACGCGCGCGGTCTTGACGGACGGCATCACGTAAACGGTTTTCCACTTCGCGCTGGTGGCGCACGGGGGTCATATCAATAAAGTCGATAACAATCAGGCCACCCAAGTCACGTAAACGCAACTGGCGCGCGATTTCATCTGCGGCTTCCAGGTTGGTATTGAAGGCGGTTTCTTCGATATCGCCACCCCGGGTTGCTCGGGCGGAGTTGATGTCAATCGCTGTTAGCGCTTCGGTGGTATCAATAACGATAGAGCCGCCAGAGGGTAGGCGCACTTCGCGTTGGAATGCAGATTCAATCTGTGACTCAATCTGGTAGTGACTGAATAATGGGATTTCACCACTATACAGTTTGATTTTGCTGCTGAAATCCGGGCGGCCGAGGGCGGCAATATGCTCTTTAGCCAGTTCGAGAACTTTAGGGTTATCGATCAGAATCTCGCCGATGTCCGGGCGCAGATAATCACGGAAAGCACGGACAATCACGTTACTTTCCTGATGAATCAGGAACGGAGCAGGGCGACCTTCAGCGGCTTTTTTAATCGCATCCCAGTGCTTAAGACGGAATGATAAGTCCCATTGCAATGCATCCGCGGATTTACCAACACCAGCGGTACGAACAATCAGACCCATGCCATCAGGCAATTGCAGGGAGGATAGGGCTTCTTTTAGTTCAGTGCGGTCATCACCTTCGATACGGCGAGAAATCCCCCCCGCACGTGGGTTGTTCGGCATCAGAACTAAATAACTGCCGGCCAAGCTGATGAAAGTGGTGAGTGCGGCACCTTTATTACCGCGTTCTTCTTTATCAACTTGGACAATAACTTCTTGGCCTTCGCGCAGCACATCTTTGATGTTTGGGCGGCCATGAGAGGAATAATTATTAGGGAAATATTCGCGAGAGATTTCTTTTAAGGGTAGGAAACCATGTCGCTCAGCGCCGTAATCAACAAAAGCCGCTTCCAGACTGGGTTCGATTCGGGTGATTTTACCTTTGTAAATATTCGCTTTTTTCTGTTCATGACCTGGGCTTTCAATATCCAAATCATACAGCCGCTGTCCATCTACAAGGGCAACACGCAACTCTTCTTGCTGAGTTGCGTTAATCAACATTCTTTTCATCTTTAACTTACTCGTTATTTTTACATTGTCATTAGAACTGCGGGCAAAATAACCTCATGGTCGGGTAAACCGATGACCCCGAGTCTTCTAGCAAAGCCGTCAACCTCACGGTTGTCGCCTGCATAGGGGCGCATTATTTCGGTAAGCCTGTGTTTCTTTCTGAAAAACAGCGCTTTTTATATAAAGGGCAGCTCACGAATATAAGACAACAGAGCTTTACCCACTTGCCGACCAAGCTGCAACCCGCAGCCCGCTAATTGCTTGATTTCACATTACGTCTTACGCCATTGCTGCGTTTTTGTGTGATCAGGCAAAGTTTATTATTCCACAAGTCTCTTGGTCTAACGAGAATCAACGCAGAATTAATCACATTATTCCATTGCTGACACTGATATAGCAAGATGACTTTACCTGTCTTCGTAAAGATTCTTTTACTGTATTCACAGTGTTGGCGGCTATCGTTGTCTTATTAAACAATAAATGCGCGCAAACGTTATCTTTAAATAGCCAGATTGACAGTTAAGCACAGAAAAAGGGGTGGCGCTAATTCCTCGGTGTATTTAGAATCGCGCCCCATGAAAACGAATAATCCAGCAGTACAATTAATCACCATTTCTGCCGACGAAGCCGGTCAGCGGATCGATAACTTTTTGCTCACTAAATTGAAAGGTGTGCCGAAAAGTATGATCTACCGTATCGTACGCAAAGGTGAGGTTCGCGTTAATAAAGGGCGTATTAAACCAGAATATAAGCTGGTTGATGGGGATGTGGTGCGGGTACCACCGGTACGTGTTGCCGAGCGCGAAGAAATACAGGTATCAGCTAAACTTGA
Organism: Yersinia hibernica; assembly: GCF_004124235.1. NCBI lineage: Bacteria > Pseudomonadati > Pseudomonadota > Gammaproteobacteria > Enterobacterales > Yersiniaceae > Yersinia > Yersinia hibernica. The sequence goes on from NZ_CP032487.1 coordinate 1,389,194, forward strand.
TAAAGTTGCTGCATTGGCCGATTGCATTCTATTTGAAGACGATTATCTCTTAGTGTTGAATAAACCATCGGGCACTGCGGTACATGGTGGTAGCGGTTTAAGTTTTGGCGTCATTGAAGCTTTGCGCGCGCTGCGTCCTGAAGCCCGTTTCCTGGAGTTGGTGCACCGCCTTGACCGGGATACCTCGGGTGTCTTATTGGTCGCCAAAAAACGCTCGGCTTTGCGTTCTTTGCATGAGCAGTTGCGTTTGAAAGGTATGCAGAAAGATTATTTGGCTTTGGTGCGCGGGCAATGGCAATCACATTGCAAAGCGGTGCAGGCGCCTTTGCTGAAAAATATTATGCAAAGTGGCGAGCGCATGGTGAAAGTCAGCAGCGAGGGCAAACCATCAGAAACCCGTTTTAAAATTGAAGAGCGTTTTGAGCATGCCACGCTAGTTAAAGCCAGCCCGATAACAGGCCGAACTCACCAGATTCGTGTTCACGCGCTACATGCAGGTCACCCGATCGCGTTTGATGATCGCTATGGTGACCGCGAGTTTGATCAGCAATTGCAGGGGACGGGGTTACATCGTTTATTCCTGCATGCCGCAGCCTTACGTTTTGACCATCCGAATACCGGTGAAACGATGTGCATTGAAGCACCACTGGATAATCAATTACGCCATTGTTTGTCGGTGTTACGCAAGAAAGCGGCGACTTAATGCTATCAGTTTTATAGTAATGGATTTATCCCTTGTTCAATTAACATTTGAGTCAGGGCGATTAACGGCAGGCCGATGAGCGTATTGGGATCACGGCCTGATAACTTATCAAATAATGTAATCCCCAACCCTTCACTCTTAAAACTGCCCGCACAATCCCAAGGTTGTTCTCGTGTTAAATAACCTTCAATTTCTGCGCGAGTCAATGTGCGGAAATAAACATCAAATGTTTCACAAAGACAATTATAGTTATCCGTTGCTGTATTTAGCAGCGCTAACCCAGTATAAAAAGTGACACATTGCCCACTGGCTTGTTGTAATTGTTTGACGGCATTCGCATGATGATGCGGTTTTCCGATGATGCCCCCGTTGATAACACACACTTGGTCAGAACCGATAATCAAGTGTTGTGGGTAACGAGCGGCAAGCGCTTGGGCTTTAGCCAGCGCCAAGCGCTGCACCAAATCACGGGCAGATTCGGCAGGCAAGGGGGCCTCATCGATTTGTGGTGCAGCCGTAATAAAAGGTAGTTGCAGCTTTTCCAGCACTGCGCGGCGGTAAGATGAGGTCGAGGCAAGAACCAGTTGTGGCATAATATTTTCCATAAATCGTGGCGTAATTTCGTCAGGCATTTTAAACTGTCTTCCGCTTCGCAAGCGAATATTGGTGAAAGGTGCAGTAAAACGGCCTTTTTCTTTGACTCTATGTCGTTACAAAGTTAATATGCGCGCCCTATGCAAAAGGTAAAATTACCCTTGACCATTGATGCGGTTCGTACCGCTCAGAAACGTTTAGATTACGCAGGTATCTATTCGCCTGAGCAGGTTACACGAGTAGCCGACTCAGTGGTCAGTGTGGACAGCGATGTCGTGGCCTCATTATCATTTAATATCGATAATCAGCGTCTGGCAGTTATTACAGGTCATGCGGACGTCGATGTAACATTGATGTGTCAGCGCTGCGGTAACACGTTTGCACATCATGTTCATACAACGTATTGTTTTAGCCCTATCGTCAATGATGAGCAGGCTGAAGCATTACCGGAAGCGTACGAGCCGATCGAAGTCGACGAATTTGGCGAAGTTGATCTGCTGGCAATGATTGAAGACGAAATTATTCTTTCACTGCCTGTCGTTCCGGTACATGATTCTGAACACTGTGAAGTGTCCGAGGCGGACATGGTATTTGGTAAACTGCCTGAAGAGGTGGAGAAACCTAATCCATTTGCCGTATTAGCCAGTTTAAAGAAAGTCATTAAGGAGTAAGGTCAATGGCCGTACAACAGAACAAACCCACTCGTTCCAAACGTGGCATGCGCCGTTCACACGATGCGCTGACCACTGCCACTTTGTCTGTGGACAAAACTTCCGGTGAAACTCACCTGCGTCACCACATCACAGCCGACGGTTTCTACCGCGGCCGCAAGGTTATCGGCTGAGTAGTACTTGCTAATCTTCTTTAGCAAGGCGATACCTTGACTTGTCTAACCCTCGCGTTAGATGCAATGGGTGGGGACTTCGGTCCCTGCGTCACAGTGCCTGCTTCATTGCAGGCACTGGCCTCTAATCCAACGCTAAAACTCTTGCTGGTCGGAAACCCCGACACCATCACTCCGTTACTGGTTAATGCCGATCCTTTGTTGCTGGAAAGGTTACAGGTAATTCCCGCTGAGCATGTGATCGCCAGCGATGCTAAACCCTCACAAGCTATACGCGCCAGCCGTGGTACTTCCATGCGTATCGCATTGGATCTTGTCAAAAATGGTGATGCAGCAGCCTGTGTGAGTGCAGGGAATACCGGGGCATTGATGGGGTTGGCGAAGATGACTATCAAGCCACTGGATGGAATAGAGCGCCCGGCATTGATGACGGTTATCCCAAATCAGCAGCGCAGTAAGACTGTGGTACTGGATTTAGGCGCTAACGTTGAATGTGATAGCACGATGCTGGTGCAATTTGCCGTCATGGGTTCAGTGATGGCAGAGGAAGTTGTTGGTATAACAAACCCGCGTGTTGCTTTGCTCAATATCGGCGAAGAGGAAACCAAGGGATTGGATAATATCCGCGAAGCCGCCGCAGTATTAAAAAATACACCGGCTATCAACTATATTGGTTATCTGGAAGGCAATGATTTGCTGACTGGCAAGACTGATGTCATGGTTTGTGACGGCTTCGTGGGTAACGTCACTCTAAAGACTATGGAAGGTGTGATAAGAATGTTCTTGTCACTGCTCAAATCATCGGGTGAGGGCAAAAAACAGTCATGGTGGCTTAAACTTATTGGCCGTTGGTTGCAAAAACGTGTGGCTAAGCGGTTCGGTCATTTGAACCCCGACCAGTATAATGGCGCATGTCTGTTAGGATTACGGGGCATCGTAATCAAAAGCCATGGTGCTGCGAATCAACGCGCATTCGCAGTTGCCATCGAGCAGGCTGTGCAGGCGGTGCAGCGGCAAGTCCCACAACGGATTGCCGCGCGCCTTGAAGCGGTTTTACCCAAGAGTGACTGATCGTACATGTATACTAAGATTCTCGGTACGGGGAGTTATCTGCCCGTACAAGTGCGCAGTAATGCTGATTTAGAAAAAATGGTGGATACATCGGACGAGTGGATTGTCACCCGAACAGGTATTCGTGAGCGGCGTATTGCTGACCTTGATGAAACCGTCGCCACTATGGGTTTCCAAGCAGCTGAAAAAGCGCTGGAGATGGCCGGTATTGCTAAAGACGAGATCGGGCTGATTATCGTGGCTACCACCTCTTCAAGTCATGCTTTTCCAAGCTCGGCTTGCCAGGTGCAGCAAATGCTGGGCATCAAAGATGCGGCCTCTTTTGATTTAGCCGCGGCCTGTGCCGGGTTTACCTATGCACTGAGTGTTGCTGATCAATATGTTAAAAGTGGCGCAGTCAAACATGCCATTGTCATTGGTTCAGACGTGCTTTCTCGTGCATTGAATCCAGAAGACCGCGGTACGATTATTCTATTCGGCGATGGTGCCGGTGCGGTTGTACTGGGAGCATCCGAACAGCCGGGTATTCTGTCGACCCATCTGCATGCCGATGGCAAGTATGGCGAATTGCTCGCCTTGCCGTATCAAGATCGCCAACAGCAACAGCTGCCAGCTTATGTCACGATGGCTGGCAATGAAGTGTTTAAAGTTGCGGTGACGGAACTGGCCCACATTGTGGATGAGACGTTGCAGGCCAATAATCTGGATCGCTCAGCGCTCGATTGGTTGGTGCCACATCAGGCTAACCTGCGTATTATCAGCGCAACAGCTAAAAAATTAGGCATGGGGATGGATAAAGTGGTGGTCACACTCGATCGCCATGGCAATACCTCTGCGGCGTCTGTACCTGCGGCGTTAGACGAAGCGGTACGAGATGGGCGTATTCAACGTGGGCAGTTAGTCCTGCTGGAAGCATTTGGCGGCGGCTTTACCTGGGGCTCTGCGCTGGTTCGCTTCTGATTTAACAGCACTTTTTTGGTTCAACAGGAAAGTAGAATGTCAAAATTTGCTTTTGTTTTTCCGGGCCAAGGTTCTCAATTCCTTGGCATGCTGGCTGATTTGGCCGCACAATTTCCGATAGTTGAAGAGACCTTCAGTGAAGCCTCTTCAGTGCTGGGTTATGACCTTTGGCAGCTGGTGCAACAAGGGCCCGCTGAAGAATTGAACAAAACGTGGCAGACCCAGCCCGCATTGCTGACAGCATCTGTTGCTATCTGGCGTGTTTGGCAACATCAAGGCGGAAAACTGCCCGCGATGATGGCAGGCCATAGTTTGGGTGAATACTCAGCGCTGGTGTGTGCTGGCGTGCTGGATTTCAAACAGGCGGTTCGTCTGGTGGAATTACGCGGTAAACTGATGCAGGAAGCGGTACCTGAGGGTACCGGAGCCATGTATGCTATTATTGGTTTGGATAATGAATCCATCGCCAAAGCTTGCGCAGAGTCAGCTCTTGGGCAGGTAGTTTCGCCGGTTAATTTTAACTCACCAGGCCAGGTGGTAATTGCCGGCAACAAAGAGGCGGTAGAGCGCGCCGGTGCGGCTTGTAAAGCTGCGGGTGCGAAACGCGCCTTGCCTTTACCCGTCAGTGTGCCATCCCATTGTGCGCTGATGAAGCCCGCAGCAGACAAATTGGCCATTGCACTGGAAAAAATTGAATTCCAGGCACCATTATTCCCCGTAGTGAACAACGTCGATGTGAAAATTGAAGTGTCACCAGAGGCTATCCGCAGCGCACTGGTGCGTCAGTTATACAATCCGGTACGTTGGACTGAAAGTGTTGAATTTATGGCAGCAGAGGGTGTTGAGCTGTTGTTAGAAGTTGGGCCGGGTAAAGTTTTGACTGGCTTGACTAAGCGTATCGTGGATACTTTAGCTGCAGCACCGGTAAACGATGTTGCCACGCTGACCAGCGCGCTTGAAAACTGAGAATGAGGATAACATGAGCTTCGAAGGAAAAATTGCGCTGGTAACTGGCGCTAGCCGCGGTATTGGCCGTGCGATTGCAGAATTACTGGCTGAACGTGGTGCCCGTGTTATTGGTACGGCGACCAGTGAGAAGGGTGCAGAAGCAATTAGCGCCTACTTAGGTGAGAATGGCAAAGGTTTAATGCTGAATGTCGTGGACCCCGCGTCAATCGAGTCTGTTTTGGCAACGATTCGTGCGGAATTTGGAGAAGTCGACATTTTAGTGAATAATGCAGGTATTACGCGTGATAACCTGCTGATGCGTATGAAGGATGAAGAGTGGCAGGATATTATTGACACTGATCTAACTTCCGTATTCCGCCTGTCAAAAGCGGTAATGCGCGCTATGATGAAAAAGCGGTTTGGGCGTATCATCACCATCGGTTCTGTGGTTGGGACAATGGGCAATGCGGGGCAGGTTAACTACGCGGCAGCTAAAGCGGGTCTGATCGGTTTTAGCAAGTCTTTGGCGCGTGAGGTTGCTTCACGTGGCATTACTGTCAACGTTGTGGCACCTGGCTTTATTGAGACGGACATGACGACGGCGTTGACAGATGATCAACGCGCAGGCATTTTAGCCCAAGTACCAGCTAACCGGCTTGGGCAAGCAAAAGAAATCGCCAGCGCTGTTGCATTTTTAGCCTCTGACGAGGCCAGCTACATCTCTGGTGAAACATTACATGTCAATGGCGGCATGTATATGATTTAAAAATCACGAAAGTATTTGCGTTATTTGAGGTAAAAACCGCAAAATAGCGTAAAATCGTGGTTTGACCAGCCGAGATTTAGTTGCATCTTTTTCAACATTTTATACACTACGAAAACCATCGCGAAAGCGAGTTTTGATAGGAAATTTAAGAGTATGAGCACTATCGAAGAACGCGTTAAGAAAATCATCGTTGAACAACTGGGTGTTAAAGAAGACGAAGTGAAGAACAGTGCTTCTTTCGTTGAAGATCTTGGCGCGGATTCTCTGGACACCGTTGAGCTGGTAATGGCTCTGGAAGAAGAATTTGATACTGAGATTCCAGACGAAGAAGCAGAAAAAATCACTACTGTTCAGGCAGCTATTGATTTTATCAACGCTAACCAGCAGTAAGCGTACATGCTTTAAGTTTAGATAGTTAGGCGGTCACTCGACCGCCTAAATTTTTTTGTCCTAAGTGTTATTTTCCCTCCTTGGAGGACAACCGTGTCTAAGCGTCGAGTTGTTGTGACTGGACTGGGCATGTTGTCTCCTGTCGGTAATACAGTCGAATCCACATGGAAAGCTGTTCTTGCCGGGCAGAGTGGCATCAGCCTGATCGACCATTTCGATACTAGTGCCTATGCAACGCGATTTGCTGGCTTAGTAAAAGATTTTAATTGTGAAGATTACATTTCGCGTAAAGATGCGCGCAAAATGGATGCTTTCATACAGTACGGTGTCGCGGCTGGCATGCAAGCCATGCAAGATTCCGGGCTTGAAGTAACAGAAGCTAATGCTTCCCGTATCGGTGCCGCTATCGGTTCTGGTATTGGTGGATTGGGTCTGATTGAAGAAAACCACACCTCGTTGGTGAACGGTGGGCCACGCAAAATTAGCCCATTCTTCGTGCCTTCAACCATTGTTAATATGATTGCCGGCCACTTGACCATTATGTATGGTCTGCGTGGGCCAAGCATCTCTATTGCCACAGCATGTACTTCTGGTGTGCACAACATCGGCCACGCGGCGCGTATCATTGCTTACAATGATGCTGATGTCATGGTGGCCGGTGGGGCTGAAAAAGCCAGTACGCCACTGGGTGTCGGTGGTTTTGGTGCTGCTCGTGCATTATCTACTCGCAACGATAACCCACAGGCGGCAAGTCGCCCATGGGATAAAGACCGTGACGGTTTCGTGCTGGGTGATGGTGCTGGCATGATGGTGCTGGAAGAGTACGAACACGCGAAAAAACGTGGTGCAAAAATCTATGCAGAAGTTGTTGGGTTTGGGATGAGCAGTGATGCTTACCACATGACCTCGCCACCGGAAGACGGTTCTGGCGCAGCTCTGGCCATGGTGAATGCATTACGTGATGCCGGTGTGAGCACCTCTCAAATTGGTTATATCAATGCCCACGGCACGTCAACTCCTGCTGGCGATAAAGCCGAAACGCAGGCAGTTAAGTCTGTATTTGGTGAAGATGCCTATAAAGTGATGGTCAGTTCCACCAAATCCATGACTGGGCACTTGTTAGGTGCAGCGGGTGCCGTTGAGTCTATCTTTACTGTGTTAGCGCTGCGTGATCAGTCCATTCCAGCCACCATTAATCTGGATAACCCAGATGAGGGTTGTGATTTGGATTTTGTTGCGCATGACGCTCGCCAAGTCAAAAATATGGAGTACACCCTGTGTAACTCCTTCGGCTTTGGCGGCACTAACGGCTCTTTGGTTTTCCGTAAGGTATAACCTGCATTGTGTCATGCCAACGGCTAAAAAGACCCGGTTTTCCGGGTCTTTTATTAAGTGCGCTGCGCGTTTTCTTCAAACATCCCGCCATAAAAATTGTCTTAAAATAGCTATTGGCTTAAATCTGATACTGTACCCATTCCATGTAAAGAGAGTCTGAATGTTCTGGATTAATGGTGTTGAACAAAATTTGATTTCAGCTTCAGACCGCTCGGTGCAGTTTGGCGATGGCTGCTTTACTACTGCCAGAGTCTCTCTCGGCCGTGTGGTGTGGCTTGATAAACATATACTGCGCTTGCAGCAGGCGACAGCGCGGCTATTAATGCCCACTGTAAATTGGAATGCATTGACCAAGGAAATGGTTGAGGCGGCAAGTCATACTGAAGATGGTGTGCTGAAGGTGATTATCAGCCGCGGGAGCGGCGGACGGGGTTACAGCGGCATGGCATGTCAGCATCCCACCAGAATCATTTCCCTCAGTGATTACCCGGTTCATTATCATAGCTGGCGTGAACGAGGGATTGCATTGGCACTCAGCCCAATATTTCTCGCGCGCAGCCCATTGTTGGCGGGTGTTAAGCACTTGAATCGGCTGGAACAAGTCTTGATTCGTGCGCATCTTGACCAGACTGCCGCGGATGAAGCGCTGGTACTTGACACTGAAGGTATGCTGGTGGAATGCTGTGCGGCTAATTTATTTTGGCGTAAAGGTGATGAAATCTTTACCCCCGACCTGAGCCAATCAGGAGTTGATGGTATTATGCGCCAGAGAATTATTGCGTGTCTGGCGGCTCTTGGCAGGTCAGTGGCGATTGTCGCGCAGCCGCCAGCGGTGTTGGCCGATGCTGATGAAGTTATCCTGTGCAATGCCCTGATGCCGATACTGCCCGTGAGTCGCATTCAGGAGCGGGAGTATCACTCGCGGCAACTATTTGATTTTCTTAGTCAACATTGCTGTGATATCTGAGCCATGATTGGCAAAAGTTTGGTTCTTGGTGTTTATGACGACGTTTAATTTGAAGATGGCCGCCCGATGAAAATAAAAAGCACCAAAGCATTAATCCTGTTTATAGCTATCTGTTTGGGATTAGTGCTGGTGGGTTACCAGAGAGTGCAACACTTTGCGGATAAACCTCTGGCTATCCAGCAAGAAACCCTGTTTAAACTCCCGACAGGTACTGGGCGGGTTGCTTTGGAAAACTTGCTGCAACGTGATGGCCTAATTAAAAATACCCGTTGGTTCCCGTGGCTGCTGCGTATTGAGCCAGAGTTGGCTAAATTCAAAGCGGGGACTTATCGTTTTACCCCCGGAATGACCGTGCGCGGCATGCTAGAACTGCTCGCCAGTGGTAAAGAAGCCCAATTCACGGTGCGCTTTGTGGAAGGTAAGCGGCTGCGTGATTGGCTGGATGAATTACAGCAATCAAAATATATAAAGCACGTATTAGCTGGCAAGAGCGATGCGGAAATTGCCGTCTTGCTGGGATTGAAAGACAGCGAGCATCCTGAAGGTTGGCTCTACCCGGATACCTATTCATATACTGCGGGCACCACTGACTTGGCATTACTCAAACGTGCCCATGTGAAGATGGAAAAAACAGTCGATGAAATTTGGCAAGGGCGTGATAAATCATTGCCTTATAAAACACCGGGTGAATTAGTCACCATGGCGTCAATCATCGAAAAAGAGACCGCCGTCAATGAGGAACGCAGCAAAGTGGCGTCGGTATTTATCAACCGCTTACGTATTGGTATGCGGCTGCAAACTGACCCGACGGTAATTTATGGCCTGGGGGATAAGTATAATGGCAACATCAGCCGTAAAGACTTAGACACGCCAACGCCTTATAATACTTATACAATTTCCGGTTTGCCACCAACGCCGATTGCCATGCCGGGGCTGGCATCACTCACTGCAGCTGCCCATCCGGCGAAAACCCCCTATCTCTATTTTGTGGCCGACGGCAAAGGGGGCCATACTTTTACCACCAATTTAGCCAGTCATAATCAAGCGGTGCGGGTTTATCGGCAATCGCTCAAGGATAAAAATGAACAGTAAATTTATCGTTATTGAAGGGCTTGAAGGGGCCGGGAAAACTACCGCCAGAGACACCGTGGTTGCCACGCTGCGCGCCCAAGGGATTAACGATATTGTCTTTACCCGTGAGCCGGGGGGGACGCCGCTGGCAGAAAAACTGCGTGACTTGATTAAACAAGGTATTGCCGGTGAAGTGCTGACGGATAAAGCTGAAGTATTAATGTTGTATGCGGCTCGCGTGCAATTGGTTGAAAATGTTATCAAACCGGCGCTGGCGCGTGGCAGTTGGGTGGTCGGCGACCGCCATGATTTGTCCTCACAGGCCTATCAAGGTGGAGGGCGCGGGATTGATAGCGCGTTGATGACATCATTACGTGACACGGTATTAGGTGAGTTTCGCCCCGATTTAACATTGTATCTGGATCTCCCGCCGGTCGTCGGTTTGGCGCGCGCTCGCGCCCGTGGCGAATTAGACCGCATTGAACAAGAGTCATTGGCCTTTTTTGAGCGCACTCGCGCACGTTATCTTGAGTTAGCCGCCGCAGATTCCAGCATCAAAACTATTGATGCTTCCCAGCCTATTGAGCAGGTAAGTGAATCTATCAGTCAAGTGCTCAAGCAGTGGCTGGCCAACCGAGAAACCGCGTAATGAAATGGTACCCATGGCTAAGTGCGCCGTACCGTCAGTGGGTAGGGCAGCAGATTGCTGGGCGTGGCCATCATGCATTATTGCTGCACTCCCTGCCTGGCAATGGCCAAGAAGCGCTCATTTACGGCATCAGCCGCTGGCTAATGTGCCAGCAGCGGCAAGGCGAGAAAAGCTGTGGCGAATGCCATAGTTGCCGCCTGATGTTGGCAGGTAATCACCCTGACTGGTATATGCTGGCAGCGGAGAAAGGCAAAAGCAGCATCGGTGTTGAGTTAGTGCGCCAACAGATTGAAAAACTTTATTCTCATGCTCAGCTTGGCGGCGCAAAAGTGGTGTGGTTGCCCCATGCCGAGTTACTGACTGATGCTGCTGCCAATGCATTACTCAAAACGCTGGAAGAGCCGCCGGAAAAAACCTATTTTTTGCTCGATTGTTATCAACCGACCAGTTTGCTGGCAACATTGCGCAGCCGCTGTTTTTACTGGCACCTGGCCTGCCCGGATACGGCGCTCAGTCTACAATGGTTACAGCGGCAAGTTCAGGCGGAGCCCATTTCGATGCTGGCCGCACTTAAATTAAGTGAGGGAGCGCCGTTGGCCGCAGAACGGCTGCTCCAACCCGAGCGCTGGGCAATCAGAGCCGCCATGTGTGGCGCGTTGAGCACTGCCCTGCACAGTTCGGATTTACTGTCGTTGTTAGCGCAGCTTAACCATGATGATGCCGCTGAGCGCAGCCAGTGGCTCTCTTCGTTAGTGCTTGATGCGCTAAAATGGCAGCAAGGAGCCGGTGAGTTTGCGGTCAATCAGGATCAATTACCGCTGGTGCAGCAACTGGCGCAAATTGCCACGACGCCGGTATTACTTGAGTCCGCGAAGCAATTGAGCCATTGTCGCCATCAATTATTAACAGTGGTGGGGGTTAATCGTGAATTATTGCTCACCGAGCTGCTGCTCAACTGGGAAACCGCCCTGAGCACTGGGGCAGTTTCCACCTCATCTTCATTAAATACCTAGAAAACTTGGATTATTATGTTGTTAGTCGATTCTCATTGCCATCTTGATAGCCTTGATTACCAGACGCTGCATCGCAGTGTCGATGATGTATTAGCCAAAGCACAGGCGCGAGATGTGGGTTTTGTCCTGGCGGTTGCCACCACATTGCCGGGCTTTTCGGCTATGACATCTCTTATCGGGGAGCGAAAAAATGTCGCGTTTTCCTGTGGTGTTCACCCGCTGAACCTTGATGGCGGCTATGATTTTCAGCAACTTGCCACTCTAGCCGCGGCAGATAATGTGGTGGCGATGGGGGAAACCGGGCTGGATTACTTCTATCAGCAAGATAATATCCCACTGCAACAAGCTTCTTTCCGCGAACATATTCGTATTGGCCGCAAATTAAATAAGCCGGTGATTGTGCACACCCGTGATGCGCGTGAAGACACATTGGCTATTTTGCGCGAAGAACAGGCGCAAGAGTGTGGCGGGGTTTTACATTGTTTTACCGAAGATAAAGCCACCGCAGCCATGTTATTGGATCTTGGTTTTTACATCTCATTCTCTGGCATTCTCACTTTCCGTAATGCTGAGCAACTGCGTGAAGTGGCCCGCTACGTGCCGCTGGACCGACTGTTAGTTGAAACGGATTCGCCTTATCTGGCACCGGTTCCACATCGTGGCAAAGAAAACCAACCGGCCTATGTCCGTGATGTTGCAGAATATATGGCGGTACTGAAAGGAGTTAGTCTTGAGTCCCTGGCTCAAGCCACGACAGATAACTTCTGCCGGTTGTTTCATCTGAACTCAGTACAACTTGCCAGTGAATCGCAGTAACTTCCTTAATAATACTTTTTTTTAAGCTCGTAATTAATCGCCGAACCGAGTAATGTTCTCACCCGATTTATTGGGTGAGGGCAGCTCGCATTGACTTTTTTTTACAAAAAATGCGCGATTCGAATCAAAAAAGGCGCTTTCTTGAAAGAAACGTGACTGCCATCAAACATTAAGCAGGCTATTTATTTTACTCTTCGTAAAAATTAAAGGGGTGCTTTAGACACCCTGATTCGCAAAGGCTTACTCCCCCCTTTGTAACGCCAATAAACGCGAGAAAAAGCAGAAAAAGCACTATTACTCAGGAGCTCACTCAACTATGTTTAAAAACGCATTTGCAAACCTGCAAAAGGTAGGTAAATCGCTAATGCTACCGGTATCCGTTTTACCCATCGCAGGTATTCTGCTGGGTGTCGGTTCCGCGAATTTTAGCTGGCTACCAACGGTAGTCTCTCACGTAATGGCAGAAGCGGGCGGTTCCGTTTTTGCTAATATGGCATTGATCTTTGCTATTGGCGTTGCACTCGGCTTTACCAATAACGACGGTGTCTCTGCGCTAGCGGCAGTTGTTGCTTACGGCATCATGGTGAAAACCATGGCGGTGGTAGCGCCACTGGTCTTGCATCTGCCGGCAGAAGAAATTGCTGCCAAGCATTTAGCAGATACCGGGGTGCTGGGCGGGATAATTGCAGGTGCCATAGCCGCCTACATGTTTAACCGCTTCTACCGTATTCAGCTACCTGAATATCTGGGTTTCTTTGCGGGTAAACGTTTCGTTCCGATTATCTCTGGTTTCACCGCTATCTTCGTGGGCGTGATTTTGTCCTTCGTATGGCCGCCAATCGGTACGGCAATCCAGACCTTTTCTCAGTGGGCTGCATATCAGAACTCCGTCGTGGCCTTTGGTATCTACGGCGTAGTCGAACGTGCGCTGGTTCCATTCGGTTTGCACCATATCTGGAACGTACCATTCCAAATGCAAATTGGTGAATACACCAATGCAGCCGGTCAGGTATTCCACGGTGACATTCCACGTTACATGGCTGGTGACCCAACGGCAGGTAAACTGTCCGGTGGTTTCTTGTTCAAAATGTACGGCTTACCTGCGGCGGCAATTGCTATTTGGCATTCTGCGAAACCGGAAAACCGGGCAAAAGTGGGCGGGATTATGATCTCCGCGGCACTGACTTCATTCCTGACCGGTATCACTGAGCCCATCGAATTCTCCTTCATGTTCGTGGCGCCAATCTTGTATGTTATCCATGCAATTCTGGCCGGTCTGGCCTTCCCAATCTGTATCCTGCTTGGGATGCGTGACGGTACCAGCTTCTCCCATGGCCTGATTGACTTCGTGGTACTGAGTGGTAACAGCAGCCGTATCTGGCTGTTCCCGCTGGTGGGGATCTGCTACGGTCTGGTGTACTACACCATCTTCCGGGTGCTGATTGCCAAACTGAATTTGAAAACACCGGGTCGCGAAGATACTTCTACTGAGCAAACGGTGCAGGGCGGAACTGAAATGTCAGCCGCACTGGTAGCCGCATTCGGTGGTAAAGAGAACATCACTAACTTGGACGCATGTATCACTCGTCTGCGTGTCAGCGTGGCTGATGTTGCCAAAGTTGACCAAGCCGGTCTGAAGAAGTTGGGTGCTGCGGGCGTAGTGGTCGCAGGCTCAGGTGTTCAGGCTATCTTCGGGACAAAATCTGATAACCTGAAAACGGATATGGACGAGTACATTCGTAACCATTAATTCAGGTTTGGGGAGTGCTAAAGGGCGGCGAAAGCCTCCCTTTTTTTGTCTTTTTTTCATTGATTTTATTGAATTATTTATTTTTACTGAGATCTGATTTATTCACCACTACTCTGGCTCCAGCCAGGTGGTTTGAAAATCAAACCAACCCAGATTATTGAGGTGGGCACCTTGGGTGTGCTCGGGGGCTTTTAGGCGCATCCAGTGGTGGAATAAAGGTTGTAACCATCCGCCGGAGATAACCTCCCTGATGAGTTGTTCGCTGCCAAGGGTTTGGCTACGCCAATCATGCAGATAAGTTTGTAAGCTCGCGGTGTCGCCACCCGTAATCGATTGGCGCAATAGTGGGGAGCCGAGCAACCATGCGCCAACATTCCACTCTTCAGGAACGGCAAAATTGACTGTTCCTAGCCATAAATCGACATTGGCCTCACCGCTGGCCCATGTGGGGTAGTCCAGTTCGGTCACGGCTAATTTAATTCCTTGAGTCGCCAGAATGTGCGCCATTTCAGTCACCAGCATCTGATATTCAGGGTGCTGGGCATGATAGGCCATTGTTAATATTGGCATATCGGCAGGTTCTGCCGAGGTATTGAGGGGAAATGGAGAGCATTTCTCCCCTGAATCAATCCCATGAAACCAAGTGGGTAACACACTGCTGGCTGGCACCCAGAAAGGGCGAATGGGGGCGATTAACCGCTGGATGAGATTATACGGATTGAGCACTTGTTGTAGCCAGCGGCGCTGTTTAATGCAGTGCCAATGGGGGGAGCGGCTATCACAGAGCAAAAAATATCCGCCGCGCTCCAAAAACATTTCTTGTGTTGCATCTGACGGTTTACCGGTCAGACCGGCGGCCAAACCAGCGACATAATCAATATCACTGATACTGGAACTCAGCCAAGTTGCACTCTGGATATTCGCGCTGTTCAGCTGTTCAGATAGTGGGGGGGCTGGAGCACTTGGCCGACGGGCTAGGTCAGGGAAGATAAGGACTTCAACCTCATCTAACAGCCCGCGAAAACCAAAATAGTGGTCAAAAGCTTTTATCTGTAAATGCCAGCCATCATTTTCCGCTACCCGATAAGGGCCGGTTCCCACCGGATGCGAGGCAAAATCGGGTGATGAAATCTGATTGGCCGGCAAAATCAATGCGCTGTGGTGGGCCAGCAGCAGGGGCAGTTGTGAATCGGGCTGATTGAGTTCAATGACCACACTTAACGGCCCGTGTTGGCTGATTTTTTGAATATGTGAAAACAGCGGTAACTGGGCGCTGCGAGTTAATGAGCTGATGACGTCACGGCTGGAAAGTTCTCGGCCATCGTGAAATTGCACGGCTGGGCGCAGATAAAAACGCCAGTGTAATGGGTCAAGCATCCGCCATTTATGCGCTAAATCGGTGGTGACCTCGCCGGTATCCTCATTTATTCGTGTCAATCCATTAAATATCTGCCGCACTAAATGTCGCTCGGAGCGGCGTAGTGGGGTGGCGGGGTCAAGGTTGGGCATGGTGCGGTAGTAAGGAATGCGCAGGGCTTGATAGTCATCACGTACCCGATAGCCCAACTTAGCTCGCAGCAAAGGGCTAATCAGCTGTTTATCTTCACCTAATAATGCAATGGCCTCATTAAAATCGCCGGCATCCAATAATTGTTCCGCTTTTTCGAGCAATAATTGCTGGGTGTTGCGCAATAGTTGTAGATGTGAGCGGCGGCCACGGCCAGCCTCTGCCTGCCATCTTAGCCAGCCGGCTTGTTGCATCTGAACCAGTAATGTCCGCATGTGGCGCTTGGTGCAGCTGAGTTTGTCGGCTAATTCTTGCAGTGTAATCTCAACCGGTTGGGCCCCGACGATGTTTAGTAATCGTAAATATTGCTGTTCGAGACGTCGACTCGGCATAAAAGAGGAACCTAATTAAGAAAAACTCAACCGTTTTTTATATCATCTTTTTAGCCGATAATTTTCACTACAGCAAGCATTCCTGCTCTCAGCATTTTTGCCACAGAGGGCCGTAATCTGAGCGCAATGACTATTTGAGGTGAGAAGATGACCCGCAACTTAAACAAAGACACTAAAGTCTGTATTTCTCTGGCCGCGCGGCCCAGCAATTTTGGCACCCGGTTTCACAATTTTTTGTACGATGCCCTGGACCTTGATTACCTGTATAAGGCATTTACCACTAGCGACCTGACGGCGGCGATTGGCGGGGTGCGGGCGCTGGGCATACGGGGATGCGCAATCTCAATGCCGTTTAAAGAGGCCGTTATTCCGCTGGTTAATGAGCTGGATGCATCTGCCGCAGCAATCAATTCAGTCAATACCTTAGTGAATACTGATGGCTATTTGACAGCCTATAACACTGATTATATTGCCATTGCGCAATTGCTACAGCGCTATCAGGTTGCCGCAGAGAAGGTATTTGCGCTGCGCGGCAGTGGCGGCATGGCGAAGGCGGTGGCTTTTGCGCTGAAAAATGCCGGTTTTAAGCAGGGGTTTATTATCGCCACTAATGAAAAAACAGGGCGGCAATTGGCGGAGCAATCAGGTTATACCTATCAGCCTGATATGCAAGGGGTTCACGCCGATATGTTAATCAATGCTACCCCGGTGGGCATGGCGGGTGGTAAGGATGCGGATAACATGGCCTTTACTGAAGCGGAGGTGGATCGCGCCGAGGTTATTTTTGAGGTGGTGGCACTGCCGGCGATAACCCCACTGATAAGTTATGCCAAAGCACAACAGAAAACCGTCATTACCGGGGCTGAAGTCTTTGCTATTCAGGCAGTTGAGCAATTTGTACTGTATACCGGTATTCGCCCGGATCAGGCTTTGTTTGAAAAAGCAGCGGCTTATGCCCGTGGTTAATGATTGAGGTTGAAATCAATAGAAATTGTCGCTCATACTACGCATTCATCATTTTTATCCTTTTCAAGGAAATGCGTAATGGCCGAAGAAACGATTTTTAGCAAAATTATCCGCCGTGAAATCCCTGCCGACGTGGTCTACCAGGATGAACTGGTGACCGCGTTTCGTGACATCGCCCCGCAGGCACCCACTCACATTTTAATCATTCCTAATATTCTTATCCCAACTGTGAATGACGTCACCGCAGAACACGAAGCAGCTCTGGGTCGAATGATCACTGTGGCTGCTAAACTTGCAGAGCAAGAGGGCATTGCTGAAGATGGCTATCGTCTGATTATCAACTGCAATCGGCATGCCGGGCAGGTGGTTTACCATATCCATATGCACTTGGTGGGTGGCCGTGACTTGGGCCCTTTGTTATCTCATCAATAACAACATTTAGCTGAGGTCAGCCTATGCGCGCTGTTAAGGCGTTTTTATTACCGGTGATTGCGTTTGCATCTATTGCGACATTGCTGGGGTGCAGCAGCCCGAAAGGGATTGCGGTCAATAAGCAGCAAACCGTGGTAATGGATTCGTCCGTGCTGACAGCCGGTGTTTTGGCTTCTCAACCTGCAATTTCGACATCCGCTGGCAATAATCTGGCGCGCTCGATGATTACCAATAGCCAGAATAAACCGATAAAAATAAGCTACCGTTTTTATTGGTATGATGCGCAGGGTCTGGATGTCGCGCCGCTCGAAGCGCCTCGTTCTATCGTCGTTGCACCAGACGAAGATGTTGAAATTCAATCAGTTAATAATAATTTTAATGCGCACAGTGCGCGCCTTCACCTATTTTTATAATTGCGCTATTGGAGTGGGACAATGAAAAGGTATTTATCTGTGGCTCTGGCGGCCCTGGTGCTGACAGGTTGTATGACTCGCCCACCGGTTGAACCAACCCCGCCGCCAGTCACCATTGAACCGGTAACGCCGCCGGCCATTGAGACGCCACCTGCGGTTGACAATGTTCCGCCACCGCCCAAAATGCAGCAATCCATTGATTGGGCCGCCAGTGTGGAGCCGTTGGTGGCACAAATGGTGAACAGCAACGATGTGGCGAACGGCAGCATACTATTACTTGATAGTGTCAAAAATAACACTAATGGCGCGTTGCAAATGGCGCAAGCCACCACAGCATTACACCAAGTGCTGTCATCAAATAAAAAGTTTGTGTTGATTTCACCGCAGCAATTGGCGGTTGCCAAGCAAACGTTGGGGTTGTCGGAAGAAGATAGCCTCGGTTCGCGCAGTAAAGCGATTGGTCTGGCTCGTTATGTCAGCGCCCAATATGTGCTGTACAGTGATGTTAGCGGCGATGTGAAATCGCCGACCATTGAAATGCAACTGATGCAGGCGCAAACCGGCGAAATCATCTGGTCAGGTAATGGTCCAGTCAACCGTTGACTCTTCCCTGTATGCGCTGCTCAACAGCATCATACCGGCGCTGGACCTCGCCGATTGCCATATTAGCCCGGTGTCCGGCCTGACGGGTGAAAGTTGGCGTATTTCTCTCTCGTCAAACACCGGCCCGAATATTGAGTGGCTGGCACGCGAGCAATCAGTACAGAAAACCCAGTTGGGTGTTGACCGGCGGCGGGAGCATAAACTGTTGCGGCATGTGGCTGGCAGTCAGTTGGCTCCGACAATTATTGCCGCGGATCAACACTGGCTGGTGGTTAATTGGCTTGAAGGTGACGTTGTCACTGATGGGCAATTCATTGAATTATCAGGCAATGGTCAGCTGGCGCGGCTACTGACTCGTTTGCACCATCTGCCCGCCAGTGGCTACCGTCTGGATTTGCGCGCCCAGCTTATCCGCTATGCTGGGCTGATTGATAGCAAACGCCGCTCACCGAGTTGGTGGCGATTGCAGCAAGATTTCCTGCATCGGCCACCACCGCAACCGGTGAAGTTGGCTCCTCTGCACATGGATATTCATTCTGGCAATCTGTTAGCGACTCCGACTGGGCTGAAATTAATTGATTGGGAATATGCCGCTGATGGCGATATTGCACTTGAGATTGCCGCCTTATTTTGCAGCCATACCGGGTGGCGGGGCGATAGTGACTCTGCGGCGCAACAGCAGGTTTTTTTGCAGCATTATTGCCATAATGAGCTGGGTTATCATGATATTGGGCGCTTATCTCGTCAGGTACGGCAGTGGATGCCGTGGGTTGATTACCTGATGCTGATGTGGTTCGAAGTCCGTTGGCAACAGACCGGCAACAGTGAGTTTTTGCAATGGGCAGCCCCGTTGCGCCAGCGTTTTAATTTGTCATTTTGATTTTATTGCAAGAGAGGTTGCTGTGGGGCCAGTGATGTTAGATGTTGCCAGCTATGAGTTGGATGCTGAAGAGCGTGAGATTTTAAAGCACCCGCTGGTGGGGGGCTTAATTTTATTCAGCCGTAATTTTCATGATGCAGAGCAATTGCGTGAGCTAGTCCGTCAGATTCGGGCGGCTTCCCGCGAGCGATTGGTGGTGGCGGTTGACCAGGAGGGGGGGCGCGTACAGCGTTTTCGTGCGGGATTTACCCGCCTGCCTGCGGCTCAGTCTTTTGCGGCACTGAATGATGCCGCCACGGCGGCTCAGTTGGCACAAGAAGCGGGCTGGTTGATGGCCGCTGAAATGATTTCGATGGATATTGATATCAGCTTTGCGCCGGTATTGGATATTGGTCATGTCAGTGCCGCAATTGGCGAGCGCTCATTCCACAGTGACCCGCAGCAGGCTCTGAATATGGCCGAATGCTTTATCCGCGGGATGCACAGCGCGGGTATGAAGACCACCGGTAAGCACTTCCCTGGGCATGGTGCGGTGACGGCCGACTCTCATAAAGAGACGCCGCGGGATAATCGACCACTGGCAGAAATCCGCACTCATGATATGGTTATATTTCGCGAACTGATTGCGCGGCGATTACTCGATGCCATCATGCCTGCTCATGTGATTTATACTCAAGCTGATGCCCGCCCGGCAAGTGGTTCGGCTTACTGGCTGCAAACCATATTGCGCCAAGAGCTTGGTTTCGACGGCATTATTTTCTCTGATGACTTGTCGATGGAAGGGGCCGCTATCATGGGCAGTTACGCCGAGCGCGGGCAAGCCTCGCTGGATGCCGGCTGCGATATGATTCTGGTGTGTAATAACCGTCAGGGCGCGATAAGTGTGTTAGATAACCTGTCGCCGGTCAAAGCAGAGAAGTTAGCCCGCCTGTATCATTCAGGGCCGTTTGACCGCTCGGCGTTGATGGCATCAGCGCGCTGGCAGCAGGCGAATAAGGCATTAACAGCACTCAGCGAACGTTGGGATGCCCATAAGAGCCTATTGGGATAGCTTATCAGCCCAGTAAGCCGCGAGGATAAATATGATAATTTATTTACATGGTTTTGATTCCAACAGCCCCGGCAATCACGAAAAAGTCCTGCAACTGCAATTCATTGATCCGGATGTGCGTTTTATTAGCTACAGCACTTTGCATCCTCGCCATGATATGCAGCACTTACTGAAAGAGGTAGATAAAGCCATTGTGCAAGGCGGTGACGCCAAGTCACTGATTTGTGGGGTGGGATTGGGCGGTTTTTGGGCTGAACGTATTGGTTTTCTGTGTGGCATCCGCCAGGTCGCGTTCAATCCGAATCTGTATCCGCAGAACAATATGAGCGGCAAAATTGATCGCCCGGAAGAGTACGTTGATATTGCCAGTAAGTGTATCAATGACTTCCGCGAGAAAAATCGGGATCGCTGCCTGGTGGTGTTGTCGCGTAATGATGAAATTCTTGACAGTAAGCTGACGGCGGGTGATTTGCATCCTTACTATGAAATTGTTTGGGATGAAAAACAAAGCCACAAATTTAAAGATTTGTCACCTCATCTTCAGCGGATCAAGGCGTTTAAAACGTTGGGATAGTAACAGTTATGCCCGGTGATTAACCCGTGTTTTGTTAATGACTGGTTAATGATGAGGCCCGTTATTATCTGCAATTTGGCTTGAAAGAACGGCATTGGCCGCTTTTTTCAGGCCATTTTTATGCGCAAAAATGCCATGATCGCACTTTATTCCCAATCAAATAGAAAATTTATAAACTGTGACTAAACGCTAACTATTTGAATCTTATTCCAGAAAAAATCCCGCCGCGCGTACTTTAATCAAAAAAAGTTGATATATATCAATTTTGGTATGACCAAATAACCCTGCATGATATTCTGACTATAATTTATTGAATTAGCATCAGCGAACCCTATGTTATCTAAGGATATTATTCATTTACCCTTAGCTAACAATTGGTTCACATTTAGGGGGTCATTTTGACAACGCCGAAGAAAAAAATCGTGATTATTGGTGGTGGTGCCGGGGGGCTTGAGCTGGCAACCAGTCTGGGCCATAAACTGGGCCGTAGCAAAAAAGCTGAAATTGTTCTGGTTGACCGTAACCACAGCCATTTGTGGAAACCATTGCTACATGAAGTTGCTACCGGCTCTTTGGATGATGGTGTTGATGCACTGAGCTACCTGGCTCATGCCCGTAACCACTATTTTAATTTCCAGTTGGGTTCTTTAACGGATATTAACCGCGACACCAAAACGCTGAGTTTGGCTGAGATTTGTGACGAGCACGGCGATGTGTTGGTGACTCAACGCGAATTAAGCTATGACATTTTAGTGATGGCTCTGGGTAGCACGTCGAATGATTTTGGTACGCCGGGTGTCAAAGATAACTGTATCTTCCTTGATAACCCCCATCAGGCGCATCGTTTCCATAACGAAATGCTCAATTTGTTCCTGAAGTATTCAGCGCAACCGGGTGAAAAAGGCAAAGTTAACATCGCGATTGTTGGCGGTGGAGCCACCGGTGTTGAGCTGTCAGCCGAACTGTATAATGCGGTGAAACAACTCCATAGCTACGGTTTTGAGGGCTTGGACAATCAGGCCCTGAATGTCACGTTGGTTGAAGCGGGTGAGCGTATTTTGCCGGCATTACCTGCGCGTATTTCAACCGCTGCTCATCAGGAGCTGACTAAACTTGGCGTTCGTGTATTGACCAAAACTATGGTGACCAGCGCGGACGAAAAGGGCCTGAATACCAAGGATGGCGAGTTCATTAATGCTGATTTGATGGTATGGGCTGCAGGTATTAAAGCACCGGATTTTATGAAAGATATTGCCGGGCTAGAAACCAACCGTATTAATCAGTTGGTAGTCGAGCCGACTCTGCAAACCACCCGTGATCCGAATATTTTTGCCATTGGTGACTGTGCTTCTTGCCCACAGCCCAGTGGTGGTTTTGTTCCGCCGCGCGCGCAATCGGCTCATCAGATGGCGAGCCGCTGCTACAGCAACATCTTGGCGCTGCTCAATGGGCAACCATTGAAACCCTACATTTATAAAGACCATGGTTCCCTCGTGTCGCTGTCTAAGTTTAGTACGGTCGGCAGCCTGATGGGTAACTTGATGCGCGGTTCTATGATGGTGGAGGGGCGTGTTGCCCGTGTTGTGTACATTTCATTATATCGGATGCACCAGGTTGCATTGCATGGCTATGCTAAAACCGGCCTGATGATGCTGGTGGGTGGGATTAACCGGGTTATTCGCCCGCGGCTTAAGCTCCATTAATTCAGCATCTCCTTGATATTATAGTAATTTTCACCGCGCTTGTTGCTTGGCTAAAATGCCAATGACGGCTAAAACCGTTGCCGATAATGCATTGGCAGCGGTTTTTTTTCGTTGCTATCCGCACGAAATGTTAAGTTTTCAGCATAAAACTCTACAGTAATAAATATCGCCAGTCGGATTCCTCCTAAACATATCCATTCACACCTATTATCTGGGTATTTCGTCCATTTATCTTATTGCTAGGTCAAAAGACATTGTGCAGACTTATCTCTGTTTACAGACGGCGAGTCACGCACGCCGTATTCCGGGAATAGGGGCTAATCCTCGATACCGGATGCTGTCAGATTTTCATGACTAATGTGGGGATTCTGGGGCAGAAGATGCGTGGTAACACTTTCAGGAGGATTTCCTGTGAACAAATCAATGTTAGCAGGTGTGGGTATCGGTATCGCGGCTGCTCTGGGAATTGCCGCTGTCGCGAGTATGAATGTTTTCTCCGGCGCACCGCAATATGCACAAGTTCTTGCTGCGACACCGATTAAAGAGACAATTAAAACGCCTCGTCAGGAATGTCGTAATGTGACCGTGACTCACCGCAAACCGGTGCAGGATGAAAATCAAATTGCCGGTTCAGTATTGGGCGCTGTTGCTGGTGGGGTGCTGGGCCATCAGGTTGGCGGCGGTCGCGGTAAAGATATTGCGACGGTTGCGGGTGCGCTGGCCGGTGGATATGCCGGTAATCGCGTCCAAAGTAATATGCAGGACAGTGATACCTACACCACCACCCAACAACGTTGCCAAACTGTTTACGATAAGTCACAGAAAATGTTGGGATATGACGTAACCTACAAAATTGGCGATCAGCAGGGAAAAATTCGCATGGATCGTGATCCAGGTACGCAGATTCCAATCGATAAAAATGGTCAACTGATACTGAACAACCGAGCATAATACAAAATCTGTTGTCCAAGACCTTGTATCAAGAACCCGCGATGTAGTGTTAATTCTGATCGTTTAACGTGCTTTATACTCAGTACAAAGAGTATAAAAGTTAAGCGAGTGGCATTAACATTAACGCGGGTTTCTCCTTTATGAAACCCACGTTAACTATTTGATTAAACGACGCAATGTTTCTCAAATTCGGCCAGTAGTTCATTGATGAACTTCAATCGCTGTGCCCGATCACTGAGGTCTTGTATGAATTTCAGTTTAGTGGGCCCTTCCAAACGATATATTTTCGGCTGCCGCTGCAATAACCCAATCAGATAAACCGGGTCAACTTTGTTCTTCTCGCTAAACTCGATAAAGCCGCCGCGTTCATTACCCTCAATGCGCTTGATACCCAATTTCTGAGCTTGTTGGCGTAACTGCGCCGTGTGTAACAGATAACGAGCTGCATCGGGTAGTTTACCGAAGCGGTCGATCAATTCGACTTTCAACTCATCCAGTTCAGCTTCATTGCGAGCGCTGGCGATACGCTTATAGAATGAAAGCCGGACATTTACATCTGGAATAAAGTCCTCTGGCAGCAGCACCGGCATGCGCATTTCAATTTCGGTCTGATTGCTGGTCAAATCTTCCAGTGATGGCTCCCTGCCTTCTTTCAGCGCATCAACCGCGCTCTCTAATAGCTCCATATACAAAGAGAAACCGATGGTGGTCATCTGGCCACTTTGGTCTTCACCTAATAACTCACCGGCACCACGAATCTCAAGGTCATGAGTGGCCAAAGCGAAACCGGCACCGAGGTCTTCCAGCGAGGCAATAGCCTCCAGCCGTTTTTTGGCATCGGTGGTCATCGCTTTGGGATTTGGTGTCAGCAAGTAAGCATAGGCCTGATGATGGGAGCGCCCGACCCGGCCACGCAATTGGTGCAGCTGTGCCAGGCCAAAATGATCGGCCCGTTCGATGATAATGGTATTAGCACTCGGAATATCAATGCCTGTTTCTATAATTGTGGTGCAGACCAAAACGTTAAAGCGCTGATGATGGAAATCATTCATTACCCGCTCTAAGTCTCGCTCTCGCATTTGCCCATGACCGATGGCAATACGGGCTTCCGGCACTAATTCAGCCAGGCGCTGGGTGGCTTTTTCGATATTTTCCACGTCGTTGTACAGGTAATAAACCTGCCCGCCACGGAGAATTTCGCGCAGAATGGCTTCGCGCACTACCAGGCTGTCGTACTCGCGCACAAAGGTCTTCACCGCCAGGCGGCGCGCAGGCGGAGTGGCAATAATCGACAAATCGCGCATGCCGCTCATCGCCATATTCAGTGTGCGCGGAATTGGGGTGGCGGTGAGTGTCAGAATATCGACGTCGGCACGCATTGCTTTGATGCGCTCTTTATGGCGCACCCCAAAGCGGTGTTCTTCATCAACAATCAGCAGGCCGAGATCTTGCCAGCGCAAGTCACTTTGCAGCAATTTATGGGTGCCAATGACAATGTCGACTTTGCCCTGTGCGGCTTGCTCCAGTATAACTTGCTGCTCTTTGGCACTGCGAAAGCGTGACATCATTTCAATGCGCACCGGCCAGGTGGCAAAGCGGTCACGGAAGTTGTCAAAATGCTGTTGGGCGAGCAGGGTGGTCGGCACCAATACCGCCACCTGCTTATTATTCGCCACCGCCAGGAATGCTGCCCGCATGGCCACTTCGGTTTTACCGAAACCCACATCACCGCACACTAGGCGGTCCATGGCTAGCGGTCGGCACATATCACTGAGCACAGCATTGATAGCTTGTTCCTGATCCGGCGTGGTTTCGAACGGGAAACTTTGGCAGAACAACTGATATTGTTCTCTATCAAGCTTGAATTTAAAGCCCGATTTGGCGGCGCGTTGGGCATAAATATCCAGCAGCTCCGCGGCCACATCACGGACTTTCTCGGCAGCTTTCTGCCGTGCGCGGCTCCAAGCATCGCCCCCCAATTTATGCAATGGTGCATTTTCATCAGCGCCACCGGAGTAGCGGCTTATCAGGTGCAATGATGATACCGGCACATACAGCTTGTCTTCCCCGGCATAGGTCAATATCAGGTATTCAGCTTTAATTCCGCCGGCTTCGAGTGTGGTTAGGCCCAGATAGCGGCCTACGCCGTGTTCCAAGTGAACCACTGGCTGACCAGGGCGCAACTCTGCCAGATTGCGGATTAATGTATCCGTATTAATGGTGCGGCGATTATCCTGACGGCGACGGCTGACCCGCTCGCCCAATAGGTCGCTTTCACAAATCAGTGCTAATTGCTTATTGGTATCAAGGAAGCCGCGTTCACTGGCACCAACCATCAGATAATGGCCGGGAGCGGTGGCCTGAGATAACTGGGTTATCAGCGTTGGGCTGATTTTTATCCGTGCCAGCAAATCTTGTAGAGTTTCGCGCCGCCCCTCACTTTCCACCGAGAACACGACACTGCCGCTAAATGACTCAATAAAGCGCCGCAAATTATCTAAAGGCGCTTTTTGCTGGGCCTGAACGGCTAAATCAGGCAGCGCCTGATAATGTAAGTTGGTATTGGCGGCTTTGGTGGGCAATTCAGCGGTCTTGAATTGAACCCGTGGCCACTCTTTTAACTCACCAAATAGCGAATCGACCCGGAGCCAGAGTGTGTCCGGGGCCAGCAATGGGCGCATAGGGTCAATGCGACGGCTTTCAAAACGCTGATTAACATCGAGCCAAAAGCGCTCGGCGGAGCTCTCCAGTGAGCCGGTATTAATCAGTAAGGTATTTTTAGGCAAGTAACTAAAGAGTGTGGGCAATGGTTGGCTGAAAAACAGCGGTTGCCAGTATTCAATACCGGCAGGCCAGATGCCTTTACTCACTTGCTGATAGATATGTTCAGCATCGCGGCGCACTTCAAACTGTTCACGCCATTGGCTGCGGAATAATTCAATGGCGGTTTTATCGATCGGGAATTCATGGGCCGGGAGTAAATTGATTTGTTCAACTTCTGATAATGTGCGCTGCGAATCCACATCAAATACGCGCAAACTATCAATGTCATCATCAAAAAAATCAATGCGATATGGCTCTTCACTGCCCATCGGGTACAAGTCAAGCAACGCGCCGCGGGTAGCAAATTCGCCATGCTCCATGACTTGATCAACACTGCGATATCCCGCTTGTTCGAGTTGAGCGCGCAACTTATCTCGCGACAGATGCTGGCCTTTTTTCATCACTAAAGCATGGCCATGCAGGAATTCATGCGGGCAAACCCGTTGCATCAAGGTATTAACCGGGAGAATAATAACACCGCGTTCCATGGTTGGAAGCTGGTATAAGCAAGAAAGACGGGCTGAAATAATATCCTGATGAGGTGAGAAACTGTCGTAAGGCAGTGTTTCCCAGTCGGAAAGGGTGGTGACCGGACGGGGAGAAAACTGCTGAATCTCATCACGTAGGCGCAGCGCCGTTTGCATATCCGGGGTAATTAACATTACCGGGCCATCATGGCGTTCAATGATTTCTGCACACTCGACGGCACAAGCTGAGCCAGTCAACTGGCCTAACTGGCGGGTATCGCCAGCTCGCGTTGGCAATGAATAACGATGTTGTTGGGACATAAGCAGTTAAACAGTCTCTTGGTATAGGGTTGGCCCGTGTTCTATTTCAACAGGACAGTTTCAGCACAACAGACGACAAATTATCTCGGCGGCTATCCTAGCACGTACGGGGGCATAGCCACAGATTGACGCTCTGAATTGGAATAAAAGCCGGAGATATAGGCGGTTAATGGTTCCATAAAGCGGTAGTACCCTTTATTATCCTCGATCACTTTGCTTTAGCAACAGGATCTAAACAGATTTCATGTATCAACCTGTCGCATTATTTATTGGCCTGCGTTATATGCGCGGCCGTGCATCTGACCGTTTTGGTCGGTTCGTTTCATGGCTTTCTACCATCGGCATCACGCTCGGCGTGATGGCGTTGATCACCGTGTTATCGGTGATGAATGGTTTTGAGCGTGATTTGCAGAATAACATTTTGGGGCTGATGCCGCAGGCGCTGATTACCACGCCGCAAGGCTCTCTTGACCCCAATAAAATCCCAGCCTCATCACTGAAATCACTTAATGGTGTCACTGATATTGTGCCGTTAACCACCGCCGATGTGGTGTTGCAAAGCGCGCGCAATCTGGCCGCCGGTGTGATGCTTGGTGTTGACCCCAATCAGCATGAGCCGCTGGCAGATTACTTGGTCAATGTGAAACTAAAGGATTTGCAGCCGGGGAGTTACAATATGATCCTCGGAGAAAAGCTAGCCGGTCAGTTGGGCGTCAAGCGGGGTGAAACATTGCGTTTGATGGTGCCGAGCGCCAGCCAGTTCACGCCAATGGGCCGTATTCCCAGCCAGCGCCTGTTTAATGTCATTGGAACATTTGCCGCTGACAGTGAAGTGGATGGCTACCAAATACTGGTAAATCAACAGGATGCTTCGCGCTTGATGCGCTATCCTGCGGGCAATATTACCGGCTGGCGTTTATTTCTCTCACAACCGCTGACTGTCGATAGCTTAAGCCAACAAACCTTACCGGCAGACACGGTTTGGAAAGACTGGCGTGACCGGAAAGGCGAGCTCTTCCAGGCGGTACGGATGGAGAAGAATATGATGGGGTTGCTGCTCAGCCTGATTATTGCTGTCGCTGCCTTTAATATCATTACCTCGCTCGGCTTATTAGTGATGGAGAAACAGGGCGAAGTGGCGATTTTGCAAACCCAAGGGTTGAGTCGCCGCCAAATCATGCTGGTGTTTATGGTGCAGGGCGCCACTGCTGGGGTGATTGGCGCGCTGCTAGGCGCTGGGCTGGGTATTTTACTGGCCAGCCAATTGAATACCATCATTCCGGTGCTCGGTTTACTGATTGATGGTGCCACCTTGCCTGTGGAGATTAACCCTGTTCAGGTGGCCGTGATTGCTTTGGTGGCGATGGCGATTGCTTTGCTCTCGACGCTTTACCCTTCCTGGCGCGCTGCCGCCGCACAACCTGCCGAGGCTTTACGCTATGAGTAATCATCCTTTATTACAGTGTTTAAACCTGTGCAAGCGCTATCAGGAAGGCCAACTGCATACCGACGTATTGCGCAATGTGTCCTTTACTATTGAAGCCGGTGAATTGATGGCGATTGTCGGCAGCTCTGGTTCGGGCAAAAGCACTTTATTGCACCTGCTGGGCGGCCTAGATTCTCCCACTTCCGGGGAAGTTATTTATCAAGGGCGTTCACTGAATCAATTGTCTTCCACAGCTAAAGCTGAATTACGTAATCGCGAGTTAGGTTTTATCTATCAATTTCACCATTTGTTGCCTGATTTTACCGCATTGGAAAATGTGGCAATGCCATTGCTGATTGGTGGGGCTAAACCGAGTGAAGCACAGGATAAAGCCCGGGCTATGTTGGCCGCCGTGGGGCTGGAAAAGCGCAGCAAGCATCGCCCGTCCGAGTTATCTGGCGGCGAACGCCAACGAGTGGCGATTGCGCGTTCGCTAGTCAATAACCCCTCACTGGTATTGGCGGATGAACCGACCGGTAACCTTGACCAGCGCAATGCCGATAGCATTTTTAATTTGTTAGGTGAATTGAATGTGCGCCAGGGGACGGCCTTTTTAGTCGTCACTCACGATTTGCAATTGGCGAAACGCATGAGTCGCCAGTTAGAAATGCGTGATGGTCAGCTACAACAGCACTTGACGTTGGTGGGGGCGCAATAGTGGCAATGGGAATGGGCGTTGCGCCACTTTCACTCCTTATCGGCTTGCGTTTTAGCCGTGGCCGTCGTCGCGGCGGAATGGTGTCGTTAATCTCGGTGATTTCCACATTAGGTATTGCCCTCGGGGTGGCAGTACTGATCGTCGGCTTAAGTGCCATGAATGGCTTCGAACGTGAGCTAAAAAACCGCATTTTGGCGGTGGTGCCACATGGCGAAATCGCGGCCGTCAATCAGCCCTTCAGTGGTTGGCCGCAAGCTTTGCAACGGATTGAAAAAGTTCCCGGTATTGTCGCTGCGGCACCCTATATCAATTTCACTGGTTTGATTGAAAATGCTACGCAATTGCGTGCGGTGCAGGTCAAAGGGGTTGATCCCGAGGCCGAGCAGCATCTTAGCGCACTGCCCAGCTTTGTACTTGATAACGCTTGGGATAATTTCAAAGCAGGTCAGCAGCAGATTATTTTAGGGCAAGGTTTAGCCGATGCTTTGGGGGTGAAACCGGGGTCATGGCTGACGGTGATGATTCCTAATAGTGATCCTGAGATGAAATTGCTGCAGCCTAAGCGCATTCGCTTGCAGGTCGCGGGTGTTTTTCGATTGAGTGGGCAATTGGATCATAGCCTCGCCTTGGTCCCTTTAGCGGATGCGCAGCACTATTTAGATATGGGTGACAGTGTCACTGGTATAGCCCTCAAGGTTGATGATGTCTATAACGCCAACAAACTGGTGCGCAGTGCCGGTGAAGTCTCCAATGCTTATGTGTATATCAGCAGTTGGATTGGCACTTATGGCTATATGTACCGCGATATCCAAATGATCCGCACCATCATGTACTTAGCTATGGTTCTGGTGATTGGGGTGGCCAGTTTTAATATTGTCTCCACTCTGGTTATGGCGGTGAAAGATAAAAGCAGTGACATCGCGGTGCTGCGCACCTTAGGGGCCAAAGATGGTCTGATTCGCGCCATCTTTATCTGGTATGGCTTGTTAGCGGGGCTTATCGGCAGTGTCAGTGGTGCGGTGGTGGGTGTGATTGTCTCTATGCAATTAACCAACATTATTCGTGGTTTGGAAAAGTTAGTTGGGCATAAATTTCTGTCGGGCGATATCTATTTTATCGACTTTTTACCGTCAGAGCTGCACTGGTTTGATGTGGCTTGCGTATTAGCAACGGCGTTGGTTTTGAGTCTAATTGCCAGTTGGTATCCGGCGCGTCGTGCCAGCCGTATTGATCCGGCGCGGGTGCTGAGCGGGCAATAATTATCCCCGCCATATTCACGGCGAGTATGCCTTGGTTGCTCTGCTGTGGGGATGGACTTCGTTGCCGCCTGTCTGCAACTCGGATTATTGAGGGTATATAAGGATAATGCTATGTATTACGGTTTTGACATGGGCGGCACCAAAATAGAGTTAGGCGTCTTTGATACTAACCTGCAACGAATCTGGCATAAGCGGGTCCCGACACCGCGTGAAGATTACCAACAATTATTGCATACATTGCACCATTTAACATGGGAAGCAGACGCGTACTGTGGTGTTAAAGGCAGTGTGGGGATCGGCATTCCCGGCCTGCCCAATGCCGATGATGGGACGGTATTCACTGCCAATGTGCCTGCGGCCATGGGGCAATCATTGCAAAGTGACCTTGCGGCATTAATTGAGCGGGATGTGCGCATTGATAATGATGCTAACTGCTTTGCCTTGTCAGAAGCTTGGGACCCTGAGTTTCGCCGCTATCCAACAGTATTGGGGCTGATCCTTGGCACTGGTGCTGGTGGCGGTTTGATTGTGAATGGCAATATTGTCAGTGGGCGCAACCATATCACCGGCGAGTTTGGCCACTTTCGCTTACCGGTAGATGCATTGGATATTCTGGGGGCAGATATTCCGCGGGTCGCATGTGGTTGTGGTCATAATGGCTGTATTGAGAATTATATTTCAGGGCGTGGCTTTGAATGGATGTACCAACATTTCAATCAGCAATCTTTGCCCGCGACTGAAATCATTGCCAACTATAATGCTGGTGAATCTAGGGCCGCGGCTCATATTGAGCGATTTATGGATGTGCTGGCGGTATGCTTGGGCAATTTATTGACCATGCTAGACCCCCATTTAGTAGTGATTGGCGGCGGATTATCCAATTTCGAACAAATCTATCAGGAGCTGCCAAAACGCTTACCACAGCATTTATTGCGGGTGGCCCGATTGCCACGTATTGAAAAAGCGCGTTATGGTGATGCGGGTGGCGTTCGTGGCGCGGCATTTTTGCATTTAGCTGAGTAATACAAGAAACTGAAGTTGCAAAGACGGCAAGCGAGTGGCTCGCAAGGAGAGCCGGCGCTGGGGTTTACCATCCGATGAATTGACTCACTCAATGATTCGCGAGAGTCGCCACGGCACCGGCAGCTTGAAATATGACCGGAATAACAATATTTATAAAAGGTAAAAAAATATGCGCATTCGTCATCGGCTCTGCCGGTTTCGCAAGAATAAGCACTTGCGGCATCAGCGTTTTCGCTCCCGTATTTTTCATCGCGACAGTGCCGCTACCTCAGAAATGAAGAAACCGTTTGTGGTGGTACTGACGGGTGCCGGGATCTCGGCTGAATCCGGTATTCGTACTTTCCGCGCGGCAGATGGTTTATGGGAAGAGCATCAGGTGGAAGATGTCGCGACCCCGGAAGGGTATCGCCGTGATCCTGAATTGGTTCAAACTTTTTATAATGCGCGCCGCCGCCAGTTACAACAGCCGGACATTGCACCGAATGCCGCTCATTTCTCATTAGCTGATTTGGAAGCTGTGTTGGGTGATAACTTTGTGCTGATCACGCAAAATATAGATAATTTGCATGAGCGGGCGGGAAGTAAACGCGTCATTCATATGCATGGCGAGCTGCTGAAAGTGCGCTGCACGCAGTCTGGTCAAGTGCTGGACTGGTTGGGTGATCTTAGCGCAACTGAGCGCTGCCATTGTTGTCAATTCCCATCGCCGCTGCGCCCACATATTGTCTGGTTTGGTGAGATGCCAATGGGGATGGACGAAATCTATCAGGCGCTGGCGAAGGCCGATTTCTTTATTTCCATTGGCACCTCTGGCCATGTCTATCCTGCCGCCGGATTTGTTCATGAATCCAAGCTGCATGGTGCTCATACTGTCGAGTTGAATCTAGAACCTAGCCAGGTAGAAAGCCAATTTGCTGAAAAACACTATGGTTTAGCCAGCAAAGTGGTTCCTGAGTATGTGCGCGAATTTTTGACATCGCGGGGCGAGAATCGCCAGGACGACTAACTTATCCGGCGTAATGGCAGCCGCGGTGCTCTTAGCGGCTTTCATTTATTCGGGCATTTAAGCCCAATTGTGCATAGGGCGGCTTTTATTCTGACTTAAGTTTGGCTAAAACTGACCTGACGCAATATTTGACGGTGATCACTTCCCCATAATGATATTCACTATTATGAGGGTGGGAATCATGGACAAATTACTCGACCGCTTTTTCAACTATGTTTCTTTTGATACACAAGCAAAAGCTAATGTAAAATCCGTGCCGAGCACTGAAGGGCAGCGCAAGCTTGCTTTGGCATTACAACATGAGTTGCAGGCGCTGGGGTTTTCTCACATTAGCTTGAGTGAACACGGTTGCGTGATGGCAACATTGCCGGCAAATGTCTCCTGGCCAGTTCCCACCATTGGTTTTATTGCTCATCTTGATACCTCGCCCGATTTCATCGGTAAAAATGTTAATCCGCAGATTGTCGAAAACTACCGTGGTGGTGATATCGCGCTAGGCATCGGTGATGAGGTTTTGTCCCCCGTCATGTTCCCTGTCTTGCATCAACTGCTTGGGCACACATTAATTACAACGGATGGCAAGACGTTACTGGGCGCTGATGATAAAGCGGGTATTGCGGAAATTATCACTGCTATGGTGCGCTTAAAGCACAATAATGTGCCCCATGGCGAGATCCGAATCGCTTTCACGCCGGATGAAGAAGTGGGCAAAGGCGCGCGCTTTTTCAATGTGGCAGAGTTTGCGGCGCAATGGGCTTATACCGTGGATGGCGGCGGTGTCGGCGAGTTGGAGTTTGAGAACTTTAATGCGGCATCGGTGACGATAAAGATTGTTGGTAATAATGTGCACCCCGGCAGCGCCAAAGGGGTGATGGTGAATGCATTGTCGTTGGCAACTCGTTTCCATCAAGAATTGCCTGCGGATGAAACACCAGAATGCACTGATGGTTATGATGGTTTTTATCATTTACAAAGTATTAAAGGCACGGTTGAACGCGCAGAAATGCACTATATCGTCCGAGATTTTAGCCGTGATGGTTTTGAAGCACGTAAGAAAAACATGGTGGACATTGCTAAACGGGTCGGCAAAGGGCTACACCGTGATTGCTATATCGAAATCGTTATGGACGATAGTTATTACAACATGCGTGAGCATATCATTAATCATCCACATATTATCGAGATAGCCCAGCAGGCGATGCGCGATTGCGACATCACACCTATTATGAAACCGATACGGGGTGGCACTGACGGCGCGCAGTTATCCTTCCTTGGTTTACCTTGCCCTAATATCTTTACCGGTGGCTATAATTTTCATGGTAAACATGAGTTTATAACTTTGGAAGGGATGGAAAAATCAGTGGCAGTTATCATGCGCATTGCTGAGTTAACGGCTAAACGGGCTAAAGAGTAATCAGTCCGGTTGCTTGATTCAAACGCCCCGGTTGCTGGGGCGTTTGTGTAATAAACAGCTAATATTAGTCGTTAAAATACCAATAACCGCTGTTCACCAGCGCAGTGAGCATTGCCAGGAAAGAAGGGTCTTCGAGGGCATCACCCAGTTTTGCCGCATCAACACTAAAGTGTTGGCACAAAGCATCGGCGGCGGATAAATGCGGGGTATCAATTAGTTCGCCGTTAGCAAAGCATTGGTTACCAACACGTAAAACCCGCAGGCCAGTAAGCCTTTGTAATTCATCACCTTGCTTAAGAAGTTCGTAGACGTCGCCGGCCTGATAAGGCGGCTCTGGCGGGGCGATATCCAACTCATGGCGTGATTGAGAAATAAACTC
Organism: Yersinia hibernica; assembly: GCF_004124235.1. Taxonomy (NCBI): domain Bacteria; kingdom Pseudomonadati; phylum Pseudomonadota; class Gammaproteobacteria; order Enterobacterales; family Yersiniaceae; genus Yersinia; species Yersinia hibernica. The sequence goes on from NZ_CP032487.1 coordinate 1,423,379, forward strand.
GCCAAACCAATGTTGGAAATCTTCGGGCTGCTGAACTAAATCAAGCATCATTGCACGCAGTTTATCGACTTCTTGTGGCAGCACTTCGGCCGGATGTTCCCGCAGTGGTAAATCCGGGTCACTGTAACGGTAACTGCCTAACTCGCGAGAAAGCACATAGTCGGCAAAGCCGCTGACCAGTTCACGGCCATTCGGGGCGCGGAAGCCAACTGAGTAATTCAATGCATTTTCAAGTGCATAGCCCTCATGAGGGAAACCCGGTGGAATATAGAGAATATCACCAGGCTCCATTTCTTCATCAATAATGGCGTCGAATGGCCCGACTTGCAGCAGGTCAGGATGAGGACAGTGCTGCTTCATTTCTGTTTTCTCACCAACCCGCCAACGACGACGGCCGGTGCCCTGAATGATAAAAACATCATATTGGTCAAAATGCGGGCCAACACCGCCACCAGGGACCGAGAAGGAGATCATTAAATCGTCCATCCGCCAGTCAGAAAGTGGGCGGAATGGGCGCATCAAGGCGGCTGCGGGTTCATGCCAATGGTCAACGGCCTGCACCAGCAATGACCAATTAGTTTCACCTAAGTGATCAAAACTTTCAAACGGACCATGGCTCACCTCCCAGCGGCCATCTTCATGGCTCACCAGCCGGCTGTCGACTTCATTCTCCATGGCTAAGCCAGCAAGCTCATCTGGTGAGAGCGGATCAATGAAATTTTTAAAGCCACGTTTGAGGATGACGGGGCGTTTCTGCCAATAGCGTTGCAGAAAATCAGACCAATCGAGATTGAGTTGGTAATCCATGTTTATTCCAGCGCAGGGGTGAACTTGCTGGTGATTATAACGGATGCGCGCCGTCAGTATCAGGTGTTATCAAGCAAATTTTATTAATCAGCGTGATAATCATTTTGCTGGCCAAAAGTCACCATCATCCTTGCTCCCCCTAACGGGCTCTCTGTGATGGTTATTTTGCCTTGATATTGTTCAATAATTTCCGCTGCAACCGATAATCCAAGCCCTTGCCCCGGGCGTAAAGTATCCACACGTTGTCCTCGTTGGAAAATAAGTTGTCTTTTACTTTCAGGGATACCCGGCCCATCATCATCAACGACGATAGTGAGTTGTTTTTCAGAGTGCAGGGCGGTTATTTCGACAAACTCCAGGCAATATTTGCAAGCATTCTCCAGGACATTACCCATCACTTCCATAAAGTCATTTTGTTCACCTAAGAATGTAACTTCAGGTGAAATGTCTAGCGTCAACACCACACCTTTGCGTTGGTAAACTTTATTCAGGGCACTGCACAGGCTATCGAGTAGGGCGGGAACCGAATGAATTTCGCGGATCAACACATTATGTTCGGAGCGCATACTGGCCCGATGGAGGTAATAACCAATTTGCTGAGAAATACGGCTTATCTGCTCAAGCATAATCGGTTCCACTTCCTCAATGGTGGTTTGCTTCCCTGTGCGTAAAGAGCGCAATGTCGTTTGCAATACCGCCAGCGGAGTTTTGAGACTGTGAGTGAGGTCTGACAGTGTTGTGCGGTATTTTGTATACCGCTGACGTTCATTTGTTAGCAAAATATTGAGATTTCGAACCAAACCTTGCAATTCGCGCGGAGGATTCTCATCCAGTTGATCGCGCTCACCTTTTTCCAACTGACCTATCTGACTGACCAAGGTCTTAATGGGCCTTAGGCTCCAATAGGCGGCTAGCCACAATAAAGGGACAACTAACAGTAAATTCGCCAGCAAAACATAACTAAACCAGTTCCAGACCAAATCTGTGCGCTGTAATTCCTGCGGAATAGTATCGACAACCACAATAGTGAGCTGCGGCAAACGGGATGTTGCGGGATAAGTATTCACGGACACGGAGTGAGTCAGAGCGCTGCTGTCGGTATCATCATATTTTTTTAACTGGTCTTGAGCTTTCGGGTTATCACCCAACATCATACTACTGATATGGGTACCGGTATCGAGCTCATAAAACCCCGGCTTTTGTAACCAACTCTTTTCGATATGAGACTCAAGCTCGGGCACATGTCGCTGACGCCACAGGATATTGCCATCTTTATCGTAAATCAGAACCAGTGAAGGTATATTCAGCTCAACTTCTGGTGGAACTGAAATGCTCAACTTATTGTTATGCCATTGGGCCAAACTGAAGAACAAGTTACTTTCGCCGCGATGAGCACTGAACGTACTTTTATCAAAACTGACGATATAGCCGACGACGGCGACCATGCCATAGGATAACGACAGCGCTAAAATGACACCTGCTGTCGCCATAAGAAAACGGGCGCGAAGAGAGAACGGTTTGCTATTTTTCCTGAACATGATGTCTAGTTAGCGTCAAAACGGTATCCCTGACCACGGATGGTCGTAATTACTTCGCTTTCATGTTCAGCCTGCAGTTTCTTACGTAAACGGCCCATTAGTACATCAATGGTGTGGCTTTCACGCAGTTCTGCATCAGGGTAAAGCTGCAGCATTAACGTATCTTTACTGACAACTTTCCCAGCATTACGAATCAGGGTTTCAATGATAGTGTATTCAAAAGCAGTCAGTTTAATCTGCTGCTGATTGACGCTCAATTCTCGCCGTGAGAGGTCAATTTGAAATGGCGGAAATTCAATTATTTGCGATGCTAGGCCGATATTACGCCGCATCAAAGCTTGAATACGTGCGATAACTTCTTCTAGATGAAAAGGCTTGGTGACATAGTCATCTGCACCTGCTTCTAGCACCGCGACCTTATCTTGCCAGCTTTCCCGTGCAGTTAGCACCAAAATCGGGAGGTTTGTCTGATGACTCCGCCAGCGACGTATAAGGCTCAAGCCATCTTCACCCGGTAAACCGAGATCAATAATTGCAATATCTGGGGCATGTTCTTGCAAGAAATAGTCTGCCTCTTTGGCATCTTCCGCTGCATCAACCTGATGGCCCATTTCGCGCATTTGCACGGTAAGATGGTGACGCAACAAAGCATTATCTTCGACAACTAAAACCCGCATACCACATTCCTCGATATTCGTTAACCGGGTAATCTGATATTACCCGACAAGTAAAAATTAAAACAGTCACTTAGAAAGTGTAACGTAAACCTACTTGCATCGCTTGATCACTGACTTTCCAGTTATGGTAGGTGTAACCCACTTCAGCCGCGAGGCTGGGTGTTAATGCATAATCTGTCATGATGCGTGCTTCATGGAAGGCGCGGCCATCATAATTTGCTAAGCGGTAAGCAACGTCCAGACCAATATCTTGGGATACTTTGCTTTTGATACCGATTTCACCAGTAGCGCTATTGTAAGTATTGGTTTTTTTACCGTCTTTGCTGGCATCAAACACCATGGCATGGCGGCTGCCACCGACTAAGGTGTAAAAATCAATATTGGGTGAAAATGCAAAATGGTAGCCCAATCCAAGAACGGCTTCAGCAAGGCCTCGGTCACTATTGGCGATACTGTTGATACGGCCATCAATAAACAAATCGTTATCAAAACCATAGCCACCATTAAGGTAGATACCGCCCATATCGCGGTGACCAATATGGCTGTACTGGCCTTGATTAAATTGCTTATCAAAGCGGTCATTACTGCTGATTGAGCCGTATTGCAGGCCACCGGCGATATAGGTGTAATCAGCTGCGATAGCGGCAGTACAGGTTCCCATCAGGGCGAGAGAAAGCAGTGTTTTTTTCAACATAATGATAATAGCTCCAGTGAGTGTAACGTCCTTTTTGATATCACTCGTATTATCAATGACAGCGGCTAAACCGGGGCTAAACAGGGCAGTACGCAGGGGGAATCAGCAATTATACAGGCGGCATTGTTTTGCCACCTGTATTTAAGGCTAATATATTACTTCAGTTCATCGACCATTGTTGTGGCGCGGCCAATATAGTTGGCCGGTGTCATGGCCTTCAACCGAGTTTTTTCTTCTTCCGGCAGTGCGAGGCTGTCGATAAATGCTTGCATACCGGCAGCATCAACACGTTTTCCTCGAGTCAATTCTTTCAATTTTTCATACGGTTTTTCAATGCCATAGCGGCGCATCACGGTTTGGATAGGCTCGGCCAGAACTTCCCAGTTATGGTCTAACTCTGCCAACAGGTGCGCTTCATTGACTTCTAACTTGCTGATGCCTTTCATCGTCGCCTGATAGGCTATTACCGCATAACCCAAACCCACGCCCAAGTTACGCAGCACGGTAGAGTCCGTCAGGTCGCGCTGCCAGCGCGATACCGGGAGTTTGCTGGCTAAATGGCCTAGCACGGCATTGGACAGGCCCAGATTGCCCTCTGAGTTCTCAAAGTCGATTGGATTGACTTTATGAGGCATGGTACTCGAGCCAATTTCACCGGCGATGGTTTTTTGCTTGAAGTGATTCAATGCAATATAACCCCAGATATCGCGGTCAAAATCGATCAGGATGGTATTAAAACGCGCCACACAGTCGAAGAACTCGGCAATGTAATCGTGTGGTTCAATTTGTGTTGTGTAGGGGTTCCAGTTGATCCCCAGTGAAGTCACAAAAGTTTCACTAAATTGATGCCAGTCGACTTCAGGATAGGCCACAATGTGGGCATTGTAATTACCTACTGCGCCATTGATTTTGCCTAAAATTTCGACGTGTGACAGTTGGCGGAATTGACGTTCCATTCGGTAAGCGACATTCGCCAGTTCTTTACCGATGGTAGACGGTGTCGCCGGCTGGCCGTGAGTGCGGGACAACAGCGGCAAGTCACGGTACTGGTGAGCTAGGGCTTTGATGGCATCAATCATCTGACGCCACATCGGTAATATGACCTCTTGGCGCGCCGTTTGCAGCATTAAGGCATGTGACAGGTTGTTGATATCTTCTGAAGTGCAGGCAAAGTGGATAAATTCTGACACGGCATGCAATGCCGGAACACTGGCAACCTTTTCTTTAAGGAAGTACTCAACCGCTTTCACATCATGATTTGTGGTGCGCTCAATGGTTTTGATGCGCTGCGCATCTTGCTCACTGAATTCTTGCACAATTTTATCAAGGTAAGCGTTTGCGTTCGCATCAAAAGCGGGAACTTCTTTGATCTCTGCACAGGCGGCCAGTTTTTGCAGCCAACGTACTTCGACCTGCACGCGGAATTTCAGCAAACCGAATTCGCTAAAGATTGGGCGCAGTGCGCTGACTTTGTCGCCGTAGCGTCCATCAATAGGGGAAACGGCGGTCAGTGAGGATAATTCCATCGGTGGCAACTCCTGAGAAAGTATTTCAATTATGAGCAAGAATACTCTGCGCCTGTTTAAACAGACGATTTCGCGAGAACATTAACTGCAAACGGCTTCCACCCACTTGTTGCCAAAGCACAGCTGAGCGGATCCCCGCCAGCAGGGCGGCACGAACTTTTGCCTGCACCAATGTGCTTTGTAAAATGGCGGGTGAGCCAGTAACTTGAATGCGTGGCCCGAGTGGGCTGATAACATCGGTATAAATAGCGGCCAGCGAGCTCATCATTGTTTCAGATTCGAGATCGAAATGTGCCAATTGGCGATCAAGCTGGCTGATGCGATCGCCTAAAGTATTCATCGCCGATTTATTGGCATTGAGTTTTCTTTCAAGCACCATCAGGCTAAGGGTATAGCGGGTTAGCTCTGCCGCAGGCCCCTGGCGGTTAGCGTTTAAGACACTTTGCAGTGTTTCCAACCCCATTTTTAGGGATTGCTCATTACCGCCATATACCGCCAGAGTTGAGGGCGGGTTAGTTTGTAGCAACCCATTCAACACCGTATTTAATGCATCATTATCGCATTGGCCCTCATGAGCCAATTGCTGAACCAAGCGAGCTGACTGGCAGATTCCCGCCAAAGCCAACGTAATATCATAATAATTTTTCGCCACGGTCACTCCTGTAAACGTTCTGGTTCATTAATGATGGGTTCAGTTTGTCGCCGCGCCCGTCAGCGGGTAACGTTGCTCGATAATACCGCCACCGAGGCAGACTTCACCCTGATAGAAAACCGCAGACTGTCCGGGGGTGACCGCCGCGACGGGCTGATCAAAGCGAACTTCAACACGTTCGTCATCCAGTGGCGTCACTGTGCAAGGAATGTCCTGCTGGCGGTAACGGGTTTTCACCACACAGCGGAAAGCAGCGGTAACGGGTTCTCTGTCAACCCAATGTAATTGTTGGGCTATCAGACCAACTGACATTAAACGCGGGTGTTCATGCCCTTGAGCGACCAGCAAGATGTTATTGGCGACATCTTTATCCACGACATACCACGGGTCATCGCCGCCCTCTTTGGTGCCGCCAATGCCTAAACCTTTGCGCTGGCCTAGCGTGTGATACATCAAACCTTGATGTTCCCCCATATGCTGACCATCAACTGTCATGATGGGGCCTGGTTGAGCAGGGAGGTAGCGCCCCAGGAAATCACGGAATTTGCGCTCACCAATAAAGCAGATGCCGGTCGAGTCTTTTTTCTTCGCGGTGACCAGCTCTAATTGTTCAGCAATACGGCGAACTTCGGGTTTTTCTAATTCACCGACAGGGAATAAACTCTGAGCGAGTTGCTCATGACTTAAGGTATAAAGAAAATAACTTTGGTCTTTATTACCATCAAGGCCGCGTAACAAGCGGCTTTTGCCCTCAACATCCTGACGACGGACATAATGGCCGGTAGCGATGTAATCCGCGCCCAGATCTTCGGCAGCGAATTCAAGGAAAGCTTTAAATTTGATTTCTTTATTACACAGAATATCAGGGTTGGGAGTGCGCCCGGCTTTATACTCTTCCAGGAACAGTTCGAACACATTATCCCAGTATTCTGCGGCAAAATTGACGGTGTGCAACTCCATGCCCAGTTTGTCGCATACCGCTTGCGCATCGGCCAAATCGGTCGCCGCTGAGCAATACTCTTCGCCATCATCCTCTTCCCAGTTCTTCATGAACAAGCCGGCAACTTGATAACCCTGTTGCTGGAGCAGGTAGGCGGAAACGGAAGAATCGACACCGCCGGACATCCCGACGATTACTTTTTTCTGGCTGTTATCTGACATGGAAATCTCACTAACGTAAATACCTACAGCCTCAAGAGGGCTATGACGGATGACATTATCCGACTCATTTTCCAACGCGGCTAAGGCATCATAAAAACAAGCGCCGGATTTTATCACGTTGACCGCATTGCTGCATGGTAGATTCGCACTCCCGGCAAAATTACCTGAGTTAATCAAATTTGCCTGTTATAAAGGCCAGTTAAATGAGCCAACCAGATCAAGCGAATAACGCTCGGGCCGTTGGTAGCAACGGAGACTTTCCGCCACTAAAGGTGAGCGCAAGTTATTCGCGTGCAGTATTTCATCGGCGGTGAGCCACAGACAGCGGTCGATATCACTGTCATGAGGATGGGTGGGTAAGGGGGCCTGTAGCTCAATAACAAAAGCGAAACGCAAAAATGGCGTTTTATCCGGCGCTAGCCATTGATGCATGCGCAGAAAAAATTGCGGGCTGGCTCGAATACCGGTCTCTTCCCACAATTCTCTTTCTGCAGCTTGCAGCAGCGTTTCATCCGCTTCTAAATGGCCCGCGGGCTGATTCCATAATTTCTTGCCATTGATAGTCTCTTCGACGACCAAAAATTTCCCTTGGGCATGCACCACACACGCTACGGTAACATGGGGCTTAAACATCGGTTATCTCCTTCCATTCGCCGGGCTGTAAATCACCCAGGCTTAAATTTCCCATACTAAAACGGATTAGGCGCAGGGTTGGGAAGCCAATATGGGCTGTCATTCTGCGCACCTGCCGGTTACGACCTTCGAAAAGCGTGATCTTTAGCCAACTTGTGGGAATGGTTTTGCGCTCTCGAATGGGAGGATTACGCGGCCATAACCATGTCGGTTCGCTCACTAACTCCGCACCTGCAGGTAATGTAGGGCCGTCTTTCAAGGTGATTCCCGCCCTTAATTGGCTGAGTGCGTCATCACTCGGTATCCCCTCGACTTGCACGTAATAGACTTTACCGGTTTTCTGGGCCGGTTGCGTGAGCTTAGCTTGTAATTTGCCATCATTAGTTAATACCAGTAAACCTTCGCTATCACGATCGAGTCGTCCGGCTGCATAAACATCATTAAAAGGGATAAATTCCTTCAAAGTTGAGCGCCCAGCCTCATCAGTAAATTGCGGTAATACATCAAAAGGCTTGTTGAATAACAATACTCGACGTGGGGCCATAGGCTTCGCCTGTTTAGCCTGTGCCTTGGTGCTGAATCGGTTAACTTTGTGATTTTTAACAGAGAATTTATTCATGATTATTGCGATTTCGAATGATTAGCGCATTATACCTCAATCTGTTTCGGATTGGCGTGGAACGAATATTCAAGTAGTATTGACACGAATCTTACAAGGCATTAACAAAATTGCGCTGAAGGAGAGGTTGATGGAAAGCAAAGTAGTTGTTCCGGCAGAAGGTAAGAAAATTACTGTCGATGCTCAGGGTAAACTGGTTGTTCCGCATAATCCGATCATTCCATTTATTGAAGGTGACGGCATTGGCGTTGATGTGACTCCAGCCATGATTAACGTGGTCGATGCTGCGGTTAAGAAAGCCTATAAAGGTGAGCGTAAAATCTCCTGGATGGAAATCTACACTGGTGAGAAATCCACCCATGTTTATGGCAAAGATGTTTGGCTGCCAGAAGAAACATTGGATCTGATTCGTGATTACCGTGTAGCAATTAAAGGTCCGTTAACCACGCCAGTGGGCGGCGGTATTCGTTCTCTGAACGTGGCTTTGCGCCAACAACTCGACTTATATGTGTGCCTGCGCCCGGTGCGCTATTACGAGGGTACCCCAAGCCCGGTAAAACACCCTGAATTGACGAACATGGTTATTTTCCGCGAAAACGCAGAAGACATCTATGCGGGCATTGAATGGAAAGCCGGTTCACCAGAAGCTGAAAAAGTGATCAAGTTCCTGCGTGAAGAGATGGGCGTGAAGAAAATCCGCTTCCCTGAACAATGCGGTATCGGTGTAAAACCGTGTTCAGAAGAAGGGACTAAGCGCTTGGTACGTGCGGCAATTGAGTATGCCATTACCAACGATCGTGAATCAGTTACTCTGGTTCATAAAGGCAACATTATGAAATTCACCGAAGGCGCATTTAAAGACTGGGGTTACCAGTTAGCGCGTGAGGAATTTGGTGGTGAGCTGATCGACGGCGGCCCATGGGTTAAAATCAAGAATCCAAACAACGGCAAAGACATCATTGTTAAGGATGTTATTGCCGATGCTTTCCTGCAACAGATTCTGCTGCGCCCAGCTGAGTATGATGTTATTGCCTGTATGAACCTGAATGGCGATTACATTTCTGATGCATTGGCTGCGCAGGTTGGTGGTATCGGTATTGCCCCAGGTGCCAACATTGGTGATGAGTGTGCATTGTTTGAAGCCACTCACGGCACAGCACCGAAATATGCGGGCCAAGATAAGGTGAACCCAGGTTCTATTATCTTGTCTGCAGAAATGATGCTGCGTCATATGGGCTGGTTCGAAGCGGCTGATTTAATTATCAAAGGCACCGAAGGCGCTATTCAGGCTAAGACAGTGACTTACGATTTCGAGCGTCTGATGGACGGCGCTAAACTGTTGAAATGCAGTGAGTTTGGCGACGCCATTATTCAACACATGTAATTCTGCTGTTGATGTCATAGCTCACGGGGGCATATGCTTCCGTGAGTTTTATATCCTGCCAATTTTTCTTCTGCAAAACTTCTATAAAACTTCGTGGCAAAATAATCCAGCAACTGATGTGGGCTTTCTGCTCAATTTTCAAAGAAGAACGCAAAAATTATCAATCACTTGTTATGCACATCCCGTCATCATTGACACAATAATGTGAAGAAAATATTTGACTGATTATGGTAACTCTTTATCCTTTACCGCAAAGTTATTTGGCATGCTAGCGCCCTTTATTCTTACTGAGTTTATTAAAACATCAGTATTCAAGAAATTATAAAAATTTATTTTTATTTTCTCTCTTAAAACAGAGGTTTATATTGTGACGAAGGATGTAGAAATCGTTAAAGCACGGCATCCGTTAGATAAGCAACACATCAAGTTGTCTTATGTAACTCATTTTTACTGTAATCAGGGAAATATGGATTCCGTTGAGTCTTTGTTAAAGGAATATGAATCTTATCCTGATGATATTAAAGATGCTGTCGAATTTGTCATTGTTGATGATTGTTCTCCGCTCGAGTACGAAGTAAAAGATTATGATTTGAATTTCACGTGGTTAAGAATTACGACTGATATCCAGTGGAATCAGGCGGGTTCGCGCAATCTGGGTGTGACTTACGCTAAATCTGACAAGATAATCATTACCGATTTAGATTGCTTGCTACCTGAAGACACTATGCGTTATCTGGTTAATGCCCGTAATCCGGGGCGCTCGCTGTATCGCATCTATCGTACCGATGAAGAAACGGGGAAAGCCTACCGTGGCCATCCGAATTTGTTCTTCATGTCCCGGGCTAGATTCTTCAGACTTTATGGTTATGACGAAGAGTTTGCTGGCCACTACGGTTCGGAAGATTATCGTTTTGTGAAGTTCCACAAAGACCATGGCACCACGCCGCGCTACCTGCCCAAACAATACCGGTGTATTGAGCGCAATGTTGATAGGAAGAAAAGCTATCATTCTCTGGATCGTGACTTGACGTATAATGCGCCGATTGATGATCGCAAGAAAAATGAAATTGCACGCTTTGGTGCGGAATATGGTCATAGCCGCATCTTCCTTAACTTTAATTGGGAAATCAAAAAAGTACATTCACGGCCAGCAACAGTTCCCGAGCGCAAAGGCTGGTGGCGACCATTATGGTGGTTCCGTTATCTGTTCCGTTCACTGGCGGCATAACTGCATTTATCTGAAATATTTATCATAGCCAACCGGTATGCTCTGGTTGGCTATATTATAGATTTGGGGCTGCAATATGGGGTACACGTATGTCACGCAGCCTCTCTTGGTGATTAATCTGAAGTGAGTGACTTATGATTTCTCCTGCTACTTTGCCCGGTTCGCCGCCAGCTCATCGATATGTTGGCATGTTGTCTTGCGCAACTGCATTTCTGTTAGGTATTGGTCTACCCACTTCTAATTTTATAATGAATCTTTCAATGGTATTAGCGGTTGTCTGCTTACTGCTGAGCCGCGATACCCGTTATGTGAAAGAATTAGCAAAAAAACCACTGATTTGGTTACCCGCAGTGATGTTTTTGCTGTTAGCGGTATCTTTACTCTGGCATCACAATCTGTACGGTAAAGTGATGGTTGGTAAGTATTCAAAGTTGTTGTATATCTTGCCGTTAGCTATGTTTTTTGTCCTATCCCGTTCACTGGCTAGTTATTTTGCTAAAGGTTTTTTATTGGCCAATGCGGTTATCTTGCTAGCGAGTCTGTGGGTCGGGGTGCTTCATATGCCATTGGGCCATATTGATCCACTGAATCCGACAGTATTTAAATTACAGATTACACATAACTTCTTTATGGCCATAGCCGCGGTCATCTGGCTTTCATTAGCTTTCCGTAGCCATGGGCTTAAGCGCTGGGGCTATGCTCTGCTGGTGTGTCTGGCCGTGTATAACATTGTCTTTATGGTGCAGGGCAGGACGGGCTATGTGGCGTTGGCGGCCGCTTTTGGGGTGTGGGGGCTACTGTCGCTTTCAACTCGCCAGCGTTTGGGAATGGTAGTGTGTGCCATTATTGTCGCTGTCATTGTGATCATGGTACCTAACCGTGCTGTTGAGCGATTACAGCAAGGTGTGACGGAGGTTCAAAGCTGCCTGGCAACCCAACAGGAGGTGGATAAAACGTCCTGTGACAGTTCGATGGGGCTGCGTACGTCATTTATGCTGGAATCGGTGAAGCTGATAGAACAGGCTCCTATTTTAGGGCATGGTGCTGGGGGCTTTTGGCTCAGTATTTCGCAAGGCGAATATAGCATAAACCCGCATAATGAATATCTGATGCAAACAGTCCAATCTGGTGTCGTTGGTTTAGCCTTATTCCTTGGGTGGATGTGGTGTTATTTCCGTTCAGCCTGGCGTTTACCCGCCCAGACCAGAAATGTGTTGGTTGCTTTGCTCTGCGCTTACTTGGCTTGTCACCTGTTTAACTCCTTCTTATTGGATTCTTCAGAAGGGCACTTATTTATTATCCTTACGGCGATTGTGGCCAGTTATTCAGTTCTGCCTATTAAAGAGCCAATAGAAACAGCACCAAGAGAATAAAATCGCGAGAATAAAGGTGTTTTTATACCCGAAGACAGGTGCCCAGAGTGGCACCTGTTTTTTTGTCTAGTCTACTGTTTCCGGCTGAGGACCGAAGCCTAATGTATTGTATCCCTCTTGGAATCCAAACAACTCAAGAAATTCATAAGCCGTTGAATACATGTGATAGGGTGAAAAAAACATCCAGGCAAAAAGCGATAATAAAATCATAAGGACAACCAGTAGCAATTTATCCAGCAGCACTTTTCCTCCTTATTTTATTTGGGCCGATAAACTTTCCTGATATGGCCCATAATATCGATAGGGTACTATTGCCCCACGATAGTTTAAAACATAATAAACGTATGGACAGGGTTATCAAATATGATCTTTTGCACAGGTGATAACTTATTTTTATCCAACACACTATTTCACTGATACTTTACAACAGATAAGTCGTAATCGGCGGCTTTACTAGGGTTACGGGGCTGACTCCTGCCGCCCTTAAGCTCCTCTCGCTGAACGGGTTAATGCTGCGAAAGATTGACTCTGTGAGGTTTCGCAAAAGCCATAGCCAACAGATTTATAGTGATTTTTATCACAAAAATTAATTGTTAACGTTAACATTGTTGATTAACATCACAAAACAGACGAGGTAGACCTTTTCAAACTGAAAAGTTAACGTTAACAATGGGCGTAAATCTTCAACAGGATCTCGCCATGAAACACTCTGTCCGCAATCAATATCTAATTTTAAGTGGCTTACTGTTTACGTTTTTCTTTACTTGGTCATCAGCGTTTTCTTTATTTTCTATATGGCTCAACCAATATGTAGGGTTAAAAGGGGCCGAAACCGGGGCGACTTTCTCTGCTATTGCTATAACGGCGCTATGCGTGCAGCCGCTATATGGGGTGATACAAGATAAGTTAGGGCTTAAAAAACATCTTTTATGGGCTATTGGTATTTTGCTGCTGATCAGTGGCCCTTTTTTTATTTATATTTATGCCCCTTTATTGCGCGTCAATATTCTCGCCGGTGCAGTTGTGGGCGGCTTATATATGGGAATGACGTTCTTTGCCGGGATTGGTGCCCTTGAGTCTTATACTGAGCGAGTTAGCCGGATTAGTGGGTTCGAATTTGGTCAGGCTCGGATGTGGGGCTCGCTGGGCTGGGCGGGGGCGACTTTCTTTGCGGGTATGTTATTTAATATTAATCCTAACATTAATTTCTGGATGGCTTCGGCTTCGGCAGCGCTATTTTTATTGTTGTTGTGGCATTTACATGAAGTCAAAACAGATGCGATGGGGGCACTGGAATATGGCAAGAGCAGCGCTCTGACACTGACGGATACCTTGTCATTACTCCGTCTGCCACGTTTCTGGGCGCTGGTGGTGTTTGTGACTGGAGTCAGCGTTTATAACGTATATGACCAGCAATTCCCGGTGTATTTTTCTTCTTTATTTGCCAACCCTCGACATGGCAATGAGATGTACGGTTTTCTTAATTCATTACAAGTCTTCTTAGAAGCTGGCGGCATGTTTCTTGCGCCATTCTTAGTTAACCACATTGGAGCCAAAAAAGGTTTATTGCTAAGTGGATTGATTATGGCCATGCGCATATTTGGCTCAGGATTAGCCCAAGATGCCGCCACTATTTCACTGATGAAACTCTTACATGCAGTCGAGTTGCCAATTCTACTGATCGCGATTTTTAAGTATATCGCCGCCAATTTCGATCCACGGCTATCAGCCACCTTGTATCTGGTGGGATTCCAGTTTGTGACTCAAGTGTGTGCCAGCATATTTTCGCCATTGGCAGGTATTGGCTACGACCAGATTGGGTTCGCGGATACCTACATGATAATGGGGGGAATTGTCCTCGGGTTGACTATTATTTCCAGTTTTATGCTGCGGGGCGAGCCGCGAGCTGATGATCCTTCCTTACAGTTAACGACTAAGCGAGCACTATGAATTCATTAATTGAGCGGGCAAATGCCGCACAACAAACTTTAGCTTCTCAGGTCGGCCAGAATTTCTATCCCCATTTCCATTTGGCTCCGCCAGCGGGGTGGATGAATGATCCTAATGGGCTGATTTTTTTCAAGGGGCACTATCACGCGTTTTATCAGCATCACCCCTATGATGAAAATTGGGGGCCGATGCACTGGGGCCATGCGACCAGCCCCGATATGCTGTGTTGGCAGCATCAGCCGATTGCATTAGCACCGGGAGACCCGTGGGATAAAGACGGCTGTTTTTCTGGCTGTGCGGTTGACGACAATGGCGTGTTAAGTCTGATTTATACCGGCCATGTTTGGCTTAAAGATGAGGGCGATGACAGTGCCATTCGCGAAGTTCAGTGTCTGGCGACCAGCCAGGATGGCATACATTTTGACAAGCAGGGTGTTGTGCTGACTCCTCCTGAGGGCATCATGCATTTTCGTGATCCTAAAGTGTGGTTTGAGGATGATTATTGGTGGATGGTTGTTGGTGCCCGAGATTCGCGCGATCATGGGCAAGTTTTGCTATATCGCGGAATTTCACTGCATGAATGGCAATTTATGCAAGTTTTGGCGCGTGCCGATGATGATATGGGATATATGTGGGAATGCCCAGATTTCTTTCCATTGGGTGATGAGCGAATCCTGATGTTTTCACCACAGGGCTTGGCTGCGCAAGGTTACCGCCATCGGAACTTGTTCCAAAGTGGGGTGTTGCGCGGACAATGGCAGCCAGGTGGCGATTTTACCCCATCTCAACCTTTTACCGAGTTGGATCACGGCCATGATTTCTATGCACCGCAATCCCTACTGACTGCTGATGGTCGTCGAGTCATCATTGGGTGGATGGATATGTGGCAATCTCCCATGCCGACTAAAGCCGATAATTGGTGCGGTTGCCTGACGTTACCACGGGAATTAAGTCTTGATACTCAAGGCCAGCTATTGATGCAGCCAATACGAGAAGTTGAAGCATTAAGGCAGTCCAGTCAGTCAGCTATTCCCGCCACGCGGTTGCAAGATAAACAACTGTTGCTCGAAAACTGCCGCAGTATGGAATGGCAGTTGCTGTGGGATACCGCCACCAGCCAGGCGGAAAAATATGGTTTGCAGCTGGGTGATAGCCATGGAACGGGAGGTCGAGTATCTATTTATGTGGATAATCAGGCTAATCGACTCATTCTCGAGCGATATTATCCGCAGCATGGTTTGACGGGATATCGCAGTGTGGCTCTGGCCGAGTCAGGATTATTATCATTGCGTGTCTTTATTGATAGCTCATCGATCGAGGTATTTATCAATGATGGGCAGGCCTGTATGAGTAGCCGTATCTATCCTGAGCCGCATGAGCGCTATTTATCATTATTTGCAGAGAATGGCCCGGCGGAACTGCTGAGCGCTAAATATTGGCATTTAGTGACTCGCTAACCCTCAAATCGCTGAAATGGACGCCCGCTCAAGCAGTGGGCAAGGTAGCCGCTGTGTTAAACGCGATTCCCGCCCTTCAATCAAATGCAGGGCGGCTTCCCGGCCAATATCATAATGGGGCAATTGCACGGTGGTCAGTGGTGGTAGAAATAGTTCACCGATGCCGACCATATTGTCATAACCGACTACCGCCACTTGCTGCGGGATGGTGATACCTTTTGCTAACAGCACTTGATAGGCCAGAAAAGCAATGCGGTCGTTGCCGCAAATCAGCACATCAAAGTCCGGTTTCCCCTCGGGGCAGTAGCGGTCTAATAGGGGGATAACATCTTGATAATGTTCATCTCCCCAGGCTAAATGACACTGGCGCAACTGCGCTATTGGCCGAGCTGATTCCAGCCAAGCTTTTTCTGCACCCGCGCGCCGAGCCCTGCCCGCCAGAGTGCAATCGGGAAGATAAATACACAATGGCCGCTGGTAACCGCGGCTTAACAGCAATTTCATCGCCTGATACTGACCATCAAAGTCATCAGGAATGTAACTGGGGATGGTATGGTTTTCACTGACACAGTTAGCCAACACAATATTTTTATCCCGCAGGCGCTCGGGGATGGTCACTTGCCGTAGCCCCATTGACGTAAAAATAATGCCGTCAGGACGTTGGGCCAGCAACTGGTTAACTGCGCGCTCGCTATCTTCTTGCGACGTGAGATTGACCAAAAAACTATTCCAACCAAATTCACGTGCTGTTAGCTCAATGGACAGTAATATTTCAACTGAAAAAGGGGTGGTGGCGGTATCCCACGCGAGCACGGCCAGAGTCGATGTTTGGGCCGTATTACCCCTCATTTTTCGTGCAGAAAAATCAGGCACATAATTAAGGGCCTCAATAGCCTGCATCACTCGCTGATAAGTTTCTGGGCGCAGTTGTTCTGGGTTATTGATGGCCCGAGAAACTGTCATTAATGAAACTGACGCCAGATTTGCCACTTCTTTCAGCGAAGCCATTACTTTCCTCAATGGATTATGTTGCCGTTCTCAGCGGTTGATTATCGTTTTCTTGCCATTATTGATCAACCGGTGCGGTGGTGTTGACTCTCGCGACCAATAAAAAGCCCTCATGAGTGAGGGCTGGAAACTAGCGGTTGGCTTTATCATCAGCCTCATCAATCAAGCCATTGGCTATTTTGCTTGCATCAAGGTAACGGGAAGAGCTTAAAATTCCATTCAGTGTTTCTCGGATGCTGAACAGAAATTGATCATTATCTGACTCATTAGCACATTCAACCATTAACGCGACAAGCAAAGCTTCATGGGCGATCAAGTGATCTTCACCAGGTAAGTTTGCATCAGTTTCACCTTGTTGGGCGCGAACAGATGTTTGATTAAGTGATGACATAAAACTCCTTATTTAATAATTGAATAACCAGCTACCCACTATAGCGGGGTTTCTGTTTATTGCTATGACAGATGAATAGTCAGTTATAGCATCCATAACAGATAATGCGCGGATTGTGCTTGTTCTCTTGATTTATTCACGCCATTTCAACGAGATATTATTTGAGTCCATCTTAATTTTGCGGACGATAAATCCGAACCGCGGCGGTTAGGCGCAGGGTACGATGCGCTAACTCTTCTGCTGCACCGGCATATTGCTCCACCATGGCCGCATTCTGATGCGTCATTTGATCCAACTGACCAATTGATTGACTAATCTGCCCCAGAGCTTGCGTCTGTTCATGAGTTGAGGTGCTGATTTCACTGATTAAGGTCGAAACTTGGCCCGCTTGTTTGACGATATTATCCATGGTAGCGCCGGCATTTTGGACTAATGCGCTACCATCGCGCACTCGCTCCACACTGGTTTCGATTAAGTGTTTAATCTCTTTCGCCGCAGTGGAAGATCGCTGGGCCAAATGGCGGACTTCACTGGCAACGACGGCAAAACCCCGGCCTTGTTCACCCGCACGTGCGGCTTCAACCGCTGCATTGAGTGCCAAAATATTGGTTTGGAAAGCAATACCCTCAATCACACTGATAATATCGACAATACGATGGCTGGAATCATTAATCGTGCCCATGGTTTTAATCACCTGATGCATTAATTCGCTGCCTTTCTCCGCGGCATGGCTGCTCATGGCTGCGAGTGATGTGGTTTCATTGGCACTATTGGCGCTGTTTTGTACGGTTGCCACTAACTGTTCAGTAGCACTGACGATATGCTGTAAATTGGCAGTGGCTTGTTCAGTTCGTACTTTTAGCTCACGATTACCTGCGGCAATTTCACTGCTGGCGGTGTTAATGCCATCTACTTGGCCGCTGACATCATCGGTTAGTGAGCGAAGATTCAACCCCAACTGATTGACACTCCGCATTAAATAGCCAATTTCATCCACACGATTGAGTTGCACATAATCACCCGCTTGCCCGGAAGAGACATCTTGGGCTTGCTGTAAAATCGCGGCAATTGGGCGGGCGACCTGGCGCTCGAGCCAAAGTGATGTTATCAGGCTACTGACAAGGGTGGTTACCCCTAGCCCGAGTAAGGGTAAGCCGCTAATGCCCATCCCCTTCGCCGCGACAGTCGGTAGCAGTGCAGCCATCAATAATGCACCGCGTAAACGCCAGCGTAATGGCAAAGTTTGCAATAATGACAAGAAAGAGAGCCAGCCGGTGCGGACAATCAAACCTCGGTACAAGGCAATGCGACGATGTTTGGCTTTACCCGAGTTAAAATCACTATATAGCGCTTCGGCCTGCTTAACTTCTTCACGAGTGGGGGCAATGCGCACAGAAATATAGCCGGTTAAACGGCCATTATGACGTAATGGAGTGGCATTGGCGCGAACCCAATAATAGTCGCCATTTTTCCGGCGATTTTTGACCAATGACGACCAGGAGAGGCCGGCATTCAAGGTTTGCCACATATCGGCAAACGCCGCAGGGGGCATATCCGGGTGCCGCACCACATTGTGAGGTTGACCCAGTAAATTTTGATATTCAAAGCCACTGGCACGAACAAAGGCGGCATTGGCATAGGTGATATTACCTTGAGTATCGGTGGTCGATTGCAAGGTGGTATCGGGGCCAATGGGAAACTCCTGCCGACTGACAGGTTTGTTCACTCGCATAATAACCTCAGTAAATGGGGGTTGTTTATCATCGCGGAAGACAATAATTACTGAGGGTAATCGGCAGTCATCAATAAAACTTTATGCTTTTATTTATTAAATTATTAATTCCCCATAAAGGTGCTATTTATTGCTCTTATTGCACTTATTTGGGGCGCTTAAATCATTAATTAATAGATGGTGTCAGCTGAATTCATTATTTATATTTAACTTTTTATTTATTTTTTAAATAATTGAGTTGGCAATAAAATACTTAAAAAACATGCTGTTGTGCTTTTGTTTGTTATTTTCTTTAGTGATTAACTAGTGAGTCTTGCAAAATAGTATTAATTTATTTTCCTATTGGCCTTTTATTGGCTTTAAATATGTGTATTTTTTACTTAAAAGTTACAAAGCGTGATGTTTATTGGGTGATTCATTCATTATATTTGTTAATTATGAATATCATGTTGATTATTTGTTACAGTTGCCTGGTATATCAATGTGAGAAATATTCATTAGCAATAACCAATCCCTGCAAAGACTGGGAGCGCAAAGTTAACAAGGATGCTGAATACTGGATTAGAATCCATTTAACACTAAATGACTTTTCTTCAATCCTTCTATTTTCATCAGGAAGTCATAGATAGGAGAAAGTCGCCTAAAGTCTTTGCTTAAAATATCAACTAGTTGCTCGGAAAACAGGATATCCATGTCATTATGATGGCTGATTAATGCCCACGATTTTTTGTTGTACCATGCTGCCAATTGCGGTGATTGGTCTTTAATCAGTGGCCGCTTATAACTTTCTCCTTCAATTGTGAAATTGGGATGAATGCACTCCGCTATCTTAAGAAAATCTGCTGGAGCACAGGTTAATTGTTGGCGAAAAAGCGCCATCGTGGTGCGGGATGCGCTGTAATAGCCCAGCCCATATCGCCACCAATCTGGGCCAAACTCAAAAAAGTATGTTGGTGCGTCTGTCCAGTTTTTACGCGATCTTTTAAAGGTCAGCCAAATATTGTTGCGATACAGTGACTTGTCATGAGAAAAACGTGTATCCCGGTTCATTCGGGAAATCGTTTTACCAATGGCTGGGCGAACTTCAAACAATTCATCAATAGTTAGCATATCTGAACTTAAGTCACTCACCAGTTTTCGCATGGGTTGCAGTAGATGCTTGTCATAGATATCACGATGTTCCTCAAACCATTCTTTATTGTTGTTTTGACTGATAAGTTGCAAGAAGGTCAGGCCGTCCTGAATAAAGCCGGTAAATTCACTCATAATATTCCTTTCTTTAATACAGTTCAGACTGAGCTTTTGTTGATCCGCCATCAATGCTTCTAATACTTTTTTTTGATAAAACGGCACTCCAGAGTGCATGTCAAGTGATGTTATCTGATGATGGCGATCGGGATATCCGTAACACGGGTAGTATATGCTGGTGATAACATTTCGCGTTTCATCTGCCATTCTGGGTTGATTCCTTGTCCGATGAAGGCAATTTTGCTTTTTCCAGATTGATTAATGCTGTCGATAGTCGCCATTAATTGCTCACTGTTGATACGCGGTTTGCACTCATCAAATAGCCCCAATTGGGCGATCCCGTGACTTGAAAATTCCCCTAATACAATCCCTGCTTTCAGGTAACGATGACCGGGCCGCCAAATTGCCGCTAGGCATTTAAGTGCGGCACTAATAATATCTCGCGAATCCAGCGTCGGCAAAGTGAGGCGGGTGCTGGCAACATTACTGTAGTAGGTCTCGTTGGTCGCAAAGGGGCTGGTTTTGATAAATGTTGATATATAGCGACAGTATTGATGTTCTTTCCGCAGCTTTTCTGCGGCTTTCTCGGCATAACTGCAAACTGCCTCATGCATGCTTTGATATTCAGTGATTCGTTCGCTAAATGAACGTGAGCAGATTATTTGTTGTTTTGTCGGGGCGAATTCAGTAACGGCTAAACACGCTTCACCACATAACTCTCTTACCGTCCGCTCCAACACCACACTAAAATTTTTGCGAATCAAAGAAGGGTTGGCTTCTGCGAGTTGCAGTGCTGTGGTGATCCCCATCATCTCAAGCTTTTTCGCCGTACGGCGGCCCACGCCCCATACCTCCGCGACAGGCATGAGTGCCAGTAACTTACGTTGGCGCTCGGGATTGGATAAATCGACTACCCCCCTGGTTTTATGCCATAACTTGGCGGCGTGGTTTGCCAACTTAGCTAATGTTTTGCTAGGGGCTATGCCTACACCAACATTTAGGCCAGTTAATTTTCGTATATGATCTCGCACAAATTGACCAAATTCTTCCAGCGCAATGGAAGGTTGGACATCTTTTAGGCTGAGAAAGGCTTCATCAATTGAGTAAATTTCAATTCCTGGAGCCAATTGCTCAAGAATAGTCATCACGCGCGCGGACATATCACTGTAGAGCGCATAATTGCTACTGAATGCAATTACACCATGCTGGCGTATAACTTGTTGAATTTTAAAATAGGGCGCGCCCATAGTGATCCCCACGGCTTTAGCCTCGCGGCTGCGGGCTATTACGCAGCCATCATTATTAGAGAGCACCACTACTGGCCGGCCATACAAGTCTGGTCGAAACACGGTTTCGCAACTGGCATAAAAAGAATTGACATCAACTAAAGCAAACATCATTTTAACTTATTGATACTAAATGTAATAACGCCAAAAATGGCCCACTCCTCATCCCCCTCGCACAGTTTTAGTGGCGGGGAGTTGGCATTAAGCGCTTCTAGGCGGAGGGTGGGGCGTAAGTAAAGGCGCTTAATGCTGAATTCCCCCCCAACGGTGACGATGACAATATCCCCATGTCGCGCTTGTAAACTGCGATCTATCACTAACAGCGCACCATGGTGGATACCCGCATTGACCAAAGATTCACCTTCAGCCGTCATAAAAAAAGTGGCGGCCGGATGAGCAATACAGTGCTCATTTAGGTCGATTCTTTTTTCAATATAGTCTTGTGCCGCATGACCAAATGCAACCATAGAGCCTCCAAATGATTGATACAAGGGAGAGCGCGATAACCCAAAGCTGTCAACTGACCGATACTGTTTATTTATACAGTATACATGACAAATAGAAGAGGAGAAAAGCGCTAATGAGGTATTTTTTATAGCGCGTTGATTTGTAAAAATATAAAGCCAGTAAATGGAGTGTGTAGCTCGCCGCTAGTTGTCGCTCTCATCTATCGTGTATAGCGGTCGAGTTAAAATTCAAGTTGCTGAACATGAAATTTTATTTTTTATCTATTTACTCTGCAATTACAGCATGACTTATTATTAATATAATAAATTCGTATATATAATTTATTGTTTATCAATTGGGATTAAGTTTCAAATAGATAGTTATTTAATATATAGATTTTTATCAATGACTTATAACTGTTTTGGTGTGATTTTAGTATCTAATTTTAAATTTGGAGTGATATATTTCAAAGATACTGATTAGCTAATCAATAATAAATTTCATTGACGTCATCATTAATATGAGTGGCCTCTAACATTATCGGCTAATAGATCACGGCCACAGGCGGGCTGAATCTGTGATTGATATCATTTAATTATAATTAATAGCTAAATAATTACTTTGGGAGGTATGTGTCACTCACTAATTCCTCTATTGTAAGTTTCTACGTTGTGTTCGCTGCTCATCAACACAGGCTAGTGTAGCTCGGCTACCTGTACGCTGTGTACTTGCAGCGGGTTGGGTATCGTCATTTTAGAAGGGAAAAAAATGAAGTTAGAAACATTATCTATTCATGCAGGCTATTCTCCGGACCCAACCACCAAGGCCGTTGCAGTACCCATTTATCAGACTTCCTCCTTTGCTTTTGATGATACCCAGCATGGTGCGGATCTGTTTGACTTAAAAGTCGCAGGCAATATTTACTCGCGCATCATGAACCCGACTAATGATGTATTAGAACAACGAGTTGCGGCATTGGAGGGCGGGATCGCGGCACTGGCGGTTGCATCCGGAATGGCAGCGATTACTTATGCAATTCAAACTATTGCAGAAGCCGGAGATAACATTGTGTCGGTGGCTAAGCTGTATGGCGGGACTTACAATCTGCTGGCCCACACGTTACCGCGCTATGGGATTGAAACCCGATTTGCTGATCATGATGATATTGAAACATTAGAGGCCTTGATTGATGAGCGGACAAAAGCTGTTTTTTGTGAATCAATTGGTAACCCTGCGGGCAATATTGTTGATTTGAAAAAGTTGGCTGATGCCGCCCATCGTCATGGCGTACCGCTAATTGTCGATAATACTGTCGCCACACCGATTCTTTGTCGCCCCTTTGAATATGGTGCGGATATTGTGGTGCATTCATTGACTAAATATATCGGCGGTCATGGTTCCAGCATTGGCGGCATTGTGGTGGATTCAGGCAAGTTTCCTTGGGCGCAATATCCTGAGCGCTTTATTCAATTAAATACGCCGGATGCGTCTTATCACGGCGTAACCTACACCGAGCAGTTTGGTGCGGCTGCCTATATTGGCCGTTGTCGGGTAGTACCGCTGAGAAATACCGGTGCGGCGTTGTCGCCATTCAATGCATTTTTGATATTACAGGGGTTAGAGACCCTAGCGTTGCGCATGGAACGCCATACAGAAAATGCATTGAAAGTTGCTTATTATTTACAAAAACATCCACAAGTCAGTTGGGTGAAATATGCCGGTTTACCAGACCATCCTGAGCATGAATTAGCCCTGCGCTATTTCGGTGGCAAACCTGCCGCGATATTATCATTCGGTATTTATGGTGGTCAGGCTGCGGGGGCGAAATTTATTGATGCACTGAATTTGATCGTGCGGTTGGTGAATATTGGTGATGCCAAATCATTAGCGTGCCATCCAGCTTCCACCACCCACCGTCAACTCAATGATGAAGAACTTGTGAAGGCGGGGGTTCCACGGGATATGGTGCGGTTGTCGATTGGCATTGAGCATATTGACGATATCCTCAATGACCTAGCCCAGGCATTGGACGCGGCGAAAGTTTAGATAAGTATGGGGGTTGGCCAGTAACACAAGGGTTACTGGTCAACAAGTCATGACAAAAAAGTTAAAGTGAAGCCAGTGTTGCAGCAATGACTTTGGCATAAGGGGTGGTTGGGCGGCCAATAAGTTTGCTCAAGGTATGGCTATCATCAAATAACCCGCCTTTAGCTGCCCCAGCATCAGAGTCTGCTAGGAGGGCTGCGAAACCATCAGGTAAACCGGCACTGATTAGTGCTTGTCTGAAATCAGCTTCAGACAAGTTTTTATAGACCACGGGCTTGCCTGATTGGCGGGCAATTTCTGCTGAGAACTCAGCCAGGGTATAACTGTCATCACCGGCTAATTCGTACACTTTGCCCGCTTGATTTTCTTGAGTCAGCACGATGGCGGCAGCTTGGGCATAATCTTCTCGGCTGGCAGAGGCTATCTGCCCGTCACCCACAGCCCCAATGAATGCGCCATGAGCTAAAGACGGCGCGATACTTGCTGCATAGTTTTCGGTGTACCAACCATTGCGTAATAGCACCACCGGCAGGCCCGATTCGCGTAAAAGTGCTTCTGTGGCGCGGTGTTCTTCACCTAACCCCAGTGGGCTTTCATCGGCATGTAGCAAGCTGGTATAGGCCAATAATTTGATGTTCGCATGTTTGGCGGCATTGATGACAGCAGCATGTTGAGCAAGGCGCTGTCCTACTTCACTTGATGAGATTAACAGCAGTTTATCAACCCCTTGGAAAGCGGTTGCCAATGTAGCGGGGTGACTATAATCCGCTTTGCGTACCTGAACCCCGAGTGCCGCCAAATCACTGGCTTTTTCAGGGCTGCGAACGGCGGCAATAATTTCACTGGCAGGTACTTTTTTAAGTAATGCGTTAATAACAAGGCGGCCGAGTTGGCCGGTGGCACCGGTTACTGCGATCATTATGACGCTCCAAATATTGTGTTATTCCCATCGAACTTAAAGTCGCAGGAGGCGGTATGCACATGCTTCCGGCCTGCCACGCCAATGATTTTGGGTCTATTGGGAGGGTGACGAACTGTGTTTAAGGCAAAATACATGGAAGTTCACTAAAAACTCACCCTTAAGACAATCATATGCAATATACTAACTTAAAGTAAGTACGTACAAAAAGGTTAGTATGGAAATAATGAAATCGCAAAATTTAGCTGGCACTATCTCATTTCCGGAGCAAGTTCGGCGGGGGGAATTGCTCAATGCAAACTGCCCATCCCGAGAAGTCCTCAAGCGCGTCACCAGCCGCTGGGGAGTCTTGGTGCTCATCGCGTTGAGCAATGAAACGTTGCGCTTTAGTGCATTGAGAAGAAAAATTGGCGGTGTAAGTGAGAAAATGTTGGCGCAAACCCTACAAAATCTTGAAGAAGATGGATTTGTTGACCGTATTGCCTATCCAGTTGTGCCACCGCATGTGGAATACAAATTAACCCCATTGGGAAGAGAGGTTCAGGAGCAGGTTGAGGGATTAGCTCTCTGGCTGGAGGAAAATTTACCTCG
Source organism: Yersinia hibernica (assembly GCF_004124235.1). Classification (NCBI taxonomy): domain Bacteria; kingdom Pseudomonadati; phylum Pseudomonadota; class Gammaproteobacteria; order Enterobacterales; family Yersiniaceae; genus Yersinia; species Yersinia hibernica. The sequence goes on from NZ_CP032487.1 coordinate 1,448,746, forward strand.
CATTATGGAAAAACGGCAGCAACGGGGCGCGTCATAATCTGCCCATTTTGGGAAGCAGCCATGGTATTAATCATGGCTGTCGCTATGACTTATTGCATCTGATAACTATAGGGTTTTTAGTGCTTCGACTGATTCGATAGCCATTGAGGGAATAAACTCAGTCACACTGTAATTAGCCACTGCATTAAATGGGTCCTCTGCCAATATGTTATCTAGCATGGCTCGCTCAATACTTTTTGCCAAAATAATGCCACCGGTGCGCGGTACTTTTCGGCCAGAGGCGATGAACACGCCCTGAGCATAATATTTTTTCAACCACTCTTTATGGCTTTCAGTCAGTGGTTCAACGATGTCGAGAGGCTGGTGGTAAGTCAGGCTGACAACAAACATGCAAAACTCCTTTAGGTGTTATCTATTAAAGATAAATGTGTAATCAATATAACGCCTTGGTGTATGAGTGGCATCTGTAAAATGCAAAATTCGCGAAGTCAGTTGTTTAATTGCGAAACGTCACAGGATATTTTGGTCACTCCGCGCCATGCCTGTGCCCGGTAGTTCCTCAATCTATTAAATGTTCGCTGAGTCCGCATATTAAAGGCTGATAACTATTGGCAATACTTATGAATGAGCGTAATTTACTGTTTATTCAGAATATTGAGAGCAAAGAAGGGCAATGAATCTAGGAAAAAGTTATCTCAATGGTTGGCGTGGTTACGTCGATTTTGATGGACGATCATCGAGAACCGATTTTTGGAGTTTTATCATTATCAATATCGTCGCCAAGATCTTGATAGTTTTGATGTTGGCTTTTATGGGGTATGTCGGCAGTTTATATCTGCTGGATATCTTTTGGCTTGGGATCCTGCTGTTGCCCACCTTAGCTGTGGGGATTCGTAGAATGCATGATATCAATATGTCCGGCTGGTGGTTTGGGATTATTTTTCTATTACCGGGATTAAACCGACTGCTGCAGACTATTTTGCTGGGGATGGCGTCGCCACAAACCTATGCTGTCATGTCATTGATTACCTCAATAATTTTATTCTGGATCCCGCTGGCGATTGTTATCACTTTATGCTGTTTCAAAAGTAAGTTGGCCCTGGACCGTGAAGAAACATCAGTTGCCTGATGGGTTTCAGATAAGATAACGGGCAGAGCGAAACCCTGCCCGTGCGGTGATTGCTACAAAGTAACACCGGTTTTGAAAATAGCGAGTTCGCGGAAATCATTGACTTCATTGCGCGCCGGTTGGCCACTGGCGATGGCCACAATCAGCTCGATAAACTCGCTCAGTAACTCCTCCATATTGGCCCCGTGAATCAGTTTGCCAGCATCAAAATCAATCCAATGGGGCTTCTGCGCCGCCAGTTCACTGTTGGTCGCCAGTTTAACCGTGGGGACAAATCCGCCATAGGGGGTGCCCCGCCCAGTACTGAACAGCACCATATGGCAACCCGCAGCCGCTAAGGCGCTGGTGGCCACTGCATCATTGCCGGGGGCACTGAGCAGATTTAAGCCCGGAGTTTTCAGCCTTTCAGCATATTTCAGTACATCAACAACCTGACTTTGGCCTGCCTTTTGGGTGCATCCCAGAGATTTCTCTTCCAATGTTGTGATTCCACCCGCTTTATTGCCCGGAGAGGGGTTTTCATAAATGGGCTGGTGATGGTCAATAAAATATTGCTTAAATTCATTGACCATACTGACCGTCTTATCAAAGGTGGTGATATCACGGCAACGACTCATCAGTATACGTTCTGCTCCGAACATCTCCGGCACTTCCGTCAGTACCGATGTGCCGCCATGCGCAATAATATAATCAGAGAAACGGCCTAATAATGGGTTGGCAGTAATCCCCGATAGCCCGTCAGAACCACCGCATTCGAGCCCAAATTTCAACTCGCTGATATGCCCATTAACACGTTTATCATGGCGCATGACCTCATATAACTGCTGAAGTTGCGCCAGACCGGCCGCTACCTCATCCCCTTGTTGCTGGCAAATCATAAACTTCACCCGCTGCTCATCAACCGGGCCAAGGGTGTCACGAAAAGCATCGACCTGATTATTTTCACATCCCAAGCCAATCACCAAGACTGCCCCTGCATTTGGGTGTCGCACCATATTTTGCAGCATAGTGCGCGTGTTCTGATGGTCGTCACCCAGTTGCGAACAACCAAATGGATGGCTAAAAAGATAAACACCGTCAATATCTGATGCCCCATTATTTGCCTGCAAGAAACGTTGTTGGATCTGTCGGGCAATACCATTGACGCAACCAACTGTCGGGATAATCCATAATTCATTGCGGATCCCCACTTCATTCTCAGCTCGTCGGTAAATCTGTACTTCGCGTTCGGCCATTTGCGGCGGCAATATGCCCACCTCTGGTTGGTAGCTGTAATGGTCCAAATCGCTCAAATTGGTTTTGGCATTCTGTGAATGTATATGTTCGCCCACCGCGATATCACTGAGCGCATGGCCAATGGGTAGACCATACTTGATGATATTTTGTCCATGAGTCAGAGGCTGTAAGGCAAACTTATGCCCACGACTCACGGCCTGTGGTAGGGTGACGAAATACCCATTTATATCAAGCTGCTCACCGGCTTGCAGTGCATATAGCGCGACGGCGACATTATCCAGTGGATGTATTTTTATTGTTTTTTGCATATGTATTCGCTTCTGTCCGGCAAGCTTTAACAGCATGCGGTTAAGGCTGCCCGCATTCCTGCCCGAAAAATTATCTGCAATTGTTCGGTAATGTGGTCTGTTAGATGAGGGACTTGGTTGAGGTCTTGCCCCCAGTGCGCGCGCTCGGCTAACACCGATTGTACTAGCCCCCGCATTGGCAAAGTGCCAGCATCGACCTCCTGCCAAAGAGTGGCAAAGCGAGTTAGCCAGTGGGCATCATCTTGTAATGGATAGTCTTCAGCGGCACGTTTCCCACGATAAAACATCAGTAGCGCCGCAAAGGCGAAGGTCAGACGGGCAGGTAGCACCTCGTGTTGGCGTTGGCTGGCGAGCAATTGTGGCAAAATTCGTGTGCGGAATTTTGTCATGCCATTGAGGGCGATAGACAGCAACTGGTGCTGAATAAAAGGGTTACGAAACCGGCCTAGTACGGCTTGGGCAAAGCCCTGTAGCTCGTCGGCGGGTAAATCTAAGACCGGGATAATCTCTTCACTGATGAGTTGCGCCACAAATTGGCTGATTTGTGGGTCAGCCATGGCTTCACCGACGGTATTTAACCCCGCCAGATAGGCCACCGGCACCAAAGCGGTGTGCGCACCATTCAAAATGGCCACTTTGCGCTCTTTGTAAGGTTTAATATCATCGACGAGACGAATATTTAGCGGGTATTTATCCAGACGTAATTCCTGCGCCAGAGATTGTGGCCCTTGAATAACAAACAGGTAAAAGTATTCTGCAGTATCGAGAAATGCATCGTAATAACCCAACTCGGCTTCAAGGGTTTGTGCTTCATCACGGGGATAGCCGGTCACGATGCGGTCTACTAATGTTGAGCAAAAAGTATTGTGCTGCACGAGCCATTGGCTGAAATCTTCACCTAATTGCCACTGCTGCGCATAGCGTAAAACCAACTCTTGCAATGCTATGCCATTGTAATCAATCAGTTCGCAGGGTAGCAGCACCCAGCCCTTATCCGCCGCGCCAGAAAAATGTTGGAAGCGCTCATACATTAAGCGGGTCAATTTCGCAGGGTAACTGCTAGGCGGGGTGTCACTGAATGTGTCCTGCGCCACGTAACTGATACCCGCTTCAGTCGTGTTAGAGAAAACCCATCGAATGTTTTCATCACGCGCGAGGGCCAAATAACCCGCGAAATCTTGATAGATATTAATTTCACGATTAATCGTGCGAATGATTCGTGCGTCACTGACTTCTTCACCTTGTTCATTCAGGCCGCGAATAACTGTGGTGTACAAGCCATCCTGAGTATTCAATGATGGGGGGAAGTCACTGTTAATTGGGCGAATTACCACGACTCCGGCATCAAGGTCGGTGTATTCATTTAGCAAGTCCAATTGCCAATCAACAAAAGCCCGTAAAAAATTACCTTCGCCAAATTGAATAACTTTATCCGGGTGTTGGCGAGCGGGAAAATCACGGCGATTTAACGTTAACATAGAGCTACATCCTTTCATTGAGTGATATCAGAACTGAATAACGCCTTTAATTAGGTTCTTATTGTTCACGACCTGTTGCGCATAAATTTCTGCTAATGTGTTGAATTCAAAACGATGAGTAAGGATCATCTCCGCTGATAATTTTCCCGCCGCCATTAATTTTCCGACTTTGGCAAAATCCTCAAAGGTGGCGTTTCGGCTGCCCATCATGGTGGTTTCTTTCTTATGGAAGTCAGGATCTGGGAAACTGAGGTCCCCCTTGAATAAGCCGACAAACACAATGCTGCCACCGTGGCGGATAAAGTTGACGGTGTTATTCATGGCGCGCTGGTTTCCGGTGGCATCAATCACTTTTAATGGCAACATGCCGGAAAACTGCTGGCGCAAATGCTGCTCAAACTGTGCAGCGCTCGGGTCTAATGCACTGATATTCAATGTATTTTTAACATGCTCACGGCGCTGTTCACTGGTGTCCGCCATCACGACATGCGCACCATCAGCTTGTGCAATCGCAGCAACCCCTAAACCAATTGGGCCGGCCCCCACAACCAACACATGTTCATCAGGGTGGACAGCGGCCCGGCGTACCGCGTGGGCACTGATAGCGAAAGGCTCAATGAGGGCTGCAGAAATCGGGTCAACATCGTCAACGACCAATAAATTGCTCACCGGAACAGATAAATACTCACTAAAACCGCCATCTTGATGGACACCAATAACGGAAATATTCTCACAGCAATTTGTTTTGCCGCTCAAACAAGAATTACAGTGATGGCAAGCAACATAGGGAATAACAGCAACTCGTTGTCCGGCATGCATATTATTAACGTCATCTCCCAAACCTATTATTTCTCCACAAATCTCATGACCTAATACCCGGGGGTAACTAAAAAAGGGTTGGTGACCCGCCCATGCATGTATATCTGTACCGCAAATACCAACATTTAAAACCTTTATTAATGCTTCATCAGCTTTAGGTACGGGTAATGCACGTTGTTGATAAACTAACTTGGTTGGCTCTTCACAAAGTAATATTTTCATCGTATTTATATTTTTCATAACGGGGCCTCTTGATAGATGGACTCTTTTATTAAATAAAAAAGCACGGCCCGGATAAATCAATGCTGTTATTTGTGAACTAGTGCTGACTATTCAGCTTTAAATTAGTTTTAAATGAATAAAAAACCATAGGAGTTATGATGAGTAGAACCCAAAATCTCCGCCATAATGTGATCAATCAGGTCATCGATGGGATAAGTAAGGGGCATATTTTGTCACCATTACCCTCCCAAGCTGCACTGGCGGAAATGTATAATATTAGCCGCACGACCGTGAATCACACCCTGAGTTATTTGCATGAACGTGGGGTGCTGGAAAAAGTGAATGGAAATTATCTTATTGTGCGTGACCCGAATGAAATGGATGGCTTTGACAGTGTTAGCCAGCCTATTGAGGAGCAAACTAGAATTTTCGAGCGTGCATTCTTCCATATGATTAATCAGAGAAAATTACGTGCTGGCGATAATTTTTCAGAGCTACAACTGGCGCGTGAAGCTATGGTCAGCCCGATTGTAGTACGCGAATTCTTGTTGCGTTTTTGCCGGTATAATCTGATTGAGAGTATTCGCCGGGGGCAGTGGCGAATGAAAAAATTTGATAAAAACTATGCGGAGAAGCTATTTGAATTGCGAGAAATGTTGGAGACTCATGCACTCAATCGTTTTATGAATCTCCCGGCGGATGATGAGCGTTGGTTAAAAGCTAAAGAGTTATTGGGACGTCATCGCCAATTGCGCGAAACAATAGGTGATAACTACCGAACCTTTTCACAACTCGATCAAGCATTTCATACGCTCATTTTATCTGCGGCGGAAAACCCTTTTTTCAATCAGTCTCTTGAGATTATATCAGTTATATTTCACTTTCATTATCAATGGGATGAGGTGGATTTAAAACAAAGAAATATCATTGCTACTGAGGAGCATATGGCTATTTTAAGTGCTTTGATTTGCCGCAATGATCTCAATGCAATGCGCGAATTACGCCAGCATCTGGATACTGCAAAACAGTCCATGATGCATTCTATCAGCCAATATACAGATTGATTTTACTTTCAAAAGCAGCAAAGGAAGTGAATGCTGACAACTGAAAATTTATAGCAGTTAATTGAAATTAAAGGTTAAATTTTTATTTGTCTTGATTTTTAGTCTACTTTTTAAGAATTAAAAACCAATAAAAAGCAGGTTAAAAGCAGATTAAAAACAGCAAAATAGTAGATACCGCACGAATCTGTCATAAAAAACATGAAGTAGATATTTATCCCACTATCCTCAAAATCAGTTGATGGACATATATATTAGCAAAAGTGAAAAGGGGAATTAATGGCAGCTCAAATTTAGTGACGCACAGGTATTATTAAAAATAAATTTCCACATTGGCTGATGATTAATAACATTAATGTTGCAATGGCCTTTTCCGCGCCACTAGAAAAGTACAGTACAGAATTTATTATGGATTTATCATCAGTTAATTCTAATTAAGCAGTATAGAAGTCCGGTATTCATATCGATAATTTAGCCTGCCAGGGAATGTTTTCGATACAAGTACATCTTTAATGTATTGACAGTATGTAATGACTATTTTTAAACCGAGGAATAAGATGAAAAGCAAAATAATTAATATTGAAGTCAAAGATATTCGCTTTCCTACTTCTAAAAATCTGGATGGCTCAGATGCTATGAATGCCATATCGGATTATTCTGCGACCTATGTCACGCTAAGAACAGATGCCAATGATGATTTAGTGGGGAACGGCCTAACTTTTACTATTGGTCGTGGTAATGAACTCTGCGTACAAGCAGTAAAATCATTATCTGCGTTGTTTGTTCAAGACCGTTATCTGGAAGATATTACCGCCAATTTCGGCAGCTATTGGCATGAATTGGTCGCGGGTGATTGTCAATTACGTTGGGTTGGTCCGGAAAAGGGGGTTATTCACCTGGCGACTGCCGCGATAATTAATGCTATTTGGGATCTGTGGGCGAAAAAAGAAGGTAAACCGGTCTGGAAATTACTGGCAGATATGTCGCCAGAACAATTGGTTAATTGTGTTGATTTCACCTACCTGACAGATGTTCTGACGCCGGAGGAAGCTATTACAATGCTGCGAAAAGTGTCTACCACCAAAGCCGAGCGCGAAGAAGAAATGTTGCGTGATGGCTTCCCCGGTTATACCACCGCAGCCGGTTGGCTCGGCTACTCTGAAGAAAAAATGCGGACATTAGCGCGGCAGGCGGTGGCGGATGGTTGGACGCATTTGAAACAAAAAGTGGGGGCCGATATAGAGCAGGATATTCGCCGAGCTACTATTTTGCGTGAAGAGCTGGGTTGGGATTATAAACTGATGATGGATGCCAACCAAATTTGGGATGTTGATCAGGCGGTTGAAAATATGCGCCGATTAGCGGCATTTGATCCCTGGTGGATTGAAGAACCTACTAGCCCAGATGATATTTTAGGCCATGCAGCCATTCGCCAACGTATTGCACCTATTGGTGTTGCCACCGGAGAACATGCGCATAATCGAGTCATGTTCAAACAGATGTTCCAGGCCGGCAGTCTTGATTTTTGCCAATTAGATCCTGCGCGACTGGGGGGGCTGAATGAAGTTTTGGCGGTATTATTATTGGCTGCCAAATTTAATATTCCTGTTTGTCCTCATGGGGGCGGAGTGGGGTTATGCCAATATTCGCAGAATATTGTGTTATTTGATTATATCGCGGTGTCAGCATCATTAGATAAAAGGGTGCTGGAATATGTTGACCACTTGCATGAGAACTTTGTCGAGCCCATTACGATTAATCGTGGTCGCTATATGCCACCCAAATTACCGGGTTATAGCGTCACAATGAGAGAAGAATCACTGGCCCGATTTGAATACCCCCATGGCGAAGAATGGCATGGCTAAGTCAGTTTCCCTTTTATAACAATATATTATTTTCTATGGAAGGCTGCTTTGCCATCATAAAAATGATTGAGGAGTGGGCAAATGTCACCAAACGATAAAAGCGAATTGCTATCGTTAGCGATAAAAAAATCAGTCAGGAGATTATTACCCTTTCTGGCAATGATGTATATCATGGCCTATCTTGACCGGGCGAATATAGGTTTTGCGAAAGATACTTTTCAGTTGGATACAGGGTTAAGTAATGCAGCATATGCCTTTGGTGCTGGTATATTCTTTATTGGCTATGCCATATTCGAAGTGCCCAGTAATATATTTATGTTTAAATATGGTGCACGTATTTGGCTGGCGCGAATTATGGTTACATGGGGGGCTATTTCATCCCTCATGATGTTTGTTAACTCAGAAATCACCTTCTATGTACTCCGTTTTTTATTAGGTGCATGTGAGGCAGGCTTTATGCCCGGTGTCATGCTGTATCTGACATTTTGGTTCCCAATTAATATACGCGCTAAGGTAGCAGGGTTCTTCTGGTTTGGGCCGCCGCTGGCATTTATTCTTGGCGGGCCTTTATCAGGCGGTTTGTTATCAATGCATGGGGCGTTTGGCCTGCACGGTTGGCAAATTATGTTTCTGATAACCGGTTTGCTGACAATATTGGTTGGGGTTTGGGCTTATTTTTATCTTGATGACCGTCCTTCAGATAAACGCTGTACTTGGCTAACTCCACAGGAGCGGGATGTATTATGTGAAACCATGGCTGCGGAAGAACACGAGAAGTTGAATCATGGGCCTAAAAGTATTTTACAGGCTTTGTTGGACCCGAAAGTTATCTTCCTGTGTCTGATTGCCTTTACCATTCAAGTTGGTTCTTATGGGATTGCATTCTTCCTGCCAACACAAGTGGCGAATATTTTAGGGACAAAAGTGGGATTCTTAGTTGGCGTCGTGACCGGTATTCCATGGTTATGTGCGTTAATTGCCGCTTACTATATTCCACATTTTTCAACAGTTATTCGTGAGCGCCGTTGGGTCGCATCTTTAACCTTATTTGCTGGGGCTGCGGGGGTAGCCGGTTCAGCAGTGTTAGCAGGAACACCATTGCTGGCCTTTATTGCGCTGTGTATTGGATGTGCGGGCTTACTGGCAGTGCAACCGATATTCTGGACTTTCCCAACCGGATATTTAGGAGGTGCCGCCGCCGCATCCGGTATTGCCTTAATTAACTCGCTAGCAAACCTAGGTGGGTTTGTTGCGCCGAATATTCGGGTGTGGGCAGAGAATACATTTAACTCTTCGGTTGCGGGCTTGTATTTATTAGGTGCTATTGCCTTGGTCGGTTCAGTGATGATCTTGGCAGTTTACCGGCTAGGGATTGGTAAGCAGGAAGATCGGCATAATGTGAACTCTTTGAGTCATCGCCAGAAAGCATCACAGTTATAAGCTGATTGTGTAATAAGATAAAATGCACCTCACAATTGGGGTGCATTTTTGCCTATTGATTCAGCGCACACTCAGCGGTCATGGGGATTATTCCAGTGATGGTCGTTTAAACCAGGACCGCACCATGCCAAGTTTGGCGAACATAACCAAATTACCCAGTAAGATAAGTAGTAAACCGATAATAGCATTCAGGTGCCAGTGATAGTCTTCATAGAAAGTTGATATGGTTAGCGCAACCAAAGGAAATAACAAGGTGCTATAAGCTGCACCACTGGCACCAATACGACCAATCAAACTGAAATAAGCGGCAAAGGCAATAACAGAACCGAAAATAGCCAGATACAGTAATGAGCCAAAATAACTGGCTGTCAGTTCAACAGTAAAAGAGTGCTGCTGAATTAAGCTGAATACCCCCATTAGTACCGCGCCATAGGTCATGGCATAAGCATTGGTTGACAGAATATCCAGCCCACGGCGCTGGTGGCGGCTACTTATCATATTACCCAGCGAGAAGCCGTAGGTCCCAAGTAGACTCAGGCCGACCCCTTTCAGTAGTTCGGGCGCTATTTGAGTTGCGGTAAGGTCCTGCCAGAATAAGGCCACAATACCTACCATCCCCAAAATACTGGCGGGCACGAGGTTAGGACTAAGACGTTGGCGAAAGAAAATCATGCCATTGATAGCATTGAATAAAACTGCCATGGAGAAAATAACGGACTCCAGGCCACTGCTGATGTAAGCCGCCGCATGATAAAAACAGTAAAAATTGAAGGCGAAGACGCAGAATCCTTGGATGACACAAAACAGATGGTCACCTAGCGCGAGAGGGCGCAAGCGACGTACTAGCAGCAAAAAAATCATCATGATGCCGGCTGCCAGTGCAAATCGGTAAAGTATAGACACCGTGATAGCCACATCTCCTTGTTGTTGCAGGGTAATCGCAATCCATGTCGTCCCCCAAATCAATACAACCAACAAATAAAGCAGTGTACTCATAGTTATATCTCATCACGTCTAAAAGTATCAGTATCTACCTGATTGGCTGGGACAGATTTCAGTGAGTTGCTATAAATTGCAAAATCTTGCGCATTTTTAAGATAAACAGTGGGAAAATATGGTTTGCTGCATGGCAAGTCATTAAACTGACGACATCAGCTTTATAACAGGAAGTCAGTGTGATGTTGGAACGGTACCAAGCCTTTGAAACCCTTAGAGAACATAAAGCGCGTTTGCATGATTGCGTGCAACTTGGCTCGGGTATTCAACTAGCGGCCTGGTCAAATCGCGATGACTGCATTACGCAAGAAAGCCCGGATCACCACACTCTGAGTTTGTATGTTGCAGATGGCTATGAGTGCTATCACAAAACGCGGGCTGGTTGGAAGAATGGTGGTGGACCTGACCGTTTTTGCATTATGCCAAAGGGCAGTTTATCGAGCTGGGATGTGCGAGATGATTTGTCATTCGTGCATTTGTATTGTACCGATAAACATTTGCGCTTATTGGCAGAGCAAATCTGGGAACGTAGCCCTCAATCTATTCAGGTTGATGAGCGCATTTTTGCTGATGATCCGCAAATAACCCTGTTATATCGCCAGTTTTTATTGAACTGTGACTGGCAAGAGCGTGCAAATCATTTAGCACTCAGCAGTGCGGCAACACTGCTGATGGCCCATTTACTCAAGAATTACACTCAGTTACAGTGGGCAATGCCAACTTTTCGTGGTGGTTTGGCTCCGGTGGTATTAAAGCGGGTAAAGGAGTTTATCGATGCTCATCTTGCACAACCGCTGTTATTGTCAGACCTTGCAGAACAGGCCGGGCTGAGTGAATTCCATTTCGCACGTATGTTCAAACAAAGTACCGGGTTGGCACCTCACCAATTTGTATTGAAAGTTCGCTTGTCGCGTGCGGAACAATTATTAAAACACAGCTTGATGCCACTTATCCATATTGCTTTAGAGTGTGGTTTTAGCTCTGCCAGCCACTTTAGTCATTGTTTTAAAGCAGCGTATGGAGTAACACCCTCGGTGATGCGACAACGTTAATCATCGCGAGCGCATATGATTGAGTGAAATTATAGCGGGCAACTTAAATCCCCCTCAGGGCAGTTTAAGAATGATTTCAACTGTGTTGTGCGCTCTTCGGTTTTATGGGTCAGGCAAGCGGAAATAATCATGGGGTGTACTGAACCGCCCTCGGTGGCTGATGTTTGGAATGTACAATCGGCATCACGATATTTTATCCAGGTCAATTGTGCGCTCTTTAATAATGGCCTTTGGGCGCTAGATGTTTTGTCGAGAACTTCTTTATAAATACGATTGAGTTCGGCATCGGCTTTTTTATAATCAGAATTTGCACATTGATTCATATCCTGCTGTGTTACCGCTTTTTGGCAATCAAGAGCGAATGCTTGGCCGAGCGGTAATGTCAGTAATGATAGCAACAAAATTTTTTGCTTGAGCATGATGACCTCCAATAATAATCAAAAAAATAACAATAGCCCCTCCTAACTGTGGCGGGGCTATGAATAATATTACATTTATTTATTAGCTGGCGTGGAAATATCTTTCTTCACATCAGATACTTTTTTCTCTGGTGACTTTTTACAGATATCAATTATTTTAGGGGTGTATATAGTATCGACCTCCTGAAAATCGACATTGTCGCCTTTTTTATATTGAGTATCTTGATTCAATATCCAGAAGGCGACAGGTGTCATGCTTTTTGGGTTAAGGTCAAGAAATTCCTTGCAGGTCATCTCTGCCGGGGTGGTTGAGGAGGCGAATAATGGGGGGATAGTTGTAAACAATAAGACTGCAATGGAGATATGACCTAATGATTTAGAAAGCATAATTTATTCCTTATCAATCTGTTTTGTTTCATCCAATAAAGCAAGTAAGAAATGAAAATTTCTACCCGATATTTAGCATGAACCATAAGCTTATATTTTTCCAGAATAGAGATAAGTTAAATTACTTTAAAAAATATATTTGCATGTTAAATAAATAGTAATGTCGCAGATGAAATGTCATTTTTTTATCTGCGACAATGTAAATATTCTCAATACTGAAAAAGTGGTTTCTCAGTATTATGGTTTTTTATTATCGTGTGGTGGTGGGCATAGCGGTTCGCCATCATGAGGAGGCTGGCCTTTAGTCGCATGGTTATTATTGTTCTCTTTAGGTGGCGGCAACGGGCGGCCATTTTTATCTTTAGGGGGCTCAGGTGGGCGTTTACAGGTTTCACCTGACGGTTTCTGCATCTCTTTCTCAGCATTTTGTGCTGCATAGCCAGCGGTAGCATTGCAAAGTAATATTGCGGAGATGCATATCATAAATAACGTCTTCATTTTCGCTCCGGTTGTTCAACATAAATCATGATGACTATAACGGATTGATGACTCAGTTTTCTTGGTGAATTTTGTAATGATATTATCAAGTTGAATGTCTGATTTTATCGAGTCCAGTGATGCTGTCAGTGCAAGTCTACACTGACCCCTTGTCATATGTTATAATTCACAATGTGATTGTTGATAATCTAAAATAGGTTGGTTGTATTTTTTTGCTATTGAATAATGGGTGATTTATCTTTATGTCTTTACTTTCTTTTTATCATAATTGCTTGGGTTTTTTCTCCAAGAAAATATTTGGTAAAAGTCAAAAGGGTGGGCCAGTGAAGAGAGAGAACAAGAAAAATAAATTATCTAATCTTCAATTGGATGCACTGTTGAATGCAGAGAAGCAGATTGCAATTATTACAACAGACTTAGATAACTGCATTACAATATATAATGCCGGTGCCGAAAGGATGTTCGGCTATTCTAAGGATGAAGTTCTAGGGAAGCCTATTTCAGAGATATTACATATTCCTGAAAACGGTAATTCCCAAGCCACACTGAATTCTTTATTGCTTAATCGGCGTGAGGTCAGTGAGTGGTGCTACCAACGTAAAGATGGCCAACGTTTTTGGGGTACACTGAGTATCCATGAAATAACATCTGAGGATGCTAATGTTGTGGGTTACATCAGTGTTATCGCTGATGTTTCGGAAAGAAAATACTTACTGATGGAACTGGAAAAAAATCAGCAGATGATGGACAAGTTGACTAAAAACTTGCCAGCGATGATTTATGCTTACTATTTGAATCCTGAAGGGGATTCTTATTTTAGTTATTGCAGTGAGGGAATAAGACCCATATTTGGCCTTTCGCCCGCCGATGTTTTGCAGGTACCGAAAGTGCAGAATCCGCTATTTAACCGTATTCATGCTGACGATATGGAAATGCTGGAACAGGCCGTTGCTACCTCTAAGGAGAATTTATCGGTCTGGAGCTGTAATTTTCGGGTTGTGCTGCCGGGCAAAGGGACACATTGGCTCCATGGCGAATCTTTCCCGACCCGACAAGATGATGGTTCGGTTATCTGGTATGGATCGTTTTTTGATATTACAGAACTTAAGCAGTCAGAATCTATCTTAAAAGCCTTGTCACAAACTGATGTGTTGACGGGAGTGGCGAATCGCCGCCATTTTGATGAGATCTACCAACGCATTTGGCAGAAAAGTTATGCCGAGGGCGGCACCCTATCAGTGTTGATGATTGATTTTGATAACTTTAAAAGTTTTAACGATCTTTATGGGCATGCCATGGGGGACGTCTGCTTGAAATCCATTGTTGAGACATTATCAAAATCTATCCGGGGTGGTTCAGATATTCTGGCTCGCTATGGTGGGGAGGAGTTTATTGTCTTGCTTGCACCAAGCACGTTATCAGATGCCAAAGCTGTTGCCGAGCGCATGCGCAGCTCGATCGAGGAGCTGGATATCCCTCATGGAATGTCACCTCATGGGCGAGTGACCATCAGTATTGGTGTGGCGTCAGTCTCTTATCCGGGTGAACTCCTGTTGGCGACAGATTTGTCAAATGCGGCGGATAAAGCACTATATCGGGCAAAAACCGCAGGGAAAAACCGGGTTGAGGTGGAGTTGCTGAGCTAGTCGGTGGTAAATTGCTGAGGCATTCGCCTGACAAATCACAGTTCATCAATGATGGAACCGCTTGCCGCAGCTTTAATGGCTCGGATAAATAATATGGCCGTACGCTATATGTTGAGATAGCTAACAGTATATTTGGTGGCGCTGAGGGTGAACCAAACCCGGTCGGGTGAAATAACCCCAACCGGTATTTCACCCACCTGCTATTTTTGATGATTTAGCTCTGATCAGTAAGGGTCTTGCGCCTCGCGTAGACGCTCCTGCTCTTCAGCAATGACCGCCTGAATTTCCTCCAGTACACCTTCAACATCAATGGCTTGCGTGCTTTCTGCAAACTCGCCTGTCAATGGGGTCTCAGGATACAACTTGCCATCTTCATAGAGCGCCCACATCTCTTTGGCATATTGACTGCCAAGTAACTCAGGGGCGTATTGACCATAATAATGTGTCATATTTGCCACATCTCTCTCTAGCATGGCTTTAGCATTATTATTCGCCGCAGCATTGACTGCTTGCGGTAGGTCGATAATCACCGGGCCATCTTGGTCAATTAAGACATTGAACTCCGACAAGTCGCCATGAACCAAGCCAGCGCACAGCATCCGAACCACATAGCGGATCATAATGCCATGGTCAATCAGGGCCTGTTCTTTGCTAAAGGGAACATCGCTGAGCCGGGGGGCAGCAAGCCCGTCAGCATCGGTGACCAGCTCCATTAGCAACACACCGTCGAGGCATGCATAAGGTTGTGGCACACGAACATCAGCATTAGCAAGCAAGTACAGGGCATCCACCTCGGCGGTTTGCCAGGTTTCTTCTTGCTGCTTGCGGCCAAATTTAGACCCCTTGGCCATGGCACGCGCATCGCGGCTATTACGTACCTTACGGCCTTCTTGATACTGAACTGCCTGTTTAAAATTGCGGTTCTCGGCTTCTTTATAAACTTTCGCGCAGCGAATGTCCTGCCCACAACGGACAACGTAGACATCAGCTTCTTTGCCACTTTTTAAACGACGGATGACTTCGTCAACCAAGCCGTCATCAACCAGCGGTTGGATTCGTTTTGGAATTTTCATGGCGTCCTTGTACCCTATTTAAGCCCGCGATGGAATGGCTTTGGCGGAATTTTCCTCCAGTTTACCATTCGCGCCCATCTGCGGGTGGGTTTTTACTGTATATCAGGCGGCACTGAACTGAGCATTATGCAATTTGGCATAGGCCCCTTGGCGGGCAAGTAACTCGTGATGGTCACCCTGTTCAACAATGCCCTCTTTATCAACCACAATGATGCGATCAGCATTTTGAATGGTGGCTAAACGGTGAGCAATGACCAGAGTGGTTCGCCCTTGTGATAATTCAGTCAGCGCGAGTTGGATAGCTTGTTCTGTGGCCGTATCCAGCGCCGAGGTTGCTTCATCAAGAATCAAGATTGGCGGATTTTTCAAGAAAATTCGCGCAATGGAAAGGCGCTGTTTCTGGCCACCGGATAATTTCACCCCGCGCTCGCCGACCACGGTATCAAGGCCATCTGGCAAGCTGTCAATGAGCTCGTCTAAACGGGCTTGGCGCGCGGCAGCCATAATTTCGTCATCGCTGGCATCTAACTTGCCATAGGCAATGTTTTCACGGATAGAGCCGCCGAATAGGAAAACATCTTGCTGAACGATACCGATATTATTGCGCAATGATTGTTGCGTCATATCACGGATATTAATCCCATCAATGGTAATTACACCATCATCAAGCTCATAGAAGCGGGGGAGTAATGAGCACAAGGTGGTCTTACCGGCCCCCGATGGCCCGACGAAAGCCACGGTTTCACCGGCACGGATTTGCAAGTTTAAGTCAGTAAAGATTTTGTTTTGTGGTGAATAGCCGAAACTGACATTCTGGTAACAAATATCGCCGCGCAGATGACCCACCGGGCGCGCTTGAGGTTGGTCAACAATATCGGGCAATGTATCAATCAGTTGAGTAAATCGTTTAAATCCCGCGATTCCTTTCGGATAACTTTCCAGTACGGAAGTTATTTTTGCAACTGGGCGGAAAAAAACCTCGACTAACAATAGGAAACCGACAAAACCCCCATAGCTAAGTTGGTCATGAACCACATACCAAGTGCCGACTACCATCACAATCAACTGTACCAGGCGGGTGCTGAGGTAGCTCATGGTCATGCTGGTGGTCATAATGCGGTAGGCCCGCAATTTAGTGGTGCGGTAGTTTTCGTTATCTTTGGCAAATAATTTCTTTTCATGGGATTCGTTGGCGAAGGCTTTTACCACGCGAATGCCACCAATACTTTCTTCAATACGGGCATTAAAATTCCCCACCTGACCAAATAGCCGCCGCCAGGTGTCGGTCATTTGGGCGCCATAGCGACTGACCAAATAGGTCATAAATGGCACAATAATAATAGTGAGCATGGCTAATGGCAGGTGAACGGATGCCATCAGAATAAAAGCACCAATAAATGTCATTACCGCAATGAAAAGGTCTTCAGGCCCGTGATGGGCAATTTCCCCGACTTCCTCCAGATCTTTTGTGACGTGGGTAATAATATGGCCGGTTTTCATATTGTCGTAATAGCTAAATGATAACTTTTGCAGATGACTAAATGCCTGGCGGCGCATATCAGTTTCGATACCAACCCCGAGAGCATGCCCCCAATAGTTCACTATCGCCATGAGCGCGGTATTGAGGAGATAAATCAGTAGCAGGCCCGTCGCCGCCCAGACTATCAACACCCAATCTTGGTTAGGGAGCAGCTTATCAATAAACAATTTTACCGCCATCGGGAAGCTCAGCTCCAGCAGCCCGGCTAAAATAGCACAGCCGAAATCCAGATAGAAAAGCCCTTTGTACGGGGTGTAATAAGAAAAGAAACGGCGGAGCATCAGACATCCTTACAATTACCGAGGGAAATTACGACACAAAATAAGAAAAGCGCTTTGCAGCATCATAAATCTAAATAATTCTTAATAGCGTTTATTTTGCCAGTTATTGACCGATAATAGAATTCTTATCTGTGAGAAAATGCCGGAAGTAAAGGTAAGGCCGAGTGGTGTTAGTGCTTTCATAACGAGGAATAATGGCAATGAAGTTGACGATGACAGATACCCCCGCGGCTGAAGATGTGGCAGAAATTATGGCCGGGTTGAAGGCTTTTAACCGCAATTTTGTTGGAGATAAGGGCCGTAAACCATTAGCCGTGTTTATAACCGGTGAGCATGGTGAAAAGTTAGGGGGAATTACCGCCTATACCTTAGGCAATTATCTGAGTATTGAATTATTGTGGGTATCAGATTCATTACGCCATTCTGGGGCTGGCAGTAAATTGATGCAGGCTGTGGAGCAAGAAGCAATACAACGTGGCTGTAAGTTCGCCCAAGTCGATACATTCAGTTTTCAAGCCCGCCCTTTTTATGAAAAACACGGATACCAATTGAAAATGGCGCTAGAAAATGTCGTAGATGAATATCATCGCTATTATTTGACTAAAGAGTTGGTGAGCTAAACTTTACTGAAAATAAGCTTAGATAGATAAAATCTGGTGGTATCAGCCAGTTATTAATAGCTAGGCGCACCATTGAGTTCAATCACTCAAAAATGCACGGCGCTATTTACGCAATGTGACGTAATGGCTACGTGCATTATTTTATTTGGCTATACTCAGCCATGAGTACTCATCTTTTCATGGAAGCTCACATTTTCACTCAATAGCATCTATAGGACTTAATCTTTTCTTAGGTTAATCTGGTTTACAGGGGATTAACTCATGTAAAAGGATATGAATATGGCGGCCTCATCAAATAAAAAACTGTCATTGTGGTCATTAACTTCGTTGGTTGTCGGTTCAATGATAGGGGCTGGTATTTTTTCTTTACCTGCTACATTTGGCCGGGCAACTGGGGGCTTTGGCGCGCTGATTGCTTGGGGGATTGCAGGTGGCGGGATGCTGACTCTAGCCTTTGTTTTCCAAACTTTGGCACAACGCAAACCCGATCTCGACTCTGGTGTTTATATTTATGCTAAAACCGGATTTGGCGACTATGCCGGTTTTGCATCGGCGATTGGTTTTTGGGCTGGCGCCTGCATCGGCAGTGTCTCTTATTTTGTGTTGATTAAATCCACTTTGGGTGCATTTTTTCCGCTATTTGGCGACGGTAATACTTTATCCGCAGTGTTAATTGCATCATTCATTTTGTGGAGTTTCCACTTTATGGTGTTACGCGGCATTAAAGAGGCGGCGACGATTAATACCATTGCCACTTTTGCCAAGGTGATTCCGATATTTATTTTTATTATTGTTTTGGCCTTTGCCTTTCACGGCGATACTTTCGCGTTAAATTTTTGGGGTACTCAGTCTTTGGGGTCTGTCGGTGACCTCTCCCATCTGGATGATTATGGTTATACCGGCCATGCCGCATTAGAAATAGGCGCGGGCTCTGAGACTTTATTTTCCCAAATTCGTAGCACGATGCTGGTCACGGTATTTGTTTTTGTTGGCATTGAAGGCGCGAGTGTTTATTCCCGCTATGCCAAAGAAAGAAAACACGTTGGTATTGCAACTGTTTTAGGTTTTATTGGCGTTTTATGCCTGCTGGTGTTGGTGACGATGCTCTCTTATGGTGTGCTGCTGCGCCCTGACCTGGCGGCATTACGTCAGCCGTCGATGGCAGGGGTATTGGAGCAGGTAGTGGGCCGCTGGGGAGCCATATTTATCAGTGTCGGGTTGATTATTTCGGTGATGGGGGCCTACCTGTCATGGACTTTACTGGCTGCTGAAGCACTTTATTGCGCAGCCAAAAGCAATATCATGCCCAGCATATTGGCAACGGAGAATAAACACGGGGTACCCTGCGCAGCAGTTTGGATGTCGAATATTTTTATCCAATTATTCTTAATTGTTACGCTTTTCACCGAATATGCTTTCCAGCTTGCACTTGAGTTAACCAGCTCATTGGTTCTGATTCCCTATCTCTTAGTTGCGGCATATGGTTTGAAATTGGCTTGGACTCGAGAGACTTATACTGCAGAGTCGAAAGATCGTAAGAAAGATTTTATTATTGCATTGATAGCCACGTTCTATGCCGTATTGATGGTGTATGCCGGCGGTTTGAAATATATATTACTATCAGCCGTGATATATGGCCCAGGAACCTTGCTGTTTATTGTCGCTAAACGCGAGCAGAAGAAATTAATCTTTTCAGCAATTGAAAAATGTCTTTTTGCTGTGGCACTCATTGCGGCGGTTGCGGCGCTATACAGCCTTTCGACGGGTATCATCACCGTGTGACAAACACTGTATATTGAGTGAGAATAGTCTGAGTCAGGTTCTGGCCTGGCTATGGCGTGCAATACATTATCTATCTTAATGTGTATAGAATATTCCCCTATTTTTACAAGGGATGGGCTTGATCTATAACACAGACTACGACAGGATCGCGTTGGAAAAGCCGGCTATCTGGCGAGTGTTCGTATGGTTTTCGATAAAATACGCCCAAAAAAACGCGGTTTTTCTTATGTGGGATCATGGCTGGCGTGTTTCTGCCAGTAGGTATGATTGTGAAAAAAAGACAAAATATTACCCAGAATAGCGACTATTCAACGGGAATTGGCGATGTGCAATTTGCACTCGTAGTTTTACTGACAACATCATTTTTGCTGATTGCAATAACGTTGATTGTCATTCTATGGTTAATTTGATACGCCGTAGACATTAGGGAGATTATATGGACAAGAGTTTGTTTGATGACAATAAAGTTATCGCATTGATTGGTTTACTATTGGCTGCACTTATTGTGGTTAGCACCATGTTCGTGATGACTTACATGGCAGACCGGCAACGCAACGAAATACCAACCATTGATGTGCAGAATTGCTACAAGAAAGACTGAGATTATATTCGCCGAATAGCGCTGATAGGCATCCAGGCGAATAGTGATATTGCGGGGATTATGCCAATTTCTGGTGAATAGCATGCAGGGGCAAGGCGATATTGAGGTCAATATCGGTATTTTGCCGAAAGTCATACGGGGTTATCCCGTAACGTTTTCTGAACATGTAAGTAAAGTGCGACTGTGAACCAAAGCCAAAATCCAAAGCAATATCAAAAATAGTGCTATCACTGCTTCTCAGTTGGTAGACAGCACCCGCTAAACGTCTTTCACGAATGTATTTACCTAACGATACCCCGGTCACTTCTTTAAATATTTTCTGCATATGCCAAAGCGAATAGCCTGAGTACGCGGCGAGCTCTTCGAGGTAGATGACCCGCCCCAGGTGGGTTTCGACCCATTTACTGAGGGCGCAGACTAACGCGAGATGATTTTCTTGTGACATTATTTAGTCTGTTTTTTCTGGTTAGGAGTAGTGCAGTATACACAAGTTGAATCTAACAACACAAAACACCAAATTACCCGCGATTGGCGGAAATGAATCGTGAAGACTTTTCAGCGCATATTTGCAAAAGAACTTTCTGGTGCCATAGTAAGAGAGTAGTGTCATCTGAGAGGGGAGTGTACCCCGAGGATAAAGGGCTGAGTTTGGAAAAATAGAAAGTGAAAATGATGAGGTGATCGCATGTTGATAACAGTGATTATGACTCTAATAGCGGTTGTGGGTGTAACCGTTTTTCTAAAAATGCCAGTAATGGTTCTGCACAAAGGTAAAGGCGCAGGAGGTGATGAACTGTGAGACTAGGAATATTGTGACCAGTATAGACTCAATAACTTCTTCTCTGAACCAGGTGATTGATAACCATCATACCTGGTTTTTTTATGTCCAATTTTTGCCTCTGAAGTCATTGTACGGAACTCCTCCGGCACCGGTCTTTTCCGGTGATAAACTCTTTGGATGTTGATTCAATGAGCTGAGTTATCTCTGTAAATCATTCATTAATCACAGATAACGTTAATTGATGAAATTGTGAACATGACACTGTCGGCTAAAGAAATATATCAGTTGGCGTGATATCCTTGACAGATATTATTGTGAAGGAATTATTTATGTCTGAAATGTTCACTAATGACCAAGAACTGGTCTCTGATCTGGTCGCCTGCCAATTGGTTATCAAACAAATTCTCGATGTGATTGACATCATTGCGCCAGCAGAAGTGCGGGATAAAATGTCTCACCAACTTAAATCCATTGATTTTTCCTCGCATCCTGCGGGGGCAGACCCAGTGACTAAACGCGCAATTGAGAAAGCCATTGCTTTGATTGATATGAAGTTTACGCAAAAATAACCGAGCAGCGGTTGAGTTTGGGTCTGTACATTTACCACAGACCCAGCGCAGGGGGAACAACGCCGATGCCGGCGAGTTCATTCTCACTGTGGGTTAGTCAAATACATTATTACCCATTTTTTTGACTAACGGGCAGTTGCTGACGCCGATAATGCCATTTTCTCCGTTTATAAATTGAGCGGTTGATATGCTTCTGGCTGTTAAATATTTGCATTGCAAACCGAGGCCCGCGGCGTTCTTTCCACTGCCAATCAGGACACCATAGCCTGAAAAAAGCAGGGCTAAGTATATAATTGCTGCTACCAAGAAAAGTCTAAATAAGCTCATATGGTTACTCCTTGTAATTAGTTTTACTTATTATATGGTGGGTATATTTAACAGTTTAGCTTGTAATAATGAGTGAGTTAATAGTAAAAATCCCAAACCCTACTGGTTTATAGAGTTAAATCGTAAAATAACCTATAAAGTGGCGTACTAATGCGATAACAAACATTAGTAATGCTATCTTGGCTATAACTGGTTGATGTTTAGTAAAGTATAATTTAAAAAAATGTTGAATAAGGTGCCTGATTTGAACATTAAGAAACTTGTTGCAGCGGTAGTGATCATCGCCGTTTGTTGCTTGTTTTATCTGTTAGCCCTTGATAGTTATTGTGACCAAGGGGGAACTTTTTCTATGGGTATCTGTACCATCACGTCAATTATTCCATGGTAACAATAAGCTATTATTCGCATTTATAATAACCAATGAAAACTATTACTCAATGTTATTGTTATTGAGTGTTAATTATCTGCGCCGATTGACCTTTGTCATGATGAGAGTGATAAGATAGTGTCTTCGCCACGAAGGTAATAGTAGGGTAGTCAATGTTAGAGACAAATATGGGCGCAATGGGTATTTTCCCCATTGCTTTATCGCTGTTTACCGTCATTTTTTTCTTGATAGTTTGGTTCTTTTTGAGCCGTGCCAGCGTACGAGCAAATGAACAAGTCCGCTTGTTGCAAGACCTGCTTGAGCAGCAGAAACAGCAAACAGAATTACTGAAAGCATTACTGGCAAATGCAACGGGTGTCAGTGATTTTGAAAGTGACAGTGATAGTGTTTCTCCCCTCGATTTCAAAGGTGTTATTCCGGAGAGATAAACTCATTCGGCTCTGGCGCTGCTACTTAGCAGTGTCAGAGTGATACTCACCTCGACAGATATAATCCCTTCTTTCTCTTTCCTTTTATATTCCTGTATATGCTTGCTTTTCTTCTGATGCTATAGGGTAGCGCGGGATATCGGGCTAAATATAAGCCGGATTGGTTGTCATAAATTTGTCTTAATTTCGCCGTAATGTAGCCTGAACTTTTCAGAACAACGGTGATTCGGATGATTAAATGGTATGAAGAAAGTGACAGCGAAGTGAATAGAAGTATTGCATTACTGGCCGGTGAAGATCCCGATAAATGGTATCCGTATGGTGGTATTAAAGGTAAGGATTATTGCAAAAACCCTTCCGATGCTTGGCCTATCATTTATGCCAATAAAATTGGCCTCTACTCACCCGAAGTTAATGATGACAATCAGTGGAATGCCAGAATAATTAACTCTCGAGGAGAGTGGCAAGCTTATAGCCAAAGCCCGCTGCGAGCGGCGATGATCTGTTATTTACTCAGTCGAGAAGTTTGATAACTCATCACGAGAATTTTCAGCAAAAGTGGATATCCCGCTTTATTTAACGAGCGGGAATGGCAAACGGCAAAAGTTTTTTGACTGTTTTCGTGGGGCTGATGATGAAACGTATTATTAAAGGTGACTCAAATTTATCCCACCTGGTTATTGCCCATGCAGCAATTGACCACCATCAAAAATCTTATGGCGAGCGGCGTCAGGGTTGGCCTTCAACTTATCTTATTCGTTACAAAAATAATCGTGTCGCGGTTGAAGTCGTCACCCGGCGTCAGTCTTATGTGGCGACATTAATGATTGGTGCCCGAAATTTAAGTAAGTTATGTGGTATTTCAGCGTTACATCTCTGAGCTTTATTGATGGGGCAGATCAATAAAAAAGTTAGGCATATATAATGTGGGGTGATTGATTTCTGTCCAGTGGCTCACTAATGGCCTTAATCCTTGCTGCAATCAGGTTTAAGTGTTAAAAAACCGCCGTAGATTCATTTACCAGGGGCGCTTTTTACCTCGTCAGTGTATAAGAGTGCGGCAGAGGATAGGATGGAACAGCAGTTACAGGATTCAACACTAAAACGTGGTTTAAAAAACCGACATATTCAGTTGATTGCTCTGGGGGGAGCTATCGGCACTGGGCTATTTCTGGGGATAGCACAGACCATCAAGATGGCTGGCCCATCGGTGATATTGGGCTATGCCATTGGCGGATTTATTGCATTCCTGATTATGCGCCAGTTAGGTGAAATGGTGGTCGAGGAGCCTGTAGCTGGCTCATTCAGTCATTTTGCCTACAAATATTGGGGCGATTTCGCGGGGTTCTTGTCGGGTTGGAACTACTGGGCGATGTTTATCTTGGTCGGGATGGCCGAATTAACTGCGGTAGGTATTTATATTCAATATTGGTGGCCAGAAATTCCAACATGGGTTTCAGCCGCAATATTCTTTGTTCTAATCAATGCCATCAATCTTGTTAACGTCCGTATGTATGGTGAAACTGAGTTTTGGTTCGCTATCATCAAGGTTGCCGCCATCATTGGTATGATAGTGTTTGGCGCATATCTGTTGGCATCAGGTTCGGGTGGGCCAAATGCTTCCGTCACCAATCTCTGGGCGCAGGGGGGCTTTATGCCTCATGGCTTTAGTGGGCTGGTGATGGCTATGGCTGTGATTATGTTTTCTTTCGGTGGCTTGGAAATGGTCGGTATCACTGCCGCAGAAGCTGAAGATCCACATCATAGTATTCCTAAAGCGACTAATCAGGTTGTCTACCGTATTCTTATCTTTTATATCGGCTCATTAGCGGTGCTTTTATCCCTTTATCCATGGGGCAAAGTCGTGGAGGGCGGTAGCCCTTTTGTGATGATTTTCCATGCGCTGGACAGTAATTTGGTGGCGACAATTCTCAACGTGGTGGTGTTGACCGCAGCATTATCAGTCTACAACAGTGGGGTTTATTGCAATAGCCGCATGTTGTTTGGCCTGGCATCACAGGGAAATGCGCCCAAGTTATTGACCAAAGTTAATAAGCGCGGGGTACCCATTCTGTCAATTGCGCTTTCTGCTTTGGCGACTTCTGCTGGCGTAGTCATTAACTATATTATGCCCGGTAAGGCATTTGAATTACTGATGGCGCTGGTGGTATCAACATTAGTCATCAATTGGGTCATGATTTGCCTAGCCCACCTGAAATTCCGTGCAGCAAAAGAACGAGAGGGGGTGGTACCGCGTTTCAAAGCATTATGGTACCCCTATGGTAATTATCTGTGTTTGCTCTTCCTAATGCTGATTCTGGTCATTATGTATCTTACTGATGGAATTCAGATTTCGGTGCTGATGATTCCAGCATGGATTGCACTATTATGGTGCGGATTTATATTGACTCGGCGCAAAGGTAAAAATAGCCAATCGAAAGTGGAAGGTTCAAGCACAGTCTAATTAGCTGGTGATACAGCAATAAAAATAGCCGGACTATCGCAGTGAAGTCCGGCTATTTTTTTCTATTGTATTACTCATAAAGAGTTATATATTGTTTACATTATCGGCAATAAATAAGACAGACAATAGCAGTATTATAATAGGTGAAGGCTATCACCTATTTTGGCATGAGTGCGGTTAATTGAGATTGATTCTTAATAACGCAATATAACCACTTTGATTGCATGGTTAAATGAATTGAATAGTATATTCAATTAGAATTGCCAGCGCATCCAAGTAAACAATACATTACCATTATTATAAGTACCGGGAATATAGGTAGTTTGTAGAGCAAACTTATTATACTCAATAGACAGCAGCGGCAAAGGTAATGGAATTGGAATGTAATGATATTCATGGCGAGCGGTAATACTGGCGGTAAAACCGACCCCAAAACGCCAGCCATCCATTTCCCCCGGAATCCACATTTTTTGATAGCCATAACCTATAATTGGTTCGACTTTATTATGTGAGTCCATAAATGCCATCGCATAGACCGCATGCCAGTTGTTATCCTCATCATAGCGATACTTACCGTAACCGATACCCCAAGGGCGCTCATTGTATGACTCTATCTTGTCATCATCATAGGTCCAGCGGTTGTGCCACGTATTCAGCGGGATATACAGTTCTTGATTGGGGGAATCCCACGCGAGTGAGATATTGTGCATCAGGCGGTGCCACAGATTGCCATTATCTGCTGATGGCGCATCTGTTTGATCGGGTGAAGTATTGGCGGGGGGGGATTTACCCTCGGCCAGAACCGCGTCAGTCTGGCCGAGCCAAAGGCTACAGAACAGACACGCGGTAACAATATGTTTATAATTCATGGTATAGCTCTCTGATGCTGATAAGGTGAAATAAGATTTCCTTGCACCAGATAATCTTTATACCTATCAAAAGTAATGACTAATAATACATTATTTAAATGAGCTAAAGGTTATAGCCTCAAACCTAAACGATTCTATAACGAGGAGGTAATATAGAATTTTAAACTGCGCGCCAGAGTAGTGAAAATTCAATTTTTGAGCATCAAGAAATATCTTAATTTATTTTTTATAGCACAATTTGCCAGCAGATTTAGAAGCATTTTATTGAGGAAAACTGACTAAGATGATGCGATTTTCAGTATATTTATACACACTAAATTAAAGAATGACCGCACCTCAACGGTGCATTTGATTGTCGATTGATAATTTATTGCCCCTATATGACGCTATGCACTCCGGTTAATATGATTACTTTTTAATCCTTAAGTACGATATTCTGAATTGGCCTCTTTACAAAAAAAATGGTTTTTTCGGCTTGCCCAGCGTCGCTTATGTTCGCACTTGATTAGAGCGCAAAATAAACTATTTATGTATTTCTCTCTGGAGTAATTCTCTGAACATAATCTGATATTAAGTAAGGAGTTAGTTTCACCGCAGGGTAGGTGTACACACCACGGCGAAGGGGAAAACGGCAGAAAACCATAGGATGTTATATATTCAATTATTATATATTTAATGCTAATAAATTTTATACTAATACTGCGGCTGCCCCCCAGTTAAAGATGGAAACCAAGCAGAATTGACGTAAGAAATTTTATAAAAAGAGTTGGCTTAAATGTTAAAAACCAGTAAAAAAACGGGATAAGACAGTATAAAAAATAAAGCAGAAAATACGTAGACCTTCAACAAATTTTAGCATAATTACGCATTCTTTATGAACAACCGTTTCAAATATGTGCGACAGGTTCACCCTTCATTAAAAATGGCTTGCCATCGAATACAGAGTATGTGATAACGCATATGGGTAAAACGAGGTACAGTTCTGTATATGTGTGGCATTTTCAGTAAAGAAGTTCTGAGTAAAGACGTTAGCGTTGAATACCGCTTCTCTGCCGATCCTTATCTTAGTGCCTCAAGCAGTAACGACTCTAGTTTGTCTATGTAAACGCCTACGGGCGAGTTAAACAATCCAAAGGAAATACTCAAGATGGCAAAGATCAAAGGTCAAGTTAAGTGGTTCAACGAGTCTAAAGGTTTCGGTTTCATCACTCCAGCTGACGGCAGCAAAGATGTGTTCGTACACTTCTCTGCAATCCAGGGTAATGGCTTCAAAACCCTGGCTGAAGGCCAGAACGTAGAGTTCGAAATCCAAGACGGTCAGAAAGGTCCGTCTGCAGTAAACGTTACTGCAATCTAATCAGCTCTTTTGCTGTTAAAAACCCGCCTTTGTGCGGGTTTTTTCGTTTCAGGGGCGGAGCCAACGCCCGCCGCAAGCTAAGGTAAAATAATTAATCCCGAATATTGATTGCGGCCTTTAATGCCAGGGTGGCTAGGGTCAATGACCTGCTGCTGGCTGGTTCTGCGAAAACTGGTGTATTTGAAATGCGGTTTACCATCGCGCCCATCATGCGCGGCTTTGGTACATATTGTACAACTGCCGACTCTATCAATTTGATGAATTCCCGCGCCGCGCAACTGGTGCTCAGCAATGGCCGCTAAGTTTAGATGGCGAAAACGGGGCGAAATGATATTCCCGGCCAACGGTAATTCGTTAATAAACCGCTCCACCAGTTCTTCATTGACTTCATAACAGCAGGAGCGGGCAGCTGGGCCAATGGCGGCGACCCAATTGGCGGGATCATCATCGCGACCAATGCGCTCAACCATCTTTAAAATAATGCCGTCTAATAGGCCGCGCCAGCCAGCATGAACCACCGCAATGCCTTTTCCTTGCCGTTGACTGAAAATCACCGGTAGGCAATCCGCCGTCAGGACAGTTAACAGGATGCCAGATTGCTTGGTATAGAGGCCATCAGCATCCCCGCACTCTTGCCCAGGCTGTGTCACATCAATAATTGTGGTGCCATGAACCTGTTTTTTATTGGCTTGTAAGGCTTGATAAGGTTGGAGGCAGTCAGGTAAGAGCGCAGATTTATTGCCAAAACCATGACAGATAGAGGTGATTCGGCTGAGTTGCGGTGAAAAATCAGTCATTGAGCTTACCTAATAAAGAAAAAGAATGCCGTCCAGTGTAAGCCGTTTTTTAACTTATTGACCAGTCACCTTTTCTTTTAAATTTCCGTTAGTGAATTGTTGCAAAATAACGCATCTTGTATCACTGTTTTGGCCCCTTAGAGGCAGGGGATAAGGTTTAATGGCTGCTATAAATCAAGTGACCATTCAGGATTGATTTCCGTGATATCTAAATCAAAGAATGATTCTGCCAGCTTTATTCGTTGGCGCTTTAGCTTGCTATGTGGCTGCATTTTACTGTCATTTTTTGGTCTGATAGCCAGGGTGGCATGGCTGCAAATTGTTGAGCCTGACCCGTTGGTAAAAGAAGAAGACATGCGCTCAGTGCGGGTGGTGGCAACACCCAATACGCGCGGTATGATTACCGATAGAAATGGCCACCCTTTGGCAGTCAGTGTGCCGGTTGAAGCTATCTGGGCTGATCCCACAACCGTGTTGGCGAAAGGTGGCGTCAGTGTATCTGAACGTTGGCAGGCATTAGCGCAGGAACTCCATATGCCAATCGACCAACTCAGCCATCGTATCCAACAAAATCCACAGGCCCGTTTTATCTATCTTGCCCGGCAAGTAGAGCCGGATGTTGCTGAATATATTCAACGGCTGAAATTGCCCGGTATCGCGATAAAAGAGGAATCACGGCGTTTTTATCCCTCAGGTGATGTTGCTGCGAATCTGGTGGGGTTTACGAATATCGATGACCAAGGTATTGAAGGGGTTGAAAAAAGCTTTAATTCCTTACTCAGTGGCACGGCGGGTAGTCGAGTGGTCCGAAAAGACCGATTTGGTCGCGTGGTTGAGGATATCTCTTCGACCGACAGTCATCCGGGGCAGAATGTTCAACTCAGTATTGATGAGCGGCTTCAGGCGGAGGCCTCGCATGCATTGAGCAATGCTGTGGTGTTCAACAAAGCGGATTCCGGCTCAGCGGTAGTTATTGATGTTAACACCGGCGAGGTGTTGGCAATGGCCAACTATCCGACCTTTAATCCTAATAATCGGGCTGATACCCCGGAGGAGAATTTTCGTAATCGGGCCATCAGCGATATTTTTGAACCGGGCTCTACGGTTAAACCGATGGTTGTTATGACGGCCCTACAACGTCAGTTGGTGAAGCCGGATGCGGTGCTGGACACTCATCCCTACATATTAAGTGGCCACCTAATTAAAGACGTGGCACTTTACTCGGCACTGTCATTGACCGGTGTGTTGCAGAAGTCCAGTGATGTGGGGGTGTCGCGATTAGCACTGGCGAT
Organism: Yersinia hibernica; assembly: GCF_004124235.1. Taxonomy (NCBI): domain Bacteria; kingdom Pseudomonadati; phylum Pseudomonadota; class Gammaproteobacteria; order Enterobacterales; family Yersiniaceae; genus Yersinia; species Yersinia hibernica. Next base: position 1,478,471 of record NZ_CP032487.1, read on the forward strand.
GCCGGCCTCTGCGCTGATACAGACCTACACAGCATTTGGCTTGGGCCAGCCGACTCAGCTAGCACTGACCGGTGAAAGCCGCGGGCTGATGCCGCATCGGCAGCGCTGGAGTGACCTAGACCGCGCGACTTTCTCGTTCGGCTATGGTTTGATGGTGACGCCGCTACAATTGGCCCGCGTGTATGCCACTATTGGCAGCTTCGGTATTTATCGCCCATTGTCAATTACCAAGGTTGACCCTCCGGTGCTGGGCCAGCGGGTATTCCCCGAAGGATTGGTGCGCCAGGTTGAGCATATGATGGAAAGTGTGGCATTACCCGGTGGTGGTGGGGTGAAAGCCGCGGTACGGGGTTATCGGGTGGCGGTTAAAACCGGAACCGCCAAGAAAATTGGGCCCAATGGCCAATATATTGATAAATATGTGGCTTATACCGCCGGTGTTGCTCCGGCCAGCCAACCCCGCTTTGCTTTAGTGGTGGTCATTAACAACCCACAGGGCGGGAAATATTATGGTGGCGCAGTATCAGCACCGGTATTTAGCGATATTATGGGGCAAATATTGCGCACCATGAATGTGGAGCCAGATGCTATTCCTGGCAATGGGATTCGGCATAGCTAACCCCTGGTTGATTCAGCGCTAAACCGCGGCTTGCAACCGCACATGGCCTTCTTTAGACTAATGCCGCGTCTGCCGGCATTTCTGGCGGTTATTAATCAGTTATCTGGGATTCAACCATGTCTTATCAGTGCCCCCTTTGCCATCAGGCCATGCAGCAAAGCCGACAACAGTGGCGTTGTAGCAATAACCACCAGTTTGATTGCGCCAAAGAGGGTTACGTCAATTTAATGCCGGTGCAGCATAAAGGTTCGAAACAACCCGGTGATAGCCCGGAAATGATGCAGGCGCGGCGCGCATTTCTGGATGCCGGCTATTATCAACCTTTGCAGCAGCGGATTGCTGAGATGCTGGATAAAGCACTCCCCCAAGATGCCGCTATGTTGCTGGATATCGGCTGCGGGGAGGGCTATTACACTGCGGCGGTAGCTGACCGGTTAAATCGGCAGCGCCAGATGTCTATTTTCGGATTAGATGTTGCCAAAGTGGCGGTAAGATACGGCGCAAAACGCTACCCCCAAGTGAGTTTTTGTGTGGCATCCAGCCACCGATTACCTTTCGCCAATCAGTCTCTGGACGCGGTATTACGCATTTATGCCCCCTGCAAGGCAACAGAGTTGGCGCGAACAGTGAAACCCGGTGGGATTGTTGTCACCGTGGCACCTGGCCCCCGCCATCTTTATCAATTAAAAGCGCTCATTTATGCCCAGGTACAACTGCACGACGATACGCCAGAGCATTTGGCCGGGTTTGAGCTGCTCAGCAGTGAAAAATTGGCTTACGAAATGAAGTTAACGGGCAAACAGAGCTTTAATTTATTGCAAATGACGCCTTTTGCGTGGCGCGCATCGATTGACGTCGGGCAAGAACTGGCCGCTCGGTCATCTTTTACCTGTGAGACAGATTTTGTTATTGCAGTACATCGCCGTAAAGAAAGTCTCGAGGATGATGCTGAGCTAAAGAGTGCTGCACCAGAAATATAAGAGGCTGCTCGTGATTTAATAATGTTTAAATAAATGACGAGCGGATAATTCCCTTTAGAGGGAATATTATTATTTTAATTGGGGTGTATTAATCCCTGGTGCAAGATTGATAATCAACTTAAGTTAAATTTTTGCAATATTATATTTATAATAAACTGAATTAGTTTAGATCTAAGTTGCGCCAAGTTCGCCCACCAGATTCAGTCACCAAAATAGAGGGGATAAACCGTATCTGCTCAGCAACTTTTAGTGCTAAATCAGCAACTTCTTGTTTGTTTAATGTGCCACTGCCGTAATTAAATTCTCCTTCGGGTAATTTATAAACTTTCTCCCTGCCGATAAGACGAGTAAATCCAGCATCGACCATTTTTTTATTCAGGGTTTGGTAGTCGCCATCCACCGCATTATGCAAAACGACACTGACCGTAAAGTATGGCATAGCTCTTTTCCAATCAATTAGATGATAATATTTATATATCATACTGCCGGAATCGATATTTTGACCGGAGTCTAATTGCTGCACATGTCGTCAAAATAACCTTGCGAAAAATATGTGATTAAAGGGCAGGTGACAGCAATTGCCACCTGCAACATGGGAAAAGACGATTATAGGGCGAGGGATAAGCGGTTGCGGCCAGCATGTTTTGCGGCATAACAGGCAATATCGGCCTGGCGCATGGCTTGTGCCGCGTTTTCAGTTTGCTGGGTCAATGATACTGCCCCGAGGCTGGCGGTAAATGAATAGGATTGACCGTGCCAATGGAATTGAATTGCCGCTATGTCGGTGACCACTCTTTCCAACACTTCAGCGGCCGGTTTGTTCTGGCAATTAAACAGCACAATAGCAAATTCATCGCCGCCTAAACGGGCCACAATATCATTGTCACGGACGGCTTGCTGCATGGTTTGAGCCACCATTCTGAGCACCATATCGCCCGCTTCGTGACCGGCACTGTCATTGACATCCTTGAAGTAATCTAAATCGACATAGCAGAGAATATGCTGTTCATCTTTACCCAATTGGCTGATTGACTGATTGAGCCGCTCCTCCAATCTCCGTCGATTAATTAAACCGGTCAACATATCGTGATTGGCTTGATATTGCAGCTCTCGCTGTTCATGACGAGCTCGAGTCACGTCTTGGAATACCACCACTGCCCCCGTGAGCTGATTATCACGATCGCGAATAGGTGAGGCGGAGCAGCGAATTTCCTGGCGCTCCCCTTGGCTCGATAACAGTTGGCTGCCTTCTGGCAATAGAGTATGACGCCCTTCGGATAGGCACTGATTGATAGCAACTAATTGATTTTTATCCTGTAGTGGCGACCATAAAATAAATATTTCCTCTATGGGCAGGCCACAGGCTTCATTCTGGCTGCGTCCGGTCATTTCTTCAGCTTTGGGATTCATTAATACCACGCGGCCTTCAGTATCAAGCGAGATAATTCCTTCCTGAATGGATGACAATACCCGATGCAGTTGCTCCCGCTCCTCATAGCGCGTAATTTCGCTGGCACGCAGTGCATCTTCGCGCTGTTTTCGCTCGCTCATATCCCGGATTATTTTGGCATATCCCAGCAGTTTGCCACTGTTATCATGAACTACGCTGATAATGGTGACGGCCCAATAGCGAGTCATGTCTTTGCGCACCAGCCAACCCTCACGTTCTACCCGGCTGGCGGACGCTGAGGTTTTCAGTAATTTCTCCGGTAAGCCGGCGGCGATATCCTCAGGCAGAAAGAAACAACCGAAATGCTGGCCGATGATTTCATTGCTGGCATAACCAATATTACGTTCTGCCCCGTGGTTCCAAGTCGTGACCCGGCCCCATGGGTCAAGCATCAAAATGGCATAATCTTCAACGGTATCAACCATCAGGCGAAAGCGCTCTTCACTGATGCGTAATGCTTCTTCGCGCTGGCGTCGCTCCGTCAGGTCACGGACAATTTTGGTAAACCCCAAGAGCTTGCCACTGTCATCATGCATCGGATTAATTGCAACACTGGCCCAATAGCGAATGCCATTTTTACGGACATGCCAGCCTTCAGTTTGGAAATTACCCTCGGCAACCGCTTTTGCCAGTGATTTCTCTGGCAGGCCAGCAGAGATATCCTCTGGTGTGAATAGCAGGGCAAAATGTTCGCCAATGATTTCATCACTGGTATAGCCCTCATTGCGCTCGCCGCCTTTGTTCCAAGTTAAAATGCGGCCGTGAGTGTCTATCATGTAGATGGCGTAATCTTCGACTTCACTGATCAGATGACGAAATTGTTCTTCACTTTTGCGCAATGCATTTTCGCGCTGCCATTTATCCGTCAGATCACGGGTAACATGCACAAAACCTTGCAAATTACTGTCTGAGTCGTGCAATGCGCTGAGAGTGAGGTTGCCCCAAAAACGTTTGCCATTCTTACGAACTCGCCAGCCTTGATTCTCATAATGACCGAACTGATTCGCGTGGCGTAGACCTTTGGCTGGTAACTCGGTGGCCAAGTCTTCTGGGGTATAAAACAGCTCGAAAGATTGGCCAATCACCTCTTCGGCGCTATACCCCGTGTTGCGTTCGGCACCATTATTCCAGGTAAGAATATGTCCTTGGGCATCAATGATATATATGGCGTAGTCATCAACGGCATCAATTAATAGCCGAAAGATGTGGTCGTCAAATGATGCCGGATGCAAAGCCATTCCTGTATTCCTTGAATTTTTATTCAGTAATCTGTCGCGGATAGATTTAAATCCCGAGGATTTAATTGTTATCGCGATATAGGTGATGTTCAGTTTATCGCTAACCGGTAAAACTAGGTAATAAGATTTTTCTTGGTGACAATAGAGAATAAAGAAAAGATAAGCCAACAACATCTTATTGCCGGTGTTTATATTCTGACAGGCCCCTGTTTACAGGGGAATGGCGCTTTTTGATTGCGTTGTTGTGGGAAGGATAGATAATAATTTACCTTATTCATAATAAGGGTAAACTCACATGGAAATGTAGAAAAATAATGACTTAAGTTGGGAGAATTAATTAGTTTTAGTTCAGACAAAATCAATTTACAGAATAATGCCCCGTTAAATTTATTTTTCTCAGACCAGCAAGCCATGTCACCAGCAGAGATCAGGTTTATTACATAACCTAGCTAATTCTTTTACGACTGCAAAAATAATCCCCCAGAAGTGCAGAAATGCTTGCATCAATAGGTGTTATCCGGATAATCCTGAATCCTTATAATAAGCATTCTCATTAGTGGTAGACTTGCAAAATTCAGGGGCATCAACACGATGAATAAAAATATCTCTATCCGGGCGGATCACAAACGGCTGGCACCGCGTCTTTTGTGCGTGATGATCGGCGCTGCGCTCGGTACTTTATCCGCATCTTCATGGGCGGCCACAGCACCCAATGCCGCGGTGGATAGCGCGAAAGCGGATGAAGCCAAAAAAACTGACACCATCACCGTGGTCGGGACACAAGATACTTTCCGTGCCGGTGGCAATGATTTAATTCCAACTTATTTGGATGGTCAGGTGGCTAATGGCGGGCGTATCGGCTTCCTTGGTCAGCAAGATGCGCGTAACGTACCATTTAACGTGATTGGCTATACCTCTAAGCTGGTTGAAGATAAGCAAGCGCGGACACTGGCCGATGTGGTCAGAAATGATGCCTCAGTGCAGAATGTGCGCGGCTATGGTAATGCTTCACAGAACTTCCGCATCCGAGGTTTTAACCTTGATGGCGATGATATTTCATTCGGCGGTTTGTTCGGTGTCCTGCCGCGCCAAGTTATTGATACCAGTATGGTTGAGCGGGTTGAAGTATTTAAAGGCCCGAACGTATTTGTGAACGGTATCTCACCAAGCGGCAGCGGTGTCGGCGGGATGATTAACCTGGAGCCCAAACGCGCGGGCGATACTCCGTTGACCCGAGTCAGTCTGGATTACACTTCAGCTGCTAAAGTGGGGGGCGCGCTGGATGTTGGCCGCCGCTTTGGCGACAATGACCAATTTGGTGTGCGGGTGAACGCACTGCATCGGGAGGGTGAAACTGCCATTCATGACCAGAAAGAGCGCACAACCGCATTCTCTACGGGGTTAGATTATCGTGGCGAACGTGCCCGTACCTCTTTAGATGTCGGTTACCAAAAACAAACTGTGCATGGTATGCGGACTGATGTTGGTATTGGTAGCGCGACAATAATTCCAGAACCGCCAGCTGCGACCTTAAATTATGGTCAGCAGTGGGTGTATACCGATATGGCAACCACCTACGGTATGTTACGCAGCGAGTATGATTTAAGCCAGAACTGGACCGTCTACGGCACAATTGGTGCTAGCCACAATGATGAAACCGGACAATATGGATCGCCGATCCTGACCAGCGCTAATAATGGGGATGCCAAAATAGATCGTCTTTATGTGCCTTATGTTTCTGACTCTATTGCCGGTTTAGGCGGTGTTCGTGGTCATTTCGAAACCGGCCCAGTCACACATAAGATGAATATCGGCTATGCCGCTAACTATCGCACAGCTAAATCGGCTTTCAATATGTCTGAACGGGTAGATACCAATATCTATAATCCGGGTGTTATTCCTTTCCCACCCACATCGACTCTACCTGGCTATACCAGCCCTAGCCAAGATCCTCAGCTCAACAGTCAAGTCCGCGCCAGCAGTATTTCTGTCTCTGATACCTTATCGGCAATGGATGATAAGGTGCAGCTGATGTTGGGGCTACGCCGTCAGGAAGTGGTTATCCGCAACTTTGACAGTGGTGTACCGGACAGTAAAAATGTACAAGATGCAATGAAAGTGACCCCGGTCTATGGCGTGTTGGTTAAGCCATGGGAAAATGTGTCTCTGTATGCTAACCACATTGAAGCGCTGTCTCCGGGTAAAGTTGCCCCTTGGTATACTGCTAATGCCGGGAATGTTACTGGCATTATTCATGCCAAACAGAATGAAGTGGGGGTGAAATTTGATAATAAACGCTATGGTGGCACATTAGCGCTATTTGAAATCACCCGACCTGCCGGGGCGATTGATGCCAAAACCAATATTTATAGTTTGAGCGGCGAACAGCGTAACCGTGGGGTTGAATTAAACGTATTTGGTGAGCCGGTGTTTGGTACGCGCCTGTTAGGGAGTGCCGTGTGGTTAGACCCGATACTGACCGAAGCGCAAAATAGCCAAAATAATGGTAACTATGCCGTCGGGGTTGCCCGCTATCAGTTAGTGTTTGGCGGTGAGTATGATATTAAGGCGGTCGAGGGGTTAACTGCGACCGGAACCGTCACTCGTTCTGGCTCTCAGTATGCTAACCAAGAAAATACCTTAAAACTTAAACCGTGGACGCGTCTGGATCTGGGGATGCGCTATACCATGCCGCTGAAAGAAACCAACCTTATCTGGCGCGCTAACCTGGAGAACGTGACCAACGAACGTTACTGGGAATCAGTTGAAGATACCGGAACTTATATGTACCAAGGTAATCCGCGTGAGCTAAAACTGTCGGTCTCAATGGACTTCTAATACAGTCGCAGTAACATGTGAGTCATAAAAAACCCCGCGATTCTTCTCGAATGCGGGGTTTATTTTTGGATTCGGATAATAGTAATGATTAGCGCGAGCTTTATTTCACGACGAGAATAAAAGGGTTAATATTAGGCTGCAACACGATAAATATGCTCATAGAGAATATTAAAGCCTATAGCTATCAATACGATACCGCCGATAATCTCAGCCCGTTTACCGAGCAACGGGCCAATATAACGGCCAATCAACATACCCAGCGTCGCCATTATCATGGTGGCCATCCCAATGGCCATGGCGGTATGCACTATATTCACTTGCAAGAACGCCAAGCCAACGCCAATGGCCATGGCATCAAGGCTGGTGGCGATGGCTGTCATCACTAAAACCCAAAAACTGTGGCTGCGCATTCTTTCTGTTTCTTCGACGTGCTGTTTTGCACCTTCAAAAATCATCCGGCAACCCAGAATAAACAGTAGGCTAAAGGCAATCCAGTGGTCCCATTCCAAGACATATTGACTAGCAAATAGGCCAATGCACCATCCAATCAACGGGGTAATAGCTTCTATCACACCAAAGATAAGACCGGTGCGCAGAGCTTCTTTAAAATGGGGCTTATGTAGACTGGCGCCTTTACCAATAGATGCTGCAAAGGCATCCATAGACATCGCAAAAGCAAGAACGAGTGTTGCAGATAGATTCATAGAAATAGTCTCGGCCGGGCGGCTCCATATACACGTAACCCACCCCCAACCTAACGACGGAGCTACGTGTCTATGGTCTCGCCAACCTTACCTGGCTGCCCGCACCACGTTTCTAACAGCGAAACGAGTATGTTGATACGAGCGTTTCTATATATCGATATATCAATTCAATATAACGAATAGAAACCGGCTACTCCCCATGAACGGCGCAACCTTAACATATAAATTCCAACACAGACAACCCCAAAAATAATATGGCGAACCAATGATGTTGATAATGATTTTCATTATCGAAATTTTGATAAGAAATAGCTGTTATAAGCATCAGTAATGGTGTGGAAATAAGCAGGATAGGGGCTTGATAAAGTGTCGGGAAATTAATCAGTCGACTGATTAATCAATAGATTTATTTCCCTAAATTATTTATTTATGCTTGATTTTCAATGAAAAAATTATAAATTTTTTCTAAATCATCTAATTGTCTGACCTGGATAAGTAATCGGCGCTGCTCTAACTCAATCACCAGAATTCCATCTTCAGATAAATTCATAGTTTTTATTCGGCGATACTCAATAAAAGCATTAGCGTAGAAGAAACCGGTATTTTTAAACAATAATTTCGGCCAGCGAATATAAGAGATATAAAACGCAATTAAGGCTAAACCCACCAATAAATAAGTGGTTAAAGGATTACCATTCGCCATCACATTATTGTAAACAAGAATGGCGATCAGCCCGACAAAAATGGCGCAGTCGATTTTGTTTTTACGTTTTAGCTGAATTTGTAGCCGGGTTTTGCCTTTCATCATATTCATGATGAATTCATCATAAATGGCATAAGCGAGTAGTAGGGCAATAAAAACAATCAAAACGAGATCAGTAACCGACATGCAAACTCTCCTGAAATACCTTTCATTTTTCAAATGGTAGGAGCTGCTCGAACCACCGACCGATATTGGTCCTTCGGGATGCACGGGTTCGCCGCTGGCCTACACATCGAAATTTATTGGTTATTGGTCTATATCCGAAATAAAAAACCGGAGGTGCTTCCCCCGGTTTTACTCAACTCAATAGTAGAATTATGGTGCCAGGAAGCCAACCCAGTAGCCGAAGATACCGATAGCGAAGAAGCCCATAATAATCCACAGCGCGTTAACTTTGCGACGTAACAGCCACATACAGCCGAAAGTTAGCAACAGTGGCACCAAGCCTGGCATCAACTGATCCAGAATGGTTTGCACTGTCGTTACCGTGGTTTGACCATTCTGGTTGGTTATTTTGGACACCACCACCGGGATGTTGACGTGCGTCCATTTGTTAACCAAGGCCCCCATCACAAACAGGCCGAGGATAGACGCCCCTTCCGTCAGTTTTTGCAGCAGGCCACCGTCCATATCGCTAACGATATTGACGCCTTTTGAATAGCCGTAAGCCACACCGTAGTAACGGGTCAACAAACGCACCAGGTTAAACAGCACAAAGAACAGCAATGGGCCGAGCAAGCTACCGCTCATCGCGATACCCGCACCGAGTGCAGCCAATACCGGGCGCACCGTACCCCAGAATATCGGGTCACCTACCCCAGCCAGTGGCCCCATCAGGCCGACTTTGATGCCGTTAATTGCCGCATCGTCAATCTCAGCACCATTGGCTTTCTGCTCTTCCATCGCCAGCGTTACACCCAGAATCGGGGCGGCCACGAAGGGTTGAGTGTTGAAGAATTCCAAATGGCGTTTGATTGCCTGCTTACGCTCTTCCGAGTTCTCTGGATAAAGGCGACGAATTGCCGGTACCATCGAGAAGCAGAAACCCAGCGCCTGCATACGTTCGAAGTTCCATGACCCTTGGAAGAGGTTAGAGCGGATAAACACCCCGCGGATATCGGCGGGCGTGAGTTTCTTTTCACCAGTAGTTGTTTTATCAACAGTCGTTGTATCAACCATTTCTCTCACCTTTTCCTAGTCTAATTCGTTATCAAGATCGTTATTGGACGGGCCAGACTGTACAACCTGAGATTTGTTGTATTTCGGGCTGAGCTGGATATACAGCAGAGCCATAACTACGCCAATAACACCCAAGGCCACCAGGTTGAAGTTGGTGAATGCGGCGGTCACGAAACCTAAATAGAAGAATGGCATCAGGTAGCCAGCACGCATCATGTTGATAACCATGGCGTAACCAACTACGACTATCATACCACCGGCGATATTCAAGCCACTGGTAACCACATCAGGAATCGAGTTGAGCAGCATCTGAACTTCAGAAGTCCCAACAGACAGGGCAACGATCAGGGCAGGGATAGCAATACGCATCGCCTGCAAGAACAGGGCAGAAATGTGGATCCAGGTAATCGCTCGTAGGCTGCCACGTTCGGCAGCACCATCAGCGGCGTGCTGGAAGGCCACGGTAATGGTACGCACAATAATGGTTAATACCTGACCGGCTGCTGCCAACGGGATAGCCAGTGCGATACCGGCACCGATATCCTGACCGCCAGCAATGACCAGAATGGTCGAAATAATTGACGCCAGCGCGGCATCAGGTGCGACTGCCGCGCCGATGTTCATCCAGCCGAGCGCGATCATTTCTAAAGTACCACCGATAATAATACCGGTTTTCATATCACCTAAAACCAGACCTACCAGGGTACAGGCGACGAGAGGGCGGTGAAATTGGAACTCATCCAGAATGGAACCCATCCCGGCGATACATGCAACTATGAAAATCAGCACAATCTGAAGAGTTGTGATCTCCATTGTACTTCTCCTATGACCAAAAAAGCTGAGTAAAAATAACCGAGTCCCGAAACAGAACAGGGCATAACCTTTCTACGTAGTTTTCAGTAAAGCTATTTATTAAGTTTGCTAATTAAGTCCATCATTTTGAGCCGGCTATCCGAAGATACTTTCCGGACTTCCAATTCAATACCGCGAGCATTTAATTTATTAAAGGCTTCAATATCTTTTTCATCAACGGAGACGGCATTATTCACCTGGGTTTTCCCCTGACGGAATGCCATACCACCGATATTGACTGACTTAATATCGACGCCACCCTCAACCAGACGCACAACGTCAGTGGGGTTAGTAAATAGCAGCATAACCCTGTCTTTGGCATATTTTGGGTTGTTGTAAACGCGGATAGCTTTCTCAACATCAACTACGTGCGCGGTGACACCCGGAGGTGCAACTTGTTTGAGCAAGGTGCTACGCATTTTGTCAGCAGCGACTTCATCACTGACAACAATAATGCGGCTTACGTTAGTTTCTTTGGTCCAGCGAGTTGCGACCTGACCATGAATTAAGCGGTCATCGATACGCGCCAGTCCTATCTTCATGTGATCATTCGGGCCTAAAGCGACGGCCGGGGCCTTGGCTTTGGGTGCTGGAGTTGCTTGTTGCGTCTCGGGCTTATCACTCTTAACTTCAGGCGCTTTCAGTGCTTTTACGCCCTCACGACCAGTTTCTACCGCGACTGCAACCAGTTCAGCAAATGATGGGTTATCATCACGGGCCATAAAGGTTTCAGCCAGCATCGGAATGTTAACCCCGGTGACGACCTCATAGTTCTCTTTATCAATAGCAATTCGACTGGCGGCGTTAAACGGGCTACCACCCCAGGTATCAACCAGGAATAAAACACCTTTGCTGGTATCTAGACCGGTCAATTTACCGTTGTATTTCTCAATCAACGTTTCGGCATTCTCACCTGGGACGAAATCAATATAAGCGACATTACCTTGCTCGCCTAAAATCATTTCAGCTGTTTTCAGCAGTTGTTCCGCCGCAGCCCCATGTGTGCCGATGATAATAGCTATACTCACTCGCTACCCCCTCTGTTAACTCAGAATTGAGTTCTCGCACGTAACAGAAAAACCAGTAATCACCAACAACACTTCAGTACACATTGAATCTATTATGATAGTCACAATATCAGCGTACTGCTGATGATTTATTGGTAACCACAATGAATCGATTCAGGTACATATCGAAATGTGCTGGATGTGATTTATTTTAGTCAGTGAAAAAATAAATTATGTGACATTGCTCATTTATTGGGACATGTTATGAATGATTTCGCTTACTTGGATAATAAATCATCACTTATATGAGTAATATTGATGAATTTATCCCCTAATTCACTCATTACAGTATGATTCCTGTGTTTAATATTTGTGCGATTGATGTGAAGGTGGCGAAAATCCCATTCTGGCGTGGCAAGAAATTTTAGTCATGAAAAAAAGTGCTATCTGCTGGCCCCGGCAAATTTCACGATATTGGGGTTTATAGCGGCTCAGGTTATAAATCTGACTATGCGGGTAAAAAAATTCCTGATAAAGTTAACGTCTCTATTAATTGTCAGGAGTTAAGGGCCTCAGCTCTCCCTATGGACTGTCACCGAAGTTACTGTTTCTCTAGTGTTAATGCCCAACCAGCGGGCTTAAATCTGGTTATCCAATCGCGCACATTTACTGCGCATAATTTCACCCGATCTTTCTGCGTATCTATACTAACAACCGCACCGCGGCGTTTTGTTGCATCTGTTGTAGGTCGCACCTCATTTGAATCGTGTTCTTATTATCGGAGTCTGACATGGAATTGCTAATGGACCCCTCAATCTGGGCAGGGTTACTTACGCTGGTGGTACTGGAAATTATTCTGGGTATCGATAACTTGGTATTTATTGCCATTCTGGCCGATAAACTGCCGCCTAAACAAAGAGATAAAGCACGAATTATCGGATTGTCTCTAGCATTAATTATGCGTTTGGGCTTGCTATCGGTTATTTCCTGGATGGTCACGCTGACAACGCCGCTATTTAGTGTTGGCAGCTTTAATTTCTCTGGACGAGACCTGATTTTGCTGGTGGGGGGGCTGTTCTTGCTATTTAAAGCCACCACCGAGCTACATGAACGGCTTGAGGGAAACCAGCACGATGACAGTGCTGGCCGAGGTTATGCCAGTTTCTGGGCGGTAGTGGCACAGATTGTGGTGTTGGATGCCGTATTCTCCCTCGATGCCGTTATTACCGCCGTGGGGATGGTCAATGACCTGACCATCATGATGACGGCGGTTGTGATAGCCATGGGCGTGATGCTGCTGGCATCGAAAACATTAACTAATTTCGTGAACGCACATCCGACGGTGGTGGTGCTGTGTCTCAGCTTCTTGTTAATGATTGGTTTGAGCTTAATTGCGGAAGGTTTCGGTTTCCATATTCCGAAAGGTTACCTGTACGCCGCTATCGGATTCTCTATCCTGATTGAGCTGTTTAACCAGATTGCGCGCCGCAACTTTATGAAGCAGGAATCTCGCTTGCCACGACGCCAGCGTACTGCGGAAGCTATCATCCGCTTAATGGGCGGTCGCCAGCAGCAGGAGCCACAAAATGGTTCACCGCAGTTGGCAGTACCGGCCGAGGCTTTTGCTGAAGAAGAGCGCTATATGATAAGCGGCGTGCTGACATTAGCCTCCCGCTCATTGCGCAGCGTGATGACTCCACGCACAGAAATCTCTTGGGTAGATTGTCATCGCTCACTAGAGGAAATCCGTGAACAACTGTTGGATACACCGCACAGCCTGTTCCCGGTTTGTCGTGACTCACTGGATCAGATTATCGGTGTGGTTCGCGCGAAAGATCTGCTGGTCGCGATTGAACGTGGCGAGCCAATCTGTGAATTTGCTGCGGCGACACCACCCATAGTCGTGCCGGATACCATGGACGTGATTAATTTGCTGGGCGTATTACGTAAAGCGAAAGGCCGTTTAGTGGTGGTTAATGACGAATTTGGTGTGGTGCAAGGCCTGGTAACGCCGCTGGACGTGCTGGAAGCTATTGCTGGTGAATTCCCGGATGAAGATGAGACACCCGATATTATTGCCGATGGTGATGGTTGGTTAGTGAAGGGTGGGGCTGACTTGCATTCTTTGGAGCAAGCACTGGATTGCCAAGAATTAGTGAGCCCAACGGCTGATTATGCTTCACTCGCCGGGATGCTGCTGTCTCATTCAGGCCATATGCCAACGGCAGGTGATGTGATTGAACTGCATAATTTGCGCTTTGAAGTCATCGAAGCTTCAGATTATCGTATTGAGTTAGTGCGCATTACCAAATTGAGTCACCAATTGGCAGAGTAACAATCTGGCAATTAAATGTGCTTAGACTAATGCGGGTCATCATTAAAATGACCCGCATTTTTTTATGGCTATTGCTGAACTTTTTAATCTGTTGAGTTTTACTCACAATAATCACTGTTAAATTATCAGGCTGACAAATGAAATGAGCATAATAATTATTATATTTACTGATAGGCAGATAATTATACTTAACTATGCGGGCTATTATTGAATGTCTGACTCTGATTGTTTCATGGGCAAAATTCGCGATTTAATTAATTTACAATATATAATCGTAAAAATAATAACTTTAATAAGTAGCCAGGTTTCATAGAGTGAGGTTATTTATAAAACACAATAAAATCAATTAATTAAAAATATTCATGATATCAATAAAAATAAAAGATAATTATTTAAAATAATATCACTGAATGGATAGATATAAGCTATGCTTAAATTCACTTGAACAACGGAATGTCTAATACAGTTCTGGGGTATTTAAACGGAATTGAGCAGCGCTTAAACACAGTTTTAAATATTATCTTTTCTATTTTGCAACACCAAAGTGTTTTTTACTTTGGGGGCACTGTGCAGCCTATATTCTTATATCACTCTACCCGCTCATGCTGGAGTTTCTATGAAAAAGATAGTTTTTGGTCTGGTATTCATGTTGTATTCATTGAGTACATTCGGCCAGGAGGCGGCTTCAAAGCTGCCTGGCGATGTATTACCGGCAGCTCTCGCCATTGAGGTAAACAAACAAGTGTACGATATACCATTCCCGCCATATCGAGGAGGTTGTTATGATTGGTGCTGTGAGGTGTGCTGCAATCCGGCGTGCGCTGGTTGCTAGCCACAAAAGACATTATTAATCTGACTCTGCATCAAGGGGAGCACCAACTCCCCTTGATGAATATGATTTTTAATACAATAAATTAATTACACTGAACTTTAATGGCCAACCCACCACGGGAGGTTTCGCGGTACTTGGCATTCATATCTTTACCGGTTTCAAACATGGTTTCGATAACTTTATCCAGAGAAACGCGGGGTTCACTGGTGCGGCGCATGGCCATACGTGCTGAGTTAATCGCTTTCACCGAGGCAATCGCATTGCGCTCAATGCAAGGAACTTGAACTTGACCTGCCACCGGGTCACAAGTCAGCCCCAGATTATGTTCCATACCAATTTCTGCGGCGATACACACTTGAACCGGGCTGGCGCCCAGTAACTCTGCCAGACCAGCCGCGGCCATTGAGCAGGCAACACCAACTTCACCCTGACAACCCACTTCAGCACCTGAAATAGATGCATTCATCTTATACAGAATCCCGATAGCGCCTGATGCCAAGAAATAGCGGATAAAGATTTCAGGGGTAACCGGTTCAATAAAGTGGTCGTAATAAGCCAGTACCGCCGGAACAATACCACAGGCCCCGTTAGTTGGCGCGGTAACCACACGGCCACCGGCCGCATTTTCTTCGTTAACCGCCAGCGCGAACATATTGACCCAGTCAATAACATTCATGGGGTCACTGGAGAGTTTATCTGATGAAACCAGTAAGCGGCGTAAAGCCGCGGCACGGCGCGGGACACGTAATGGCCCGGGCAGCACACCTTCGGTGTTTAGGCCGCGATCAATACAGGCGCGCATGGTCTGCCAAATTGCCGTAAAGTAGGCGTCAATCTCTTCTTTACTGTGCATTGCCAGCTCATTTTGCATCACCATACCGGAGATAGACAGGCCGGTTTGTTCGCAGTTTGCCAGGATTTCCGCAGCAGAATTAAATGGATAAGGCACACTAACGGCATTGACCGCCGCTTTGCCGAAATGCTCCTCATCGACGATAAAACCCCCGCCGATGGAATAATAGGTTTTGCTCAATACCTTTTCATCACCCGCAAAGGCGTGAATTTGCATACCGTTTTCATGCAGTGGCAGGTTATCGCTGCGAAATACCATTCCGCCTTCACGTGGGAAGTCCACTTCATGTAACCCATTGGCCAGCATCAGTTTCTGCCGTAATTCGACATCACGAATAAACGCGGGGATGCTGTCGATATCCACGGTGTCGGGCATATTGCCAGCCAACCCCATAATAATCGCGATGTCGGTGTGGTGGCCTTTGCCGGTCAGGGACAGGGAGCCATAAACATCGACGGCCACCCGTGTAACCGATGGCATTAATCCTTGTGTGACCAACAAGTCAGCAAATTCTTTGCCTGCTTTCATCGGCCCAACAGTGTGGGAGCTGGACGGGCCAATACCAATTTTGAACATATCAAAAACGCTAATCACGCTGAAACTCCTTAACAAAACCTTTTGTTATTCCCAGTGCATATAAATTCTGATGAGAATATCTGTATTAAGTATATAAGAGCTCTGTGGATAACAGCAGGTAACTGTTATTCAGTATTGCTATCACAGGGCCCTGCTAAGTCGGGTGCTACTGGTGCTCGCGGTATCAAAGTGATACCGCAACTATGATTTCTCGCAACTAATTAGTCATTATCACTATCACTCATCGTTATCACCATCCGTTTTTAACCCTACATTTTTAGTGGTTTATAGTGATGAAAGATATTTTACAGATATTTCATAACGCTGACAGGCTAGTTTACAGTTTTTTTAAAATGGTTGTGCAGAGAAAATAGAGTAAAAGTCGATGTGATGAGGTGATGGGGATCGCTTTATGCTGTAATTCAGTTTTTTTCGCCGTCATGCTGTGAAGTTTGTCACTCATTACCCGCACTGTTCGCCAGCTTATTAAGTCAAACACTGACCTGCTGCGCCAGGCGGCGAATAATCGCTGCGGTCAGGCCCCAGATAAATTGGCTTTCATACCATGACAAATAGACCCGGTGATTGACTCCTCCACGATGAATATCGAGTGGATAGTAGCGCGACAGTCTGAGGGCTTCATATAAGGGGATTTCAAATAGCCCGGCGACCTCCTCTTCATTACCCTGAAAAGCAATATTCGCGGGAACCAAGCCGACAATAGGGGTGACCTGATAACCACTGACGCTATCAAGAGGTGCCAGTTGCCCCAATACATGCACAGCAGACATGGGGATAGCCACTTCCTCTTCAGCTTCCCGTAGCGCGGTGTCAATCAGTGAACCATCTTGTGGGTCGGCTTTGCCGCCGGGGAAGGCGACCTGACCGGCATGTTTGCGTAAATGATCAGCGCGCCGGGTCAACAGCAAGGTGGGGTCGGGCCGACAAATAATAGGAATTAAGACGGCGGCATGGTGGCTATTGGCCGAAAAATTGCCCGGTTGGGGCTGTTGTAGCTGGAATCGGCTAATAAATTCAGACAAAGCCCGGCTAGATTGATGCACAAACTCAGGGCTCACAGCATCCACTCGCTCATTAATTAACTCTTCTCCAGTAGCGGTAATATTCGGGCAATTTTATCCAATGTTTCCTGATATTCCGCCTGTTCCTGACTGTCAGCCACAATGCCGCCGCCGGCAGAGCAGTATATTTTACCGTTTTCCGTCAGCAGGGTGCGGATGGTGATGTTGCTGTCCATCGTGCCACAGCAACTAATATAGCCAATGTTACCGCAATAGGCATTGCGCCGTTGTGGCTCTAATTGCTCAATTATCTCCATGGCGCGAATTTTCGGCGCTCCGGTTATCGACCCCCCAGGGAAACAGGCGCGCAACAATGCGGTAGGTGGCGATGTTTCAGGCAGCATTGCGCTAATGGTGCTGACCAAGTGATGCACGGCCGGGAAGGGCTCGACGACAAATAACTCGGGTACCCGCACGGTTCCGGGCTGTGCTACCCGGCCAATATCATTGCGCAGCAGGTCAACAATCATCAGATTTTCGGCACGATCTTTAGCCGAATGGGCTAGCCGCTCCGCTTGCTGGCGGTCCAGCTCAGGATCATCAAGCCGTGGCAACGTACCTTTAATCGGGCGCGTTTGTATTTGGTGGTTGACTAACCCTAAAAAGCGCTCCGGCGAGACACTCAGGATAGTGTTTTGCGCTAAGCGAATAAAAGCGGAAAAGGGTGCTCGATTACTGCGGCTGAGTGACAGAAAAGCTTGCCATTCATCGCCCTGATATTCAGCACTGAATCTCTGGGCTAAATTAATTTGATAACAGTCACCGCTGTGCAGATATTGCTGAATTTGACGGAATTTTTCACCATATTGCGCGCGTGACATATTAGCTTGCCACGGGCTGGTCAATTTGAATGGTGCGACGGGGGCAGGGTTTTTCTGCTGTTGTAACCACAGCAGACGTTGCTCAGCATCACCGTGACAGACCAAGGTCAGTTTCTGCAAGTGATGGTCGGCAATTAGCGCCCAGTCATACAAGCCGACCGCCATATCCGGCAAGGCGATATCTTGCTCGGCCAGTTGTGGTAATTTCTCAACTCGGCGCCCCAAATCGTAGCCAAATAACCCTAATGCGCCGCCGAGAAATGGCAGGTCGGGCTGAGGGGGGATTGACGGG
Organism: Yersinia hibernica; assembly: GCF_004124235.1. Lineage (NCBI taxonomy): Bacteria > Pseudomonadati > Pseudomonadota > Gammaproteobacteria > Enterobacterales > Yersiniaceae > Yersinia > Yersinia hibernica. The sequence goes on from NZ_CP032487.1 coordinate 1,496,892, forward strand.
GCGAATTTATCCAACTGTTGCTGTAACAAACCGAAGGGATCGTCACATGATAGTGACTCTCCTTGCGCACTGATAATCTCCGTTTGCTCGCCGCACGTGGTGAGTGTGACCTGCGGGTCGGCAACCAGAATATCAAAACGGCTATGGCTGTGTTCAGCAAATCCGGAATGCAACAGCATGGCCCAAGCTTGATGAGCGAGTGGAGCAAAGTGCTGGAGCAGGGCATCGGGTTGATAAGGTAAGGTTTTGAAAGTCAGGGATTTCACACTCATGAGTCACGATTCTTTTCTTTCGGCTGGCCATAGTAGACGGCGTAATGGTATTTTCGCCAACAACGGGGGGAGATTAGCACAAATTACCGCGATTGGGGGGCATTGGTGCCGAGCAGTCATTTATCGTAGACAGCAATTTACTTTAAATAATAAGAAACAGGTATACTGAATCAATTATATGTAGGAGATAAATTAATGTTAGCGGGTATGCCCTCACTCTCTCATGAAGAACAGCAACAAGCTGTGGAACGTATTCATCAATTCATGTCGGAAGGCATGAGCAGTGGCGAGGCGATTGCTTTGGTGGCGGCGGAGATTCGCGAGCGCCATCAAAATGATCCACAAGCTATGGCTATCTTTGAAGAGACTGATTTTGATGAACATGACGAATCTGATTATCGGCGCGATAATGAACCGGACGCGGACGAAATAGAAGACCCCTATGAGGGGTAAGTTTCCCAGTGTTGCTGATTAATGCCAATAAACCCGCGGTGATGGCGGGTTTATTATCGGCGGCGGGTTTACTGACCGGTCACGACAACCGCACTCGCGGCACGTTTTGCCACTTCAATGGCGGTGTCAATATCATCAGCTACTGCCAGTGCCACACCTAAACGCCGTTTACCGGCAATCTCGGGTTTACCAAATAAACGAATCTGTGTGTCACCCTGCAACGCGGCTTCCAATCCATGGTAAGCAATGTTGTGGCTAGTTAATTCGGGCAGGATAACCGCCGATGCGGCCGCACCATATTGACGGATAGTGCCAATCGGCAAAGCCAAAAATGCCCGCACATGCAACGCGAACTCAGACATATTCTGCGAAATTAATGTCACCATCCCGGTATCGTGTGGGCGCGGTGACACTTCGCTAAAAATAACTTCGTCACCGCACACAAACAATTCCACGCCAAACAATCCATAGCCGCCCAGTGCTGTTACCACTTGGGAAGCCATCTGTTTAGCGCGCGCCAGCGCAATATCACTCATCATTTGTGGTTGCCAGGATTCTCGGTAATCGCCATCTTCCTGACGATGACCAATCGGGGCACAGAAGTGAACGCCATCGACGGCACTGATGGTCAGCAAAGTAATTTCAAAATCAAAGCGCACCAGCCCCTCGACAATCACTTTACCGCCGCCAGCACGGCCACCTTGCTGCGCGTAATCCCACGCGGCCTGCAGTTGTTCTTCATGGCGGATCAGGCTCTGGCCTTTACCGGAAGAGCTCATCACCGGTTTGACAATACACGGGTAGCCAATTTCACTCACCGCCTGGCGAAATTCGTGCTCGGTGTGGGCAAAACGATAGCTGGAAGTCGGTAATTGCAGGGTTTCGGCCGCCAAACGGCGGATACCTTCGCGGTTCATGGTCAAGCGAGTGGCTTGTGCGCAGGGCACCACTTTCTGGCCTATATTCTCTAACTCAACCAGCATATCAGTGGCGATAGCTTCAATTTCTGGCACGATATAATGCGGTTTTTCCTGTTCGACTAACTGCTTAAGTGCTGTGCCATCCAGCATGTTAATAACATGGCTACGATGAGCAACATGCATCGCGGGTGCATCGGCGTAGCGGTCAACGGCAATCACTTCCAGCCCCAGCCTCTGGCATTCAATCGCCACTTCTTTACCCAGCTCTCCAGAGCCAAGCAACATGACACGGGTGGCATTGGGGCGCAGGGCGGTTCCAATAGTCAGCATAGTTAGGTACCTACATCAGTGGAAAAGTTACACAGTCATTTGACGCGAGATGAATTTTACGGGCCTGAGTATACGGCAAAATGGCGACGAAAACGATTGCGTGGCGACACCAAAGCCGAGAATCACGCCATTTTCGCGGTATTGATGCGGTATAGTTCCGGGAATGGCGCTATCTCTGGTATTATCGCGCCAAAATCTTGCGCTCGCCGTCAGGCCATCGCTGTCATTCCATCCAGTTATAAGAGTTACTGCCGTGAGCACAACGTCCTTTTCTTCCCTGACACTGCCTGCTGAGCAGCTGTCCAATCTTAATGAACTTGGCTATACCGAGATGACTCCGGTACAGGCCGCAGCACTGCCGGCCATCCTCAACGGGCAGGATGTCCGGGCAAAAGCTAAAACCGGCAGTGGCAAAACAGCGGCATTCGGCATTGGCTTGCTGGACAAAATTGCGGTGGGTGAGTTTGTGACCCAAGCTTTGGTGCTGTGCCCCACCCGAGAGTTGGCCGATCAGGTCAGCAAAGAGTTGCGCCGATTGGCGCGTTTTACTCAAAACATTAAAATCCTGACCTTGTGCGGCGGCCAACCTATGGGCCACCAGTTGGACTCTCTGGTGCATGCGCCCCACATTGTCGTTGGCACGCCGGGGCGTATTCAGGAGCATTTACGTAAGAAAACGTTGGCGCTGGATGAACTCAAAATTCTGGTGCTGGACGAAGCCGATCGCATGTTGGACATGGGCTTTACCGATGCTATTGATGATGTGATTGCCTACACCCCGCCACAACGCCAGACATTGCTGTTCTCCGCCACCTATCCGGCCGGTATTGAGCAAATTAGTGCGCGGGTTCAGCGCCAGCCAATAAATGTTGAAGTTGATGATGGTGATGAAGCCCCGGCGATTGAACAAGTCTTTATCGAAACCACCCGCGAAAAACGGTTACCCCTGTTGACCTCGGTGCTCAGTCACTATCAGCCCGCATCTTGTGTGGTGTTCTGTAACACTAAGAAAGATTGTCAGAGTGTTTATGAAACACTGGAATCCCGTGGCATTAGCGTGTTGGCCTTGCACGGGGACTTAGAGCAGCGTGACCGTGATCAGGTGCTGGTTCGTTTTGCCAATCGCAGCTGCCGGGTATTAGTCGCCACTGATGTTGCCGCCCGTGGTTTGGATATTAAAGATCTGGAATTGGTGGTCAATTTCGAATTGGCTTTTGACCCCGAAGTTCATGTGCACCGCATTGGCCGCACTGGGCGGGCAGGGATGAGCGGCCTTGCCGTGAGCCTGTGTACCCCGCAGGAAATGACCCGCGCTCATGCTATTGAAGATTATCTGCAAATCAAACTGAAATGGACGCCAGCCGAGCAGGTAAGCCGCAGTGCCAATGCATTGCTAGAACCCGAAATGGTGACGTTGTGCATTGATGGTGGGCGTAAAGCTAAAATCCGTCCCGGCGATATACTTGGCGCTTTAACCGGGGATGCCGGCCTGACTGCCGCGGATGTGGGTAAGATAGATATGTTTCCGGTCCATGCTTATGTCGCTATCCGCAAAGCGAGTGCAAAACGAGCACTGCAACAGTTACAGCAAGGCAAGCTCAAAGGCAAAAACTGCAAAGCCCGTTTATTAAAATAATCACAGTGAAGGGCGATGGCGGTTGCATCGCCCCAACACATCACATTATACTGTGTTTATGTACAGTTATCGGTAAGTGAAGAGGACGCGTAGCAATGGCCGTTGAAATAAAATTCGTCGTGGTAAGACAGGGTGAGGAAAAAATGACTTTCACAACCAAAAAAGAAGCCGATGCCTACGATAAAATGCTGGATTTGGCGGACAACTTGTCGGAGTGGTTGTCACAGTCACCTTTAACACTTGAAGAAGATCAACGCGAGGCCCTGAGTTTCTTCCTGGCAGAGAACAAAGATGCATTAGGGCAAATTTTGCGTGGCGCTAACCCGGCGGCATCCGCCGATGGGCAGCCCAAAGCAAAAGTAGAAAAAATTGCGCCAGAGAAAAAAGCCAAACTTGAAGAGAATCAAGCTGCTTAATCGGTCTGATTGCGGCAGAAAGTGAAAAAGGATCTAAAATGAATCGTGAAATCACCTTCTTTCGCCGGTTTGAGGCGGATATTCTGGCCTATCGTAAGACGATAACCATCCGCGATAGCCGCGAATCCGACTTTCGCCCAGGGGAAATCCTGCGCGTATGCCGTTATGAAGATGGCGTATTTTTCTGCAATATTTTGGTCAAATCCGTCACCCCAGTCACATTGCCTACACTGACGGAGCGCCACGCTGAGCAAGAAAATATGTCGTTGGATGAACTGAAAAAAGTGATTAAGGACATCTATCCGGGGCTGGAACAGTTCTACGTGATTGAATTTACTCGGTGTTAATTAAGTAGCATTAACACTTTAATGCTATGGCGCGACTCACTCTGTAACCTACCTTTCAATCATTGTTCCGGCCTAAGATAGAAATAATAATATCTGGAGGAATGATGAGAAAAACTGGACTCGCCTTGATAGTATTCACCGCATTGGCTGGTGTCATCAGTAGTGTACAGGCTGAGGAGCCGCGGGTCGCAAAAGTCCCGACTTGTACTGGGCTAAATCAATCTCAAGTCGCGACTCAAGTTAAACGGGATTTTCTACAAAACCGTATAACGCGGTGGGAAACGGATAAAAAACTGTTGGGCACAGACAGCCCAGTGGTGTGGATTAGTGCGGCAGACATTACCGGCAAGGATGATGTCTGGCAGGTTCCTTTGACCGCTCGTGGCGGTAAAGGCGATAAAACGTATCAGGTTGTACTCGACTGCAAAGCTGGCACTATCACCTACACGCTGCGCACCTAAAGCTGGCCGCTGGAATTAACGTCGTCATGCCCAAACAGGTGCTGGTGCGAACATAGCCCGCATCTGTTTATTATCTTTTTTATCATTGAATTAGCCCCCACAGACTAAATTACAGATATGTGCTGCTGCTTGGCATCTAGCGGTAATCGTGTCACTCTCGCGGTAACGAACATAGATGGATACTTCAACTAATGACCATACCTCCCAAGGCAGCTAAACGCCCTTATCCGATGACGATGCACGGCGATGTTCGTACCGATGATTATTATTGGCTACGTGATGATGAGCGTACTGACGCTGATGTGCTGAACTACTTGCAAGCTGAGAATGATTTCACCGAAACGGTATTGAAACCACAGCAGTCACTACGTGAAACTTTGTATCAGGAGATGGTTTCCCGCATTCCGCCGCAAGAAGAATCGGTTCCCTATACCCGCAATGGCTACCGCTATCAAACACGTTTTGAGCCGGGCAATGAGTATGCCATTTATGTGCGCCAGCCAGTTTGGGCGGATAGCAGTTGGGAAACATTATTGGATGGTAATCAACGTGCGGTGGACAGTGAGTTTTATACTTTGGGGGACTTGGATGTTAGCCCTGATAATCAATTGTTGGCGGTGGCTGAAGATTTTTTATCACGGCGTCAATATGACATTCGCATCAAGCAGTTACACAATGATACTTGGCACCAGGAAGTCATCAGCAACACGTCGGGTAGCTTTGAGTGGTCTAATGATTCAAAAACGCTATATTATGTGCGTAAGCATGAAAAAACCTTATTGCCATATCAGGTTTATCGCCATGTAGTGGGCACTGACCCGGCATCAGACCAACTGATTTATCAGGAAACCGATGACACTTTCTATGTCGGTTTGGAAAAAACCACGTCTGAGCACTTTATTGTTATCCATTTGAGCAGCACCACAACATCTGAAATTTTACTGTTGGATGCTGACCAACTCGAACCGGCCCCACAAAGGTTTGCGCCGCGCCGCAAAGACCATGAATACGGTTTGGATCACTATAAACAGCATTTTTATTTACGTTCAAATAAAGATGGGAAGAATTTTGGTCTGTACAAAATCGCTGAATTAGGTAAAGCGCCAACTGATTTCGCTGATGAATCGCAGTGGCAATCATTAATAGCGCCAAGAACGGATGTGATGTTGGAAGGGTTCAGCTTATTCCGTGACTGGTTGGTGGTGGAAGAACGCAGTGAAGGACTGACGCATTTACGGCAGATTCACTGGGCAAATGGTGAAGAGAAATCGATTACTTTTGATGACCCTACCTATGTCACTTGGCTGGCATACAATCCGGAGCCGGAAACTGAATTACTGCGTTATGGTTATTCATCAATGACCACGCCAAGTTCTATGTATGAACTGAATATGGATACCGGGGTTCGTCAGTTGCTCAAGCAGCAGGAAGTGAAGAATTTCACGCCAGAAAATTATCGCAGTGAGCGGATTTGGGTTACAGCATCGGACGGTGTCAAAGTACCGGTTTCATTGGTTTATCACCGCGAGCATTTTGTCTCTGGCAGCAACCCGCTGTTGGTCTACGGCTACGGCTCTTATGGCAGCAGTATGGACCCGGCATTCAGTGGTAGCCGCTTAAGTCTGCTGGATCGTGGCTTTGTTTTTGCCCTGGCGCACATTCGTGGTGGTGGGGAGTTAGGGCAACAATGGTATGAAGATGGCAAGTTGCTCAATAAGTTAAATACATTTAATGACTTTATTGATGTTACCAAAGCATTAATCACCAAGGGTTATGGTGATGCTAATCGCGTTTTTGCTATGGGTGGGAGTGCCGGCGGCTTGCTGGTGGGGGCCGTGATCAATCAAGCTCCTGAATTATACAAAGGCGTTGTGGCGCAGGTGCCATTTGTTGATGTGGTCACTACTATGCTGGATGAGTCCATCCCTCTGACGACGGGCGAGTATGATGAATGGGGCAATCCGAATGATAAAACCTATTATGATTACATCAAGCAATACAGCCCATACGATCAGGTCAAAGCTCAGGATTACCCGCATATGCTGGTGACCACCGGTTTACACGACTCTCAGGTTCAATATTGGGAACCGGCAAAGTGGGTCGCCAAACTGCGGGAGATGAAAACTGATGACCACCAACTATTGCTTTATACCGATATGGATTCGGGCCATGGCGGCAAATCAGGGCGCTTTAAAGCTTATGAAGATATCGCCTTAGAATATGCTTTTATTCTCTCTTTGGCGTGATTCAACAAAACAAATTACGCCAGATAATAAGTCAGGGTATGGCGCATGTCTGGCGTAAGGTCAGTGATTGAGGATAGCATCCAACGCAGGTAGTCTGGGTCTTGTCGGGCTATCTGTTCAATACTTTTCCCCCGATATTTTCCGAACTTAAATGTCTGCAATAGCAATGGTTGCTGCGTTATTTCCACCATTTGTTCAGCACTCCAACCTGAGTCGCCTATGATGCGTTGCAACAGCGCTGCGGTGACATAGCAATCATATAAAGCACGATGTGGATAAAGCCCCGCTGGCACTGAAACATTCAGGCGTAAAGCGTAACGCAGATATTGATTACTGTGCTTTATATCGGGATACAGCAGGCGGGCGAGTTTTAATGTACAAATCCATTGGCCGCCCATCTCGGGTAATACGCCGCGGTCAAAGGGGGCATTATGGGCCACATAATAAGGGCTATCCTGATATTTTCTTACTGCGACGGCAATTCGCGGTTTACCTTCCACCATTTCTTCAGTGATATGGTGAATCACCATCGCATCAATACTGATAGGCCGGTCCGGGCTAACCAGGTCACTCATAGGGTTGCTCAATACTCCGTCAACTATATCGACGGAGGCTATCTCGACTATGCCACCCTCTAAGCCACAAGTTTCAGTATCGATGACACGAAAATACATTCTCTCCCCCTGTAATGCTTAAATATTAGCCACAAAAAACCCGCCTATCGTGGCGGGTTGGCTGACGAGACGAAAAAACCGTTATTCTGCGCTAGAAGAAGATGACTTTTTAGCGCGTTTCTCAGCTTTTTTCTCAGCTGGTGTTTTTAGTGGCTTTTTCTTCGCGTTCTTTTTGCTGTCCATTCCCTTACTCATGGCTTGCCTCTCTTTACCTTCGGTTAGGTTGGTACGCCCACCTATTAACCACCTAATCAAGGTGAGTTGCAAGAGAAGAAAGCAGCGATATAATTAATCCATTGTTTAGTAAGAATATTATTAAATATCTGTTTCTCTTGTTACTGTCTGTCGTTAGTTATATTGTGCTATAACACCTGAAATATAATTAAGTTATGCTGTATTTATCACCTATTGGTGGAATTAATGGGCTGATTGGCGTAAATGTAATGTTTTATCGTTGACCCTGCGGGCGGTATAGGCTTTGATAACTCAAGTGTCTTAACAAACATGGAAAAATAATGGAACAATTACGTGGGCTTTATCCAGCGTATGAACCTTACGACAGTGGTTTATTAGACACGGGTGATGGTCATCAAATTTACTGGGAACTCTGTGGTAATCCTGAGGGTAAACCCGCGGTATTTATCCATGGTGGCCCTGGGGGCGGGATCGCGCCTTATCACCGGCAGCTTTTCAATCCAACGAAATACAAAGTATTACTGTTTGATCAACGTGGGTGCGGGCGCTCAAAGCCCCATGCCAGCCTAGATAATAATACCACCTGGCATTTAGTCGAGGATATCGAACGGCTGCGTAAGATGGCAGGGATCGATAAGTGGTTGATATTTGGTGGCTCATGGGGCTCGACACTGGCACTGGCTTATGGCGAAACCCATCCCGAACGGGTTAGTGAGATGGTTTTGCGCGGCATATTCACGCTGCGCAAAAAAGAGTTGGATTGGTATTATCAGGACGGTGCTTCGCGTTTCTTCCCGGATAAATGGCAGCGCGTGTTATCCATTTTGTCGCCAGAGGAGCAAAGTGATGTCACCGCGGCATACCGCAAGCGGCTGACCTCACCTGATAAGGCCGTTCAATTGGCTGCCGCTAAAATTTGGAGCCTGTGGGAGGGTGAAACTGTCACTCTGTTACCCACCAAGAGTGCGGCCTCTTTTGGTGAAGATGACTTCGCTCTGGCATTCGCCCGCATTGAAAATCACTATTTTACCCACTTAGGTTTTTTGGATAGTGATAACCAACTGCTCGATAACGTCACACGAATCCGCCATATTCCGGCGGTAATTATTCATGGCCGATATGACATGGCTTGTCAGCCACAGAATGCTTGGGATTTGGCCAAAGCATGGCCGAAAGCCGAGTTACATATTGTCGAAGGTGCTGGGCATTCATTTGATGAGCCCGGAATTTTGCACCAGTTGATTCTTGCGACTGATAAATTTGCCCGCAAGGCCTAGTCGTTGTCGCGGATAAACTCCCGCAGATCTGTTGCGGGAGTCTTTTGTTTAAGACTTCATTTTGGGCTCATACGGCAAGCGTGAGAATTTATTCGATTCACTACGATAGTGTGCCAGCCGCTGTAAAAAGTACTCACGTAGCTCATCCGGTTGTTCTCGTGCAACCATTTCAGGGATCACCGGCATATTGTAGCGCTCCTTAAATGCCACACCTGAGGCGGCCAGATCAACATTCATTTTTGCTGTTTCTTCGTCAGAAAGCTCAGTCAGGTTATATCCCACAGTCTTCTCCTTCGTGGCGTGTGGCGGTTATGGCGCAAAAGGTAATGTAGACGGCTGCGATTGGCAAGCAGTAGGCAGGGATTGTCAACCATGGCTATGTCTAAATTATGACACAGAAATAATATTCATCTTCAGGTGAAGTATGTATTTTAATTAAATTAATCCTCAAATAAGAATCATTCTTTTTAGTATTTGCTCGGTAATGATAATGATTATTATAATAATTAAAAAATAAGATAAAATTTATTTTATCGTTTAATATCAATGCATTAAATTATTTATCTTCTTTTGTGGAATATTAATGTGAATAGGGTGTTCTTATTTTGTTTTTATCTTGGCATAATACAAAAAGTTAATTGTTGCTTACCTGCATTATAAAAATTAGGGAGTTATTATGTTGAAAACAGAAATGGCACAGAAGCTCAATGAGCAGCTGAATTTGGAATTTTACTCTGCCAATCTTTATCTGCAGATGAGTGCTTGGTGCAGCGATAAAGGTTTTGAAGGGGCCGCGGCATTTTTAAAAGAGCATTCTCAAGAAGAGATGCAACATATGCAGCGTTTGTTTGAATATCTCAGTGGCACAGGTTCTATGCCGGTATTGGGTACTATTAGTGCGCCACCGGTCGATTTTGCCTCACTGGCTGATGTATTTAAACTAACCTATGAGCATGAGCAACTCATCACGACTCAAATTAATGAACTGGCCCATGTTGCAATCACCACGCACGATTATTCGACATTCAATTTCTTGCAATGGTATGTAGCTGAGCAGCACGAAGAAGAAAAACTGTTCAAATCTATTCTGGATAAACTGGCGCTGGTCGGTAACAGTGGCAATTCATTGTTCTTCGTCGATAAAGATTTGAAAACAATGGCAGCGCAAAGTCACGTCCAGGGTTAATTTTGGCTTTGATTTATCATCGCCGCAGTTGCTAGCCACCACTGAGTGGAACCAGGAACTGCGGCTTTTTACTGTATCTCCGCCATGCTTACCCGAACAATCTCCCTTAATTTTATTGTTTTTGTGCTAACTGCATATTGTTTAGCTATCGTTGCTAGACTTGCTATATTCAAATCGTTATCATTTGCAATTACGAATAGAAGAGTAGGCTAAGCTGAATTACTGCTCAGCTATTGGTTGTATTTCAATCGCCACTCATAATTTGGCGTTTTATTTTGTGTCCTATCTCGCAGGTAGTGCAATTGACTGGAAGTGATAGGGGTTCGCGCTGCCAATATAGGATATGGTTGGCAGTAGATTGATTCTTCTCCCCCATCGATTAAGGGATATTATGTTTATTCGCAAAGTACGTTCTTCTTGCCGCATGCTCTCAGCACTTATTGTGCTGTTTGTTGGATTATCCAGCCAGCAAGCCTTGGCTCATGCTCATTTGAAAATCGAATCACCGGCTGCTGACACCACCATCGGTTCCGCACCAGAAGCTCTGACACTGGGTTTCTCCGAAGGAATTGAATTGAATTTCAGTGGGGTGAAAGTGATAGGGCCAGATAATAATGTAGTGAAAACGGGCCTGCTTAAATTGGACCCGGTCAATAATACGCAATTGATTCTGCCAATTGATCATGCACTAGAAGCGGGCAAATATAATGTTTCATGGCATGTTGTGTCTGTTGATGGTCATAAAACCAAAGGCACCTACAGCTTCACAGTGAAATAATATGTCTCTGGCGACACTATTTGTTCTATGTCGCTTTCTGCATTTTTTGGCGGTGATGCTGATGTTTGGCATCAGTATCTTCACCGCCTTGCTAGCTCCAGTTCGTTTTTCTGCAATACTTAAAAATCGTTTATCACCCTTACTTATCCTTAGCACCTTTTTGGCGCTCGCCTCTGCTATCGGACTTCTCGCCATTCAGGCGGGGATGATGGGCGATGGTTGGTCTGATACCTATAGATTGAGTGTCTGGTGGGCGGTATTTAATACCCGTTTTGGTCAGGTATGGCAATGGCATCTCGGTCTATCAATTTTGAGCACATGGCTGGTTTTACTCACCTCCAGCCGCGTTTATTCGTGCTTAATGGCTGGATTATCAACACTATTACTGGCCAGCTTGGCTTTTACCGGCCATGCGGCGATGCATGATGGTGCACTGGGATGGATTCATAAAATAAATCAAATCATACACTTGCTCAGTTCTGGCTATTGGGTGGGATGTCTGGCTCCACTTTTAATTTGTCTGGCATATACCCGGAATAGTGATGTCAAACGCGAAGCTATCACTACGCTGATTCGTTTTTCAACCTGGGGGCATTTGGCGGTAGCTTTAGTGTTAGCAACCGGTGTTATCAACAGTATCATTATGCTACGTGAGACCCCGCTGGTGCTGACTTCTGCTTATCAGATACTCTTACTGAGCAAAGTTATCCTAGTGTTATTAATGATCTTTGTGGCACTGATTAACCGCTACCTCATTGTGCCAATGCTGCGGCAATTGCCGACGAAGGCCCACGACTGGCTAGTGATAAACAGCTGTGCCGAAATTATCCTTGGCGCGGGGGTACTACTGTTGGTGAGTGTTTTTGCAACTATGGCCCCAGTATAGCGCGAAATTAGACTTAACAGAGAGTGCCAGAGCGCTTGCATCAGCGCCTCAGTATGAGAGAAAATCAAAATAATCAGTTAATTAAAGGTAATTATGATGAAGGGTTTTGTGCTGACATTATCGCTATTTATGTTATCAGTTAACGCTATTGCTGCCGGTCAGATTATTACGGTCAGTAAGTTTGAATTTGGTAAGCAATGGGCATTTAATCGCGAAGAAGTGATGCTGGAATGCCGTACAGGTGGTGCTTTATTTGTGATAAATCCGAGTACATTGGTGCAATACCCGCTAAATGACACGGCAACAGAACAGATGAAATCTGGTCATGTTCTGGCAAAACCGTTAGATGTTTTGTTATTGGATGATAAGGATAGAGCGGGCCAAAAGATGAGTCTGGAACCTTTCCAACAACGTGCCATGACATTGTGCCAAAAATAGTTGATGTCCTGGCACTTATGAGTATTAGTCTATATTTAACAAATAATTACCATGGTAAAAGTGAAAACTGATTTTCTATCATCCAAATTAGTTTGCAACCGTTACTAATTACTTATATTGCTAAGTTGGCGAAACACATGTACTCGACTACGCTTAAGGAGTACGGCTGAATAAGCCTACGTTAATGCCAACTTTTAGCGCACGGCTCTCTCCCAAGAGCCATTTCCCTAGACCGAATATAGGAATCGTATTCGGTCTTTTTTTAACTTATTGATTTTAAAGGTGAATCTTGTGGTTTATCGAAATTTATCGAAATTTTATCGAAATCTGATATTCGGTCTTTTATAGCATCACGTATTCTTTCCCTCTCGTATCAAGATACTTGTTCGTCATCTTCTCCGATTTATGCCCCAGCAGTTTCATCGCAAATTCCTTACCTTTTTCCTTTTCATATAATCGTCCGGCTAGACTTCTGATCTCATGAAAAGTTGGCGGACTCTCATCAAAACAAAAATCTGTTCCTTTTCTCGCCGTTACGAATTTCTTTGTCAGGCTGTCTGGATGTAGTGATCCATCAGGGCTATTTTTTCTGATGCCAGCACTTATCATAAAGTCTGTTTTACTGGCTAATTTACATTGTTCAATCACGGTGCTAAGGCGTAGGCCAACGGCTTTAAGTTCAAGATCTAAGGGCAGGGAGATCATGGCTCCTGTTTTGCCTTGGTCTATCTGTAATCTGCCATCAACAATCTGGTCAAAGCGCATCAGTGATAAATCTTCACGTCGTTGGCCCGTCACCAGTGCCAGATCCATTGATAGCCCAAACCACGCCGGTAATGTGTCAGCGACCTCACGAATAGCGAGATACTGATCCAGTTCCAGGCGCTCACGTTTCACCACCGGTTTAGCTGAGCGTGTCGGTGTCACTGGATTATTATCTATATGGCCCTCGACAATCGCCTCTCGGAAAATATCAGACAACACTGACCGCATAGTAGCGGCCATAGTTTTTTTGTCCTGTGCCACCCAAAACTCTAAAAACTCGGCAATATGGCGCGTGCTGATTTTAGCTAACACCCTGTTGCCCATTTTTTCGCTGATCATGGCTATTTGTCCCTTGCGAACTTTATAGGTGTTTTCGGCCAATTCCCGGCGCTTATAGATGACGTCATATCGTTTTAGCCATGCTGCCAGTGTGAACTCCTGCGTGCCTTTGAGCTTTTCTAGTATCGCGACAGGAGTGTAGTTTTGTTCAATGAAATTATTGGCTTCAATGGCTTGGGATATGGCGTCTCGCCGGGCAATTTTGCCGAGAGATAACTCCTTTCCAGTTAGCGGGTTGCGCCAATAGAAAGTTAGTTGAACACGCCTAAAGGTGAGGTTTTTGGGCAAATTAGCGTCATACTTTCCCGGCCTTTTTGCCATAACCCATCTTCTCCAATATTGGCGGTATCGTAGAATGTGAAATGTTCAGCGCTTTCGCCATTCTGTAGCTTTTGGGCTGTATATAAATGGCACCGGGCCGCACGCGATATTGTCTGCCGTGTTTTTCTGCTGCAGGGTAAAAGTTACCGTTTCTGGCCCAGCGTTGGAGTGTTTGAATCGTCGGCTTGTCAGTCGTATACGTTTCATCACACCATTCGGTTAATGTCATTAATTTAGCCATTGGTCATACCTCGATATGACCGGCCAGCATAGTAACGTGCTGACCGGTTCAGTTTTGATTTTTAAAAATCAGTTAGCGGACGGCTAACGAACGTTCGCCAGTTTCAAACTTGGCACCGGCAATCAATAGGCCCTCATTTAAGGCAGCTTTGATTTCATCGGCTTTTGGGGTGGTGATAATTTGCACCTGAGAAACGGAGTCGACATATTCATCAGGCAACAAATTCACATCGGTGATGACGAGTTTTTTTGTCCCTTTTCGGGCAGTGAAGGTATTGGACGCCGTTTTGATCGAGTCTTTACCGGCCTGAATCATGCATTCCAATATATATTTACGGTAGATTTCAGCCTGATTATCAAAACTTTTCTTGCGTGCACTCATCCGTTTGGCTTCGTTGGCACATATTTCTGCCTGACCCAGCGTGTTACGTACCAGTGCCATCAAGGCATCGAACTTATCTTCCAGCATGCCCTCAATGCCAGAGAGAGTGTCAGCGACCATTTCGGGGGTGAGTTCATCACCGCTATCGGCCATTTCCTGCAATTTTCGGTAATCAGTGGCTAATGATATGGCGCTTGTGCTCATGCTTTTTCTCCCTCAGTGACAAATTTTGCCAGGCACTCATCTTTGATTTGATTCAAACGGGTTAGACGGCCGGTGAGATATTTGACGTGTTCATCATCATGGGATGATTCGGCATTTTTGAGATGAACCCCGATGGTGCGTGTTAGTGAGGTGCTGATTTTTGTCACTTCATTCGCCGTGACTGCTGTTTTCATCGTCTCGGTATTGGCTTTGAATTTGTCGTCTAACTCTTTACGCAGACGAACCACATCATCAGCTTTAGTGCTGGCATTTTTAATACCAAACTCAATATTATTGTCGGCGGTGTATTCAGCATCATCAAACAGCCCCATAAATACATCAGCGCTGAAACCAAGCTGTGCTAATGCTTTGGTCGTGGCGTCCGTTAGGCTTTTTTTGCTGACTTCATCGTCACAAATGAAACCATTTGTACTCTGATAAATATGTTTGGTATGACCAAAAGCAGGGAAGCGGCCCCGACCTCCTGCGTATTGGTACCACAGTTCAATCCGCATAGTGTGGTTGGAGGTCCGTAGAATGGTGCCATCCCCATCACGCATGGGTTTACGCCCGATCTCTCGATTGTTGCTATCCAGAATCGACTCCATAAATGGGATGCCGGGTATAAATTCCTCACTGATAATATCCACGCCCCAGCCGCTACCAAAGGGGCCAAAGATTTCCGTGGCTCTCATTGTCTGATAGGTAGGATTGATGCTGGTCACAGAGCGAATGACTTTGCCATTTTTGGTCGTATCTTTGCGCTTGGTACGCGCGGGATCGGTGCGCTGTACTGATTTCCAGATACTTAAATTATCCTGAGACTCTTTTGGTAACTTAGAGATATCCTGATCGATCTGTGATGCCCGTTGTTGGAACTCATCTGCGGTAGGAGGCGGTGATTCTGGCTCTAGCTGCTCATTGGTATGGGTCTCGGCGTTAATGGTCGCCGTTTCATCATTAATGGCGCTATTGGCAGTGTCAGATGCATGATTTAGCTGTTCTGTTGCATCTTTTGGTACTTTTGTATCAGTTTTTGGTTTTTCGATTGTGCTGGTATTCGCCGCTGAATCGTTGGCTGCGCCGGTCAAGCCATCAACGCTGAATTTGCCATCGCCAAGGTTTGCTACTTTCACATCATCGGCTTTTATTACATCAAGCTGTAAACACTGATTGATATAGGCTTTCAGCTTGGCTGGGTCTTTATGAATATCTAATTCAGCACTGCGGATCATTGCAAACAGATCATCACGGGAAACCGCTAAAATGGCAGGGATAATCCGTAAAGCTGTTGACCAGCGCCGCCAAGCCTCATCACCTTTCTCTACTTTTTCTTTAGCGCCACGATAAATGGATGATGGCACTTCCCAAACATCATAATCACTGGGGAACAGGGCGCAGGCGACTTCAAGATCGAGAGAGGCGTAATCATGCTTATAATCGCGTTCACGATGACCCGCTGGCGTTGGCGATGAATTGGCTTGTTCATTAGCTTGACTGCCAGGGTGTTCCCGCTCATCCGGACGGGAGTTGATCCACTTTTCAGCAAACTTGTTAACGTCCGGCCATGATTTAAATACCGGAGTGTGGGCCTGAACATCATCAATGAGTTGTGCCAATGTAGTGATGTACATGTGCTTAACTTGTGGTAAGCGTGGCAAGCCATCAATAACTGCACGATATAACGGCTCTGATTCATCATCATTAATTAAATCGTATGCATTAGATAATAGATGGCTATCAACAATTTCAGGCTCTACGCCATATAATAAAACATATGCAATTCTTACGTTAATTGGTAAATCGAAGATGTTTTTAACATTGTCAATTTCATCAGTATTATCAACGACGATAGGTTCAAATTCTTTAGTTTCATCATTCCATTGATTATGTTCCATCCATTCAGTGCTGAATATGGCATTATCTTCAGCATCATCATGTACCGGAGGTCGAGGGGAACCCACACGATCAGCACAAACTTTAGGGGCAAAGAAATTACTACTTGATCCGGGGAATTCCCCTTCTAATAACATGGTGGATTTCATTGTTGCCATTTTTTGATTTTTGGCATCAACAGTAATCGCCATGGCTACAGCACCATTTGCCATAGCTGATTTTTTGGGTAGAAACCCACATACAAATAAGCTCATTGGTCATTCCTCGCTAATTATTTTTAATCTGATAATAACAATCGGTCAGTGCTATTAATTCATCTGTGGGTAATACATGATCTAACGACGTAGCGTCACATTTTTTAATTTTTTCTAAAGCCAGAGAAATTAAATCACGTACATCTACAATGCCGGATTCTATTAGATCTGAAACAGTGCCCATTATTGCGTCTGGACTCGCTCCAACTTCGACTAATGCGGGGGATTTAGCAGCATTAGCGATGACGATAGAATCAGCCAGGATTCTAAGTGTTGTCTTTTGCATAGAGATCTCGCTATAATTTCGGCGTCCAGTGGTGGAAGCCATTGGTCATACCTCGCTAGAGTCGGTTTGGTCGCTGACTCTGCCGTCACCGGGACGTTAAGCCGGTAAGATTGCCCACCTTGAGTGGGCTTTTTTACGTCTGTTTTAATGCCGGTTACGTTTTCGGCGTCGATATATCCACTTTAATGAGCTGAGTTTTACGACCGTTTCACTGGTGTTGGCTGCAATTATTAATGTCTGGATTGAGTGGTTAAATCATCAACAACACTTGATAACAAAGCAGCTAATAATAAGTTACGGACGTTGTTATTACCGAAGCTGAAATTGGCCTCAATGACTTCATCTTCGCCAATACCAATATAATGCTGAGCGGCGGCTTTAATTGCACAGCCCATACAGTGATAATCCCCTAAAGTTTCACCACTAGGCAAAACAATAGAAGCCAGCGGTAAATTAGCCTCTTTATTTTTAACGGCATAGCCGATTGCTTCATTTTCTGCGGATAACTGAGCAACGTCATTATGAAGTGGTTTAATAGATAATTTAATTTCTTTAAATTTCATTGGTCATACCTCGTTATTGTTGATGAATAATGGCATCGACTGGGTAGCAGTTGCCGTTGAATAACCTATTTTCGAAAATGACTTTTTCACATTCTTGTTGGGTGTCATAAACTTCATAGACAATATCTCTACAAATTTCATGAGCAGGGCATACCGATACAACTAAAGCGAATAATAGTTGCTCCATAAATTTCCTGAATATTAAAAATTGAAAATGAACATATGATTGCCTCGTTATTAACCCCGCTATAATTTCACGAATCTTTTCTAATAACTCTTTTATATTAACTATGTTGTTCCTATTCAGTTAACAATTCTAAAATCTTTATTGCCTTAACTGGATTATCTGAACATGTTTCACGAATAATTTTTTTCAGGGATCTTGCTCTTACACCACGTTTTTTCGCCTCTGCTTTTAACAGTGTATCGCTGATACGATTGAAGGCTTCAAGTGCAGCAGCTTTGTTAGCGTTAAAGTTTGAAGCGGCTACGAAGCGTTTATCTGCCGCAATACGTTTTTCACTTTTCAGGTGAGCATCAAGCTCTTTGTGAAAATCGCTATTCCCACGTTTAGTGAGGGGTAGGTTTAATATTCCGTGATCTAATGCCATCGCCTTATCCCTTTTTATCTGCTTTCAGATTGTCAGAACTTGCTTACCTAAGCGGCTGTTGTGCCGTTGATGGGCTAAAGTTAATTTAAACTAACAATAAATTCAATCGTAAATTTAAATAAACTTAACAATAAGGGCGAAATTATCGGTAAGAATTTGAAAAGTATGAATATTTATTTGGCGAGTTTTTTTCTGGTTTGTAACAGCTCTTCAAAAAGTCGGTTTAACTCATCAACTTTAAGCCGAAGGTCTGTTAAGTGCCGCTCTTTTTCTGATTCAGGAAGAGACGCAAACAATTGAATTAGTTCAGCTTCTCTCTCATCAAGTTCAGGTGGGATCTTTACTGCGGGTGAGGGGGATTGATCTGTATCCCCGTATAAAATCCACGTTGGTGAGCACTGTAATGCGGTACTCAGGGCAAATAGATTTTTGCCAGAAGGTGAACTGTCGTTGCTTTCCCATTGTGAAATGGTGACATGGGACACTTTCACCGCCTTTGCAAGGCTGCGTTGGGTTAGTTGCAGCTCATTTCGCCGCTCTCTGATGCGTTCACCGGGATTTTTCATAGTTAGGTAATTCTAAATTCTCTTGACTTAAATTTCCTGAACAAATAACTTGTTAACTAAATCTAACAACAGGAGAGGCGACGTGTTAAAAAAAGATGCCATTCAATATTTCGGAACCAAGAGTGCTCTGGCAAAAGCTGCGGGGGTTAAGCCGCCATCAGTTTCTGCTTGGGGTGATTTAGTCCCAGAGAAAAGGGCCGTTCGATTAGAGAAAGCCTCTAATGGCGAATTGCATTACGACCCTATTGATTATGACAAGCCTATAACACCAGCACAGTAAACGCTGATTTTTAAAAATCAGCTTTCATAAGGAGGTCGCTGTGAAATTAAAACATGATGCCATCTGCGCAGAATTGCGGAGTTGGGCAGCAGAAACCAAACAAGAAATTGTCGCGGCAGAAGTGGCACAGGCTTATTTCGATCTCGGTGGTGATGAGCTTCCACTCACGCCCATTGAGGATGAACACGCTACATACAACAACAAACAGCGCTTGTTCCGCTGGGTTGATAGTGACACTGACAAGGCCAGAGAAAAAATTGCCGAACTTACTCCAGCCATTCTTCAGGCATTGCCAGGAGAGCGACGCGCCAGATTGGAAAACCCCAATTCAGTGAATTATTTGGCGGCACAAGCATTGCGCGATTTCTCGCTGGCGATGAGCGCGGTGTTGTTGGGCTGCTCTGATATGTCACAGAAATTAATTAAAGCAACTGAGGCGATACATGCACTTATTCCGGTGACACAGCAGTTGATTGCATAACGAGGTATGACCAATGGCTAAATTTTCCAGAGAACAAGTCGAGCAACAATTACGAGATGAACTGCAACGTGTCGGTTTTAGCGAGACAGTCGCCAGATCTGCTGCTATTCAAGGCGGCAAGCATTATACCGACACGCCTAATTCCACATTTTCCAGCGCGTTAGTTTGGGCTAAGACATATGCCAAACCCTATAAGCGGATGCGGGATAAGCCAGCACAGAAAGCGGCCAAAGCTAAAAAGCCGTGGAGATAACCGCATGTCTAAAAAGCTGACATACCGAAATGGTTACCGCTACGGGAATATGCCAATCACTTCAAACATGGCGCGGGTGGTTTTACGGCAATTTGCCCGTGAGGCTATGCAAGGCCAGCGTAGAGCTTTCAATGCTCTTTTTAATATTAGTAACGCCAAATGTAACGTTAATAGCGTTACAGAAAAGCACTGAATCGGGGTATGTATGGCATCAAGTTGGATAAAAGTCGAAGTTATTACTCCAGACAAACCGGAGATATTCCAACTGGCTGAAATCCTGAATATCGACCCAGATACAGTGCTTGGGAAATTAATTCGTGTTTGGGTCTGGGCTGACCAACAGACTATCGACGGTAACGCAGATGGTAACGCCGTCAGCGTTACAAGAATTGGCATTGACCGTATCACTTTTATGTCTGGCTTTGCTGATGCACTGATAACAGTTGGATGGTTAAAACATGACGGCGGGAAAATGTACTTCCCTCACTTTGACCGCCATAACGGAAAAGGTTCTAAAAAACGGGCGGTTACAAGTAGGCGCGTTACAGAATTCAGAGATTCCAAGCCAAAAAGTAACGCTAATAGTAACGCTGGCAGCGTTACACCACCGGATAAAAAAGCGTTACCAGAGGAAGAGTTAGAGGAAGAGAAAGATCTAAAAGATAAACCCCTATTGTCCCATGGCGAAAAAAACGCCACAGGACCGAACGAGGATTATCCGCCTTCGAATCCCGAACCAGAACCCCAACAGGCTGGGAGCAAAAACAAGCGGCATGAGTACCCGCCAGAATTCGAAGCAGCTTGGCTGGAATACCCACGCAGACCGGGAAGCCCTGACAAGTACGGTGCTCTCAAGGCTTGGAATGCCCGACTACGGGACGGCGTAACGGTTGATGCGATGTTGGAGGGGGTGAAACGCTATGCAGCGTTCGTCAAGGCGACGGGCAAGGCTGGCACGGAATTTATCAAACAGGCTAAAACATTTTTTGGACCGTCAAAACATTTTGACGATGAATGGCAAGTGAGCACAGGAGAAAACCATGTGGAATTCAGATTCAACCAGAGCGACCCAAGGCCGTACTCTGAGCAATATCTCAGTTGGGAACAGCAACAGCAAGGAGTCACCGGCATGGCGCCTATGGGATCTCATGATCAAAATCTACGGGAACCGCTGGACTGCGAAGAATGGCAATCGACCATCGGACCTGTGGGAGTGCCAGATTGGGGCAATGACCAGTGACCAACTCCAGCGGGTTTGCACCGCATGCATGAAACGCTGTGAATCTGGTAACTCTTGGCCGCCAGATTTTGCCGAGTTTGTTTCTCTTGTGGCGGAGCATGGTGGTGGTCATTTGGGTTTAACTGTGGTGGATGTTCTCGCCGAGCTTAAGCGCTACCGGAATGAATTTTATAAATACAGTTGTGCTGAGGAATTCAACTGGCGCCACCCGGTTTTATATCAGATTTGCGTAGACCTTAAGCGCCTTGGAATCGAAAAAAGGCTCACTGATACCGGACTAGAAACACAGGCAGGTATCGAGTTAGCCAAGTGGGAAAAACGTGCCGCCAGTGGTGTACCAATTCCCCCAATTCGCCGCCAATTGAAAACACCTGACCGACCATCAGGATTAACCCCGGCACAGCAACTAGCCGCAGGAAACCGATACGTTAAATAAGCGAGGTATGACCAATGGAAATTAATAACTGTAATAATTTTATCAATGATAATCGGCCAGTGATTGACGACAAATGTGATCATTCATCCTGCATCATTGATGCCTGGGGAATGGCGGCTCGCGCCAGATGCCGAGCGCCTTACACGCCACCGGTCAAGCCGAAAAAAGTGGTAATTCCTACATCGAAAGCAACGAAATCAGAGAAGCTTAAAGCGGCCAAAAAATCTAACACATCATCAGCACTGCGGCTAAAAGCCAGTGAGCTGGTGGCGGTGATGTTGGGCAAAACATTGACCTATACCGGCATTCTTGCCGCGCTTGATAAATCCTATCCGGATCACGGCATTACGCTGCGCATGTTGCAGATGCGTATGATTGGCTTGATGAAATCGCCACATGTTGACATTACTCGTCATGAAAAACCGGTAGCGGAATTTACCTTGCACAGTGTCAGTGAGCGTTTTTATGCGGATTCGATACTCAGGGCCAAAACAAAAGGTGGGGGGGCTCAATGATCTGGCCTACGGAAGTAAATCAATGTGCCTCATCGGTTATACCGGTACATGCTTTGAGTCCCGACCACCAGCAACAGCTTTTGCTCCAAATGAATCAGATGTTTTTAAATCGAGATAATCCGCAGCATATCCAACAGACAGCCCATGCATGGGCGCGGCGTAAAGAAATCACGGTAGCGCGGCCTGATTTACAGGATGGTCTGGTGGTTGTGGGGTTCGCTGGTGGCGGTGGCAGCTGTGAGGGCATCAAGCAAGCATTAGGCTATGAGCCACACATCGCGATGAACCATAACCCTGTGGCGATGGCGATGCATGCCATCAATCACCCACGTACGTTGCATTACCCTGAGGATATTTTCAGTGTTGACCCGCTCATCTCAACGGGCGGTTTGCCGGTATTGCTGGGTTGGTTCAGTCCTGATTGCCGTCACTTCTCCAAAGCCAAGGGCGGCACGCCAGTTAAGAAAGAAATTCGTGGTTTAGCCTGGGTGGTGTTGCGCTGGGCGCTGGCAGTACGTCCACGCTTTCTGATGTTGGAGAACGTCGAAGAGTTTCGCGGCTGGGGGCCATTATTGACGGATAGCGAAGGCAATCACCGTCCTGATCCCGCGCGTAAAGGTGAAACGTTCAAGGCATTTATTGGCATGCTGGGTACCGGTATTGATGCGAATCATCCAGCGCTGGCCGAAGTGTGTAAGTTTTTGAAGATAGATATCAATGGCTCCGAGGCAGAGAGGCTAACTTCAGGTTTAGGTTATAACGTGGATCATCGGGAGCTTAAAGCCTGTGATTACGGAACCCCCACTATCAGAAAGCGGTTGTTTGTGGTTGGGCGTTGTGACGGTGAGCCGGTTGTATGGCCAGAGCCAAGCCACGGCGCACCAAACTCTGCAGATGTGCTTTCTGGCATGTTGCAACCTTGGCGAACGGCGGCGGAGTGTATCGATTGGAGCCAGCCAACACGCTCTATTTTCGGTCGCAAGAAAGATTTGGCTGATAATACCTTGCGGCGCATCGTCAAAGGGCTGCAACGCTTTGTTATCGATAACCCTGATCCGTTTATTGTGCGATTGGGCCAAACCGGTTTCGGTGGCGATCGTCTGCAGTATCCAATAGACCAACCGCTAACCACCATCACCAGCAAGGCCGAGCATTTATTGCTGGAGCCGTATGCGGTGAAGTGCAACCACACCAGCACCAAAACCAAATATGATTGCTTCCGTGGGCAGTCATTACGTGATCCGTTACAGACCATCACCAGAACTCACGGTTTTGCTGTCGCTGCGCCGGTAGTTGTGCGTCAGTTCGGTAACAGTACGGCAAATGATATCAATATGCCGTTGGGTACCGTGACGGCGGGTGGGGGCGGTAAAAGCCAGTTAACCTGCGCTCATCTTGCCAAGCATTATGGCGGCAATTATACCGGTGCAGGCATCAATATTAACCAGCCATTGCACACCATCACCACGGTTGATCACCACGCGCTTTGTACATCTCACCTGGTGCAATTGCGCGGCACATGCCGCGATGGTAAACCGATCAATGAACCGGTACCGACCTTAACCGCCGGCGGTAATCATGTCGGGATAATAAACGCCTTTCTGACCAAGTATTACGGTACCGGTGGCTCAGTAGATCTCTCAGAACCAATACACGCGGTGACGACCAAAGAGCGCTTTGGTTTGGTGGAAAACAATTTTGATGTTGAACCTCTGACCGACGAGCAACGCTATAACGCCTGGAACTGTGCGCGACTGGTGGATCATTTCAGCGATTTACCGGACGACTGGCATTTATTCCCTGCACCACGACCACAATATCTATCGATGGGCGAATACATCATCGTAGATATTTGCATGCGCATGTTGATTGCCCGTGAACTCTACAACGCCAGCGGGTTCCCGCCAGATTACATTATTGACCGGGATATTGATGGCACCCTCTGGCCCAAATCTGAACAGGTGGCAAGATGTGGTAACGCGGTGCCGCCACCCTTTGCCGAGGCATTGGTAAGGGCCAATATGCCAGAGCTGTGTATCTGGAGGATGGCGGCATAATCAACAAGAAATTGCTGATATTCATACTTTTTATGTGGTTATATCCGCTATTTAGAATATGAAACTTTACTTAACTGACATTCACATGAAATCGGTTGAACCAGGTCCCCTGTATGGGGTTATTGAGATCATAAAGGTGTTAGCTTAATGATTACTATAGAAAACTTGATTCAACATTTACCAACGGATGGCCGAACTGTAATTCATTGTGAAAAGGGTAAGATAATAAGTATTGCACAATTAAGACCGGATCAGTTTATAGCAACGCTGCCAGCCTTTATCGAGATGGCAGAAAGAGCGGGGTATATCATTACAATCCCTGATATTTAACGGTATAATAACCAAGTCAGCCTGAACAACTGACAACCTAAGTTGTTGTTGTGTCATCACCCTTGGGGGCAAGATGGCACAACTTTCATTTATCAAATCTGGCAATGAGACACTGACACCGGCCACGCCCGATGTTAGGGATTTTCTGCATTACAAAGTCAAGCTGGGGGCTATTCTCACCGCTGATTTTAAGCAGGTTCGAAACCCGAAGTTTCACCGCAAATATTTTTCCTTACTGAATCTGGGTTTTGATTACTGGACACCCTCCGGTGGCACCATATCGCCTGAAGAAAAGAAGCTGGTGCGTGGTTATGTAAACTATTTGGCAGAATATGCCGGTCATAGCGATACGCTGGAAGAATTAGCCCGTCAGTACCTCGATACCCTGGCAGAACAGCGGGCCGACCGTGTAACCCTGCTTAAATCCTTTGATGCTTTTCGCCGCTGGACAACCATTCAAGCTGGTTATTACGCCATTATTCAAATGCCGGATGGCTCGCAATTTAAAGAGCCTAAATCGATCTCTTTTGCCTCGATGGACGATACCGAATTCTCCGAACTCTACAAAGCCACTCTTGATGTTCTCTGGCAATTCATTTTAAACAAAACCTTTAGTACACCAGCAGCTGCAGAAAATGCTGCCAGCCAGTTGTTAAGTTATGCGTAGGGGGATTTATGGCTAATTTACGCAAAGAGGCAAGGGGCCGTGAGTGTCAAATAAGAATCCCCGGCATATGCAATGGCAATTCCGAAACTGTGGTTCTGGCTCATTACCGATTGGCGGGTACCTGTGGCACCGCCATTAAACCACCTGATGAGCAGGGGGCTTGGGGATGCGGTGCATGTCACGACGAGTGTGACCGGCGCACCCGCTTAATTGATAGTGACACTGCCCGTCTGTATCACGCCGAGGGCGTTATGCGCACCCAGTATATTTTACGAAAGGAAGGGAAGTTATGAGAGCCGCACCGCAAAGCCTGCCGTCAGAGCAGGAAAAACCAATGCTGGATATTCAATATCTATTGGAGCTTTGGGGAGCATGGGCCGCCAATGATAATAGCCAGGTAGATTGGCAACCTATTGCAGCAGGCTTTAAGGGACTGCTCCCCTATACCAATAAATCACGGCCACAGTGCTGTGATGATGACGGCATTATGATTGATCGCTGTGTGGCACGATTGAAAAAGTATAAACCAGAAGAGTATGAACTGGTGATTTTGCACTATGTATACGGTGTTTCGCTGCGAATGATAGCTAAAAGGCGCAAGTGCTCAGATGGGACAATCAGGAAAGAGATGCAAACGGCGATTGGTTTCATCTATGGGGTTTTAGCAATGATATTGAATGGACTAAAATAATTTAACTATAACTCCGATGGTGCCTATACAAACGGGCACCCAAGCTATTGATATTAAAAAGTCCAAAACTCGCCTGCAAAAAACCACATTTTTAATTAATTCTGATTTAGCTTCGATTAATCTTATTTTAAGATCTGATTTTTCATCTTGTATTTTATTTTCAATTGATAAAAAAACAATATCTTTTGCGTGAGAAATTCTATCTAATTGCTTCTTCTGTGAAATAAGAACAAGAGAGATTATAATGCTTGTTAAAATCAATCCAGAGAAAGTAATAAATGTCTCTATTTTCCCACTAAACTGATAAATAGCAATTGAACCTACCAAAGAAATAGGAATAGCTAAAGCCTTATTAGCGATTTCCGCAGTGATTTTGGATATTTTATCAGCATATTCGATCTCCGTTTCAGCAATTTCTTTTCTGGCTTTTTGAAACGAAAATGCTGACATATATACAGCGAGATTATTACTATATAAGTTACTGATTAACTCCCAGTTTTTAACAATTCCTTTGAAATTGGTTTCAGATGAGTTGATATATTCTATGAGCGTATTTCTAAACGTATTTATTTTTTCATCATAATGAAGATCATTACCTGGACTAATATTAATCAATGAATTGATTAGTGTTATATTTATCTCATTATAACCCAACATTTCCTCACTCAATAATGTTTCAATGATCGCCGACGATGACTTAGACTCAGAGTGGAGAACAAATACAAGTCTATAAAAGTTAGAGCGACCACTGTTTTTCATATCATGAAAATGTGATAACTTTGAAAGAGCTATAATTAGCCCACATATAGCCTCAATTTTTTTTACTGATTGTGGCTTGTTGGGGTCTTTTGAAAAATAGTTCAAATCTACAATGTAATACTGTTCTGGAACTTCTCCCCGCATTAAACTATTTATTTTTATGAAATCTTTCATTGATGGGTAAAAACGTTCAGCACTGGACTGGCTAACTAAAAAATCAAAATTTAATAATTCCCCATTATCAGGAATATCTTCAATATCGTTAATTGTCTCCCCATCAATTTCTAATTCTGTAAAGCTTCCGTAAGAAAAATTAGTACAATGAATGGACTTAACTAAAACCTGTAGCTCTGGAGTATATTTTATAGATGCAGAAAAAACTTCCCCGTCAAATTCCGGAAAGTTGGCTAGTCTATATAATTCAACTACACTGCTTAAATTATTCACTGTCTTTCTCATTGTTACTGATTATTTTTTTTCTTTCTTTCAGAGCTGACCTTATTTTTGTTTTTGCCTCTTCAGGGAGATTATTAAAACTAAGGTTTCCCGTTTCATCATTATAATATATTTTTGCATCTGCATTATCTCCTAGGAGCTCTTTGTCAAAATTGAAACTATATAGTGGAGTCTTATATATTACCTTTCTAAGTTTATCTAGAGAAGCCCTGTTTACAATAAAATCTGTTGGTATGCCAACACCTTCGCTATTGAGATAATGCATCATATCTTTCA
The DNA here is from genome assembly GCF_004124235.1 of Yersinia hibernica. Classification (NCBI taxonomy): domain Bacteria; kingdom Pseudomonadati; phylum Pseudomonadota; class Gammaproteobacteria; order Enterobacterales; family Yersiniaceae; genus Yersinia; species Yersinia hibernica. Next base: position 1,524,275 of record NZ_CP032487.1, read on the forward strand.
ATAGTTCATCTCTTTTATCATCATCCAGAATTGACATTTGTTCAAAGGCAATAGCTTCTACATCTGGTAAACTTGCAGGGGATTCGGAGTCGAATTGTTTTTCTAGATATTTTATTATTTTATTTCTGAATTCATCAGCATGGGGAAGCAATTCTGCATGTTTCTTGAAAAACCTCCTTACTTCATTGGGAAGCTTTCTTGTTGCTCCAGCAGAAGCTATTCCTTTGTCACAACCAAGTGCAGCTATAAAATATGCAGATGCAGATTGCCCATTCGTTTTACTTATAAAACTTAAATAGTTTAATTCATTGCGCTTAACTTCATCAGCATTAAAGTGTTCATAATAAAGATGAAAATTAATTCTCGCTGCTTGATTTATGTAGTTCAGCTCTAGATGCATCATTTCTTCAGGATTAAGATTTTCACTAATAGTCACACCATTTTTTTTCTTAATCATGGTGACTAAAAGATACCTAAGATTTAGATATATATAATCAGTAAAAACAACATAACCACCAGAGGACCAAATTTGGGATTTAGCCTCATGGTACATCTGTTTCATGATCTGTTTTGACAGATTAATGAAATCTACTGTGCTGGATGGTGTGACAGAGTAGTAGGCATTAAAAAGATCTGGAACTGGTCCTCTTTCAGTAGGTTCGGTCTTAAAGACTCCATGATGTGCTAAGTTACCACGCGAACCATACAGTTCAACAACTCCATCGACTAGTTGTTGAACAATTATATTGGATTTGTCTAATTCAGTATCTCGAAGATTATAACGCTTTGAGTGATCGAATTCTTTTTGCGCTTCCTTGATTAACTCATGAACAATGACGTGTTTGATAGATATTTTGCTCATTTTTTATACTATCCATTGTTTGCAAACGGCTGAATATTACAGAGAGTAATAAAATATTAACGCGTACGCAAAAATGATTGTACTGTGATAAGAGTGGTTACTTAGTCACGTAGCTTACACAATCAAAAAAACCTCGCTTTTAGCGGGGTTTTGTCGTTTTTGCGCCCAAATAATCTGCAATAACTATGATTATCATTTGATTGTGGCGTGTTTTCTTTTCGCTTCACACCCAACCCAACCCAACCCAACCCAACCCAACCCAACCCAACCCAACACATCAGGGAGGGGAGACTATGAAAATGAGCAATATAACAACAGCGGTCTCCTATACCGTGTCAGGTGGTAGCTTCATTTTTTGGGTTAAAGAGCTGATAGCTGGATTCACACCTGATGAGTGGACGGTTATCGGCGTACTTGGGTCTTTGTTTTTTATGGCCCTGACATTTTTGCTCAATGCAGGCGTGAAAATTTGGGATAGGCGGCATGGTTATAAACCGGATGGTGAGTGATGGCCTCGACAAAAAGCAAATTAAGCGCGGCTGTTCTGGCTCTGGTTATGGTTGCAGCACCGGCCACAATAATTCTGGATCAGTTATTGGATGAGAAAGAGGGTAATCGGCTTTCATCTTATCCAGATGGAAAGGGGATTTGGACTGTTTGCCGTGGTGCCACAATGGTTGATGACAAACCGGTAGTGAAAGGGATGAAGCTGTCAGCGGATAAGTGTGCTGCGGTTAATCAGCTGGAGGCTGACAAGGCCATCAGCTGGGTAAAGAAAAATATCCGGGTACCGCTGACTGAACCACAGATTGCCGGTATCGCTTCGTTTTGCCCCTATAACATTGGCCCGAGTAAATGTTTCACTTCTACGTTCTATCGAAAACTCAATGCTGGCGACCGTAGAGGCGCATGTGCTGAAATCAAACGCTGGGTATATGACGGCGGTAAGGATTGCAATATTCGCTCAAATAACTGTTACGGGCAGATAGAACGCCGCGCTCAAGAAAGCGAGCTTACATGCTGGGGGCTGGATGAATAAGGCCATTGGATTAGTCATTGTTGTGCTGGTGGTTATTGTGTCAGCTCTATTATTTAACAGTTACCGTCTCTCAAATAAGGTCGAAAAAACGGAAGCGGAGCTGGTAGCCGAGAAAAACACAAACACGGTTCTGGGAAACATTATTGATGCATATCAGGTGAATGATTCTGCAAATAGAGCTGCGACAATCAGACAACTCGAAAACGAGAGGAAGTTACGTAATGAAAGTGAAGATCGGCTCAAGCGGTTTCTGGTGGCGTCGTCAGATGATAAGTGTGCTATTCAGCGCATGCCTGACGCTAGCATTAACATCATGCGCGAATAAAGCGGCTTCACGTCCGCCAGCTAGTTGCCCCGTATTGTTACCGCCAGAATCAGCATTAACTGAATGCGAAGTGCCGGAGTTCGTCGGGACTACTTGGGGCGATAGTGGTCTGTATGCATTGGCTTTGAAACGCGAGCTGCGGATCTGTAAAGCGCGGCTTGATGAAGTAATCGAGTGGAAAGGAAATGTAATTATAAAAAAACATTATGGCTAGTTGGACGAATCTACAAGTAAAGTTAATAAAAAAATTTAAGTGATTAATTCATTAATATGCATAAAATGATGGGTAATTAGCTGTTGGGATGGTGTAAGTCTGAACTAACATACATTATGGTATTTTTATGGGGAAATCATGACAACTAGTGAATGGATAGCCTTGGCTGGTACGGTTGGAACTTGGGGCGCTGCTGCAGCTACTTTATTTGCTGCTTTGATGGCTATGAGAGCATTAAATGCATGGAAAAATCAGGAAATATATAGTCTAGTAAAATCATATAAAACAGCAGTTATAAGATATAGAAATACCCTTAAAAATATGCCACTTCAGTTTGAAGGATATGTAATTCATGATGAAAAATTCATCAATTTTGAATTGGCTTTTGATCATGTTTATGAATGTTTCGCATTAATTAATGAAGGTGATTTGAAAATTGAAATTCAAAAGAAATTTCTACCTTTTTACGAAACACATCTAAATTATATAAAAAGATCAAAATCAAGAGATGATGTATTCCTTTCAATAAAAGATATATTAATTATGAATGTTGATTAATGGAGTTTAATCTTTGCAGTGTAATGTTAATAACAATGACATGAGCAAAGCGATTCAGTGTTTGCCATAACTTGTTTATATATAAATGTCATCACATAGCAGCTTTACGAGGCTGTTATGTAATGCGCAAGCAAAGCCATCAGTAACACCTTCCGCTCACCCTGAGCATGGTTGCTGGTGGTTTTTTTATTTAGGAAGGTGGGCGACCGCTGGTAGTTGGAGCTACTAACGGCCATTCATACCCACAGGATCGGTCATGAGTACGAACCAAGGCCCACTTGCTCTCGAGAGCAGGGTCATAATAGTTGGAACATGCAAAATGACCATAGTAAAAAATCAGAATAAATTGGAAATAGTCTACAAATTGCCCAATTCGTTGATTGTTTACGCAAAAAATGCCAGAACCCACTCAGCAGAGCAGGTAGATGAAGTTGCAGCGAGTATTAAACAGTTCGGTTGGACAAACCCGATCCTTATTGATGAACGGGGTGAGGTAATTGCGGGTCATGGTCGTTTATTGGCAGCGGAACAGTTGGGTATTGAACAAGTTCCTACCATCACATTATCTGGGTTAACGGAGTCTGAGAAAAAAGCCTATCGCCTTGCTGACAATAAATTGCCGCTGAATGCCGGATGGGATCAGGATCTCTTAACTTTGGAATTAAGTGATTTATTGGCAGAAAATTTTGACCTTGGTCTAACCGGATTTTCGTCTGATGAAATCGATCAAATGTTGAATGTCGATTTTCTGCCTGGTAACGAAGATGATCAGGGAAAGCTCGATCACCTAGACGCCAAACTCTGCCCACACTGCGGGGGTGTTTTATGACAACACTCACGGTGGATTGGGCGACTCATCAGGCGGCCAGCTTTGCCTGCCTTAACTGGCATTATGCTAAAGCGGTTCCGGTCGGAAAATTAGTAAAAGTGGGTGCGTGGGAAGATGGGAAATTTATTGGCGTCGTTATTTTTAGCCGCGGCGCTAATAACCATATTGGGCAGCCTTACAGTTTGCAGCAGGATCAAGTTTGCGAACTGACCCGCGTAGCATTACGTCAGCATATATCCCCAGTTAGTCAGATATTGGCGAAAGCGATTAAATTTCTTGCTGATGTTTGCCCTGGTCTGCGGCTAATCGTCTCCTATGCAGATAAAGACCAAAATCATCATGGCGGGATTTATCAGGCCACCAATTGGATATATGAAGGGTTATTTGGGGTCGGAACGGTGGGTGCATTCATCATCAAGGGTAAGAAAACCCACCCGCGCAGTGTTTCTGCCAAGGGGGTAAAGCAAAACCTTGAATCAATCCGCCAACATTTAGATCCCAACGCCCAAGAGTTCAAAACGTCAGGAAAGCATAAATACCTGATGCCACTTGACAAGAAAATGAAAAAAATCCTGATTTCACGTCATAAACCCTATCCCAAGAGGGCATGACGATGGATAAGCCGACGCTAGATAAGGTGGAGGCATTGGCAGGGCGTGGATTAACCGAACAGCAGATAGCCGACACACTGGAAATCGACATTGATAATTTAAGAAGAGATAAATCAGCAATCTCACTTTACCGGCTGGCTGTTCGCCGGGGAAAAGCCAAAGGGATAGCGGATATATCCAATTCTCTGTTTATCAAAGCCAAGAAAGGCGACACGCGAGCCATGATTTTCTTGCTGGAGCATTTAAAACCCAAATGTGAGTAAAAAATGAAAAAGCCGGATTGGGAGGCGATAAAGCGCGAATACTGTGCCGGACAACTTTCAATTCGCGCATTAGCTGAAAAGTACGGTGTAAGTGATACCGCAGTACGGAAGAGGGCTAAAGCTGATACTTGGCCTAAGCCCGAAAAGGTTCGCAAAACAGGTTCGCATCATTCCGGTGCGAACCTGCGAACCAAAGATAAAAAATCAATTTCGAAAATTGAAAATATCGAATTGCCTGAAATTGAAAATCAAATTGAAGAAAGCCGCTCTATCTCCAGTAGATACGGGCTTAACGATATGCAGGCAAAATTCGTCAGTGAGTATTTAATTGATTTGGATAAGACGGCGGCTTATAAACGGGCCGGATATAAATGCGAGGGATTAACCGGTGCTGCTGCTGCCCGTCGGTTGTATCGCCATGTATCGGTAAACAGAGCCATACGCGATGCAATGGAAGCCAGAGAGAAACGGACGCATATCACGCAGGATGCTGTTTTAAATTGGTGGTGGGATATTGCTACGGCCAACGCCAACGAAATATCGGAGTTTCGCCGTTTATGTTGCCGTCACTGCTGGGGGATTGAAAATAAATACCAGTGGATTAACGAGCAGGAATATCAGGAAGAGTCAGAGAAAAGAACCAATAACGGTAAACCTGCGCCACTGGATGATGGCGGTTACGGTTTTGACAGTACGCTCGATCCTAATCCAGATTGCCCACGTTGTAATGGTGAGGGGCAAGGCAGGGCGCATTTTCATGATTCGCGGGATTTATCGATTTCGGCACGCCGCCTTTATGCTGGTGTTAAGCAAGGCAAGTTTGGCTTAGAAGTCATTACCCGTAATCAGGATGACGCACTAAAAATGGTCGGGCAGCATTTGGGTATGCTGAAAAATAAAACTGAAATCAGCGGGCCTGATGGTGGTGCCATTAACCAGGTGAATTACACGCCAGAAGATTATTCGAAAGCCCAGCAGATGTTGGAGGGTAAATTGCCGGGGTTGGACTAAGTGCTAAAAACTAGAAGGGATGCATAGTCAATGCAGTTAGAAGATCACGCCTATTGGCTCTAAGTAGTTGCGCCCAACAAACTACTGAAGCGTTTGGCGAAGCATTGGGCCGCGATGCTGTTCTAAAAGATGCAGGCTGGGCACATAAAATGTCGGAACATAGCCCTTTCCCAGATGAACGGCGTATTAACGTGTCTAAATTATCAATTGCTTCCAAAGAACTTAAATTCCGAAAATTGGACGATGATAAAGCCTGCGCTTGGAATATGGAGAAGGGTGCAACAGATACTATGTATTTGAACACCGAACGGAAGCAAGAAAATCAGACACCAGCAGAACAAAATGTTAGAGAAGCTAGAGCAGCATCTTATTGATAAAGTAGTTAAATGCTATGTATTAAAAGTGTCAAAAGTGACACTTTTAATTTTAAGCATGTTTCAAATTAAAATAATATATTTTGTGTGAGTGTGTTATTTTTTTGAAGTGACTTTGATTTTTTTCCAGTTCTCTTTAATATATCTTGATGCAAATTCAACCTCAGGAAACATTGTTCTAGAGTTAATATTGAGTGTGTCCAGTTGTTTGATAATCAGTGCCTTTGCGGAAGCGGGAATTGTGATTTTTTCTATTGTGAATCCGGCTGATTGATCAGGGGCGGTATACATTAAAAGTCCTGAAGTGATAAAAGCCCCTGATTGAGCAATTACTCGACGATTATTTTTTGCAGGATAAACGAAGAAATATTTAAAAAGATCTCTTGGTTCAGCACCATCTAGAAAATATGGTTTTTCAACTCGGACAAATTGTGTCAATCTCATCATTGCAGGAATACTTCGAAAAGAGTCCTTTGTTGTAACATTCCATTTTTCTGTGTTTTTGTACTTTTGTGTTATTTCTTCACGCTCTTTATCTGAAAGTCGAGCTAAGTTACAAATTAAGCTGATTGTATCACTATCAGCATACTTAACACGTATGCTGGAAAAATCAAATACTTGTACTACCGCGTCTTTGTCGTGAAATTCTTTTTCGTTACAAGCAAAATACAAACCTACAAGTGGGTTAAGTGAAACATCAAGTAAACGAGTAGGAAGAGCATAGTGCTGCGCCCTTACCAGTTTGTCGAACATAGATTTATCAGTACCGAATTCATTTGGAGCTTCAAGCATTAACTCACTAAATATTTTGTTTTCAGCATCAGGTTTCATATCACGCATTACGGATGGCTTTAGTTTCCACTTTGCATCAGATTGGCCTCGATAACATCGCACTTCGGATTCTTTTGTGAGGCTAAAGATTTTTTCTAGGTAAGATGTAACATTTTCTGCAATCAAGTTTTTGTGTGTTGTAGGCATGAACTAATGCTCCATTTTAATGAAGTAAATAAAATCTAAGTTTTAGTAGACCTAAATTGAACATGGATATTAAAAAATAGATATCAATATACAGCGAAATACCTGTCACTGGTGAACTTTTGAATAAAATCCGCAGTTAGGTCAGATAGAAGCACCTCATCAAATATTCAAAAGTAGGACTGTGCTATGAGCGATATTCTCGAATGGGAAAATCTGGATTTCCCGTCGCGTGTCGCCCTGAAATCCCGATCGGAAAAATCATTTCTCAATTTTACCCGCATTTGGTTTGAGCTGCTGCAAAGTGACCGGTTACTGGTGAACTGGCATCATAAAATGATGGCCGCAAAGCTGGATGATTTGGTCAATAACCGACTGCAACCGCGCAACCTGATTGTGAACGTGCCGCCAGGTGGCACTAAAACCGAGTTTATTTCAGTTCATCTGCCGGCCTATATCAATATGTTGGTGCAGACTGGTCAGTTACGGCGCTTTCGTAATCTCAATGTGTCGTTTGCTGACACATTGGTAAAACGCAATAGCCGCCGCACCCGCGATATTATTGCCAGTCTTGAGTATCAATCACTGTGGCCTTGTCGCTTTGGTATTAATCAGGCGGAAGAGTGGGAAATCGTTAATAGTCGGGGCCGGATGGTGGGGCAGACGGTTTCACGCTCCAGCGGTGGGCAATTAACCGGTGGTCGTGCGGGTTTCCCCGGCCCTGATTTTTCCGGTTTTGTTGGGTTGGATGATTACAACAAACCCGAAGATATGTTTTCGGCCACCAAACGGGCCAGTGCGAACCGTATCTTAGTGAACACCATCCGCTCACGGCGCGGTGATAAGAGCAAAGAGCATCCAACCCCGTTTGTTTCTATCCAGCAGCGACTTCATACCGATGACGCTACCGGATTTATGCTGTCCGGCAAGATGGGAGTGGATTTTCACCACATCACCATTCCGGCGCTGGTCAGTGAAGAATACATTGATGCGTTGCCGGAGCCGTGGCGCTCGCAATGCTGGTTCTCGGTAAAAAATAGTGAAAGTGTGGTGGTCGGCGGGGTGCGTTATTGGTCTTACTGGCCGGTAAACGAATATGTCGGTGATTTGCTGCGGTTGTGGGAAAGCGACGAATACACTTTCATGTCGCAATATATGCAGCGCCCACGGGCATTGACTGGCGGGTTAATTGATACCGACTGGTTTAAACGCTACACCCACTTACCCCCGCTGACTCACCGCGCCGTTTATGTCGATACCAACTCCGGCAAAATTGAAGATTACAACGATTACACCGTCTTTACCCTGGTGGGGATGGGGGTTGATGGCAATCTCTACATTATTGACAGTGTGCGTGGCCGCTGGGATCCGGAGGACTTACTGACCACCGCGCAAGACTTATGGGAGAAATGGCGGCCGTATAATCCGAAACGCCCCGCGCCATTACGCCATATGGGGATTGAGGATAAGCAAGCCGGGCAAGGTCTGATTACCACGCTGGTAAAACGTAAAAGTATTCCCATTCTGACCATCCCGCGCGGCTCAGGCCAAAATAAGCTGATCCGTTGCCTGAATACCATTCCGCAGATGAAAACCGGTTGTGTCTATCTTCCGGCACTGATGACTGACGACGGTCAAAAAATCCCGCAGGTGTATTACTGGGATGGCGCGGTGGCTGCCTCGACGGATTGGGTGCTGCCTGCACTGACGGAATGCGCTGATTTCTCAGCGGATGACAGCCATAAAAACGACGACATCCTCGATACAATCATGGATTCGATAGAGATCGAATTAATTGCTGGTGGCAGCATCAGTTATGACAAGTGGGTTTAACGATGAGTGAAAAACTGGATTTTGGCGGTAAACCCCGCATTCGCCTGACTGCTGATGGTTTGTCGAATGTGATGACTGGCATGGGTACCGACCGTGACCGGCGTATGTATAGCCGCTTCATGTATGGCGCGATGCAAGATTTTGCTGAGCTAGAGGCCGCTTATACCGAAAACTGGATCGCCCGTTCGATTATTGATATTCCGGTTGATGACGCCACCCGCGAATGGCGCTCATTTCCGTCAGATGATGCTACCGCACTACGCAATGCTGAAAACCAGTTCAATATTCAGGGGGTCACCCAAGAGTCCTTTAAATGGGCCGGATTGTATGGCGGGGCGGGGGTATTGATGCTGACCGACCAAGACCTGTCTCATGAATTGGAATTAAAGAATATTAAAAAAGGCTCACTTAAGCGTTTGTTGGTGTTGGATCGCATGTTGATCAATGGGCAGCAATACAACGTTTCTAACCCGCTAGCCGAAAACTTTATGCAGCCGGATTACTACCTGGTAAACGGCGGCCAGCAGAAAATCCATTTCAGCCATTTTGTGCGCGCACCGGGTGCGGCCTTGCCGATGCGCTTACGCATGATTAACGGTGGATGGGATGATAGCCGCTTGAGGCGCTGTCTTGAGGATGTGAAAGATGCCGTCGCCGCCAAAGGGGGGATTTCTTCGCTAATTCTGGAAGCCAATATCGACATCATCAGCAAAGAAAATTTAGCCACTGACTTAGCATCTGGCGATATGGATGAAGCCATAGCCAAACGCTACAACACTTTTGGCATGATGAAATCGCTATTTCGGCTGGCATTGCTGGATTCCAAAGAAACCCTTGATCGCAAACAAATCTCTTTCGGTGGCTTGGGTGAGGTGTTGGCGGTGCTGATGGAGTGGACGGCGGGCGCATCTGGTATACCAATGACGCGCATATTCGGCGTACAGGCCAAAGGTATGGGGGATTCCGGTCAAGGAGACCAGAACAATTATTTCAGCACCATCAAAGGGGATCAGGAAGCGAAATACCGGCCGTTTTTGAAAAAATTGGATGAGGTATTGGTACGCTCGACCCTTGGCACCATGCCAAATGGTTTGGATTTTACCTTTGCGCCACTGTCGCAACCGACCGATAGCGAGATATCTGCCCAACGACTGGCTGATGCACAGGCTGATGATATTCGCCTCCAGCAAAAAGTAGTGTTGCCGTCGCAAGTGGCCCGTAAGCTGATGGAGCAAGGGGTTTATGGTATTCAAGAAAATGACATCACCCGACTTGAAGATGATGAGTCAGCCGAGCGACAAGGTGATTATCAATTCCGGCTTGGCAACACTGCAGGCGATGATAAAAACCCAGCCGACGCGCCGGAGGGCACAACTCAGGCCAGTTAAACCGACGGACGAAACCGAACGTTATTATCGTGCTCAGTTACGTGAAATGGTTCGGTTGATGGCCCAGTCGGTAGATGAAGTATTAACACCGGTTCTGCGCCGTAATTACACCGCTGACAGCTATCTGGTCGATATCATCAAACAGTCAATCAGGCAGGCCGCTGACAAATTCAATAGCTCGGTGATGGGCCGTCAGGCTGACCGATTAGCCCAACGAGTGGTGAGCCGCGCAGAGTCTGAAAGTTCTGCGGCATTTGTTGAGCAAATTAATCGCGCTATCGGTATTGATATGACCTCACTAATGGTTAATGAGTCATTAGTGGATTATTTCGATGCCTCGGTCGAAAGTAATGTCGCTCTGATTAAGTCACTGTCGGCTGATTATTTCGATGATATTCAGCGGGAAGTGATGGACAGCATCATGCGCGGTGACTCGCTCAGCACCATGGTCAAAAATCTCCAGCAAGTGACTGGTGCCAGCTATCAGCGTGCGCATCTTATTTCCCGTGACCAAACTGCCAAAATCCGCAGTGATATTACTCACACTCGGCAGGTCGGCGCGGGAATTAACCGTTTCCGCTGGTCTACCTCGCAAGATGTACGTGTGTCCGGTAATCCCGCCGGTAAATACCCACGGGCCAAAATCAAATGCTTTGAAATTTCCCGCAGCAATGTGGGTTATGGCGCGGGTATTTATCTTTGGTCGCAGGGTGCGGCTTATCACGGTGAAAGCGGATTATTCCCCGGCAGAGCCCATATTGGCTGCCGCTGCCATGCTATTCCCCAAATCAAGGGGCTTGATTACTAACAGGATATATTATGCGGTTCACCGTTCGTGACCGCGTGTCCTTTCCGATTAATTCCCAACGAGAAATGACCCCTGAGGGCTATTTAAAAGTCCCCGGGCGGGTTGCGCGCGTCGGTGTGCAGCAATATCTCGCCTCTGAATTGGGATTAAAAGACAGGCCACCCGGTCAAATCGTCAATGTGTACCGGCCACCGGCGGAGGTATTTGATCCAGTTAGTCTGGCCAGTTATGACAATAAAGACGTCACCATTGATCACCCTGATGATTTGGTGAATGCCCAAACCTTTAAGCAAGTCACCGCAGGCCATGCTATTTCGCCAGGGCGACAGGATAGCGATGACCCTGATTATGTGGTGGTCGATCTGCTGATTAAAGATCAGTACGCCATTGATGCCATCAACCAAAATAAAGAGGAATTATCCGCCGGTTACACCTCTGAATACCGTTATGCCCCCGGTATCGCGCCCTGCGGTACTGCCTACGAATTTATTCAATGCACCATCACCATCAACCATATCGCACTGTGTGATCAGGCCAGAGCCGGACACCTGGCGCGGTTATTTGACCGTAAACCCAAGGGAGTAACCCCCATGTATAAAGTTGTTCTGGATTCCGGCGTGCGCGTAGAGGTGGCTGACGAAGCGACCCAGCAGCTGATCCAATCATCGATGGATGCGCTAAAAAAACGTGTTAGCGACGCAGAGGAAGGGCAGGAAAAAGCCGAAGCCGCCAAGGATGAAGCTGAACAGAAAAAAGAGGAGGCCGAAGCCAAAGCCGATGCCAAAGATGAGGAAATCGAGGCATTAAAAGAAAAATCGTCTGAGGATGCGATTTCGAAGCGGCTGGCCGATGTGGTGGCAGCGCGTGACTCTGCTATCAAAATTGCCGGTGCAGAATTTAGCTGTGATGCGGTAGACCCGCTGAAAATCAAACGAGCCGCGCTGGACAGTGCCGGGATCAAATGCCGCAAATACCCCTCATGGGATAAAGCGCCGGATGCTTACCTGGCAGCTTATTTCGACGCCGAAGAAGAGCGGCGCGAAAACGAGGATGACGATGATCCTGATGATAAAAATGAGATTAATGACTCCATCATCAATTTGGGCCGCGATATGAAGAAAGTCAAAACCGGCGATGCACAGACGACTCGTGACAGTGTGCGCCAAAGCTGGCTGGACAAACGTTATGGCAAACAAGCGGAGAATAAATAATGGCGATTGCTCAGAGTGAATTCACCAAATGGCGCGGTAAGGCTTACGAGGGCCAAATTTCAACCACGGATGTCTGTGAAGTGGTCTCACGTCGAGTGGAAACCAAAATGGTGTCCTTTGGTCGGGCAGTGATCCGTGGGGTGGGCGCGCGTTCTTGTGCACCTGTCACGCAGACCACTACCGCCGCACAGATTATCGGTTTTACCGTGCGTTCGATGGCGGTATTCAGCAATAGCGTGCCCACTAATCCCCCAGATTATGAAGTGGGTTATGAGGTCGATCATGTGGCGTCGTTACTGCGTCGTGGGCCGATGTTTGCCTTGTGTGTCGATGGTGCCAGCGCAGGCGAAACCGTAACAGTCATTACAGCCGTAGGGGTGAATCAGGGCCGGTTAACCGCAGGCGGTACCGGAGTTGAATTAGATTTTGTCCGCTGGGTTGATGATGTAGTGGCCGGTGAAGTGGGTGAAATTCGCGTTGATGGCATTCTGGCATCTACACCTGCAGCTGCTGGCGGCGAGTAAAATTAAAGGAACATATTCATGAAACGAAGTGTATTTGACGTCAGCCCAGTATCGGCGCTCTCTTTTCTGGTGCAACAAGCTGCGCATATTGAATCGGAAATTTACCGACTGGAATATCCGCAGTTTAAGTACAGCACATTGCTACCACTGGATAACAGTGCGCCAGACTGGGTAAAAGTGGTGGCGTTCCGCTCGATTGATGCCCGTGGTGAGTTACAGATATTTGGCCCGAACTCGACTGACGTGCCGACGGTGGATATCGCCATGAATCAGGGCTTCCATGAGATCAAAACCGCCGCACTGGGTTACACCTATTCCATTGAGGAAATCGGTTTTGCCATGCTCAATAACGTCAATTTGGATGCGGAGCGCGGTCAGGCGGTACGAGATGTGGTTGAACAAGGTCTGAATAAGATTTACTTGCTCGGTCACAGTGATATTGGTGAGGGGCTATATACCAGTTCCAATGTGGGTGTTGAGGCGGCTCCGGCGACCTTGGCCGATTTGGTGGCTGCTATCCCTACCAAGGGCACCCAACCGATCATTGATTTCTTTGGTGCCGCTTATAACCAGGTGTACCTGAAGAATACCGTCACGGTTCACCGCCCTAATGGTTTCGTTCTGCCCTCGGAACAACATCAATTATTGATGCGCACCCTGTTATCAACCCATAACGCTTCAAATGTCACCTTGCTGGAATTCCTGCGCACCAACTTCAAAGATATGGATTTTGATGATGATGTCTTGCTGGCCGGAGCCGGGGCAGCGAAGAAAGATCGTCTAGTGGTGTACAAAAAAGATATGCGAGTAGTGAAAGGCCACGATGTGATGCCGCTGCGCTTCCTCGCACCAGCTACACCAGACAACGTTAATTTCAAAGTGCCAGCCGTTTTACGTACCGGTGGCACGGAATGGCGTATTCCTAAAGCCGCTCACTATGTCGATGGGGTTTAATCATGTTTGAACTCACTAACTTGCACACATCACCGCTGACGGTGACCGATGAGGAAAACGGCCAGCGCATCACTATTGCTGTTGGACATTCAGCGGCGGTGAATGGCAACTTTACTCGCCACTTATTTACTCAGGCAGGCATGATGCGCGCCGAACAATTCGATGCTCCACTTAATGAGCATGCAGATGATAGTGGGCTGGATATCACTGCGGTACGTGATGAATATGAAGCCTTATTTGGTAAAAAAGCACCCTCGGCGGCTAAAGCGTTAACCTTGCAAAAGGCGATTGATAGCAAAAAAGCCGAGCTGGCGCAGAATGATGTCACGGAGCCAGAAACCCCAGCGGATGAAACCGATAACATTGATAACCCGTCCACGTGACGGGTTTTTACTTTAGGGGGAGATGTGGATATTACTGCACAAATTGTGGCTGACTTTCGCGAGTATTACCCGGAGTTCAGCGATACCACCTTATGGGCTGAGCGCGAAGTGATACAGGCATTGGAGGAGGGCGATTCGGAAACCGGCCAACGTTGGCTGAAATATCATGCCCGCCCGGCATCAATCAAAAAACGTGGCCTGTTTGCCTTTGCTGCCCACCGGTTGGTGATGCGTAAAAGGGCTATCAGTGGTGATGTTGGGGCGGCTTATGCCATCTCATCAAAATCGGTCGGTGATGAATCCACCTCTTTTGCGGTTCCGGCGGTGACTGCTGACGATCTCAATATCAATGGTGATTTACCACTGACCACCTACGGGGTGGAGTTCCTGCGCTTGCGCCGCCGAGCCGGTACCGGGGCCATGATGGTATGAAACTTCGGGCCGAAGTACGGGGCGGGACAAAACTGGCGCAGAAATTGCGCCAGATCCATCAGCGGGCAACGGCAAAACGTCGAGTGCTGGTGGGGCTGCCGGAGGGGACAGGGGTGTATGAAGATGGTGCTCCCATTGTGGTGATTGGTGCGGTACAGGAATTTGGCTCAGCTGACGGGCGTATCCCTGAGCGCTCATTTCTGCGCGTTCCACTGCGACAAAATCAGGACAACATCAAAAAAGCCTTTCGTGTGCTGACGGCGCAGGTCACTCGCGGCGAAATCACGGCATTCCAAATGCTGGATCAGATTGGTCTGCGTGCGGTGGGTTATTGCCAAGAGGCGATAGAAGCCGGTATTCAGCCCAAAAATGCTGACGCCACCGTAGCAGCTAAAGGCTCGGCAACACCGCTTATCAGGCATGGCGATTTAAAAGGCGCACTTACTCATATCGTGGAGGATTAATCATGTTCGGTAATGGTCTGGATATGCACGGGCATATTGATACCACCTTTAATTCGCCTATTGAAGGCGGTATTCGGTTGATTCGACCGACTGCCGGTGACTATAGCGGCCGCGGTGGTATTTGGCAGCAAGGAGAACCGCAGGTTACCGAATTGCAAAAGGTGAATGTGCAGTCAGCAAAATGGAAAGATATTCAAATGCTGATCGGCATGGGCGGCACGGCTAACCCGCAGGATCTGCGAGTGGTACACATCAACGATGGTGTGCATTATCTTTGGCCCGATGATGAGGGGAAATTTAGCGATTTACTGGAATTCAGCGACGGGCTGGCAATGCGGCAATGGCGGGTGGTGGCTTGCGATAACCGGCCTTGGCGTAGCTTTTGCCGTGCCTTGGTTGAACGTTATCGAGGTGCGGGCTGATGGAAACCATTGAAGAGATGTATCCGGTATTTCAGCAACTCATTTCACTCGCCGCTGCAGTCCCCCTCGAACGTGTTGTATTAGCCGATCAAGGCCGTAACCCACCAATCGGTAATAGCTTATATGCCACTTATAACCCGGTGCCGATTCGGGCCTATGGGCAAACGCGGCGCAAGCGCGAATTTATCCCGGCCATTGCTGAAACTGATCCGGCGCTAGGGGAGGAGTGGCAAGACTTGCAAGAAACAGCCTGTACATCAATGGAGTTTTTGCTGTCGGTGAATTTGCTCAATAGCGGGGCGGCAACCGCCGCTATGCATTTAGCTAACGCCAATTTCGTGACGCCAATCAGTGACTATCTGTTCCGCCATAAAATCGCCTGGCGTTTCTCCAGCAATTTCCGAAATCTCACCGGATTGTTACAAGCAGGACTACAGCCGCGCTATCAGGCTGACATCCATCTATTCATCGAAAAAACCGCATCCTACGCGCTATTACGTGCCGCAGGGTTTGACATTCAAATTAGAGAAAGAGACTGCTCTTATGGCTTATCCGGTTGATAATATTATCCCCGTCAATCTTATTCTGACGGCGGCAGGGTTGGGCTACGGTGATTTTTCCAGTGCACTCACTTTTGCTGATCCGTCAGATTTAGTTGATGGGGGCGAGTTTGCTGCAGATTCATTCCGTGACTATGCATCATTGCCAGAACTTGGCGCTGATTTCCAAACTGACAGTTCGATTTATTACATTGCCACCCGCTACTTTGCGCAAATTCCCAAGCCGCCACAAATTACCGTCTGGATGAAAAACGAAGAAAATTCACTGCTGGAAATTGTGAATAGTGCCACTGACCGTATTTGGCGCTATCACTACTTCTTTAAAGCCAGCGACTTAACCAGCAATGACATTATTCTCCAGTTGGCCGACTGGTCTGATGCCAATAGTCATCCGGTCTGGTGGACATTTAGCGCTAACGACATTGCTGATCAGAACAAGGTGAATGATGTGGTCTCACTGCTGAAAAGCAAAGGTAACCGCCATGTGTTTGCAGGCTATAAAACCGCTGGATCCGTCACTACTGACCCGACCCAAGCCTATGCCATGGTGCAATTGGCCGCCGCATTCCATAAGTTCAGGCCAACAGGGCTAAACACCGCCATTACCGGCGAGTATCAGGTGTTACCAGGAGTCATAGGCGATGATATGGCGACCAGTGCTTACAATGCCTTAAAAGCCAAGAGCGCAGTGTTTTTTACCAAAATTGAACTGGCCGGGCAAATTGATAATAGCCGGGTGATCAACAGTAAATCGATGTCGTCCTATGGCGAATTTATTGATGATGTGATCAATCTGGATGTGTTGAAAAACCATATTCAGGTGGACGGCTACAACTACATTGCTAATGTCGGCACCAAGCGCGCACTGACACCACGCGACTATGACGGGTTATTGTCTACGATTGCCACCACTTGCAAACGCTTTTTCAATAATGGTGTGCTCGGTACTGGCTCTTATGTTGATCCGGACGATGGCGTGACGAAAGTGGCTGATTTTGGTTTTGTTATCCGTTCGCGCCCTGAGGATGTCCTTTCGCTGACCTCCGACCAACGCAAAAAACGTGTTTACCCGTTAACCACCCTGTTAGTGATTTTAGGCCGTGCCGGTCATATCGCTGAAATCAATGCCACCGTGGAGTAATCCCTTATGACCATGCACAGATACGGCGCTGATGGCTCTAACCTCACCGTCTTTGGTATCCCGATTGATGATTTTGGTGATACCGACCCACCGATCACCATTGAAGATTTAGAACCCCGCGCCGCGCTAAAGCGCGGTATCGGCGGCACGTCAGTACGGCTGGACAATAAAACCCGCGCCAAACGGTTGACCATCAACCTGATCCCCGGCTCGGTGCAGGCGCGTCAGTTATTGGCGGTGGAGAAATCCGGTATTGATGCCACCTTTACCTTTTCACAGACCGGCACTGATGAACGTTTTGCCGGATTCGACGGCATCATGACTAACCGTGGCTCAGCCACCCGCGCCGGGAAAAGCGGTGTATCGGATGAACAATTTATTTTTGAATTTGCTGACTCAGAGGAAACCTAATTATGGGGCGTCAAATTGATGTAGTTATCGGTGACACCCTTTTTCGCGGGGCAACATCACCGGCCAGAGATCAAGTGGAAATGCTGCAAATTGCCGCTAAGTCTGGTTTGTTACCAGCGATCAATCCCAATGTTACGGCAATGGGTATGGCAGCTAGTTTGGCCTCTGTCGATACGATGAGCTTAAACCGCTTGAAAGAGCTGTGTTTTAACAGCGGTAGCATCGTTCGCCAATCCGATAACATCCCGGTGGGCGAAAACCTGTTTCAAGATGAAGCCCATAATTATCTGGTATTGCTTGGGCAGGTATTGCGGGAAAATATCGGCCCTTTTTGGCAACTCAAAAAAGAGGAGGGAAGAAACGCGGAAAACAATCCGCAGAATCCTCCCGCGTAGACTGGTTTTTATGGCGACCTTGCGCCGGTGCCGGGCAACACTGCCCGCCGCTGGCAAGGTGGGCAGATATGCTTGATGGCACTTACACTATTGATGATGTGCAACTGATGCATGATGTGTTGGATGAGATTGTGGCTGTAGTGGAAAGGGGGCGGGGTTAGTAATAGGCTGTTATTCTGTATCGTCTATAATGTAAATGAATTGCAAATTTAAAGAGTAAAACATACTATATTTATGGATATTAAATATAAGGATATTATGAGTGAAAGAGATCAGTGGAGAAAAATGGGTTTCTCGTTTTCAGGGAAGTGCTTCAACCCAATCATTAAGCCCGTCATTTAAAATAAGTGTTGACAATTTCATATCTGAATTAACAAAGTCGGGTGCGACAGTCATTATATCAGCAACATTAAGACCACCTGAAAGAGCTTATTTGATGCATTGGTCTTGGAAAATATCAAGAAACCTTGCCAAGCCTGAAGATGTACCGGAAAAAACCGGTATCAGCATTCAATGGGCACATAAAAAGAGCGATGGCAGTATAGACACTGCGAAAAGCATTAAAGCCGCACAGGATATGGTCAGAGCGTACGGGATGACAGGACTTAATGTTGCTCCATCATTAAAAAGCAGACATACCGAAGGCAATGCTATAGATATGAATATCTCATGGATGGGTGATTTAAAAATAAAAAATAAAAAAGGGGAAGATGTCTTAATTAAGAGTTTTCCCAAAGATGGGATGAATACAGAACTCCATGCCGTAGGGAAAAGTTTTGGTATTATAAAATACCATGGTGGTTCCAAAGATAGACCTCATTGGTCAACAGATGGTAGATAATATGAAGAAAATGATTGTTTTTATTTTGCCATTTATTCTTTTACTTGGATGCTCCCATGCTGCTGAAAAATACCCGGCTGATATTAGCGAGTTTTTAAAAATAGCAGATGAATGCCAATATCTTGCTGGCGAATGGGACTCATCAATCCCCAAAGAACGGCAAATTGCCATAGCGAAAGAAGTCAATGTTACTTGCCCTAAAGCAACTGAATTGCAAAAAAAATTAAGCACCAAATACCAAGAGAATAAGCAATTGCTAGAAGTCATTAATGATTATGACTTCTAATAGCGTCATGGTGACTGTGCCGAACTGATTGTTACAGTAAACACAATTATAAGTACCCATACGAGTATCAAACCCGCCACTGCGCGGGTTTTTTTATACCTAAAAGATGAGGTTTCCATGTCAGAGACGATTGATTCTCTATTGGTTTCCCTTGGCCTGGAAACAGATGCAAAGAGCTTTCAAACCGCCAATGATGCCGTTAAAGGGATTAAAGACGGCATATTGCAACTGGCCGCCGCAGCCGGTACCGGTGTTGGGTTAAAAGCCCTGACTGCGGATTTATCTGCCTCAGTATTAGAAATGGACAGGCTGAGTAAGATTACCAACTTTACCGTTAAACAGATCGATGGTCTGCGCTACGCGATGCGTAGCCTTGGTCTTAGCCCGGATGCGGCTAATCAGATTGTGCAGAAAATCCCTGACCTGCAACAGCGTGCCAGACAAGGGGAGTTAGGCGATAAAGCCTATTGGAATGGTGCATTTAACCCTACGGAATTTGCCAATAAAACCGGCATGGACTCGCTCAAGTATCTTATAGATGCTTACGGCAAAATGGATAATGACCAGCGGAGAAATCTGCGCAGTGGAATTGGCAGCGGTGATAATGATCCTTTTACCCGCTTACTGGAAGGCGGTAGCAAGGGGCTTAATGCCTCATTGAAAAATTTTGAAGAGTTATATAAACCGCTCGATCCCAAGCTTATTGATTCTGCCAACGAGTTTAATAAAGAGATGGCGGATTTGGCGACTAACTTTGACAATCTGGCCCGTTCGATGGGGGGCGACTTACTGCCAATCATCAATGCGTTATTAGAAAGTATTAATCAGTTTATTAAAGAAAACCCCGAAGTCTCAAAAGCGATTCTAACTGCTGCCGGTCTGGCCGGTACCGCTGGTGCAGTAAAGTTTGTCGGCGGCATGCTACCTGGCGGCGGTAAGCCACCCGCAGGTGCTGCTGGTGGGCGCGGCTGGTTGTCACGCTTGTTGGTCAATCCGGTCACCATCGGCGCGGCGGCGACATTAACGCCCGGTAATATTTTTACCAGTGCCGACGATGCCAAAGCTATGAGTAATCCCGAAGCGCTTAAACGCCAGAACTGGGCTAAAAATAACCCCGGCGTGCCTTACCCCAGTGATACCAGTGACCTTAATAATCTGGTTGATGATCCTAACGTTCGCCAGTATCTGGAGGTGCTATCCAAAGCTGAGGGAACCGCCAGTTATGCCAATTCTGGCTATAACACGATGTTTGGCGGCGACCAATTCTATGACAACAGTGACCACCCACGGCAATTAAAAGATTTCACGCAAACAGACGGCACTAAAAATAAAACCTCGGCTGCCGGGCGCTATCAGTTCACCAGCAGCTCTTGGGATGATGCCGCCAAAGCGCTTAATCTGACCGACTTTTCACCACGCAGTCAGGATCTCGCCGCACTGTTTCTGATTCAACGTGCCGGTCAGTTAGAAAATGTGACGAACGGGAATTTTGCTGATGCCACCAGCGGGCTTGGCGGTGTGTGGGCCTCGCTCCCTTCATCAAATTACGCCCAGCCTAAACGTTCATGGGAAGAGATTCAGGGCTACAGCGACCGCCAGAATACCCCTATGCAAGCAGTCGCCGCATCCGCACCCCGTGGTGATGTCAGGCTGGAGCAACACAATATTATTAATGTGGGTACCGTGGGCGGTGATAGCGAATCCATCCGTGACGGGGTGTTACAGGCCACTACTCAACTGGCCCAGCAAGCACGGGACATGATGCATACGGAGCACTACTGATGGCTATTACCGGACTATTTACCCGTAACCGACCGAAAATCGGCAATCTCTATTTTGATGCATTACTGGAAGAATCGAGCGAACTGCGTACTGATGTCAGTGAGTTTCCGCTGGAAGACGCCAATACCGCCCACGATAACGCGGTTACCCGCGCGCTGGCGCTAACCATGATTATCGGTGTATCCGATAACTGGTTTCGTGAACTGCTGGCCCAGCAAGATAGCAGCATTGCAGGACTACTGGGGGCCGGAGCCAGTATCACTACTGGTATGGCGGCCAGTTTGCTTTCTGGCCGGGCGGCGGCGCTGGCAGGGGTGGCTGCTTCGGTTGGCACCAGTCTGTATTCCGGCAGTTTGGGATCACAATCGCGCTCAACCCGTTCGCAAAATTTACTCGAGCAATTGCGTGAATTACAGCGTTCACATACGCCGTTCGAATTAGTGGCCAGTCGGGGGGCCGCCTATAAAAACTGTCTGATCATCAACACCCGCACCCAATTGAAAAAAGAGAATGAGGGCGGGTTGGAGATTGTGGTTGAACTGTTGCAACTCAATATTATTTACGACACCGTTGCTGAAACCAATGACAATTTGCCCTATGGCGATAGTGCTGCCACTCAGGGGCAACGTGAATACTCATTTGGAGAAGTTTTTGTCGAGGCCACGTAATGAAAGTTATCCCATTAAATAATGGTTACGCGGTGCAGCGTTTCCGAGTGCAATTAAATAATCACTATCTGGTATTTCGTTTGCACTGGCTCACCCGTTTTAATTATTTCTGTGTCGATATTTATGAACAGGATGAGCCGGTAGTTTTGGGGCGTGCTTTGCATATTGGCGTTAATTTATTGGCTGGACTCAATACCGATATTGGTGTGCTGATATTAGTCGGGGAGACTCCGACTATCGCCAACCTTGGCATTAATAATCGCCTGACATGGTACCCCGATAATGAGTAGCTATTTTGGCCGTAATTACTTACTGACCATTACCCCGGTGAGTGGTGATGAACTTACCTATCAGCCGCCATTAGAGATCCGTTTTGCTGTCGATAATACCCCGCAGAATGTTGATGCCACCGCCAGAATTACCCTTTACGGTATTTCGGCCCGCACCCGCGCCTTGATCCAGCGCTATGACGACAAAGAAAAGCGTTATGGCAACCTGGTATTAAAAGCCGGTTATGGCGACAACATCGGCACGATATTCAGCGGACGCATTCACAATGTCGAAGTGGTCAAAGAGGGGGTAAATACCTGCCTGCGGCTATATTGCCGCACGATTGGGCTGGCATGGAATACCACGATATTTAAAACCTGGGGCGCGAATACGCCTGCCATTGAAATGCTCAAAGATGTCGCAGCGGCTTTTGGGCTTGATGTTGAAGTGATTGGTGACTTTTCCGACTTACCGCGTTTTGCCACTTCCTATAATTCCGGTGGCCGCTTGTGTCGCGATATTCTCGATAGCGTAAAAGATGACTGGAAATATTACTGGATGATCACGCCATCACGAGTGTTATTAGCCAGAGAGGGTGCTGCCAGAAAATGGGCGACTCATGAGATCACCGCTAAAAATGGTATGGAAAGTGTCCCGCGTTGGTATCTCAGCACTATGGAAATTGACGTCAAAATGAATCATCAAATTCAGCCGGCTGATGTGATTAATGTCACCTCAAGTTTTTGGACGATCAATTTCAGCGGCATGTATAACTCCGACCTCAATAATCTGGCGAATATTCAGCAGCAGACCGGCCAGTTTAATGTGCTGCGTACCTACCACGAAGGTACTTTATGGGGTGATACGTGGAAAACCACGCTGATCAGTCAATGGCGTATGCCCTGAGGTAATGATGATTGAGAGCAACCCGCTGTATACCACCATGATGCTGCTCAAGCGCGATATGGTGCGTGACCTGATGATCGGCATGCCCGGCAAAGTCATTAGCTATAACGCCGATCAGCAACGCGCAGTGGTGGAGTGTGGCATTCAGCGTCATATCGGTGACGGTCAATTTAAGACACTCCCCGTTATCGAACATGTGCCGGTGCAATTTTCTGGCAGTGCAGAATGGACGGTTTTTCATGAATTACCCGCGGGTACCGAGGGTTATATTCATTTCAGCCAACGTTCTATCGACAATTGGCTCAGTCAGGGGGGGCCGGTAGCACCACTGGATGCACGGATGTTTAATCCGTCCGATGCTTTCTTTGCCCCCGGTTACCGCTCACAGCAAACCGCGATTGCGGGCTTGCCGACCGAGGGGATTGGTTTAACTAACAAAAGTGGCGGGGTGCGCATTCACCTCACTGATAGTGGAATGACTTTGACGGCTGGCGGTACCTCATTGGCGCTTACCGAATCTGGCATGAGTTATAGCGGCCCTGAATTTACCAATAATGGGCAAACCACCCTTAATGGTCGTACTGAGGTCACTCAAGGTGGCTTGGCGGTTGGCGAACTGGAAGTTGGCGACCACGACCACGGCGGCGTGCAACACGGCAATGATCGCACTGATGGGCCGCAATAGCTCATTACCCTGATTGAATCCTACCTATTATCGCCCTGGCTTATGCCGGGGCTTTTTGTTTCCGGAGGCATTGTGATCCGCAATTTCCAAGATGGTGACATTGTTACCCACGGCAGCCAGTTTGCTAACGGTAAAGAAGAAACCCGGCAAGCCATGATCTGCTGCCTGCGGTTATTTCTTGGCGAGTATTTTCTTGATGCCACCGAGGGAACGCCGTGGTTCCAAAGCATATTGGGCAAAACCTCACGCGATATTGCCGAAGCCAATATTAAACAGCGCTTATTGGCGGCCAAAGGCGTGCTGACCATTAACCGCTTTGAAATGGATCTCGATATGAAGAATCGCAAAATAACGATATTTGCCGCGGTGATTGATATTAATAACGACGCATTTGATTTCCTGTTCACGGAGGATCTTATCTAATGGCAACCATTAATCGTGACGGGGCCAGCGGCACCACGCTGAGTGAATATCTGGATACTATGCGCCAGCGTTATCTTGCTATTGATGATGGCTGGAATATTAACCCGGAATCACCAGATGGTATGGCAATAGCGGTCTGGTGTGAGGCATTAGCTAATTTGGATGAAGCGGTAATTAATGCCTATCATGCAGCCGATCCCAATTCAGCGATTGACCAACAATTAGACCGCATTGCTGCGTTCGCTGGAATCAAACGCAAAAGTGCGACCTATTCAACTGCCACCGTTAATTTTAGCGGTATCGCTTTTACGCCGATCAATGCCGGGACATTAATCAGAAATAGGGCGACTAATACCTTATGGGCGACCGATGGTGATGTTGTTACTGACGCGGCAGGGAATGCGACGGTGAATGTTACTTGTACGCTGGCAGGGGCGCAGGGGGCCAATAGTCATAATCTGACCATTATTGCCACACCGATCGGCGGCATTACGGTGGTGACAAATAACACTGCAGCGTCAATGGGATTGGATAAAGAAACCAATAACGCATTTCGCATCCGGCGCAATGAATCAGTGGCGTTACCTGGCTCCAATCAGATTGATAATATTTATGCGGCGCTGGTGAATATTGATGATGTTAAACGGGCGCGGATTTATGAAAATTTTGAGGATCAAGCCGACGAGAATGGGGTGCTCGGTCACTCAATGGCGATATTTGTTGATGGTGGCAGCATCGAGGATGTTATTAACAGTATTGCCATCAATAAAAGCCCCGGTTGTGGGTTAAACCGTTATAACACTTTCCCCAATAAAATCTCGTTGGATACTGTTACCCCAAAAGGTAACCCGATCACCGTAACCTTTTTTCGCCCCCAACTAATACCGGTTTATGTACGGGTAGAGATCGCCAGTAATAGCGAATTTATTGACGAAGAGATAAAACAGGCGATTGTCGATTACAGCATTACCGGTTTTGATCAGACCAATGGCTTTTCTAAGTTGGGCTTTAAAATTGGTGAAAGTATTGGTGCGGGCCGTTTATTTACCCCAGTCAATTATCTGGTGGCCGGTAATGGTTTTGTGAATGTGATTACCGTCGGTACAGCAGCGGAGCAGGTTAATGAGAATGCAGTAAGAATAGCCTTTAATCAGCTCGGGGTGTTCAGTACTGAGAATATCGAGGTGGTCTATGTATAACCACCGTAAAAAAGCGCTGTCACGGATTTACCTGCAATATAAAAACGCGCCGAAACTGCTTGAATGGATCAGTATTTTACCGGACATCAGCCAATCTGCACTGGAAGAGCAGATCACTAAAATCAATAACCTGTTGGATATTGATAATGCCGAGGGCGATCAACTGGATATCTGTGGCCGCATTGCCGGATTTACTGAGCGGCCACTCATCCGCAGCGATTACTTATCGATATTTGCTTATAACGGTACCGGCGGTGCACAGCCCTATAATGTTGCGCCGTATAAAGCGCCGCATGAACAAATCGGCAAAGTTCCGGTGTCGGATTATCTCTATCGCGTATTAATCAAAGCCAAGATCCAGAAAAACAACACCAACGCCACCTTGGATGAAATCAAAACTGCCGTTGATTACATTCTGGATGTTAATTCCGCCATCATCGATGGGCAGGATATGACCATGAAAACTATCTGGGTCGATAAACCGATCCCCGCTAATGTCTTAGTGCTTATTCAGCTGTTTGATTTAATCCCCCGACCGCAAGGCGTCAAAGCCAGCCTGATCCGCGTTAACCATCATCCCTTTGCCTATAAAGGCACCTTCGACGCTCAGCCATACGGCATGGGTGCTTATATCTAATTGGAGCCAATATATGGCCAGAAATGACAGCTTTAATCAGCCGTGGGCCAGTGTGCCTGCACAATTTGAACGCCCCGGCGATGGACTGATTGCGCGTGGTTGGGCAGGGGGTGCATCAGAGGATCCGCCCGAGGCCAAGTGGGAAAACTGGTGGCATAATCGGGTGGATTTAGCCTTGCAGGAATTGCAAAACCTTGGGCAGCTAATTTGGTTTACTGATGCCCCCTACCAGGCAGGGGCGAGAGTGAGTCACGGTGGCAATAGCTATATTGCATTGTCAGAAAACACCGGCGTAGAACCCACTGGCGCATTAGATATTGGTGTGTGGCGTAAAGAGGGGGACAGCACCTATTTGCAAACGGCTAATAACCTCGCTGAAATCGCCGCGGCAGGGCCGGAGGCAATAGCTGCCGCCATTGCTAACCTTGGCTTAACGGATACCGCAGCCATTGCCACCAATGCATTACAGAAAAACCAAAATCTCAACGATGTAGCAGATAAAACCGCCGCACGAACCAATTTAGGGCTTAAAGGGGCGGCAGTGCTGGATGTAGGGACTATCGCTAACACTGTAGCTGCGGGCAATGACTCACGTATTGTTAATGCAGTTCAATCCACAAATACCGCCATCACATTACCCGGTAGTCTGACTACGGCAGGCACTGTAACAGGAGGTGGCATTTCATCTATTGGGGCGGTTTATGCAGGCAATACGGCGGCATGGTTAGCTGCGGATGGGAATGTCTACGGTTCAGTATGGGGCGGTTATTTAAGCACTTATATTGCCAATGTAATAGCGCAAGCCAGAGTTCCAGACACTTACGGTATTGGCTCCTATGCTTTCGCGATCAATTCTACCAATGTCGGAAATGCCGTTAATCCGGGGGATGTGAAAGCGGGCAGTGAACTAAAGTGGAATAACGTTGCAAACTACAATAACGGACAAACACTATTAACCGGGACATGGCGTTGCCAAGGTTTTGCGGCGGTTAATGATGGTCTTACCCGAAACACATTATGGATGCGTATCTCATGATTAATGATATAGATAAAATTACTGCCACCGCGCCCCGCTCACGGAATATCGAGCACTATATTGATGTTACGATCACTGACAATATCGCCGGTGGAACCTTTAATTTCAGTGCCGCGCCAGTAGATTCTATGGCGTATTGTGTTGAGATCTACCAGCGAGCTTTAGCCGGGGATTATGGTGTTGTATCAGTCTGTCCCGATGATGGCAATTATTATGAATGGGATGGCTCCGGCTGGGTGCTGGCAAGAACCCATGCAGAACTAGAGCAAGAGGCAGATGAACACAAGAAAGCCAATTTATTAACGTTAGCCGCAGAGGCTATTGCACCGCTTCAGGACGCAGTTGATCTGGCAATGGCAACGGAGCGCGAAAAAGAATTGATTACCGCATGGAAGAAATATCGGGTTCTCTTAATGAGAATTGATATAGCGCAATCGCCTGATATTATCTGGCCGGTGGTACCAGAGTAACCAATGCCGGGCGCTATCGCCCGGCTAATTGTATATTTACTTTACATCTGAAAAGTATTTTTTATAGACACCAGTTTCAATAAATCGTTTGGCAGCCATCAATGAACTGTCAATTGAGATATGAGCACCGTCAAGAGAGTAGGGGATCTCTATTCCATTGTAATGGTATGAGTCACTTTCATCAAATATGTCATCTTTTTTGATGAATTTTATATACCCATCTTTTTCTAATTGCGAGAAGATAATATCCATCTTTTGGGTATCATCATCTTTTTTATTGGAATTACCTTTTAATCTAAACGGTAAATCATTGACTCCCGCAGCGATAAAATTAGCAAAAACATTGATGTCGTATTGTGTTGGGGATGCCATTACATACACTTTCACCCCTTTAGATTTGGCATATTTAATTACATCAACAATTTCATTTTGATAACCTTTGCGATATAAATCAAACCAGATGCCAGAAAATATAACGAAATCATATTTTGAAATATTATCTTTTAGATATTCTCTATTTAACAGGCACTGTTTATAGGCCACTCGTGTTTTAGTGCCATTGGTTGAATCCGTTAAACTCGGGAAACACCAGTTAGTGGTGACGGAATCTACTGATATACCGAGTTTCTTCGCGACTTCATCGACGAAGGGTTCATAATGCCCGGCAAAAGAGTCACCAAAAAGCAGACCTTTTGGCTTCAATGACTTAATCCCCAGTTTGCACACTGATTTTTCCATTGAGATGATGGGGTCGGACTCACCGTCAACATTATAAAAACAATAACCATTATCTCGGTTTGGCATTACATGAAATGATTGTATTTTTGCATAAAGTTCAACGGTTTCTTTATCTGCCATAATGCCGCGATCGAGCGTACTGTGCCTAACTGTCAGTGCCAGCACACCAACGACCAGTGTACACAGTGATATATAGACCAGGTTAGAGGTAGTGGATAATTTGGCGAAAACTTTCCGTGATGGATTTTCCACCAACTTAAGAGATAATTCACCTAATATCACGGTAGCAACTAAAGCCAGCAGCACCCATTTATAGTTACTGAGTAAACTTAAATAAGTTAATGCGACGACAATAGGCCAATGCCATAAATAGATAGAATAGGAACTGGCCCCCAACTTTTGAGCGATAATGTTAGCGGTGAAAATTGATTTTTGCCGCGCAGAAATCAGTACCAGCACCGCGCCGGCTACCGGTAATAGCGCATTTGAGCCGGGCCAAACAATTGATGAGTTAAATAGCACAATTGACGCAGAGATAAATACTATGCCGATAACTTCTGTACATCTCGCCAGAGTCTCCGGCATGGCCTTTCTACGCGTTACCCACCAAGCCATCCCCCCAGCCAGCATTTCCCACATTCTGGTTGGCAGAAGGTAAAACGCCGCTGACGGCCAGCGTTGTGAAGCATAGATAGAAAGGCACAGTGATAGGAATCCTAGTGCGAATAAGGCAAATTTAACGGCCTTGTAATTGATGAACTTCCACAGCACAAAAATGATAATAGGCAGAATAATATAAAACTGCCACTCCACAGAAAGTGACCAGGTATGTAACAACCACTTTTCATGTGAGGACGCATCGAAATAACCCGATTCACGCCAAAATTTAATATTCGATATAAAAAAGAGTGTATTTACCACATGGGTTGCTAGCAATTTATAATTCTGTTCAGGCAGCCAGAACCAACCAAAAATTAATAGCGCAAAACATAGCACCAAAAGCATGGGAATAATTCTTCGCGCTCTGGCCAGATAAAACTGTAAGAATGAAAAATTGCCAGACTCCATGCCAGAAACGATGATCCGGGTCATTAAAAAGCCGGAGATGACAAAGAAAACATCCACACCGACAAACCCACCCGAGAACCCTGGTACACCAAAATGGTACAGAACAACGGCAATAACCGCCCATGCTCTAAGACCATTGATATCATTACGAAATTTATTAGATGCTGTTTTTTGTGTTGGAGTTGTTGCTAACATTAAGATGACTGCCTGCTGTTAAATTTTTCAAAAAACATCCATGTTTGAATGACGCTATTCTAACAGTTGTGTCGATTGATCAATAGACTGTCATGGTTATGTAATTTTTCAGTGAGGAGGAAGAAAAGAGTTAAGCTAGCCATTTAGCTTGCAGCAGCGAAGCGCTATCAAGAAGCTCTGAGTTTAATCGCTCGGTCTATTCATCTATTCATTGCATTTTTGGTCGGTGACTTAAAAATGAGACCAATCATCTGTAGCAACTCATACTTAATCAGAAACCTTTGCTAGGTCTGACAGTCGGCTTAGTGCCAAGAGCGGATGTTGGTTGTATCGTGCAATGCTGATTTATTAGGAGCCGGTAAAGCCAACTTGAACTACCAAACCGAATTACCAAAAGTGATCGAGGTGATGGCTGTTGCACATTCTCAGTACCGCTTAACCGGATCAGGTTTAGACTGACTCAACTATGATGCATAGTATTTACGTCAAAGCGGGCTTGCTGTAAATTCTATAGCTTACAGGGTGATAAGCCGTACGGAACTAAATTCTATTAACATGCTGGCGATTGACGGGGAATAAAACAGGCTATTACTAGTTTTAAAGATCACAATATAAAATAATACTAATTAAAAGAAAGCGAACATTGACAGTTGAATAACTCACATAAAGGGTTAATATGAGCTTTAAAAACAAGACTAAAAATCAGCATTTTATCTCTCGCATTGAGCAACGATTGAATGCAATCAATTTAAATTCCGAAAAAGATAGTATGAAAATTTACTCGTTTTTATTACTGGAGCGAAATGAATACAAGGTTGAGTTGGAATCCAAAAGCGCTAATAAAATATCAAGTAATCTTGCCTATATTGACCTCTATAGTTTTGACTTTCTAGATAATGGAATTAGGCATAACTTCGAAAAGGCTTTTGGGAAGTATGAGGAAAAAATTCATGCGTCTACACTGACTTTCATTAATAAAATTGAAAGCAATAGCAATGATATTTTAGACGAGCTAAACGATGTCTTAGCCATGAAATTCCTTAACTTCATAAGGAATCCTTTTAACATAAAAAAAGTTTTGAACACGTTTGGTGCTTTGGCTGACTACTATCCATTAAACAGTAAACTACGCGCCGAATACGATAAAATAGAGAAAAGAGATGATAAAGGCGTGGACAGGATCTGCCATCTTTTTGACGTTGAAAAACACCAGTATTTCAAATGGATGAGGGTTATGTTTCTAATTTTGATGGATTCAGGAAATAAAGGAAGAAATATGTTAGATGACATCATTTACCAGTTTGTCACTGATAAAAAACAGGCAACGGCTGTTTGGGTTTATAAATTTACTGATGAAAACGCAGATAAAAAAGTATGCCTATCCGATAGATCGTTCGTAGACCTCGCTGGCCCAGAAAATGGTAGCTTGGTTATGGCTTTTAATCTCACGGCCAATTGCTTCATAAAACTTGCTATGATCGATGTGAGAACTTTTTTGGAAAAAAATCCAGAGCGACCAGATACGGTTGAAAACTTAATGGCAATTTTAGAGAACATACCTAAAAACATTGAAATAAGATTACTTTTAAATGATGAATATGCTCTTGAGGCACTAGCCCATTACAATAGAACAGCAATTCTTCAATGTCACAAAAGGGTTTATTGTTCATCTTCTAATATCTATGGGTTATAAACTGATTTATTTCAAGGTGGGCTGAGGGATTCCAAACCGTTAAATTTATTATTATGCACTGTTCAGACGCTTATATAAAGGCTGTTGAGCATCCACTGTTTGTGGAAATATAACATGATCTTTAAATAGTTATTGTCCACAAAATACAATAATTTGTAGTTGTCACTGATTTATATTATCAATATTTAGAGCGTGCAAGTTTAAGTAACTCGGGCCAAACCTGACAACCAAGTGGAAAGTTCAGTACCACCTATTCAAAATTTGAACGAAACTTCCGCTCCTCGCTCACTACGGACTGTTAACTCGTCCGCTGCATGCCAGGAGCGGACATTTTACACATTCTGATCTGCTTCGTACCAAAAGCAGATGTTGTGAATATCGTGTTATCTTACTCTCTGGGAATTAGTAAAACTCTCGTTTGACGTAAACGCATTCAGCCGCTTACTCTAAGAAAAAGGGGGCGGCTGAAATAAGTACGTTACCTTACTGTTATGCTTTTCTCTATGAATTAACCAGTCGTTGATAAGCAGAAACTCTTCCAATATTAGGGAGTTGAGGCAGCGTTGCAGATGCGATATAACCCAGGGCTTGAATTACAACTTGGTTAGTAGAAGCAAATGTTGCAGCCAAATTTTTATAACTCTCAGCACATCTAGCTATAGAAACTCTGGATACAAACTCACTATCCAAGACAAGTCTTACAAACTCTTTTAATTCGTTGTCACCAAACTTAGCAATCATCTGATCGTAATAATATACAGCTCCATTTGAAACGCCGTATCCATTACCCAACTTACACATTATTATGGTTTTGACATAATCCTTTCTTACTGCATCAGGAATAATTCCGGTACTGGATATATAAGCAGCTAAAGCTGAAGCATGAGGCGGTTCACTATGGAAATTATTCCATCCACTGTGAGCTTGATATAGATTATCTATCTTTATCGACATTTCAACTGATAGTGTATCTGCAGGTAAATATGGCAAGCCACTAACAATAGTCAAAAATTCGTTTGCAGCATCACGCCGAGAGTTCTCGCCATTGGTAGCAAAGGACTGGTATTTTATGCCGCAGTTATATTTCGCACTATCAGATGCTAAGGTCCAACAATCATTTGCAATAGCTTTAATATTGTTTTTAATTTGCACTGATGCGGAATCATTTGTATACATTCCAAATATAGTTCGCAAGAGAGAATTTAGAGCATCTAAAGGTAGAGTTTGTAAGCCTGTTTTGATATGGGCTATGGCAGTCGAATCTAAAGACTCTTGTTTGATACTTAGCAGAAAGCGATTTACATTTAAGGCCGCTGGTTCTGGTTGCTTTGATATAACTTCTTTAATACATGTTTCCAACCAAGAAACCAATTGAAAACCAGTTAGCTGATTCTGGTTAGGATGTGCTGCGCTTGCCCAATTTCGCATATCCCTAATGTAGTCTAGGTGTTTAAAACCTAAATCTGAAAGCAGACCTGTTAGGTGACATCCCCTAATTAACTCCCACTCCTCAACCTTTACAAGGTCATCAATGGATTTTAATTTATCGCGTCTTTTAGGATCGGTTATTATGCTATCATAAAAATAATCAATATCATTTAATGAAACCTTCCACCTCAAATTGGTTACAGTCTCATTCCAGAGGAAATTCAAAGCAGCATCAAAAAGACCTGCGCCGCATGCCGCGACAAATTTCGATAAATATAATGAGTCAGACCGGGTTTGTACGGTCATGTTACTGATGACATCGGGAAGATTTGAAATAACTCTATGACGTTCTGAATTATCTACGAGAACATTATTTGTAGGCAAATCTAAACTTGATAGGTAGGTAGCAAGTGACGTGTTAAATTGGTCAACAACAGTTGTTACACTTTGTGTGTCAACAACTAATAAGTTATTTGCCATGTTCATTCCTTTTCATCGATTTCATACCTCAGTCGAAAGTTCTGACAGAACCGATAACGACTTCATAAATTATTTAGGTAAGTCATTTGGGAAAACTTTATAGGTCTCATTTTTTGTCACGGGCTTTTAATGTTAGAAACAATTTAAACTAGCTGAACCAACTGATGCAACTAAAAAACCAAGATCAGACTGGCATTTTACCCACCAAAGTAGATTACAGGCCTGAGTGTAAGATACTTTTGTTGGCTTGCTTCCCATTACCAATGTCACTATATAGCTTGTAGTGTGACCATTATCACACGATAAACTACTTCCGCTCCTCGCTCATAGCTGCCAGTCAGACTTAATCGTACCTTGCTACAAAACACAAGCCGAACGCATTAAACGTATCGAAATTTTTACGAATGGTTCCGAATTAGCAGTTAACTATATGAATTTAAAGACTAGGTAAGTAAGGTAATGGAAGGTGTTTTTTACGATGATATTGATTTAATTGCTTGATTTTAAAAATAAAAATTCTTTTAAATCTAAAAGAGGAATCGTATTCGGTCTTTTTTTATCTGATTGATTTATATGGTTTTATTTTTAAGATCCCGAAATCCCCCGAAATCCCCCGAAATCTCCCCGAAATCCTATACTCGGCCTAAATTTCTACCCACTCATTTTTGCGTGAATCCAGGTAATCAAAGTAGTCACCTCCGAGACCTGGTGGCCTGAAAAGGCGGATCACCTTGTTTTCATTCGTGGTCGTATCGGTTTCGATCTCCCACACTGGTTTGTTCCGGCAGATGATAAGCAAGTACCGAGCGGGGCATTCTTCGCGGGTGCGATAGCGGTATTTGATAAGTCGTGGCGCGGGCCAGCAACAAGTTATGTCTCGTTAGATCAGCTTATGACCACTGGCACGGCATTCTTAGCGCAGATCCGCAGAGAGACCGTGTGTTTGGCCTTAATGGGGGCCGCATGATAACAGCACCGCGAACTAAGTCCCCGAGAAAGAAAAAAACGGAGGTGCTGGGCGTGCTGTTACCTGGTGGCGGCATCAAGTACGCCACTGATCATGATCGTGAAACGATGAAGGGGGTGCCTGTTGGCACGCCAATTTCAATGAGTCCAATTGGTGACTGCCGCAATCTGAAGCATCACCGTAAATTCTGGAAACTGCTTGAGTTGGGTTTCTCTTATTGGGTGCCAGACTGGACTTTTGTCAGTGCGCCGGAGGAATGGATAGCACACGAGGTGGCTAAAGCCGTGGGGAGTGCCGCTGGAGATCCGGGACTCTATGAGAATGTTACCAAGTCTATTGCTCAAGCAGTATTAGACAGGGTAATTAGGCAGCGCCAGAAGAGGTTTGATGGGGAGGCGGTAAAGACTGATGCAGCCTACTTCAACCACGTCATGATTAAGGCAGGATTCTATGACCTTATGGCTAACCCTGAAGGCGGGACATTGAAACAGCGTTGGAGTATCGCGTTTGTGAATATGGATCAGGGTGCTTTTGACCGTATTTATAAAGGCGTGGCTGGTGTTATCTGGAATGAGACATTAGCCCAGCACTTTGATAACGAGTATGAAATGGAGCAGGCAGTTAACCAACTGCTGGAGTATTGATATGAAATCTCCGGCATTTAGAAGTAAAGCCCTGCGCGATTCTGCACGGGGCCAATGCTGCACGCTACAGATCCCCAGCATCTGTAACGGTAACCCAGAAACAACGGTACTGTGCCATTTACCCAGTTCAACCCACGGCATGGGGTATAAGTCAGATGACTACTGGGCCGGAGAGAAGGAGCAAACTCTGTTGTTAGCATTGTACAAAACAATCGAATTGTGGATAAAATCGGGAAAGGCATTTAACGGATAAGGGACTATTGATGCGTCATAATATATTGTTTTTTAAATATTTCTATTCCACGACATTCGGTTTTTTGGTCACGTATTCAATGTGTAGATAGGGTCATTGCAGGTAATGCTCACGCTCAATGAACGTGCCGATTATCTTGTCATGCATTTCTGCCGATTTTGAGTACCCAAGCGTTTTGCGATTCAGTCGTTTTAACCGGTTACGAAGATTCAGGTTTTCGCGTTCAATCCGCTGGGTGTAAAGCTTACCTGTGATGTCTTTTGTAGCCGGTAACATCTCATAAGCACTGAAGTTGTCTGTACACCAGAAGGCGACTCTGAAGCCCGACAGTAAACCCAGTAATTTGCACTGCGTCATTTTGCTCCTGCGCCCAAAAGCATGAGCAACAATACGTTTGAGACGAGGCTCCCATGCATACCACAGCCAACGCTGACGCTTTTTATTGCCAACAAACGACCACATTTCATCAACTTCACAGATAAGCTGAATTTGCAGGTTATCCAGAGGAAGCGTGGTTACAACTCTCGGCGAGAGTTTTTTAGTGTGCGCACAACGGCATTAATGCTGATATGTAAAGCTCGGGCAGTGTCTCGAATACCGGCATTGTTCATTGCAAGGTCGACAATTTGTGATTTCATGCCGGGTTGGCAGGCGCGATAAGCATAATCGAGCTGGAAAGTACGGCAGCACGACTGGCACCGATAGCGCTGAAGTTTGGCCTTACCCAGGCCATGCTTTTTAACAGATTCGATTTGCTCACAAAACGTGCATTTTACGTCAACTTTAGCCATCAGATGCACACTTCAAAAAGAGTGATTCTACCGCATGATCAACACATTGAATACTTGACCAAAGCGAGGATATTCCCACTGAAGAGGTAAATTAGAATACAACACCGGGCTTAATGGCCCGGTTATTTAAAGCTGGCTAAAAATGTCAGATATCACCATTCGCAATTACCAATCTTTTATTTCTGTTTCGTTACTGTGAATTTATCACTACATTTTTGCACTGCCCAGAATATTACAGCGCCAACCACGAAGAAGCCGATAGCAACACCCCAGGCGGTAATCCCTTCATAGAAGGCATAAGCAATCATAAATCCTATAGCCATTATGAACGTAACGATAACGCCAATCATATCGAAGATAAATCGCAAGAACCCATTAATAACTTTTGATTTCATCTGCAAAATGCCTCAACGCCATAGGGTTATTTTTTGCCATTTTACTGAGTTTCATAAAACGCTCGAATGGCTTCTCAAAAAGAAAGAACAACATATCGTAATCATCCGGTTTTAGCTTATTAAAAAGCGATGGATTTTCTCGGGCTAATGTCCGTGATGATTCACATGCGCGAGATGCGATCCCTTGTAGCATAACGATGGAAATCATCGCGGTGGTGCCTAATCTAAAACTCAGTGTTACCGCAGAACTGGCCGCTAAGCCACTAACGACTCGTCCACTGATATAACCTGATATCAATGTCTGTGCCGCCATACGCGTGATTTTACCAGTGGCACCATAGATAAGCTCTTGGTGTAATTGTTGAATGGTTTCATCCGGTAAACGGCTAAGGGTATCATGAATGATGATATCTGCTATTTTAGCGATAATAAAACGATCGCGAATGAGATTACTGAAGGCATTAAGAAAACGCTTATCATCAGACATATTACGTTGTTGATAATATCGTCCGCCATCGGAAAGTTTTAAATCTTGAAAGGTACGTTCAACCCCCAAATATAAATCCATGGGGATAGACTTGATTCCCTCAGCCATGGCCTTAATAAATCTTGATGAATCCATAACATTTCCTTGTTCTGACTACATTCGCCTCCGCCTAGCATATTGGATTAAGGATCAATATTCCAAACCATTATAGTGAGCAAAATTCTGAAAATAGAACAACATCAGATATTTCCCACGTGCATTGAAAAATATCCGCTACCTCCAAGCCAGATAGCTATGCGTCTTAAAATAAATAACTACCCTGTTGCTCTCTTATCAACAACGCGCTAAATTATCCAAAGATGCCAAGCCTCACTTTTTGGTCACGTATTCAATGTGTAGATAGGGTCATTGCAGGTAATGCTCACGCTCAATGAACGTGCCGATTATCTTGTCATGCATTTCTGCCGATTTTGAGTACCCAAGCGTTTTGCGATTCAGTCGTTTTAACCGGTTACGAAGATTCAGGTTTTCGCGTTCAATCCGCTGGGTGTAAAGCTTACCTGTGATGTCTTTTGTAGCCGGTAACATCTCATAAGCACTGAAGTTGTCTGTACACCAGAAGGCGACTCTGAAGCCCGACAGTAAACCCAGTAATTTGCACTGCGTCATTTTGCTCCTGCGCCCAAAAGCATGAGCAACAATACGTTTGAGACGAGGCTCCCATGCATACCACAGCCAACGCTGACGCTTTTTATTGCCAACAAACGACCACATTTCATCAACTTCACAGATAAGCTGAATTTGCAGGTTATCCAGAGGAAGCGTGGTTACAACTCTCGGCGAGAGTTTTTTAGTGTGCGCACAACGGCATTAATGCTGATATGTAAAGCTCGGGCAGTGTCTCGAATACCGGCATTGTTCATTGCAAGGTCGACAATTTGTGATTTCATGCCGGGTTGGCAGGCGCGATAAGCATAATCGAGCTGGAAAGTACGGCAGCACGACTGGCACCGATAGCGCTGAAGTTTGGCCTTACCCAGGCCATGCTTTTTAACAGATTCGATTTGCTCACAAAACGTGCATTTTACGTCAACTTTAGCCATCAGATGCACACTTCAAAAAGAGTGATTCTACCGCATGATCAACACATTGAATACTTGACCATAAGTTATATGCCATAAATAATGGAATGAGAAACTTCCTACAAAACACCACTCCGAGACCTATAGAAACAAAAAAAAATTGATAATATATTAAATCATCTTATTAATAAGTTCCATGCTGATTGGTAATGCATAGTTCTTCTTGCTTTTTTGATGTTATCTATTGAAGTAATGGTTAAGACCTAAATGACATCTATGATATTCATAGATGATTTTTTATTAAAAATTAACAAAAAATATTAGTATGCAAACTACACCATATGAGTATATAAATTATTTTATGCCCATGCTGTAGTAGTTTTCATGGTTTTTTGTGGTAAAAATAATTCAATATCAGATATCAAATGTATCATGGATAGCAACTGTGATTGTTTATTTTTAGTTTCTCGCCATTATTTAAGAATAGATGGAATGGTCTATTCTTATTTTAGCTCTTGTGTCATCACTACGGACCATGACGGAATATCTATAAATTTATAACTTATATAGGGTATGGACTTTTAAACCAGGAATAAACCACCAAGCCTTAATTAATATCAAGAGTTATATTCTGATGTCAACCAGGCTTTTATTGAGAATATAGTATGAATAAAGTATTTAAAATAATTTGGAATACAACATTGAATCGATTTGATGTGGTGCCCGAGTTTGCAAAAGCAGGGAAAAAATGGGTCGTGCCGCAGATTTAGTGGTAATGGTTAATTGTCAGATACCATCCGATGATCTTATCGTGCATTTCTTCTGATTTTGAGAAGCAGATAGTCTTGCGGGCTAACCGTTTGAGATGGGTTCGCAAGTTCAGATTATGTCGCTCTATCCTCTGGGTGTATTTCTTGCTGATAACATGACTGGTTGAGGACAATAAAGTGCGGTATACCGGCCAGGCATCGGTCATGTAGAAGGCAATGCTAAACTGGCTCAGCAAAACCAGAAGACGCTTTAATGTCAAAGCATTTCGCGGGCCAAATACATGGGCGATAACGCGCTTTCGGATGCGGTCATAGGCATAAAACAGCCAGCGTTGATTGCCTTTACAGCGGACATATGACCACTGCTCATCGGCTTCACAGCAGATAACCACCTCTGCGCTAGGCTCTACGTTTTGCGCTACCTGGTGCGGCGTAAGTTTTTTAGATGACGCAGAACGGTATTGAGGCTTATCCGTAGAACCCGTGCTGTATCGCGGCATCCGGAGCCGTTCATCGCCATATCAACGATGGCCTGATGGGTTTCGGGTTTAGCTCCGTTGTAGCGATAGCTGAGCTGGAAGGTCTTCAGGCATTGGTTACAGCGATAGAGCTGCGCCCCTGAGCCGGAGTGGCCGTTTCGGATAACCCCATGAGTTTCAGAACAGCGAGGACAAACCACATCAATCTTTGCCATCAATCATCCAAAGGGTAAAGAGTACACCAACACTAAGTTTGCGTCACGACCAAAAAATGTAAAGCATCAACTTCCATGACCATAAAGACTACTATCAAACTTCCGTTGATTATAGGCCTTAGTGCTTTCGCTACGGGAAATGCCTGGGCTGCACCATTGCCATCCATTATTGTTAACAGTACGGTTAGCGAGAATGATGTAGAGCGTGATTCTGCCACAGGTCCGGCAGTTGCCGTGACTAGTGGCGGTAATTATACCGGTACAAACGTAACTATCACCTCACAAGCTCCAGCCTCTGGCGGAAATACGGCCGCCTTCTATGTGACCTCAGGCGGTAAAGCAAATATTGATGCCAGTAGCAATATCATCATGAATTCCTCAAGTATCGCTACGATTTGTTGCTCATATGGCCTTGTTGTCGATGGTGTGGGAAGTGTTGTAGATACTTCAGCTACGATAGTTGGTAGTACCGGGGGGGCGGGAGTGTACAACGGTGGTCTACTCAATCTTAATGGCGGTTCCCTCTCTGGCCTGTATGGCATCGTTTCCAGTGGCACTGGCAGTGTTATCTCTGGCAATGCGGATATTTCTGGTTCGGGAGCCGGGACTGGAGTTCGGGCTGAACTCGGTGGTTCGGTTATTTTGAATGGTGGAAGTGTCTTGTCAAATGGCATGACTGCAACGGGTAGTGGGAGTTCCATTTCTGCAACAGCACTTACTGTAAACGGCAGTATAAATGCCAATAATGGCGCCACCATCTCTCTTGATGGTGGGTCGGTGAGCGCAGGAGGCTTTGGTGCTGTTGGAGTTCTTGCCGATGGCTTGGCTAGTAGCTATGTCACGACGTCAGCAGATATCACCATGACTGGTGGTGGTGGTGGTTCTACCGCTATTTCCGCTAGAAACGGCGCGACCGTAGATATTACGGGGGGCAGTTTGGTTGGGGATACTTATGGCATTACCGCAGTCACTGGGGGACAAGTTTTAGTCTCCAATGCTAATGTTACATCTAATAATACAGGGGTCTATGCGGCTGACAGTGGCTCTCGAGTAACACTCAACAATGGCACTATCAATATGCCTGGTTGGAATAATGTGGGTGTGACAGTCAACGGAGTGGGTGCTGTTGTCGAAAACCTCGGAGTCACAATTATTGGTGGGGGTGCTAGTAGCATTGGTGCTCAAGCCAATAATGGCGGCTCTTACATCCTGGCAACTGGCGGTACGATGACCGGCAGTGGAACAGGGATCAAAGCCAATGGTGTAGGTAGCTCAGTTGTCAGTTCGGGTACGGTTAGCGCGACTCAACGTGCTGTAAATGCAACAAACAGTGGTATTGTGACCGTAAATGGTGGGTCTTTGGCGACAACTATTGCCGGCTATACTGCTATTGTTGCAGATACTAGTGGGCAGGTTAATATAACGGATGCGTCTGTTTTAGACTCGGCCACTTTAGCTGGTAATGGTATTCAGGCAATCAGCAGCGGAGTGGTCAATTTGGCTGGCGGTACTCTGAATATTAATGCCATTAACAGCTCGGGATTGATCATCGACGGTACAGGTTCAACCATTAATAGTTCAGCACCGCTGAATATCAATGTCGTTGGTTCTTCGAGTAAAGCAATAAGTGTCGCCAATGGCGCTTCACAAACATTCCAAGGTTTAACTGCTAGTGTGACGGGCAGTAATAGTAATGTGGTCCAATCCAATGGTGGTGCAAACCAACTTACCTTAATAGGGAGTTCGCTCAACAGCACGCAAGGTGCAGCTATCATTGGCCAGGGTGGCTCGCTTGACCTCATTGTGTCTAACTCTCAACTGAGTGGGCCAGTACTGGTGCAAGACAATGGCAGTACAATTGATATCACTGCCAGTGACAGTTCGGTTATCTCTGGTTCAGCAGAAGCAGCTAACTCTTCACTCACGTTAGATACTGGCTCTGCATGGAATGTCGGGGCGGGTAGTTCAACGTTGGCTTCTCTCTCAATTGATAATGGCACAATAAGATACATGGGGGCTGGTAGCCTAAACCTTAGCGGTGATGTCATTCTGGGTCCAAGTGGCGGTATATTCGACACCAATGGCTTTGATGCTGTACTTTCCGCCAGTACTATCTCTGGGGTGGGTAACTTTGCAAAAAATGGTGCTGGCACGATATCGTTGACACAATCTGCGGTCTACACTGGCCAGACGAACATCAATGCGGGCGGGCTTATCCTAGGTAGTAACGTTGATCCAATAACATTAGCTAGCCAACAAGTAAACATTGCCAACGGTGCTTTTATGGCAGGTTTTGGTGGAGTGGCAGGCGCTGTTGATAACAACGGGATATTGTTTGTCGGCAACCCAACTGCTCCGGTGACTTCAGTATTGAGTAACGTGTTCACAGTCGGGACGGATCTTACTAATAGCGGCAGTGTTTTTATCGGTAATGAAACTAGTAATGGTACCGGTAGCACGGGCAATCAGTTGATAGTAAATGGTAATTATACAGGTAACAGCGGTCTTCTGCATTTCAACACCGTACTGGGGGATGATAACTCGGCAACGGATAGCATGATCATTAATGGCAACACCAGTGGAATCACTTATGTTAGCGTTGATAATGCTGGAGGTAGTGGGGCCCAGACACTGAATGGTATTGAACTGATTCAGGTGAACGGTCAGTCAGATGGTAAGTTCGTGCAAAATGGCCGTATTGTTGCGGGGGCGTATGATTACTCTCTGGCCCGTGGCGTGGGAACAAATGCGACCAATTGGTATTTGAGTAGTGATGTGGTGACTGCTCCGGTTGATCCTACTGCCCCAGTAGACCCATCATTAATGGTCGAACGTCCGGAAGCCAGTGGTTATGCAGCGAACCTGGCTGCAGCGAACAACATGTTCGCCATGAGTCTGCATGACCGTTTGGGTGAAACACAATATATCGATGCATTAACCGGAGAACAGAAAGTGACAAGTCTGTGGCTGCGTAATGCTGGAGGCCATAATCGCTCCCGTGATACGTTGGGCCAGCTAAGTACGAAAGCTAACCGGTATGTAGTGCAATTGGGCGGCGATATTGCTCAGTGGAGTCATGGCGGGCAGGACCGTTTCCATCTTGGTGTGATGGGCGGTTATGCAAATAGCAAGAGCAGAACAGGAGCGAGTCTATCAGGTTACAGCGCCCGGGCCTCTGTTGATGGCTATAGCACGGGTGTCTATGGTACTTGGTATGCTAATGAAACCGATAAATCTGGCTTGTATGTGGATAGCTGGGCGCAATATAGCTGGTTCAATAACACCGTTGATGGCCAAGGATTGAATACTGAAGAGTATAAATCTAAAGGGTGGACAGCTTCTCTTGAGAGCGGTTATACCTTTAAAGTAGGTGAGAACGCGGCTAAAAATGCGACTTACTTTATCCAACCGAAAGCCCAGGTGACTTGGATGGGTGTCAAGGCTGATGACCATAAAGAAGTTAACGGTACCCGTGTATCCGGCGAAGGGGATGGAAATATTCAAACCCGTCTGGGGGTAAAAGCCTTTATGAACGGTTACAGTGAGCAGGATAAAGGGAAAGACCGGGTATTCCAGCCTTTTGTTGAAGCCAACTGGATTCATAACACCAATGATTTTGGTACTACTATGAACGGCGTAACCATTAAGCAAGATGGTGCAGCCAATATTGGTGAACTGAAAGTCGGTGTAGAAGGGCAAATCAATAAGCAGGTCAATCTGTGGGGCAATGTTGGTCAACAAATTGGTAATAAAGGCTACAGCGATACTGCGGTGATGTTAGGAGTTAAGTACAACTTCTAATCAGTTAAAAATACCATAGGTTACGATATCAGCATATTGTTATGATGTGCTGATATCTTTTGCATTATTCTCACTTATATAATCAGTAAATACTGCCATTAAGTTATATTTTACTGAAGAGTAAAATACGGTTTTTAGTGTTGGTTATGAGCTTAAAAAATCTTTGTCAAAGATAAGTGTTCATCAACAAATTATTGGATTTATAGCCCGAAATTTTTACGAATAGTTCCAGATTAATT
Source organism: Yersinia hibernica (assembly GCF_004124235.1). NCBI lineage: Bacteria > Pseudomonadati > Pseudomonadota > Gammaproteobacteria > Enterobacterales > Yersiniaceae > Yersinia > Yersinia hibernica. Next base: position 1,567,190 of record NZ_CP032487.1, read on the forward strand.
GATAACTATATGAATTTAAAGGATGGCATAACAAGGTAAAACGAGGTGTTTTATTAAATGGAATGATGGTATATAATTGATTTAAAATGGAATTTATAATATCAATCTGAAATAGGAATCGTATTCGGTCTTTTTTTAATTTATTATAAAGACATGTCTGACCAGCGCTATCGTGCGTGGTAAATCCAATCTGGCTACAGGAAATGCATGTTACCGAAGCTCAAAGATCGCGCTGCCATCGAATTTGGCTAGTTCAGAACGAGCTTACTGCGCTCAAACTGACTTGATGCTGGGGATTATTGATGATGCTGGCACAGCGCGCTTGATTAACCTGAAAGGTTACGTCATATCTTTAAAACAATTAGATATATCGACAGCCCCTGAAATTGAATGGCCGGTAGCGCCAGTATCATAAAATATAAAACTGGGTTTAACGGCCCGGTCTATTTTAATCATATAGCCAGCGGCCTGCTTTGGCAGATTCTGTAAACATTTTTATTGTCAGTGGTTTTTTGTCTTGGACTGGTTCCTTAAAAGAAAAGAATCCTTTTTCTTTCCAAGGAAAATAATTACTCCAATAGAAGTTATCATAGTTAACGTTAAATGCTTTTAAACAGGTGGCTGTGGCATCACTTATGTCCTCAAAGCCAAAATTACTTAGCAAAACAGAATCGACTTCAACAAGGATCCTCTTGAAGACAATCGTCGCTATGAGGGAATGCTCTTTTTTCAAAAAATCGATAACCAGTAGTTCAAGATCAGTTTGAGTTACCATAAATTATTGCTAACTCAAACTGATAGCCCATGAAGGTTATCCCTACTGTGAGTGCATACAGAATCGCTATAGCATTTTGGGTTAATGTTGGTTATTATAAATATAATTCGGGATTTTTTAATTAATGGAACTAATAATGAATACTAATAAATTTCTTTTTTACACAATGGCGTCATTATCATTTTGTCTGTTTTGTTTTATTACCTTTGTTGTGTTCAGCTTTTTTACAACCATCATTGACATATATAATGACGGTGGGTTATCTCCATTTAACTATAGCTATGTTGTTGGTCACTTACTTATTCTTATGTTTGGATTAGGTTGCTTCTACTTTTCAATAAAAACAACCTTTAAGTTAAAGGATAAAATTTAATTATTATCTTTCAAGACCAATTATTATCTTCATGATAATCTCGTCCCACGCGGAGGGATTTTTATCTTTCATTATCATAGCCTCAATAAATGGGCTGGCATAGCTATCCACCAAAAAATAAAACAAATCCAAATCACCAGAACTTCTTAGCTTAGTATATATATCAGGTGTTTTCTCCCTTAACGCATCAGAGCCATAAATTGCTCGAGACCTAGCTCCACCTATTGAATAAATTGTTGAAAACAAAGAACCAACAAGAAATTTGCTCACGAGTCTTTTGGAGAAAATAGTAGATAAATCATTAAGAATAGCAGTGCTGATGACAAATTTGCCCGTTGCTTTTCCTAAACCATCAGCGAGTGATTTTATTTTGTCCTTTCTGATTTTGCTCACGAATTCATTTGTGATGATATTTAATATTTTGGTTAGATCTTCATTTGTAACGCCTTTTTTTATTCTCTCTAAGAGCCGTATGGTGGCTATTTCATTTCTTGATCTGTTTTCCGTGTCAATAAAATCTACAAATATAAATGATATATCTTTTGAAAAGTCAATAACAACTTCACCTGCCTGCTTAAAATATATTTTATAGGCGGGTTTATTGTTTGACTTTAAAATTTCCACTATTTGATTTGCTATTAAATCTTGTTTAGATATTTTACGTTCCTTATAGAGTGTCCTATGTTTATTTTGTCACGTTCACACTTCTTTTTACATAAACCCCATGAGAGAAATAGCTTATCATAGGTTAATATTTTAATCGTACGAAAAGCTAGCGTAAGGTTTGGCTTATTACACTAAAAAATTTCTCTGTTATTACCATATAAATTCCTATCACAGCATATTGGATTATGGATGATTACTCCATGCAATAAGAGTGAGCAAAATTCTGAAATTGGCGGGCGCTGATGGTTTTTGCCCTTCGTCACACTTCACATGATAGTGAGACTCTAGGCACCCCATCACGGCGATCAATGAAAAAATTCGGCCATCAAGTTACTTATAATCCCTTGTGTATCTTTCACCATATTCTTAAAGCTGATTGTATAACCCATTGATATATTGCATTTAATTTAATGTTTAGTATGGCGAAAATATTGACTAACATTATGAATCAACGAGATATTACCGGCGTTTTAAAATCCCTCGGCTTATGGCTGTGCGGGTTCAAGTCCCGCCCCGGGCACCATGGAAACAAATCTAAGTAAAACAAAGCAGTATGAGTATGTCGTTAACCGCCGTGAGGCGGTTTTTTTGTGCCTGAAATCACATTCCTAAGATGTTCCTAACATCATTTCCTAACATGATTTTGGCAATCTGAATAAAAACTCACTTTTTCTGACCACCCACCACTGGTACGATTTCTGTTTTCCTGTCATATCTTGCTGTCTGAGCTGTATTCTTATGCCCTGAAATAGCTTGTTTTTCTTCGAGTGTTCCCTCTAAATCGGATATGCCCTTTGCCTTTAAATCATGAAACGTGAAGTCAAAACCCAATTCAGGAAATGTTTTTGTGGCCAGTAATTTTGCATTGCGCCACCGACTATTGAAACCATCTCTTGTGTAACCATGTCCTGACTTTTGATGCAGCACATAAATACTGCTCACTCCTGGTGCTATTTCTATTTCATCGGCAATTTTGATGGCTTGTTGGGTCAAGTATTCAATGTGTTGATCATGCGGTAGAATCACTCTTTTTGAAGTGTGCATCTGATGGCTAAAGTTGACGTAAAATGCACGTTTTGTGAGCAAATCGAATCTGTTAAAAAGCATGGCCTGGGTAAGGCCAAACTTCAGCGCTATCGGTGCCAGTCGTGCTGCCGTACTTTCCAGCTCGATTATGCTTATCGCGCCTGCCAACCCGGCATGAAATCACAAATTGTCGACCTTGCAATGAACAATGCCGGTATTCGAGACACTGCCCGAGCTTTACATATCAGCATTAATGCCGTTGTGCGCACACTAAAAAACTCTCGCCGAGAGTTGTAACCACGCTTCCTCTGGATAACCTGCAAATTCAGCTTATCTGTGAAGTTGATGAAATGTGGTCGTTTGTTGGCAATAAAAAGCGTCAGCGTTGGCTGTGGTATGCATGGGAGCCTCGTCTCAAACGTATTGTTGCTCATGCTTTTGGGCGCAGGAGCAAAATGACGCAGTGCAAATTACTGGGTTTACTGTCGGGCTTCAGAGTCGCCTTCTGGTGTACAGACAACTTCAGTGCTTATGAGATGTTACCGGCTACAAAACACATCACAGGTAAGCTTTACACCCAGCGGATTGAACGCGAAAACCTGAATCTTCGTAACCGGTTAAAACGACTGAATCGCAAAACGCCTGGGTACTCAAAATCGGCAGAAATGCATGACAAGATAATCGGCACGTTCATTGAGCGTGAGCATTACCTGCAATGACCCTATCTACACATTGAATACGTGACCATCACTGTGGCCTTGCCGCTTCGGTATTAATCAGGAGGAAGAGTGGGAAATTGTTAATAGCCGTGGCCGAATGGTGGGGCAGACGGTTTCCCGCTCCAGCGGTGGGCAATTAACCGGTGGTCGTGCGGGTTTCCCCGGCCCTGATTTTTCCGGTTTTGTTGGGCTAGATGATTACAACAAACCCGAAGATATGTTTTCGGCCACCAAACGGGCCAGCGCTAACCGTATCTTGGTGAACACCATCCGCTCACGACGCGGTGATAAGAGCAAAGAGCACCCGACACCCTTTGTTTCTATCCAGCAAATACTTCATACCGATGATGCCACCGGATTTATGCTGTCCGGCAAGATGGGAGGGATTTTCATCACATCACCATTCCGGCGTAGGTCAGTGAAGAATATATCGATGCATTACCGGATCCGTGGCACTCGCAGTGCTGGTTCTCGGTTAAATGTTGCAAGATGAAACCCATAATTACCTGGTATTGCTGGGCAGGTATTGAGGGAAAATATTGGCCCTTTTTGTCAACATTGCCCGCCACTGGCGAAGTGGTCAGATATGCTGGATGGCAGATATACCATTGATGATGTGCAACTGATGCATGATGTGCTAGATGATATTATGGCGGTGGTGGAAAGGGCGCGAGGTTAGCAATAGGCTGTTATTCAGCTTTGCCTAGTATGTAAATGAATTGCATATTTAAAGAGTAAAATATACTATCCATAAAGATATTAAATATAAGGATATTATGAGTGAAAGAGATCAGTGGAGAGAAATGGGTTTCTCGTTTTTAGGGAAGTGCTTTAACCCAATCATTAAGCGCGTCATTTAAAATAAGTGTAGACAATTTTATATCTGAATTAACAAGTTAGGGTGCAACAATAATTATATCAGCCACATTAAGCCCCCCAGAAAGGGCTTATTTGATACATTGGTCTTGGAAAATATCAAGAAAACTTGTCAAGCCAGAGGATGTACCGGATAAAACCGGTGCCAACATTCAATGGGTTCATAAAAAGAGCGATGGCAGTACAGACTCAGCGAAAAGCATTAAAGCTGCACAGGATATGGTAAGAGCGTACGGTATGACAGGACTTAATGTGGCTCCATCATTAAAAAGCAGACATACCGAAGGGAATGCTATAGATATGAATATCTCATGGATGGGAGATTTAAAAATAAAAAAGGGGAAGATGTCTTAATTAAGAGTTTTCCCAAAGATGGTATGAATACAGAACTTCATAGTGTAGGAGAAAGTTTTGATGTTATAAAATACCATGGTGGTTCTAAAGATAGATCTCATTGGTCAAAGAATGGTAGATAACATGAAGAAAATGATTGTTTTTATTTTGCCATTTATTCTTTTACATGGATGCTCCCATGCTGCTGAAAAATACCCGGCTGATATTAGCGAGTTTATAAAAATAGCAGATAAATGCCAGTATCTTGCCGGCGAATGGGACTCATCAATCCCCAAAGAACGGCAAATTGCCATAGAGAAAGAAGTCAATGTTACTTGCCCTAAAGCAACTGAATTGCAAAAAAAATTAAGCACCAAATACCAAGAGAATAAGCAATTGTTGGAAGTCATTAATGATTATGACTTCTAATTTTAATGTTAGGAAGTGGGGGAGTTATGCAGATAAGAAGCATGTACATGAGATATTAGTTTTTCTATTAAACCATTCCCCTCGCCAAATATATTTTCATAAATATGGTTGCTTATGCTATTAACTATCTCTGACACAATTTTGTTTTTTTCTTTTGATTCTTTTTCAAAAAAATCATTTATCTTATTTTCTCCGTTAAGGTATGTTCTTATACAATGTTTTATCGAGGATTGTGCACAAGATGTATCTAGCTTTAAATTTTCATCATCAATATATCTGTACGCAGAATCAAAAATTAAATCTTTATCTTTATTTGATATTTTAACACCTGATACGGTATGAATATTGTCTATTTCCTTACTAATGACTGCTGACAAATAAGTGGTTTTCTCTTCTTTTTTCCACGTTTCAAAACCCTCACCTTTATTGACTTTTTTAACTTCCCTCATAAATTTATCGTAAAGGTTTGTATAATCTAAAGTGATGTTTTTCCCTTGATATGAGATACATACAGATTCGCTTATCATCCATTTTACATTAGGTCTTAGGTGCGGCTTTGGCCAGTTATTAAAGGTTATGGCTAGCTTTTCTGTGCCAAATTGGCTCTCTTGAGCGGGCGATTCTATTAGCGGAATATCAAAAATAAATATTTTATCTAAAATAGTGTAGTTACATAACTCGCCTTTTTGTTCAATGCACAATAGGTCGCCATTATCATCACCTTTTATGTGTAACTTACCCGTGGTTGAACTATCAATATGATTACTGCAAAACTTTTCCTTGTACCCAGGTGAGGCTAACTCTTTTAACCTAAAAAATATTTCTTCGACATCGTGACTTGTGAGGTTTTTCGTAGGATTGCATAGTTTATATAGACATTGAAATGCTTCTTTTTGACCGGTGGAAAAAAAGTAATCTTTTATTTTTTCCCATAGAGTCATATGCGGTATGGAGTTTTTAATAAGTATTTCATTTATTTGTTCGTTGCTAATATTTGCAGTAATAAAAGAGCTACCAACAGTAAAATTCATAAAAGATACCTTATTTAAAATAAATTTAATGAAATATAAGGAATGTTAAGGATATTAACACTAAGGCTTTCACCTGATTTTGTAGGTCTTGTAATCCGGTAGTTGTAAGTTCAAACAGCGATAACTATCTAATTGCGGTGAGAACATGGTGTTAAACACCAGTTTATGCAGTCCGCGGGTTTTAGTCGCTTGCTGTTAGCATCGGTATACGTTTATTACCGATATTTAGATTTAATTGGAAGATAGTCACGTGATACACAAATGCAAGGATAGGAAAATATATTATTAAGTTAAACGAGTTTTATTTACACAGATGAATTTAGCCGTATTTCGAGGTCAACAAGACAATTTTAATAGCTAATAAATTAGTTTCAGACTAATTATTGCTAAATTAAACTGGTGACGAGGTAAAGCATTGCAAGTGCGCGGAATATATGGGGGGAAAGATATGTAATTATATGAAATTGATGGGGATCACATTCAGATGATGGGCGTTTTACCACTTACATATTTATGCAATTGATATCATAAAAAATACAATCTAAAGTCAAGTTTAGGTATTCACAGTAGTTATTTATTAATCGTTTAAATTAGATGTGATATCTAAGAATGCCATGACACTCAAGTTATTGAAGCTATTTTTATCTGCCATGGGTGTTTATGTTTATTAGCTAAGTGATTTTTCCTAGGTATTTGGTTGACGTTTTATCTAGCGGTTAATTTTAAACAAGGAGTAGTTTATGATAACAAAAGGTATTTTCGTCGTATTTGGGGTGTTTTCCGTGACTTTACCTGCGCTCGCAGATGACAATATTCATTTGGATTCTAAAAGTATTAAAACCAGCGTTGGTTTAGGTATGCTAGGTGGAGAGTCTAAGGAGTATGTCTACGACTCTGATAGTGGACAAAAGATAAGTCAATTGAATTGGAAGATTAAAAACACTGCTATCATTAAAGGGGATATATCTTGGGATGCTTTTAATTGGCTAACTTTAAATGCTAGGGGTTGGACATCCTTGGCATCCGGATCTTCTGGGATGGATGACTATGACTGGTTAATTCCAGGGCAGACTAATTGGTCACACTGGTCCAATCATCCTAATACACAATTGAATCATGCCAATGAGTTTGATGTAAATGTAAAAGGGTGGATTCTTAATACACCTGAATATCGTATTGGAACTATATTCGGTTATCAACAAACTAGATTTAGCTGGGCAGCATCTGGCGGTAGTTATAGCTATAATAACGGCGCTACTACTGGGGTCTCCCCCCCTAATTCACCGGGTATAGGTTACAATCAACAATTTAGTATGCCTTACTTAGGGCTTGCCAGTATATATCGCTATCAGGATTTTGAATTTAATGCATTATTAAAATTTAGCCCTTGGGTTACCGCGAATGATAACGATGAACATTATAGGCGCAATCTTACTTTCCGCGAAAAAACCAATAATTCACGGTATTATTCTGTCACTGTAGATGCTGGTTATTATGTAACACCTAATGCCAAAGTTTATACAGAGTTAAGTCTCAGTAAGTATGAAGAAGGCAAAGGAGGTACAGAAATCATTAATAGGGCCACTGGAGAAAAGGCTTACCTCGGTGGTGATGCTGCCGGGATAGAAAACATGAATTACACGGTATCTATCGGCATGCAATACCAATTCTAATTTAGATAGTATTTCAAATAATGACGCCTTCACTGCAAGCCAAGGAGTTAATATGGCATGGATTAATCTAACACTTGGAAGCGGAAAACTTACCCAGCTCGTTACAAATAGTAATCGGAAACACTCCATATCCGACAGGCAAATTACGACGGAATACCGAAACCATGGCTATATTAGCAGCAATTGTTGAGGTGCATCCTGACTCGTTTGTGTTGAATTGATAGTCGATATACCACCAATCTAATTAGTTGGTGGCTTTTCTATATGGGGAGGTGAAGGCAAAAGACATGATGATAAACTTGCCACTATGTAAATATAACATATCTAACACCAGACATTTTAACGCAGTGCACCAAATAAAGAGTTTGCTCAGGTTGATTTTTTATGCCGGTAGTAATAGTACATTTTCGTGCGCAAATCAGCCAAGAGCCATTCGGGTAGAGTTTTAATAGAAAGCCATGTTACCATGGCTTTCTGGTGTATTTACTCTTTTGAATTACTAAGGAGTTTTACAGGACTCTGCAGAAAAATACTTTAACCCAGGCTCCCGGTCCGGTGGGCATGAATTTACTTTCTGCTTGACTAGCTGCATCAGCTTCATTATTGGCATTGAAAATACTATCCCATAGTCCAGAATCTGTTGCATCACCGTGGGAACCACTACAAATGTATTGCTGAGATTTACTTTCTTTTGCATGAGAGGGTAATACTGTGAATACCGATAAGAAACAAATTGCTGGAACTAGAATTTTTCGAAACGCAGCCAATATACTCATCTTTAAAATATCATGTGTATAAAAATGCTGAGTAATAGATCAGCCTCTGTAACATAGCACTACAAATTTATGACTATTTAAATTTTTCATAAACAGAATTACAGATAAATATGTTTTTTTAAGATTATATTGCACTAATGCTCTGGGCGATAATGTTTGTTCACATGATATCTCTGATAATTGCAGATATACATGTAGATGCTATCTATATTGATGCTAATAATTAACTTTAAAATACTAATCTTAATAAATAAAAAGAGGTGATAAATAGAATAGATATCTGTTGGTGATTGTGACCACTGATGATTATTTTGTTTGAAGATAAATCCGCAGAGAGTAGAAGTGAAATAGCAATACAGATGGTATTTACCGCGTGTTATCTGTATTGCGCCAGTAAAACCATCAATAATACTTTTGCTCTCCCTGAGCATCCTCGGTGTAAACTGCAAGTCGTCCTATCATGTCCAGTATTTGGCTATCATTATCAGGGCCGAGCATCGTTGACCGCTATTTCAGCCTGAATGTTAATCAAAGCAGGGAGAGTAATAAGGCGACAGGCAGACTTAAAGGCCAGGTTATCGCAATAAGAAGTGACGATAATGCTCTTATGACCAAACTCTGGTCGCGGGTTAAGGGAAAGGTGATACAGGCAGCGACAAGAACGCCAATCAAGTAAACCCAGAGCAAAATAAATCCGATATTCATGGGGCAATTTTCCTTTTGTCCATATTATCTGCTTATTATCGACGAAAAGGATGGCGTTTTTACAGCATAATTCAAAATAAATAGTAAATGCACACTGATGCGCTGTAATTGATGTCTGGAAGATAAAACTTCATCAGCGTTTTGTCGCCAAGTCAACACTAATGAGAATTATTATCAATCAACATTAAACAGATCGGTTTATTAGATTGATTAATAAATTTACTGAATCAATGATTAACACGGTTGACGTGAGTATCAAAAAACGCCGCCAAATCGTCCGTCAATAGAGTGATGGCGGCTAATCATGGAGGAGGTTTTGATGAAAGATATGTTAAAAGGCTTACTGTTAGTTGGTATTATGTCCGTCTCTGCCGGAGCTATAGCTGAAGAATGTAATCCTGTTAACAAGTGGTGGCCATATTGCAATGATCCCGCCACTGTGCCAGATGTTGGCACCTCAGAATATGACCGTTGCCAAGCTAAGGGTGGATGTACTGAATAATAATGAGTCCTGGAGTTGGGAATCAAATTTAATATTCTGATGCCATTATTCAATGGTCTGTAGATGATTTCTGCGTGTTTTAAAGCCACTAACCAAATAGATTAGTGGCTATTTATCGTGGGTGGCTAATTAAAAACTATCCTCACTGGTATATTGGGGGATATATTCACGGTACTGTCAATGTAATGATTGAAGAATATGATTAGCTGCTGCCACCCGCAGAGGATTGGGGTAATTCTTATTGGCTAACATCACTATGCCTATTTTCTTCTCTGGGATAAACGCAATATAGGCGCCGAAGCCATTAGTGCTGCCGGTTTTATGCACCCAAGAGGAGGATGCAGCAGAGTATGGCGGGGTTAAGGCCTTAATTTTATGGGGCTGTAAAGCAATTTCATTACTGCTGGAATCAATAACTTCTTGTGAGTTAATAGGCCAGTTGTACATTTCCCATCCTAGCCCCTGGAACATATTCCCTACTTGATAATAACGAGATTGGGCCGAGATAATGGCTTTCTTTAACTTATCATTATCGGCAGGAAGGCTATTCGGATCTATATTAGCCTGCATAAATTTCATCATATCTTGTGCCGTGGATTTGACGCCATAGGCTTCAGCATCTAATACCCCCCGGGTGACACGAACGGGTTGGTCATTTTTATAACCCCATGCGTAATCTGCGAGCATTGAGTCGGGAACGGTGATAAATGTATGTGTGAGTTTTAATGGTTGGAAAACGTGTTGAGTCATATAGTCTTCAAACGACAGATGACTTTTCTTTACTGCCAGTGCCCCGAATAACCCAATACTTGCGTTGGAGTAATTACGCATTACACCGGGAGCCCATTGCGGCTGCCATTGCTGATAATATTGCCATAATAACTTCATATCAGTGACAGCGTCAGGAATCTGAAGAGGAAGACCTCCAGCAGTGTAGGTCGCCAGATTCAGCATGCTAATATCTTTCCACTGGTCGCCTGTTAACTCTGAACTGTATTTTGTCGCCGGGTCACTGAGGTTAAGAATACCTGTTTGCTCAGCATAGCCTCCCACGACTCCAGTAAAGGTTTTACTGACTGAACCGAGTTCGAATAAAGTATTCTCTGTCACCGGGCGATGGTTTTTTATATCGGCCACACCATAGTTAAAGAACATTGGCTTGCCGTCATAAAAGACAGCGACGGCCATACCAGGGATATCTTGCTTTTCGATCAATGGAGTCAGAGTATTATTAACAATGGTGGCTATCTGCTGCTGTGTGAGGCTCTTTTGCGCAGATGCATAAAGCGGGGAGGCTACAAGCATTGCAAACACAAGAGAAGTTATAATAGGCTTTTTCATTGTGAGGATATCTTCCCTGGTTATTAAATGGTAAACAGTTATTTCTATTTGTATCCATTATAGACTGAATATGACTCTATCATTGGCTGTCATAGGATAGTACATCCGCAATAGAATGCTGAACTCAAGTCATAATATAATAGAGGTGCGGGTTCTGATGCCAGTAATATTTTAAGCGAAGAGTGTTACCGGCTTGAATATAGAAAAGTAATTAAGATAACTATATTTCCACAGCATTTATCTGGATATAGCCGTATTTAATAATGAGTGTACCTTATTGAAACACTGTAGAGTCTTAGTTCCTCTGTGTTGTTAATATCTCGATTCGTCATTTTAATACTGTGAAGTTTCGTAACCCTATCCTTATCTTCAGCGGTATTAGGGTGAGAAAGGAATTGCAATAAATAACAAGTGCTTTTTCATTGAGCAGCTTTTAGGCAGTCAACCATGAGAGGTATATTTTGTGACAAATGTTAATTTTGAAGAATCACTCATTCTCAATATCGGTATTAGCCTCGGTGCCTAATGGTTATTTGTGATGTTGGTATAACTTCGCGGCTTCTCTGCTAAGCAGTCTGTTAGGATTCGTAACCTAACGTGGTATAGTCCAATTTTTACGGAAAATTATGCTGACCAATTCATCCACTCGTCTTAACAAATACATCAGCGAAAGTGGTATTTGCTCCCGTCGTGATGCCGATCGTTACATCGAACAGGGTAATGTTTTTATTAATGGCAAACGCGCTGCGATTGGCGATCAAGTCTATATCGGGGATGTGGTGAAGGTTAACGGTCAACTGATTGAGCCGCGTAACGAAAATGACCTGGTGTTGATCGCGTTAAACAAGCCGGTGGGTATTATAAGCACTACGGAGGACGGTGAATCCGATAACATCGTTGATTTCGTTAATCACAGTAAACGCGTGTTTCCAATTGGGCGTTTAGATAAAGACTCGCAGGGTTTGATTCTTCTGACCAATCATGGTGATTTGGTTAATAAGATCCTGCGTGCCGGCAATGATCACGAAAAAGAGTATGTGGTGACGGTCAATAAACCGGTGACTGATGAATTTATTCTTGGCTTGGGTGCGGGTGTACCGATGTTGGGAACAGTGACTAAAAAATGCAAAGTAAAGAAAGAAGCCGCCTTGGTATTTAGTATCACGTTGGTGCAGGGACTTAATCGCCAAATTCGTCGCATGTGCAAGCACTTTGGTTATGAAGTGACTAAACTGGAACGAACTCGCATCATGAATATTAATTTGAAAGGTCTGCCAATGGGGGAGTGGCGAGATTTACGTGATGAAGAATTGACGGAGTTATTTAAGCTGATTGAAAATTCATCGTCTGATGAAAAGCCGCTTAAAAAAACGAAAGCTAAAGCTGCTGTTGATAAAAAAACCGTTATTAGCCGGCCGAAGAAAGTCGAAAAATCAGAAAGTCACTCTACTGCGCGTCAGCGTTTTACTAAGCCGGGGCGTAAGAAAAAGGGGCGCTAAGTTCGCGTCATTTTGCCCGCCGCCACGAATTGATAAAATTAACAGCCCTGTTGAGAGGGCTGTTAATTAAATTAGCCCAGTGGTGTAAACATAGGCAGTAATAAAGACAACTTAATCACGATAGCATTGGCAATATCGAGGAAGAATGCGCCGACCATCGGGACAATAAGAAATGCAATGTGAGATGGGCCGAAACGATCGGTAATTGCTTGCATATTGGCAATTGCCGTCGGGGTGGCACCTAAACCTAAACCACAATGTCCTGCAGCCAGTACCGCAGCATCATAATTCTTCCCCATAATCCGGTAAGTCACAAATATGGCATACGCAGCCATCAGCAATGTTTGCACCAATAAAATAGCCAACATTGGCAAGGCCAGAGAAGCTAATTCCCACAATCTTAGACTCATCAATGCAATTGCCAGGAAAAGAGAAAGGCTGACATTCCCGACGACTGAGACGGCGCGATCAAATACCTGATAAAACCCAGTATAAGTGAGTATATTACTGAGGATGACCCCGATGAACAGGACGTACACAAATATGGGTAATTCGAATATTGAGCCCTGGAGCAAGTCCCTAATATAACCCCCGGCCATCAAGCAAATAGTAATCATAGCAATGGTTTCGACTAAAACCAGTGAAGTTATCATTCGCCCTGATTGCGGTTTTCAAATGTCGTGGGCTGTAATGTATCTTCTGGTCTCCCATTTGGCGTCGCGGAATGCTTAATCAGATAAAGTGCAACCGGCCCTGCGATCAATCCGCCTAATACTAGGCCGAAAGTCGCACAGGCCATTGCAACTTCGGTGGCATTAATTAGCCCATAATTCTCGACAAATACATTGCTCCAGGCGGCGCCAGTACCATGCCCCCCCAGATAATGTTATTGTCCCTACCAATAACCCCATTAAAGGTTCCAGCCCCAACATTTTAGCCATACCAATGCCAACGGTGTTCTGCAACAGCAGCAAGCCAATAACCACAAAGATAAATTTGATTAAAACTTTACCGCCAGCCCTTAGACTGGCGAGATTCGCGTTGAGGCCAATCGAGGCAAAAAAGGTCAACATCAAAGGGTCGCGTAATGAGGTATCAAAATGTGCTTCCCAACCGGTGGTTTGGTGGATAAGTAGGAACATTAGTGCAACTAATAGGCCGCCCGTGATAGGGTCTGGGATGGCATATTTTTGTAATAAAGGCGTCTTTTTGACGCACTGTCTTCCCAGTAATAAAACCAGACTTGCCGCGACAAGTGTGCCATAAGCATCGAATTGGAACATATTGGAATGCTATATAGGTAAAAGCGATAACCGGTTATTTACGCAGTTCTTTCCACATGTTCAGATGTCATATAAAGGAGGATTCATTGTAATGCTCCTGGCAAGGGGGGAATGTGCACTTGTGGTGATGGCTGGTTTTTTGATGAGTATTTATATAACCATAATTGAATGCTGTTAATGCCATTATCACTTAATTAAAGCGTAACACGGCTTTTTATTTTATTACGCTGACTGCAATAAATTTATTATATAACATATTGTTTACACATGAAGATTGATATTTCCATTAGGGTTTTGACGGCCTTTAACCCTAACAGCCACGGTAGTCAACAAGGTTTTAAATGGATTCATTGAACAGGAGGGCTGGACTGTAGATTTGTCGATTTAGTTTGCTTTAAGGTGCAAATTTATTCAATAAGAAGAATTGTACAAATAATATCAGCCAATTACCTTGTGTTCCCCATTACCGGCCAGAAAAATATTAAGGTACAGATATCATCGAGGGTAGGCTGTATTGCAGTGGTCATCAAACTATCAAGTCTAGACAGTAAAAATTTAGAGGTATTAGTCAGTTTTATCACCATTAGCGTGGCGGTAGACTTCACCACAAATCAGTACCACATCAGGCCTTCTTTGATGAATTCGAGTCGCGACAGCCAAACACTCATGGCGAGTTGCGTAAATATCGTCAGTCACGGGCAGAGCCTCACAGGCATCCATTCCGCAGGTGCTAACCAGTAAAACAAATCCTATGAGCATATATTCTCCTTATTTATAGGATTTCTATGAGTATAGCCTGTTTGTGGGAGAGGTCGCACACTCGTTTTGTATCAAAGTCATCGGTATTGTTATCGATGTTCAAGGATTAGCCAAATTTGGTCATCGCCACACCGGCCATAATAATGGCGCTGGCTATCAGGCGTAATAGTGAGGGTTTTTCTTTTAACATCCAGATAGAAATAACCATAGCAAAGAGTACGCTGGTTTCACGGAGTGCGGCCACCAAGGCAATTGGCGTGCTTTTCATCGCCCAAATAACAATACCATAGGCCAATAACTGCATTGCACCACCCAAGATACCCTGACGCCAATGCTGTCGAATTTCACGAAAAACCATATTACGATGCATTATCCAAAGTAGCCCGAACATGGTTAGGCCATTGAACATAAATAGCCATAAAATATAACTGAGTGGTTCAATACTGGCGCGGCTTCCGGCCCCATCTGCAAGGGTATAGCTGGCGGTAAATGCCGCCGTCATTAAGGCATAAATAATGGCTCTGGGGTTGAGCCTATTAGGGCCATGGCGGCCATCAAATGTCATCATAATGACCCCCGAAACCAGAATAATAGCGCCAAATAATGCCATTGCCCGCGGAATTTCAGACAAAATTAGCCATGAAAGTAGGGCGCTTAATAATGGTGCTATGCCGCGTGCAATGGGATAAATTTGCCCAAACTCGGCTTGTTCATAGGCTTTACTGAGAAAGAGACAATAACCGGTGTGGAAAGCGACAGATAATAGTAACCAAGGGATCGCACTGGGAGAGGGGAGGCCAACAAAGAAAATACCAACGAATGAGATGAGGCCGGAAAAAAACGCCATCAAGGCAATAGCGACTAAACGGTCAGTGCCAAATTTGACCAAAGCATTCCAGCTAGCATGTAGCAGTGCAGCACCCAATACCGCAATAAATATTTCAGTGCTCATCCCATCTCCTTATTTAGGCGTGTGAGTTTACCTTGGATTGATGGGTTTGACATGATGATGAAAGTCGATTTTTAATATAAAAATTTAATCGAGCTTAAGCTTTGATAAGCAGGTCACGTTAACGAACGTATATATCTAATGATCATAGATATAGTGAGGTGTAGGGCGCTTTAATAGCAGCAGCGGCGCTGCTTCCTAAAATAGCTGCGATTTGGCATGATATAGGCATACATGTTTTTTTAGGGTGAATGATGAAACAGTTTCCGTTTGATAAACGTTACGAGATCGAAGATGCCAGCGGTATTGCTGAGTATTATATTGATGGCGATGAATATATTCGTGGTCAAGATGGTGTTCCGGGCTATCGAATTGATGGCTATGAAGTGTACGAACACAATGCAGAAGCCAAACTTGCCGGTTTTCTTGAGGGGAAACATATTACTACTCCAGATGCAGATATTCTGTTCACCATTTTAGATGGGACTCCCCGGGAAGAGTGATTTGCATCGGTTTGATTTCTGGCTGTAGAAGCTGCGATATAAATTTATACGCAGCTGCTGAATAAGAAGACGCGGCGTGATTACGGATAATAAATTTTTGTAGAAGGCGCTGTTCAGCTAACTGAAAACCGATTAACGTAATCTTTTGGTGATAATCAGCCGGAGCTTCAATGAATCAGCAAACTATGACGTTGTATACCGATGCGGATTTTTTCAGCCCTTATGTTATGTCCGTTTTTGTGGCTCTGACAGAAAAAGCACTTCCTTTCACACTGAGTGCCATTGACCTGTCTGCTGGCGAGAACTTAGGTGATGTATTTGGCAAGTTATCCGCAACTCGTCGTGTGCCCACATTGATTATTGATGATTTCCAATTATCTGAATCTTCAGCTATTTCTGAGTATTTAGACGAGCAATTTCCTTCACCGAAATACGCGAGAATCTATCCGCAGAATAAGCAAGAGCGCGCTAAAGCACGAGAAATTCAAGCATGGCTGCGCAGTGATTTTATGCCGATTAGGTCTGAACGCCCGACTGAGGTGGCCTTTGCCGGAATGAACATGCCGCCATTATCGCCAGCAGGGCAAGGTGCTGCTCATAAGCTTATTTCAGGTCTGGAACGTTTACTTTCAGATGGCCGAAAAAATTTATTCAATGAATGGTGTATTGCAGATACCGATTTGGCGTTAATGCTTAATCGGCTGGCGCTTAATGGTGATGCATTGCCGACTTATTTGCGTAATTATGCCAGCTATCAATGGCAGCGGCCTTCAGTACGGCAATGGTGTGAATTGTCACAGAGCTAGGTGCCCATTTTCATAAATGTAATATAGAGTTAGTGGGTTGCCAATGACCGCGCCGCTGGAAAATATAATGATAAAGATTGAGCAAATAATACGTGTTGTGGCGTTATTGTCAGGTGTTTTTTTATTGGCGGCCTGCAGTCAATTACCCAGAAATCCGGTCCCTGTGGCGTTGATGCCAGAGGCGGAAATTCCGGGTATGCCAAATATCCGAGCGAGAGCTGGGCATATAAGCCCAATATTTGAAGCTGACTTACTGCAGTCTTATAAAGATGAACCGAAAGAAATGTTTCGTGTTGCTGACGGAACTCTTGTATATCCGCATTTAGCATTATCGGGTGGTGGGCCTAATGGCGCATTCGGTGCCGGTTTTTTGAATGGCTGGACTAAAACGGGTAAACGCCCGATATTTAAAGTAGTCAGTGGGGTATCAACCGGTGCTTTGATAGCCCCTTTTGCTTTCTTAGGCAGTGATTATGATCAGGCATTGCACAATTTTTATACCACCACCACCACCCGAGATATTTTCCATCTGGATAATCTATTATTTCGTCTCTTTTTCCGTGAGTCACTGGCAGATACCAGTCCGCTGTCTCAGTTAATTGATGGCTATATTACACCGCAATTATTGAGTGAAATAGCCAAAGCCCATCAGCAGGGGCGTCGATTGTACATGGGCACGGTTGATCTGGATTCACAGCAGTTTATTGTCTGGAACATGGGGCTAATTGCGACAAAAGGGACGCCGGAAGCTTTAATATTATTCCGTAAGGTTATGCTCGCCTCCTCTTCAGTGCCCGTTGCTTTTTCACCAGTATTTTTTGATGTGGTCGCTGGGGGAAAACATTACGATGAAATGCATGTCGATGGTGGTGTTGCGGCACGAGTTTTTTATAACGGCGGGGTTTATAGCTCCAAAGTAGTGCGCGCCAGAGCCGGTTTAGCCGCCAGTAAAGAGGATATTTATATTATTCATAATGGTCAGCTTGGCCCACAACCTGCGCCGACTCCGCGCTTGGTCAGAGATATTGCTTTGCGCACTTTGGACTCCACCAGTAAAGCTGCATTGGTTGGTGATTTGTACCGCATTTATGCTTTTTCATTCGCTGAAAAATCAGGATTTCATTGGATAACGATCCCTGCGGATATCGATATTAACGGCGCAGAAATTTTTGACCCAGTTAAGATGGAGCATTTATATCAGGCGGGCTACGCAGAAGCTTTACTGGGGCCAAAATGGTCGTTACGCCCACCGGGGAGCATTGAAATGGAGACATTACTGCAAGAGGCCGCCGTGGGGCAAGGAAGTGAAAAGGCGGTCATAGGCGCGTTTGGGACAATACCCTGACTCAGATGCTGCTCATCTACATAAGCGCAAACAAAGGTAGTGAGCCATCAAAAATAGCCGCGCCAATATAGATAATAAAAAGTGAATAGAGAAAAAAATTGCTGATCATTTGACACCTCGGTTACCTACAGGGGTAAAACTTTTGGTCATGTCGCAACAATTACAATATAGCATGCCAATTGAATGAAAAGCGTACAGCAAATGAATAATTAATGAATTTATTGTTGCTTATTTGTGATGGAGATGGGGTTTTTGATAAATACAGCGGGGTGAGCCGGATTTTGCAGGCTAATAAGAGCAGAAATTAAGTGGTGTTAAACGGTATGGGTTTAGTGATGAAATTTATTGAATATATTGTTTTATCAATCGGTTAGCTTCAATTGCAAACAATTTAACCAGCATGTGAGCAGAGAGGTGTTAATTGTGCTACACTATGCGGCCGATAATCAAGGATAAAACATGAAAAAAGTCTCAATCATTGCTCAGTGCTTAATTAATGCTAAGAGTTTCAGTGAGATGTCCGAAGCTGAATCCTCGATAAAAAAGGTTTTCAACGACAGTTACGCCGAACACTCGTTTGATGAATGGAATACTGATGTTTCTACGTTGAGTGCAAACCGTATTATCAGCCTGGTGGCTGGTGCTTCCAAAGTTCGGGTCAGAGGGTTGATCCAAGAATTATGGAACCACTGATCCCAGACCTAGGGTTTTCAATAACCTGCTTACCATTTCACTACGCCAAGCATGCCAGCCATGCTGCGTGGTGAATGTTTATCCCCTGTATCTTTCTATTTCCTGCTTGTTTCGTTCTATTATTTCCTGCCACCCCGGCTTTTCTACTGAGTGAAAGTTGATTCGGTAAAAATAATCTGTGTAACGCTGGTCACTCCACGGTTTAATGCTGCCGGTTAAGGTAATCTAATGAGGTTGTATAACGCGGGGGGAGTGTATGTCATTTATTGATAGCATTAGAAAGCTGATTAGCAGCGTCAATGTGAAAATTAAGTGCCCGGACTGTGGAGCGACATCAGAACAAAATACAGAAAAAGTGCATAAAAATACGGCATTAGTCTGCCCCAAATGCGGCTGCTTATTTTTGCCT
The DNA here is from genome assembly GCF_004124235.1 of Yersinia hibernica. Lineage (NCBI taxonomy): Bacteria > Pseudomonadati > Pseudomonadota > Gammaproteobacteria > Enterobacterales > Yersiniaceae > Yersinia > Yersinia hibernica. The sequence continues at coordinate 1,586,661 of NZ_CP032487.1, forward strand.
AAAGACAAACATTAGTGGTGGTGAAATTAGCCAAAGATCATCGATGCCCACCGCAACAGCATTAATGCCCCACAGATGCAAAGTAGTACCACAAACATCTTCCAATGTTTTGCATGTAAGCGTTTGCTTGCCATAGCCTTTATTTTACCTCGAGAGATTGGTTTGATTTGAAATTGTTTTGCGGGATTTATTTGTTTACCGCAATTTAGGTATAGTAGCGAAAATTTATGTTGATGCGAGAGTGAGTTTAGCGCGTTAACGTATAATATGAGCTGCATCAAGAATATTACGAATAGGAATACTGAAACTATGGCTGCAATTCCACAAAAATACGAAAACGCGGAACGTTGGGCTTTTGGTGATACCGAGCAAGTGGCCGATGATTTATTGGCGTTGGTTCTCAATGGCACGAAAACGGCAACCTGTGCGGCATTAGATGAAGATGGCGTTCCACAGGTGGGCGATGTGTTTGTGGTGGTGAATGGCCGCAATCAGCCGGTATGTGCAGTTGAGTTGACTGATGTCGATTTGAAAACCTTTGATCAGGTTGATGAAGCACATGCTTTAGCTGAAGGCGATCGCACTTTGGCTTATTGGCGTAAAACGCAACAGCGCTTTTTTGAAGAATACGATATGTTTTCCCCTGATATGATGCTGATTTGTATGCAATTCAAAGTGCTAGAAACATTCTGATAGCGCGGTTTGTGCTATCAATAATACCATATTTTGGGCCAGCAGCTCATATAAAAATGTTCAAGAATAAACCGCCACTCATAAAATTTATCTATGGGTGACGGCGCTTTAAAGCATTAAGTTACCCTCATTATCCAAGCGTCTTGCTGCCGGTCATAATGTTTTTTATAGAGCAGCTTGTCTTTGCCATCTAATGTCGCTGGAATACTGGTGTTTTCGTCCCAACCATCTAGCTGCATACACAATTCCGGATCCGATTTACACGGAATACTGATGGTATTTTCGCTTTTGTCCAGTGGTGCGGATAGCACTGCATCGTCAACTTCGAAATTTCTGATTTTTACCACAGTTCTTCCCATAAAGACTCCTTTCTGACCTGGTGGTATGAGGTGTGACCAGATTGGTCGCTTTATTGAGAATAGCCGAGGTTAAAAAAAGTGCCAGATTTTGTTGTTAAAAAAAGCAATGCGCTGTTAGCCAGGGAGTTCCGCTAAGTTAAACTGATTGCGCCCATTCTTTTTAGAATAGTAAAGCGCCTGATCAGCGGCGAGCATTAAATCGGCTTGATCAGTAATGCTGCTATGCAGATGGGATTGATAGACAGTGACACCAAGGCTTATGGTCACTTTGCGAAATTTACTTTCACTGTGTTTGATACCCATCGCCCGGATAGATTGCAAAATGTGCTCAGCAACCAAACTGGCCCCTTTTTGGTCAGTATCCGGCAAAATAGCTGCAAACTCCTCGCCACCATAGCGGGCAACAATATCCGTGCTGCGCTTCAATGATTTACGCAATGCTCGAGCCACTAGTCGTAGGCATGCATCACCTGAGATATGGCCATAGCAATCATTGAAATTTTTAAAGTAATCGATATCAATCATCAAAACCGCTAATGGTGAAGCTGAACGCCTTGCTCGCATAAATTCATGGGCTAGCACTTTTTTAAATTCCCGGCGATTAGGCAATTTAGTCAGCGAGTCGGTTCTGGCTTGAATTTCTAGGCGTCGGTTGGCCTTAATAAGCTTAAGTTCTAGTAACTTACGCTCATGGATATCTTCTGCAGTGCCGTACCAGCACTCGACATTACCGTGGTCATCTAGGCTGGGAACCGCGCGAATCCGCATCCAATTCCAGCCTTTTTCCACATGGCAAAAACGTATTTCAACGTCAAGTGGCTCCTGTGTTTGGAGTGAGTGTTCCCAACTTATCAAAGTGGGGTGGCGGTCATCGGCATGGATGGTTCGCAACCATCGGTCAGCCAGGGCTTCTTCACGGGTTAAGCCGGTGATTTTTTCAAAGCGCGAGCTGATATTGGTGATCATTCCATCCGGCGAGGCCGTCCAAGGGATTTGTGGGTTCAGCTCTACCATATTGCGATAATGCTGTTTGCTACTGCGCAGCTTCTCTTCCATCTTTTTCAATGCGGATATATCAATCATGGCAACAGACAGGCCACTTACCTGACCGCTCGGATAGCGGGCAACATTGATGCGCATGAAAAATACCCGTTGTTTATCCGGCATCTGAAACTCGGCATCAGGGATGCTGTCGTTGCTGTAGGCTTTTAGCAGGGCGCTTTGCAAAATAGGGATGATACTGGGCAAAAAATCAGCCACTTTCTGGCCATTCACGTCACTGGTTTTTTGGCCTAATAACTCCGCCAGATAGTCATTTACCGTCAGATAGCGCAAGGCGGTATCGATAAAACATAAGCCGGCTGGGGCGCTGGAATAAATTGATTCCAACTCAAACAGGCGTTTATGGGTGTCATGAGGTAACTCACTGAGATTACGGTCTATTCCCCGATAACCTTTGAATTCTCCCTTATCATCAAAAAGCGGAATCCCGCTGCTTTCAACCAGCACTTCACTGCCGTCTGCTCGGATGTTTCGGTTTTGTAACCCCACAAAAGGGATTCGTTGTGCCACAATTTTGGCAAATATCTTACCCACCCGGTAAGCCTCATCTTCGGGCATGAAATCAAACGGAGTTTTACCGATAACCTCTTGAGGAAGGCGGCCCAGTAGTTCGATAGATTTTGCAGATGAAAACGTATAACGGCCGGCAACATCAACTTCCCAGATCCAGTCTGAATTATTTTCGATGATATCCCGTAAGCTGTTCATTTCTTTTAACAGAGTAATGTCAGCTGATTTTTCCCGATTTTCATAATCAGTCATGATGCCCACTCCTGTTTAATCGCGGCTTTCCTTAAGTAGAAGTCTGTCGGCTATTATTTAAGCCCGCAGATTGTATAACAGGGACAGATTTAGTACAGTGCAATCGGAATTTTCTTATCTTTAAATTATTTCATGGCAATTATCACGCTGAGAAATAAAGGAAAATAACTGCGTGTAATTTTCATTTTGGGGAAGTACTGTCCCTGACAAAATTAACAATTAATACACAAGTACTAGGCTGACATTATCCTGATAGTTGCCGGGCGTCCGTTGGTTCTGACTGGGGTTAATCACGGCTTGATAAGGAACAAGTTGTGGATTGCCGGTGCCAGTCCCCGCCTGCATTGAGGTTGAATTCCATAGCGTGGTGCCTGATGCGCCCTGATACAGTTGATATTGCAAATAGTCAGTGACTGTGGAGGAACTTAATTTCATTTGTCGCCAATTGGCCACCGGGTTATCCCCAGCAGTGACATATGTATTAAAAGTCGAGCCTTTAGTGCAGGTGAGTGTGATATTTTGGCTGACAGGGTTGAATTGGCCGACTAAGGCAAAACTGCCAAAATTTACATCTGGCGAGCTATTAATGGCGCAATCTTTATTGACCACCAAGGTGACAGTGACGGAGGAAACATCAGTGCCAGTGCCATTTCCTGTCCAGGATCCTGCACAAATCCCCAAGGCACCTAACAGTTTACAAATATTGTAATGCCAAGCCAGATTAATAACATCGGTATAGGTTCCTGCACTGATATTGGTGCTGATTACCCCGTTATTGCCGGTGCGGATATAGATAGGTAAATTTGCACTCAGAGTTCCTAAATTAATAGATAACAGATTTGAACCGCTATAATTCAACTGACTGCCGACCGCTAGCGCTGGGCTAAATGTGCCGGTGCGATAAATAGAGTATGGGATGAGGTCGCCCGCCGCGTTTTTGAGGTTAAGATTATTGGTCGTGCTGGATATTGTTGCCGCCAAGGTAAATGAGCCTAATAGCGAAATAGATATTAATGCTCCGGTGCATGCCATGGCCGTGGTTCCTTGAGCATTGACCGCCGTGGTATTGGCGGTCAATGATGAACTCGGTGGTAGGGTGACGGTGCCGGGCGAAAAAGTGCAAGAGTCAGCTTGGGCGGCGGGGGTAATAAGCCCGATGAGTAATATCAGGATAGCGCCCATGACCGGGTGGTGATTGACACCCTTTGTTCCGATTCTATGCAGGATCATATTTTCTCCGTTATTTCCGCCATTATTGACACTTCAGGGTACCCATATCTTGTATTCCTGAACGGGCTTTCAGGGCGAACTGCAGATAGCAATAAGCACCATTATCCGCTCGGATTATTTTCAGTTTATTGTGTGGCTTTACTTGCTCAATGTAAGTCATTCCGTCCCAGCCGACATAACTGGCTGGTTGGGCACCCGAGGTAAATACTGGGCTACCTTTAGGTAAGTCTTTGCCGGATTCATCGGTAATACGCAGGGTGGCGGCGGTCATTTGCTCGAGTGGAAAGTCGACTAAGTAGCCGCTGCGTTCACTAATTGCCAAATTGCGCTCAACCTCTGGCATGGAGACATCCGCCGGTAGGCTCATGGGGTCAATTTGGAATTTCGCCTGATAATAAGAAGTCACATTAGGAATTAATAAATAGCCATCATCATTGGTGGTGCCTATCAACTGATTTTCGTAACTGACCGGAATTTGGCCAAAGCCACGGGTTGATACCAGTGCAAAAGCATCATTTATGGTGTTACTGGCATACACCCCATGGTTCATGACGACCACGGAACCACTCACTTCGCCCCAGCTCCGGTAGTCGCCAGTATTGCCATATACACCGACTCGGCTCTCCATCATCCGCGTGCGCCAAATGAGGTCAGCCTGTTGATAGCTGCTGTTTTCGCCGGTGCCATTCGCATAAGCCAGGTTCCAACCCAGCCCGCCGTTGGTCGGGGTCGCGCGGCTATAGTTGACCCGCTGGCTCCAGCTATTATTGGTGTCGCGTAGGCTACTGATGCTAGCCGCGCCCCAACCACCAAGAGGAATGCTGAACACCATCTGTGCGTTATAGCCTTTACTGCCCAACTCCCGGTTGACCGAGAGATAAAAGCTGGTATTGCCCAATACGGTGGTGCTGTAGCTCAGGTTCACCAGCCGCGTGCGCTCCCCCAATGCATCGCGCACATCAAAGTAACCTGAGCCGATAGACCCATATGCCCCCAATCCTAGGCTGCCGGTGATTTGGTCAGTCCGGCGACTGGGGCGGAATTCACTATTATAATTTGCAAGATCACCGTAGTTTTCACTGCGGTTAATACGCTGTGCATTTAGACTGAAAAATGCATTGCTATAGCTGTAGCCAAGTGAGTATTGATTACCGCGCCCTCCGTAGCGCTGAGTGGGGGACGATGGCAACGTATTGCTGTCGGTATCCGTGGGGGCTATCCCGCGGCCCAAAACCTCATCACCAGCATGACTGATGCTGTAAGAACTGTTTAGCACGCCATAATTTCCGACCCGCAAACTGACGCCGCTGCCCGCGACATTTAACTGCTTGGCGACATCAGACCGGCCTTCCAGTGTCAGCCAGGGCGTCGCACCGTAACGCAGCACTCCGCTAGCCACCGGCTCGCCGTAATCAGCAGAGCGAATACCGTAATTTTGGCGCAACATGCCGCTCGACAGGCTGAAATCCCATAAACCGGGCTTGAGCAAATCACTGGCAACATAGAAGGGAATTGAGGTGCTGACTTGACGCCCTAAAGCATCAGTGGTGACCACGGTCGCCTGACCTGCGCCATTGATTCTAGGGCCATTATCAATGACAAAAGGGCCGGGATTAACAGCGGCAGATTGTGTTCTAAAGTTATCAATATAGAGATCAACAGTGCTGGGGATGGCAGCTTGGCCGGCAAATTGGGGCAGTGGATAAGTCACTAAATCTGGGCGGATGGCAAAATTACGTGATATTTGCAGCCCCCCCAAACGTACTGAACTGCTCCACGCGAGTGAGCCGGTTATCAGGTCGCCAGCTGTGTAGCTTAGCATCTGATTTTCATCATTTAATCGCCACTGAGTATCATAACGGACATACCCTTTTTCGACGGTAATATTATCGGTATCCGTCAAGTTAGCGCGATAAATTCCGGTGTTACTGATCAAACCGAAGCGGTCAAACAGGCGCTGCTCAGTCCAGGCTGACGTGTTGCTGGGTTGGCCACTATTATTCCCTTGGCTGGCATAAACATCATAATTCAATAACAGGCCGAGACTGCTTTGAGCCCGCTGATAATCCTCGGTTGCGGCGCGGCTCACCCGCTGTTGAGGCAACCATTCGCTGGGGATATCAATGAGTAATTTCTGGCTGTCGCCTTGATAGGTAACATGCACTTTATCCATTGCATCAATAGCAACTTCCGCGCTATTTGACGTCGATGAGGGAAAACCCACCGCTTTTAACTGCTCAGGCGTCAAATAATAGTGTCCGTCGCGATACACCACGGGCACCGCTTCGCCGAAGTTACGCCCATTGACCACCAGCTCAAGATATAAGGTGGTGTCAGGCATTACCGCGGCGGCGGGCGGCGGCGGCAAATCCCCCGCTTTTACCGTCAGTGGTATGAATGCAGGGAATATCATTGAGGCATACATCAATGTCATAAATGGCGATAGCCTGAATTTGATAATCATCCCAGACCCTAACGTGTTGGCAGTTATTCCCGGTTATCAATGCACTAGCACTGCATTAATCAATAATGGCGCTCTATCCGGCCGGTTTATTGATGGGGGATAACTATAGGTTTAGGATTGCTATTCACTAGGGCAGTTAATGGCCCAGTACTGGCTGAAGCCGGAACTTGGAAACGCATTTCATTGCCCGGCAAAACATAGCCCATTAGCCCGCTATTCATGTTTCTATCTTGTAAGCTTACGCGGGAGATCCGGGCGTGGGTCTGCCCTTGATTGCGAATGGCCAGCCAGGTTTTACCGTTCTCTTGAATGATTTTGTAGCCGAGGCTCAGTGGGAAAAAGGTTGCCGGGTTATTGGCATCTTCAGCTTTCAGCCCCTCGCCATAGATAAACAGCGGGATGGAGTAGCGCATCTGAAATTTCAGCCCCATATTCAAATCCGGCGTGGCCGCGTCTTCATTGGGGTCTTTGCGCGGGATTTCATCAATCAGCACCCGGAATGCTTGCTCTTGGCCTGCGGGCACCTGGGTATTTTTAATCAGCCGAATCAACTGGCGCTTGCCGGGTAAAATTGTCGCAACTGGCGGGCTGGCAAGGATGGCTGATTGATGACTGTAATCTTCCTGCCCCGCTTTTTGTTGCCACCCTAATACGCGAATTTGCATGTAAACGGGCTGACTGTCTTTATTTTCCAGCCACAGCGCAGTGGCTTTCTCATGACTGTTTATCACCGGATCGATAGGCCAAATTAGCACCGAAGAGGCGGCGTAAAGTGAGCTGCTGGCCAATGTTGTCGCCGATAAAATCAGTAATGAGAGCGATGTTAATTTAATCATGGTGAACTCCTTGTCGATAAAGTACCCACATTAAATAAAGAGTAATTTAATAAGTGGCAGTCACTAATAAGGTATCTGTGTAATTTCCCGCCGTGGGCAGAGTGCTGGTGGCAAATAATTGCGCATATAAAATGATCTGCTGTAATGTGCTATTCGCGCTAATGACTTGCGCGGCTCCGCCGTTACTGCCATTGCCCCAAATCACACTGCGGGCGCTGTCTTGGAATACTTGATAAAATAGGTATTCGCCGGTGGCACTATTGAGTAACCGCCGACCCGCCGCGATATTGCCGGCAGTATTTGCACCACTATTTAGCGCCAAGGTAATGCTTGGTGTGCCACTGCATTGAATAATGATTGAACCGGCATTTTGGCTGGAGACAATATTAATTGCCGCTGACAATGACGAGACATTGCCAAAATTCAGGGTGCCAAAACTGCTGCTATCGGCAGTGCCACTCCCCAAAATACAGCCGGGTAATATTGTGGCTTTGACTGCGAAGGGGCTATTTAAGGTATCCCCATAACTATTAGCTATGGGCAAGCCCAGCAAACTCAGCACGAGTAATTGAATGAAGGTGGGGTAGAAACGGCTATGCATCATATTATTTCCTCCCTACCAGTTGACGGTGACTTGAATTGTGTCGGTGTAAACGCCCGCCGCTGGCGTGCTTTGTACGGGGATCAGCCCATACACGGGCAGGGTAGTGGGTTGCCCGGAAGCAACTTGTGATACCCCCACGGTATTATTCCAAATGTGGCTATGAGCGGAGTCGGTATACAGGTTGTAATTCACATGTTGACTGCTCGGCCCCCCGGCCAAATAGCGACTATTGACACTGCCGCTTTGCCCAGCACTGAGCAACACCGTAAAGCTGGTGTTTTTGCTGCATTGCACCGAAATTGCCCCGCCATTGGCCTGACCAATAACCGCTATCGGGGCGTTGAGCACGGTGGCGGAGCCAAAATTTAAGGTGCCAAAGGTGGTCGCGCCACTGACGGTGGTGCCCGCTATGCAGGTTGGCAATAAGGTGGCGTTGACGGTGATATTGGCGGTTTTAGAGACGGCATAAGCCGGATAAGTTCGCAGTAATAGCAGGCTGACGATAAGCCATAAAAGCCGTTTTTTATCGTCAGTCGCCAGCGAGCTATCCGGATAAGTGTCTAAGGTCATATTGGCTACCAATTGACAGTCACATTTACCGTATCGGTATAAGTGCTGACACTTGGCGTTGCTTGTACTGGCACTTCACTATAAACAGTCAGAGGAATGGCGGTACCTATCGCCGTCGCGGTGCCAGTGAGGAGGTCAGAGCCGGTAGTGCCCCATGCTTGGGAATACCCACTGTCTTTGAACAAATTATAATTAACAAACTCGCTGGTCCCGCCGGACAAACGGCGCTGGTTAGTCGATGCATGTGCACCATTATCAATGCCAATATTGTAGGCGGTGCCGGCACTACAATATAAATTCAATGCGCCATTGGTGGTGCTGCTGTAGGGCTGCCTGATGCGGGTATTTAACGTTGAGACGGTGCCGAAGTTGATGGTGCCTAAATTGGTCAAGCCGCCAGGGGTGGTGCCATCATTGACATAACATCCGGTAATAATTGTCAGTGTTGCGCCCAATGTCCCAGTGACCGAGCCCGCACTTTCTACTGGCGGGGCTGACTGTAATAAAACCATAGCACCAAGAATAAGTAAGGTTTTCTTCATTGTTTCATCCTTAATAATATAATTTACAGCCAAGTCATCTAGAGTTGAGTTGCGCCAATGACGTAGCGCAACCGATGTTTACGACACAAATGATTAAAAATCTAGATGATTAATTAATAGCAGCAAGATACGAAAAGTGTTCAATTTTAATCAAAAAATCACTCATCCATCTCATATCTATCATTTATTGTCTTTTGGGCTGGAAAAATAATAGGGGCGGCTAATTCCTTATATTAAAGTCAAATTGATGTTTTTGGCTTTTCATTCTTAATCTGAATCCTTTCAGCTACATTATAAATAGTGAAGTGAGTCTCTTTATTGATTAGTTTTATTTCTGAACTGGGTGACCGCTATTCCCAGCCCGAGCACAGCGAATAGGGCCGCCACACCGTAAGTCAATTGCATACCTTGGGTGATATTTATTGCGGTGGCGAATTGAATATCTTGAGAGGCAGCGGTGAAAGTAAAAACCGCCCCCATGACGGATGCGCCGGTGATAAGCCCGAGGTTACGCGAAAGATTCAACATGCCGGAAACCACACCGCGCCCATCCGCACTCACTGCTTTCATCATCCGAGTATTATTGGCGGTCTGGAAGATGGCGTAGCCGGCGGTCAGCACACACACTGGCACGATATAGCCGAGGATACCAAAATCAGTGGGGATGATTGCCAACAGCAGGGTGGCGACGGTTATTGCTGCCCAGCCACTGGTAACCATGATTTTATCGCCTAACTTGTCCACCCAATAGCCCGCGGGAATGCCGCTCAGCGCCGCCACAATTGGGCCGGCAGACATTGCTAACCCCACCCATTGCGCGGGTAAGTTCAGGGCGTGTGCAAGATAAAATGGCCCGACAATCAGGGTGGTCATCATGATGGTGGTGACCAGCGCGCTCATGATTAAGCCCGCACGTAACACCGGCTGATGCAATATTGCGCTCTGAATTAAGGGGGATTTTGCGCTCTTTTCTGCCCAGATAAATAATCCGCCGCTGATGGCTGCGGCCCCTAATAGCGCCCCATTATGAGCACTGAATGTGCCATGTCCGACGGTCATGGCCAGCGCATACAATGCAAGTGTGAGGCCCAACAGCAACATTCCGAGGGGATCAAAACCAGCATGGGCGAGCGGCAATGGTGTGTGATTGGCAGGCAAGTAATGTGAAATAAGGAACAAGGCCAGTAAGCCAAAAGGAATATTGATAAAAAACATGGCAGGCCAGCCGAAGCTGGCAATGAGTATGCCGCCAAGCGAGGGGCCAAGGGCGGTGCCGATAGCGGATACAGTGCCGAGTATCCCCATGGCGCGCCCGGTTTTTCCCTGACTGACGGTTTCACCCACCAGCGCCAAAGTGAGTGTCATCATGGCGGCGGCCCCCAGCCCTTGCAGGATGCGGGCGATAATCAATATGCCGATGGTGGGGGCAAATGCACAGCCCGCCGATGCTGCGGTGAACAGGGCGACCCCCAGCTTTAGCAACTGGCGCTTGTCGATAATATCCCCCATGCGGCCAATACTGATGGCCGAGGTAGTGATGGCCAGTAAATAGGCCAATATCACCCACTGGGCCTCTTGAAAAGAAGCCGGCAAAGTTTGTGTTAATGTGGGCAACCCAACATTGGCGATGCTGGTGGCTAATGAGGAAAGCAACATCGGCAGTGCGAGGCTGAGCATCGTTTTGCGTAGTGCGGCGTTTTCAACAGTCAGTGAATGGCTAGTGCGGGTATGCATTTTCATTGATTAGCGGGCTCCTAAAAATCCTCTTCAGGAGACTATTTCATTGCATGACAGGGCGGAAGACGCACGAAATGCAGCTTATTGCTGCATGCAACGCCATGTCCGGGCGGATTGTGCTAGAGTCAAAGGATGACAAAACCTGATCTCAATTTATTAATCACACTCAATGTGCTGCTGGCAGAAGGCAGCGTGGTGCGCGCCGCCCAACGGTTGGGGTTGAGTCCGTCGGCCATGAGCCGAGCGCTGGCGAGATTGCGCCAGACCACCGGTGACCCGCTGTTGGTGAGAGCAGGCCGGGTGCTCGTTGCTACCCCCCGAGCACTTGAGTTACGTGAGCAAGTCAGCCAATTGGTGCAGGACGCCACCTCCGTGCTACGCCCAGCGGAGAAGCTCGATCTTGCACAGCTAACACGTATTTTTACCTTGCGCACCAGTGATGGTTTTGTCGAAAACTTTGGCGCGGCATTGTTGGCGCGTGTGAGTCGAGATGCACCGGGTGTGCAGTTGCGCTTTATACAAAAGATGAACAAAGACAGTGCATTACTGCGCGATGGCAGTGTGGATCTGGAGACCGGGGTGGTCGGTGCTGCGGCTAGCCCTGAATTGCGTACTCGGGCATTATTTCGTGATGGTTTTATCGGTGTTGTCAGGGCCGGGCATGGGTTGAGCAGCGCAGAGATAACCCCCGCACGATATGCTGCCCAACGCCATATTATCATTTCGCGCCGTCAAGGCCATAAAGGGCCACTCGATGATAGTTTACAATTATTGGGGCTTGAAAGGCGCGCGGCGGCTTATGTTGACGGCATCTCGACCGCGTTGGCATTAGCGCAAGGCTCGGATTTAGTGGCCACGGTGCCCGAACGGCATACCTTGAATTTGCGCACTGGGATGTTCAGTTTCCCACTGCCCGTCACCTCACCGATTATCACGGTTTCTATGCTTTGGCACCCGCGAATGGATGCGGACTCAGCACACCGCTGGTTGCGCCAATGTGTGTTGGATATTTGTGGTAATCCCTATCAGGACGGCACACTTACGTCCCCCTGATAGGTCATTAAAATTAGAACCGGGGTATCGCGGTTCCCCAACTTCGCCACTCTTTCGGCTCTTCCGGGTTCAGTAAGAAATGTTGATTCACACTGGCTTTCGGTGCCAGCGGTGTGGTCGGCGGCGTGGCGAAAGCAATACCACCGCGAATAAACTGCTGGAAAGTGCCGCTTTTCACAACACCGCCCGTCAGGCCAAATTCAAGGTTATAGCCCGATGCCAGCCAGAAAACCGAATTCTGCCGCACAAGCTGTTGGAATTTCTGACTGATACGCAGCGAAACTTGTACTCGGTCAGACATGGCCCCCAGATTAAACCCTGTGACCGTGCCCACTTCCAGCCCACGAAACAGCACCGGTGTGCCGATTTGCAATGAACCCGCCTCGGCGGTGTCGAGAATAATACTCAGACCGTCCAGATAGCGCGAATCGGTAATGGTGGCGGTTTGTAGCTCAAATGACCGCAATATGCCGCCGTTGCCCGGCTCCACATTAATGTAGGGCTGGAACAGGGTCTCGAGGTTATTGACCCCGGCGGCGGAGATCTGCGGTGAAACAATCGAGAAGCGCGTCCCAGCACGGGCAAAGCTTTGAACATATTCGGGATAGAGCACAGCTTTGGCTAGCACTTCATTGCGCTCGGGGGCTAACTTGAGTGAATCAACCTGCCCAATATTGATACCCAGATAGCGAATTGGCATACCTGCGGCCAATTTGCTGGCATCAAAAGTACGTAAGATAATCTGGCTGCCGACCGCCCGCGCGGCGGTTTCATTCGCATAAAGGGTGCGTTTCGCGCCTTTGTCTAGTGTGACTCCCTCGAGGTTATCAAAGCTGATTGCCCCTTTTAATGCCCGATTCAGCGGCGAGGCTTGCACACTCAGACCGCTGCCATTTAACTGGACTTTCGCTCCCCCCTCAGCCCAGAAAATGCTTTTGTCGGTCAGTAACTTGCGATACTCCGGCTGAATGTACACCTCCACTTCAAACTCATTGGCTTTCGGCTTGATATGGGTAATTTCCCCCACCTGAAATTTGCGATACAACACCACGGAGCCGGTTTGCACATCAGGCAGGCTGGTCGCCGTCAGGGTTAGCGTAGTGGCTGGCTGGTTGCCTAAGATCCCATCTGTCGCTTTATCGACACTGCTATACAGCGGATATTTGCTAAGCGCTTCGCCTTTGCCGCCCGGTAGAATCAAAATCCCGCCATCAATCCACTCCTGCGCACTGGCACCTTGTATATCAACGCCATCAATGCCAAGTTTTACATCAATGCGGCTGTTAACCACAAACTTACTGTCTTGGTGCACCAGATGCCGATATTTTGCTTCAATGGCTGCGCTAAAACTCACGCCATTGGCCGATAGCTCGCGAGTTAATACCTGACCAATTTTAATACCATGCAGTGAAATGGGCTGGCCGACATCAATGCCATAGCTTTCAGGTGCTGTTAATTGCAATTCGAGCACATTGGGTTGTTGTAACAGGCTTTTACTGCTGGGCAGCACACTAAAGCGCTGTTGCGGCGCGCCTTCGCCGGGGATAAGTTCTAGGGTATTGCCGGTTAACAATTCACTTAATTTGGCATCATTAAGACTGATTCGTGGGCTATTCATTTCAATGCGCGTGCCGCTGCGCATTAAATTCACCACCGACGGGTCAATGGTCAGCTCGCCGGTAACTTTGCTGTCCGGCTGGAGTGTCATTTTGGTCAGGGTGCCTACTTGTAATCCCTGATAAATCAACGGAGTGCGCCCCTCACTCAAGCTGCTGCCACTCGGTAAATCCAAGGTGATAGCCACGCCGCGCTGGCTATGCGCCAAATCAGCGTAAAGCTGGAAAGGCTGGTCTGGCTTGGCATCCTGACTGTTTGGCGGAGAGTCAAAGGCGATCGCGCCATTGACTAATGCAGCCAGACTTTCCATTTGCACTGATGCACCACTTAGGCTGAAATCCCCTTTAAAACCAGACACATTCCAGAAGCGAGTGTCGTTTTTGACCAGTTTGGCAAAGCGCCGGTCAATCAGCACATCAATGACGACTCCGTTATTATCAGGTGCGATGTTGTAATCGTAGACTTTACCCACCGGAATTTTACGGTAATACACGAGCGAGCCGCTGTTTAGCGAGCCTAAATCCGGCGCATGCAGATGAATCATCAACTCGCCAGTATTCAGGCGAAATTTGGGCTGAGTATCTAATGCAGTAAAGTGGCTCTGCGGTTTACCCTCGCCCGGCATCATCCCGATATAGTTGCCGCCCACCAATGCATCCAGGCCGGAAACCCCAGCCAGCGAGGCTTTGGGGGTCACTAACCAGAATTGCGTTCCTTCCCGGAGTGAGTCTTCCATGTCATTTTTGATACTGGCGGTCACTTTAATATTACGCAGGTCATCATCCAGACTAATGGATTGCACGATCCCGACTTCCACACCTTGGTAGCGAATCGGGGTTCGCCCGGCCACAATCCCCGCCGCGGATTGGAAATCAATGGTGACTTCGGTGCCACGTTCTTGCCAATTGTTATAAACCAGCCAGCCGGCAATCAGCAGGGCAATAAAGGGCAATAACCAGAAAGGCGATATCCGGCGTTTATGTTTAATTTGTGCCTCAGTCGGTGTACTCGGCGTTTCCTGTTGCATGTGCATCCCAAATCAATCGGCTATCCAGCCACTCAACGGCCAGGATAGTCAAAATGACCGCAGACCCAAAATAGAAGGCTGCAGGCCCCATAGTGAAAGAAAGGAGCTGATCACGATTAATCAGCGACATCATTAATGCAATAACAAAGAGGTCTAACATTGACCAGCGGCCAATCCAGGTGATCAAGCGCAGCAGCCGCATGCGCGTTTTCAAGCTATGCTGCGTCTTGAGATGGATACTCAGCAGTAAGGTTAGCAAGACAATGATTTTGGTAAAAGGCACCAGCACACTGGCGATAAACACCACGGCCGCAATCGGCAGATTACCGGATGAAGCCAAAGAAACCACGCCAGAGAAAATAGTATCCTCCATGCGGGTGCCATTGGCATAAACAATTGATATCGGGAGTAAGTTGGCGGGCAATAGCAACACGATAGAGGCCAGTAATGCCGCCCAGGTTTTTTGGATGCTGTGGCGGCGGCGATGGCGCAAAGGAATATGGCAACGTGGGCAGCGCCCCAGGGCATCAGGGTGCCCAGTATAATGACAAGAGAGGCAAACGCGCAGGGTTTCTCGCGGGCCGGGGGGCTGCTCTTGTGGATAAAACCGCTCCCACAATTGTTCCAAATTCAAATGCACCAGTGCCAGAATACTAAGCAAGGTTAAGGTCAGATAGGCGATTAGCCCAGTCCCGGGCATGATGTCGGCATATTCTTTGACTTTAATGCAGGCCACGACCATACCAATAAGATAGATATCCAGCATCACCCACTCTTTCAATCTCTCGAGCATCAGCAAGATTGGCCGCAAATTCATACCTATCCGGCTGCCAATGCGCAGATACAGAATTGAAATGGTGAGTGTCATCGGGGCGCCCAGAATGCAAAATGCCACCATACTGGCCGTGATGGGGTGGCCTTGGCGACTCATTTGCCAGATTCCCTCCAGCAAACTGGCATCAATGCGCGTGCCGAGCAGGCGGATAGTAATCAGTGGCTCGGTAAACGCAAATGGCATCAGCAATAGCATGGCGACGGCAATCGCGGTCAGGCGTGTCAGTGACCAATCGCGCCCACTGGCAATTTTTGCACTGCACCGCGGGCAATACGCGGCCTGCCTGCTATTTAGTGCCGGCAAGGTAAACAGCGCATCACACTGGCAGCATCGTTGCACGCGCGCTGTTGACAATGGGCGTTGAATGGCATGAATCTTCATCTAATAAACACCCTGGCACCGATATCGGTCTATAAAGAATAGCGCGGATGGTAGCAGAGCAAGGCATCAAAACAAGCGGCAAAAAGGGGCAAACTTCGGCGATGGGCAACTCTTTTATAGCTTAAGCGCTGAATAACCTTGTAGCTAAGCGCATTTAATGATTATTTTATATAAGCTAAGCGTAACAATTGCCTCTGGCTATTCTTAGGTTTCTAACGGTCATTACATGAAAAAAGCAGAATTCTACGCGGAATTAAAACGTGACTTGAGTGCTCTGATTGCCGGTGAAACCAATTTCATCGCCACATTGGCTAATGCCAGCGCCTTACTGTATGAACGCCTTGAGGGTTTGAATTGGGCGGGGTTTTACTTGCTCGAGGGGAATCAATTGGTGCTCGGCCCTTTCCAGGGCAAAATCGCCTGCGTGCGAATTCCTGTCGGGAAGGGGGTATGTGGCACTGCCGTGGCAGAAAATCGCGTTCAGCGGGTGGGGGATGTGCATGCTTTCCCCGGTCATATCGCTTGTGATGCCGCCAGTAATGCAGAAATTGTGCTGCCAATCACAGTTAAGGGAAAAGTTATCGGCGTTTTGGATATCGATAGCATTGTTTATGATCGTTTCGATAACGACGACGAATTAGGCTTAACCTCAGTCGTGGCGGGGCTTTGCGAGCATCTTGAACTGTGTGATAGTTCAAAATATGTCACACAGACTGCAAGTTGATATACGGATAACGTGGCAATTGCTGATGGCGTCATTATAATGACGCCTGTTCATGCCTGCGGCTTGTTGGCAACCCGTTGTAATCAGGAAATTTCATGGAAAATCAACCTAAGTTGAACAGTAGTAAAGAAGTCATAGCCTTTTTGGCTGAGCGATTCCCGCTTTGTTTCACCGCCGAGGGCGAAGCACGTCCACTGAAGATCGGTATTTTTCAAGATCTGGTCGAACGTGTTCAGGGTGAAGAGAATTTAAGTAAAACGCAATTGCGTTCTGCGCTGCGTCTCTACACCTCAAGCTGGCGTTATCTTTATGGGGTCAAAGTTGGTGCTGAACGTGTTGATCTGGATGGCAACCCTTGTGGTGTGCTGGAAGAGCAACATGTCGAGCATGCCCGCAAACAGCTGGAAGAGGCGAAAGCCCGTGTTCAAGCGCAACGTGCTGAACAACAAGCTAAAAAGCGCGAAGCTGCCATTGCTGCGGGTGAAACTCCAGAGCCACGTCGCCCACGTCCAGCAGGTAAAAAACCTGCGCCGCGTCGTGAAGCGGGGGCACCGGTGGAAAACCGCAAGCCTCGTCAGTCACCGCGTCCACAACAAGCTCGGCCACCTCGCCCACAGGCCGAGGAAAACCAGCCACGCCCTGTGCCGGTCACAGATATCTCTAAACTGCAAATTGGTCAAGAAATCAAAGTCAGAGCAGGTAAGAGTGCGATGGACGCAACCGTATTAGAAATCGCTAAAGATGGCGTACGGGTGCAGCTGTCTTCCGGTCTGGCGATGATTGTGCGCGCAGAACACTTGCAGTTCTGATACGGAGGCCAACTTAGGCATGAACAAATTTGTCAGACTAACAGCAATCGCAGGCTTGTTACTGGCGGGCGCAAGTTACGCGGCTGATACAACGTATCGAGCCGACCAACTGCCTCAATTACACCAGGAACCAGAGCATGCAACCGTGAGTGAGCGCGTAACATCGCGCTTCACTCGCTCCCATTATCGCCAATTTGCCTTGGACTCCGAGTTTTCCGCCAAAATATTTGATCGCTTCCTCAACATGCTGGATTACAGCCATAATGTGTTGTTGGCATCAGATGTGGCACAGTTCGCGGATAAAAAACATTCGCTGGACGGTGAGTTAAAATCCGGCCAGTTAGATACGCCCTATGCGTTATTCAATTTGGCGCAAAAACGCCGTTTTGAGCGTTATCAATATGCATTGTCTGTGCTAGACAGGCCGATGGATTTCACGGGTAATGACACCATTGATATTGATCGCAGCAAAGCCCCTTGGCCGACCAGTACCGCCGAGCTGAACAAGCTTTGGGACGCAAAAGTTAAATATGATCAGCTCAATTTGAAGTTAACCGGTAAAACGGATAAAGAAATCAAAGAGACGCTGACCAAGCGCTATCAGGCCGCCATTAAGCGCTTGACGCAAAGTAACAGTGAAGACGTCTTCCAGTTGATTATGAATGCGTTTGCTCACGAAATTGACCCGCATACTAATTACCTGTCGCCACGCAATACTGAACAGTTCAACACCGAGATGAGTCTGTCTCTGGAGGGGATTGGTGCAGTCTTGCAAATGGATGATGATTACACATTGATCAACTCTATGGTTCCGGGTGGCCCGGCGGCGAAAAGTAAAACTATCGCGGTGGGTGATCGGGTTATCGGTGTCGGCCAAACCGGCAAACCGATGGTGGATGTCATCGGCTGGCGCCTTGATGATGTTGTGGCGCTGATTAAAGGGCCGAAAGGCAGTAAAGTGCGGTTGGAAATTTTACCTGCCGGTAAAGGAACCAAACCCCGCACTGTGACTTTGACGCGAGAACGTATTCGTCTGGAAGACCGTGCGGTGAAAATGTCGGTGAAAACCATCGGCAAAGAGCGCGTCGGTGTACTGGATATTCCTGGTTTTTATGTTGGCCTGACAGAAGATGTTAAGGTGCAGCTGCAAAAACTAGAAAAACAGAATGTTAGCAGCATTATCATCGACTTACGCAGCAATGGTGGTGGCGCTCTGACTGAGGCGGTTGCGCTATCTGGTCTGTTTATTCCGAGCGGCCCAGTGGTGCAAGTTCGTGATAACAATGGCAAAGTACGCGAAGATAGTGATACTGACGGCGTGGTGTACTACAAAGGCCCGCTGGTGGTATTGGTTGACCGCTATAGTGCGTCTGCATCCGAGATTTTCGCCGCCGCTATGCAAGATTATGGCCGCGCCTTAATCGTGGGTGAGCCTACCTTTGGTAAAGGAACCGTGCAGCAGTATCGCTCGCTGAATCGTATTTACGATCAGATGCTGCGCCCTGAATGGCCGGCATTGGGGTCACTGCAATACACTATCCAGAAGTTCTATCGGGTAGATGGCGGCAGTACTCAACGTAAAGGCGTTACCCCAGATATTGTGATGCCAACGGGGGTTGACCCGGCGGAAACCGGTGAAAGTTTCGAAGATAATGCCTTGCCTTGGGATAGCATCAATGCTGCCAGCTATACCAAGACGGGTGATTTGAAACCACTGGAGCCAGAGTTACTCAAAGTGCATGCTGCGCGCATCGCCATTGATCCTGAATTCCAGCATATTCAGCAAGATATTGAACGTTATAAGGCGCTGAAAGATAAGAAAAACATTGTTTCTCTCAACTATGCCCAGCGCGAGAAAGAGAATCATGATGATGATGCTACCCGTCTGAACCGCTTAAATGAGCGCTTTAAACGTGAAGGCAAAAAGCCCTTGAAGTCATTGGACGATTTGCCAAAAGACTATCAGGAGCCGGACCCTTATCTGGATGAAACTGTTCATATTGCACTGGATTTAGCCCATAAAGAAAAAGCGCAACCGCAGGTTGAATCTCAACCGGTAACCCCTGCGACAGCAGCCGCAGCAAAATAGTTAGCGGCTGATATGAATAATCCGGGTTCTATTGAGCCCGGATTTTTTTTGGCTTTTTTTAGCGCTAGGCTAATGTATTGGCGAAAAAACAGCTGAATATGTAATGAAAAGTATCCAAATTTGTAAAGTTATGTTGATTTATGCTGTTAGAACTTAACAAGCCTTGAAAATTTATCAGATGCCCATACGATCAGCATATCCCAGCAGTCATTTGGTTAAGTCACCGCTAAGTTGATGGCCATTATGACTTAATGCTTATTTTGACTTAATGCAGTGTCGATTTAGTCCGATCGCCAATTAACACAATAAGGAAATAAATTTTTATGATGCGTATCGCTCTGTTCCTTCTCACCAACCTGGCCGTTATGTTGGTGTTCGGGTTGGTGCTTAGCTTGACAGGTATCCAGTCCAGCAGTGTGCAGGGGCTGATGATTATGGCCGGTCTGTTTGGTTTTGGCGGCGCATTTGTGTCGTTGCTGATGTCCAAATGGATGGCTTTGCGCTCCGTGGGGGGCGAGGTTATTGAGCAGCCACGTAATGAAACTGAGCGCTGGTTGCTCGAGACGGTGCGTCGCCAGTCACAGCAGGCCGGTATTGCCATGCCGCAGGTGGCTATTTATCAAGCTCCTGATATTAATGCTTTCGCTACCGGTGCCCGTCGTGATGCATCACTGGTGGCTGTCAGTACCGGTTTGTTGCAAAACATGAGCCGCGATGAAGCAGAGGCGGTTATTGCCCATGAAATCAGTCATGTGGCGAATGGTGATATGGTCACCATGACCTTGATTCAAGGTATTGTGAATACATTTGTTATTTTCATTTCGCGTCTGATTGCACAGGTGGCCGCCGGCTTCTTGTCGGGAGATCGTGATAATGAGGGAAGCAGCTCGGGTAACCCGATGGTTTACTTCGCCGTCTCAATGGTATTGGAGCTGGTGTTTGGTATTCTTGCCAGCATTATTACCATGTGGTTCTCGCGTCATCGTGAATTCCATGCTGACGCCGGTTCGGCGAGACTGGTGGGGCGCGAGAAGATGATAGCGGCATTGCAGCGGCTGAAAACCAGCTATGAACCGCAGGAAACGGGGAGCATGATGGCTTTCTGCATTAACGGTAAATCTAAATCATTCAGCGAGTTGTTTATGTCCCATCCGCCGCTGGACAAACGTATTGAAGCTTTGCGTTCTGGTGAATACCTGAAGTAACCCGCCTTGAAACTCAATATAAAACCCCGCTTCGGCGGGGTTTTTTAGTACTAAAGTCGGATTAACTGCGTTTTTGACTCACTCGCAGTAGGCTAACCAGTGCCGCGATACTGGCGAAGCCGCCGGCGAGGATGAGCGAGGCGTGGGTGCCGTTGTCAGCAAACAGATTAAACATCAAAGCAACCAATGCCGCCCCGGATGTCTGGCCCAATAGGCGCGCAGTACCTAGCATCCCACTGGCCCCTCCGCTGCGATGTTGTGGGGCGGCGGAGATAATGGTGTGGTTGTTGGGGGCCTGAAACAGACCAAAACCTGCACCACACAGCACCATACGCCAGATAATATCCAAATCGCTGGGGTTGGCAGGCAAGATGGCCAGCAAGAACAAACCACTGGCGAACACTGCCAAACCAATCCCTCCGAGCAATCCGGCATGATAGCGCTCCACTAAACGGCCAGCGATCGGTGCGACCACCATGGTGGCCAGCGGCCAAGGGGTTAAGAGCAAGCCGGTGGCAACTTCATCACGCGCCAACACGGTTTGCAGGAAGAAAGGCAGTGAAACCATGGCTAGCATCTGTGCGGCAAAAGAACAAACGGAGGTGCCAATTGACAGCGCAAAAATAGGAATGCGCAGTAAATCGACCGGCAACAAGGGGAAAGGTTGCTTGAGTTGGCGGCGCACAAAGAAAAAGCCAATCACTAGCAATGCAATGACTTCAACGGCAATTAATGTCGGGCTCTGTTCTTGGGCAAAACCACTGATGGCAGTTATCAGTAAACCGAATGTCAGCGCATTCATAATGCAGCTGGTGATATCAAAACGGTTACCGTTGCTCTTCATATTGTTGGCTGGCAAGTACTTCATGCCCAAGCCCCAGGCCACCAATCCGATCGGCACATTAATGGCAAATAGCCACTGCCAGGATGCAACCGACAGCACTGCGGCGGCAATGGTGGGGCCTGCGGCGGCTGAAACCGCCACAATTAAGGCATTAATACCGATACCTCGGCCTAACTGGGCTTTGGGATAAATAATGCGGATCAGGGCGGTGTTCACACTCATCAGTGCGGCAGCCCCCAATCCTTGCAATATGCGAGCCAATGTCAGTGTCCATAAGGAGTCGGACAGGGCGCAAAACAGCGATGTCACACTAAACACCAGTAAACCGGCTTGATAAACCCGCCGATAGCCAATGATGTCACCCAATGATGCCATCGAGAGCAAAGATACCGTAATGGCAAGCTGATAAGCATTTACCACCCAAATAGACGTGGCTGGGCTGGCATTCAGGTCACGGGCTATCGTCGGTAACGCGACGTTGGCAATAGTGCCGTCCAGCACCGCAATCATAATACCTAAAGCAATAACGAAGATGGCGGCATAGCGCTGGGGAACCGGCATTCCATCGGTGGCTGATGGGGTCATAGGTTTTGTCTGTAAAAATAATAAGGTAAGTGAATCTTTCTATGCTAACGGCTATTGTGTTTGAATGCATCCTGACAAGTCGGGTTATTTGTAAAAGACCATTTTACGGCCAAGCATCGTCGCAACAGAGTATCGCAAAGAAAAGCCTCTCCCGCTCAGTGAGATTAACAAGCTGATAATGACCGTAATTTGTTAAAATCAGTAAAAATAGAACCGCGATCACGGAAAAATGAAACATCGTTTCTATAATGTGAGATAGTATTAGCCGAACAGGTTTCCCTGCGGGCAAATTTTAATTCTCTGATGATTTTAAGGACTTTCCGGATGGCTAAAGGTAAACAAATCCCCCTGACATTTCATACTTATCAGGATGCCTCTACCGGTGCACAAGTTACACGGCTGACACCGCCAGATGTGACTTGCCACCGTAACTATTTCTATCAAAAGTGTTTCACTCGTGATGGTAGCAAACTGTTGTTTGGCGGTGCTTTTGATGGCCCGTGGAACTACTATTTGCTGGATCTTAACACTCAGGTGGCAACACAACTGACAGAAGGGCGCGGTGACAATACCTTTGGTGGTTTCTTGTCTCCGGAGGATGATGCGCTGTTTTATGTCAAAGATGGCCGTAATCTGATGCGCGTAGACCTGGCTTCCTTGGCAGAAAGTGTGGTTTATCAGGTGCCAGAAGAGTGGGTTGGCTATGGTACTTGGGTGGCAAACTCAGATTGCACCAAACTGGTTGGCATTGAGATCAAACGTGAAGATTGGCAGCCACTGACCGACTGGAAGAAATTCCACGAGTTCTATTTCACCAAACCGTGCTGCCGCTTGATGCGTGTTGATCTTAAAACGGGCGAATCTGCGGTTATTTTGCAAGAAAATCAATGGCTCGGTCACCCTATCTATCGCCCATATGATGATAATACCGTGGCGTTTTGCCATGAAGGGCCACATGATTTGGTTGATGCCCGCATGTGGCTAATCAATGAAGATGGCAGCAATATGCGCAAGGTGAAAACCCATGCGGAAGGTGAGAGCTGTACCCATGAATTCTGGGTGCCAGATGGCTCGGCCTTGGTGTATGTCTCTTACTTAAAAGGTAGCACAGACCGCTTCATTTGCAGTGCTGACCCAGAGACATTGGAAAATCGTCAGTTGACCTCCATGCCCGCCTGTTCACATCTGATGAGTAACTATGATGGCTCATTGATGGTCGGCGATGGCTCTGATGCGCCGGTTGATGTACAAGACGACAGTGGCTATAAAATCGAAAATGATCCTTTCTTGTATGTTTTCAATATGAAGAATGGTACTCAGCATCGTGTTGCCCGCCACGACACTTCATGGAAAGTATTTGAAGGTGATCGCCAGGTCACCCATCCACATCCTTCCTTTACACCTGATGATAAGCAAGTGCTGTTTACCTCAGATGTTCACGGTAAACCGGCCCTATATTTAGCCACATTACCTGAATCAGTCTGGAAATAGTTGAATTTTGCACTAGCCTCTTTCTTGGAAAGAGGCTAATTTGCTGTCTGCAAGGCTTTTATCCGATTATTCACATTGGTTTATTGCACAGTCTCGCGACTTCCCTTTATAATAAAACCACTGTTCTATTTTTTTTAAAACATATTGTTTTATGAAACACAGAAAACTGAGTAGGGTAACCAAAAAATGGCTATTGCAGATCTAGATAAACAGCCCGACTCTGTATCGTCGGTTCTGAAGGTTTTTGGCATCTTACAAGCCTTGGGTGAAGAGCGGGAAATTGGTATTACCGAACTTTCTCAACGGGTAATGATGCCTAAGAGCACAGTGTACCGCTTTCTTCAGACCATGAAGTCCTTGGGCTATGTTGCCCAAGAGGGCGAATCAGAGAAATACTCCTTGACGTTGAAGTTATTCGAGTTGGGAGCTAAAGCACTACAAAATGTCGATTTAATTCGTAGCGCTGATATACAAATGCGTGAATTATCCAATGAAACTCGTGAAACTATTCACTTGGGTGCCTTGGATGAAGATGGCATTGTTTATATCCATAAAATCGATTCTATGTATAACCTGCGGATGCATTCTCGCATTGGGCGTCGTAATCCACTGCACAGTACGGCAATTGGTAAAGTGCTGCTGGCATGGCGTGACCGCGGTGAAGTAGAAGAAATCTTGTCTCATATCGAATTTACCCGTAGCACTAAACATACGTTGGCTAGCGCCGCAGAACTATTGCCCGTGCTGGATAAGGTCCGTGAACAAGGTTTTGGCGAAGATATTGAAGAACAAGAAGAGGGGTTGCGTTGCATCGCAGTACCTGTTTTCGACCGCTTCGGCGTCGTGATTGCTGGGTTAAGTATTTCCTACCCAACATTGCGTTTCTCAGAAGGCAGCAAGAGCGATATTGTGAAATCTTTACATCGTGCCGCGCGCAATATTTCAGAACAGATGGGCTATCGCGAGTATCCTTTCTAAGGAAACCGCCCCATTAGGGTAAATACCGTATAATTATTGGATATTTTTAATCAGCTGTTAATTATAACTATTTATTCCTTCCCATGCCAAACGGCTCCTCTTATCAGGAGCCGTTTTTATTGACAATCTCCGCGCTGGGCGGCAACGTCAAGGCACTTAATGCATCACTTCTTAAATCTTAATAATTATGATTTAGCAGCATTGTTTACGGTCTATTTAGTTCTGCTGAGTCACTATAACGGTGCTTAAACATATTATATAGGGAGAAATATGATGAGGAAGTTATTAAGCGCCGGGATATTACTGTTGCTCGCTGGTTGTAGCAGTTCCCAACATGATAATCAGCATAAATTGATAGATCGGGGTGATTATAAGGTTGATAGCAGTGTATCTTCAGTTGCCCAGAATGCCCGAGTGCGGTTCTTGGTGCTGCATTATACCGCGCTAGATGATGCACAATCACTGAAAGTACTGACACAAGGACAGGTCAGCGCCCATTATCTGGTCAAAACTCATCCTGATAATTTGGATGGCAAACCGGTGGTTCTGCAATTGGTTCCTGAGTCTGAGCGTGCTTGGCATGCTGGCGTCAGTGATTGGCATGCTGGCGTCAGTGATTGGCATGGGCGCAGTAGCCTCAATGATACCTCGATAGGCATTGAAATCGTCAATAAGGGGTTCACTGAGAAGATGTTGGGCCGGCAGTGGTACCCTTATAACGAATCACAAATTCAATTGATTGAGCGGCTAACCAAGGACATTATTGAGCGTTATAATATTGACCCGACAGATGTTGTTGCCCACAGTGATATTGCTCCCCTAAGAAAATCCGATCCCGGTCCCTTGTTTCCATGGCAGCGTTTAGCTGAGCAGGGCATTGGTGCCTGGCCTGATAACGCGACAGTGACAAAATATATTGATGGCCGAAATAAAAATGATCTGGCCTCCGTGGCGGTTATCCAGCAGGCGCTAGCCCGCTATGGCTACAAAATCCCACAGACGGGCGAGTTAGATGATGAAACTCGTCAGGTCATTACGGCATTTCAGATGCACTTCAGGGCGGATGATTTCAGCGGTGCTCCGGATGTAGAAACAGAAGCCATTGCCTTGGCGCTAGTTGAGAAATACCGCGCTGTTGGTTCTTGAGGCACCGTCGGAGTGCATGAATGCGTTAAAAACAAAAAGCCAGTCTGCTGACTGGCTTTTAATGGCTAACGAGTGATATTTACTGATGGGCTAAATCGCCATCATCATCACTGTTGAGAATCTCTTTATCTGTTTGTTTCATCAATTGGCTGGTAATGGTTCCTGCCGTCATTGAACCACTCACATTCAATGCGGTACGGCCCATATCAATCAATGGTTCAACTGAGATAAGCAAAGCAACCAGTGTGACCGGTAAGCCCAGCGCAGGTAACACAATCAATGCTGCAAAGGTCGCGCCGCCGCCAACACCGGCGACACCGGCTGAGCTGATAGTGACAATGCCGACCAGTGTGGCAATCCACATTGGGTCGAGCGGGTTAATGCCGACAGTGGGGGCGACCATCACCGCTAGCATGGCAGGATAAAGTCCCGCGCAACCATTTTGGCCGATAGTGGCGCCGAAAGAGGCTGAGAAGCTGGCGATAGATTCAGGGACGCCCAAACGGCGAGTTTGTGCTTCTACATTCAGTGGGATGCTGGCAGCACTGGAGCGGCTGGTAAAGGCAAATGTCAGCACGGGCCAAACTTTGCGGAAGAATTTCAGTGGGTTAATGCCAGTGAAAGACAGCAGCACGCCGTGTACCACAAACATAATGGCCAGGCCCAAATAAGAGGCAACCACAAAACTGCCCAGTTTGATGATGTCTTGAATATTAGAGCCTGCAACTACTTTGGTCATCAAAGCCAGTACGCCGTATGGTGTCAGCTTCATCACCAAGCGCACGAGCTTCATTACCCAGGCTTGTAGAGTGTCAATCGCTACCAGTACCCGCTGGCCTTTTGCTACATCGTCTTTCAGCAATTGCAGGGAGGCGATACCCAGGAATGTTGCAAAGATAACAACGCTAATAATTGAGGTTGGGTTGGCACCGGTTAAATCGGCAAACGGATTTTTGGGGATAAAGGACAGAACCAGTTGAGGCACGGTCAAGTCAGTTACTTTGCCGAGATAATTGCTTTCGATAGCGCTTAAACGCGCTGATTCTTGTGTGCCTTGCACCAGCCCATCGGCAGTTAAGCCAAACAGATTAGTGACCAGTACACCGACCAGTGCGGCAATTAATGTGGTGAACAGCAATGTGCCAATGGTCAATACACTGATTTTACCCAGTGAAGCGGCATTATGCAGTTTGGCAACAGCACTTAAGATAGAAGCAAATACCAATGGCATAACAATCATTTGCAACAATTGTACATAGCCATTACCGACAATATTAAACCAAGTGATAGATTCTTTTAGCACCGGATTATCTGCGCCATAGACCCATTGCAGCCCCAGACCAAATAGCACACCCAGTCCCAGACCTACCAAAACTTTTTTGGACAGACTCCATTGTTTATGCCGAGTTTGTGCCAATAGTAATAGCAGTGCCACAAATAACAGCACGTTAATCACAAGCGGTAGGTTCATCCCCAAATCTCCAAATTATTATTTTAAATATTGGCTGCTTATTCTGTTGCAATTATTAGCTGGAATAGCGCCACACACAGTCAACTGTGTAATTAGGCGCGTATGTTAGCAGTTCCTAAGTCGGCTCACTTATATCCAAAAAGAATGTTATATAAATTTTTGCCACTATTTGTATGGGATGTGTACAATTTGGTGATTATTTGCCCATTAAAATGTGATCACAATCTAAAATTCTTCAATTGTTCCATATAGGATTGCAGTGGAATGGTGGTGTCAGTTTGCCAATAGACGGAAAAACAGACTAATAGAACACATAATACGCGTTCTAATTGGTTACCTTTCTGTGGCCGCAGTAGCGGAATACAAAAACGCCAGCGGCACGGCCATAACAGTGGGACACCTGCCGGTGTAATCATATCGGCCAATAGATGGCTGAAATAGCCAATAATCATCGCGTGGAATGCATCAGCGGGGATAATCCAATCGCGGGAGATATCCATTTGAAACAGAGCAATACCGCCAATCACGGCCAATAAGCTATGAGTAAATCCGCGATGACCAAATGCGCGAGCAATAGGGGTCGATATCCACTTTAGCCGTTGACCAAGGATGGATTTGGGGTGGTCAATGTCTGGCAGCAAGGACGTTAACAGGGCGCCAGGTATAATATGCCACCAGTCGCCATGTGCCAGTTCAGGTGTGAGGCCGACTTTCTTGGCAAAAATAACGCAGGCGACAGAAAAAATCAGGTGTCCTTCTCCTGTCATACGTGAATTCCGAATCTGTAGCTGTTGATTTATCCAGTATATGAGATTTGTCTCGGTATGAATAGCCGTTACGCTGTAACTAAATGTCTCATTTTTTGCCAACTGAACCGGTGTTTTAGCGGCAAATCATTCAGGGGGTAAATATAGAAGTGTAAAGCGGAGTATTAAGCTGCAGACAGTGGGCAGTAATGCGCGGTTTTGCAGCAATATACCGGCATAAAAAAAGGGAAAAGCGACCGGGAGTCAACTTTTCCCCAAAGTAATACGGGTATGGGCATAATCACAAATAATGATGAGGGTACTAACAACCAAACTTTTATTAACAACTACACATCTATAAGGCCAAAATTAGAAGCTGTATTGCACGCCTACACGATAGCGAGTTTGGCGCTCGTCAGTGGTTTTGCTGCCAGCAACGTTACCGATAGCAACATATGGCTTCCAATTTTTATCCCACTTGTAAGCGACTTTCAGGTCATGACTCCATTCTTCTTTCTCTTTATTTGCCAGAATTTCGTCTTCGGATTTCTTGTAGTTCAATTCATATTCAGCTGAATAGTTTTTCAAGAAATTATAGGCAAACAACATGGTGAACTCATGGCCTTTCTCTGTGGCTTTAGTCTGAGCTGGCTGGTTACGTTTGTAGTATGGGCGGTAACGCAGTGATGTTGAGAAATCATCAGTGAAGGATACTTTGCCGCGCAGGTAAGGGCGGTAGTTATTAGAGTCAGAAGAAGATTCTAATGAGAAACCAGGTTCCAGTTGGAATGTTTTATTGAACTGATAAACATAACTGGCAACCACTTCAGTGCCATTACTGACTTGCTCGTTGAATGGTTTATTCGGGGTAGTATCGGAGCTGTGCTGGCCCCATTTTCCCTCTAAAGATAAACCAAAGCCATTTGCAAAACGGTTGGAAATCAATAAACGATCTTTATGATCAGATTTACTGGTATCTTTCATTTCGTGCCGGTAGTCAATTGTTGTTGCCACGGAGCTAAAGCTGATTACAGATGCCACTGCCAGAGTCAGTAATTTAAATTTCATTTTTATATAATCCCAGGGTTATGGTTATTTAAATCAAAAGTCATTAACAATTTAATAAAGAATCAACATACGACTAAAAAACAATTTCACGAACAAAGAAACAATGTTTCATTTATTGTGAATGCATATTCTATTTATATTAATAAATATTTTTGTGATCCAGATCTGTGTTGGTGATTAATTTTTTAAACAGATATTAAATTGTGATGTCGGTCTGATTGGCTATTATTTTTTTGTTTATAAAACGAAATAACCCCGCCAAATTAATGGCAGGGTTTAATAACAACTTAAGTTAAATTAATTCATTAACGCATTGCGCGTTTCAGAATACGGTCACCTTGTTTATTAAAGTATTCTGCTGTTTCTTGTACTGTCTTCTGGCCATAGTCGATATATTGAATTGCATCGCCGAACAGTGAAACGATTTGCGGATCATCAAAGTATGGTGAAGTTGTCATTTTGTGTGGCAATTCCAGTGCCATATTTAAGCCGGCAACAGAAGGATCTTCATCTTTAATAACCCCGGAGGAGCGAAGTTGAGCGACAGCAGTGGCACTCAATGGTACGCCACGCTCCAGACCCAATGCTTCAACACCTTCTTTGCTGTTCAATAAGAAGTTGATTAACATCGCACTTTCTTTTGGATGCTTGGTTGTTTTACCAATTGAAAGCATCTGTGCAGGTTTAAAGAATAAGCCAGCATCTTTTGCTCCTGGCAGCATTGGGTATGGGCCAAGATCCAATTTTGCAGGTTTGGTCAAGTTATCGGAATACTTAGTTATTGTGGAGTTCCACATATAAGTACCGGCCCACTCACCATTAATCCATGGCTTCATTTCATACATATTACTTTTGCCGAATGAAGCATAGTATTTGGTGGATGGCATAACATGACTATCTACCATGGTCTTATACATGGTAAAGAACTCAACCCACTGTTCTGGCGTGTAGGCAAATTTCTTACCTGCTTCATCAATAGTAGGAATATTATATTTTTGAGTCATATAAGAGCGGATTAATGCTAATGTATCTTGGTGCTCTAATACTACTGGGTAATATTGATCACCCAGTTTCTCTTTAAATACTTTACCCGCAGCAAGTAATTCATCCCATGTTTTAGGATATGCTAAACCTGCTTTAGCCCAGGTTGCATCATTGTAATAAAAGATACGAGCAGTAACTGAAATTGGAATACCATTCAATTTGCCATTAACTGTTGTTTGTTGCAGTTCTTTCGGATCAAATTGTGCCAAATCCAATTGTTCTTTTACGTTAAACAGATTGTAGAAACCAGTACCGTCTTTAGAGAAAATAGGCAACCAGTTCCAGTTAGTCTGCATAACATCTGGCTCAGTACCCCCGGCAATCTGTGTTGTCAGGCGAGATAAGTGACCATCCCAGCCGGTATACTCCGATTTAACATTAATATTCGGATGTTGTTTGTGGAATTCTTCAATAGCTTTCAATGTTACCTGGTGGCGGCCATTACCCCCCCACCATGACATCCGTAAATTAACTTCGTCCTGTGCTGCAAAAGCCTGATGCGACAATAATGCCAGAGTGGATGCTATCAGCGTGTGTAGGATCGCTTTTTTCATTGGGTACTGCTCCTGTTAAAGAGAGATATTTTTTTCTGTTTTTGCATCAAAGATATGGCATTTATCCATATCAAACTGGAAGTACACGGTGCGATGCAGACCATTTTCGATAATAGGTCGTGCTTCGTCAGACGGCAGACGACAGGTCAGCTCAAAGTCATCAACTTTGATATACATAAAGAATTCGTGACCCATGTTTTCCGTACGGACTAATTCACCTTGTGAGTGATTTTCAGTAAATGGACTCAGAGACATGCTGACGAATTCAGGACGTACACCAAAGAACACTTTTTCCCCGGTGTGGGCAGCGACTTTGGCTTGCTGTCTTTCATTCAATACCAGGGTGTATTGACCGACGGTCAGGCCAATTTCCCCGTCTTTTTCTACCAGCGTGCTCGGTTTGATATTCATTTCCGGCGCGCCGATAAAACCGGCAACAAACATATTGGTAGGGTAGTGATAGAGATTATCTGGGGTATCGACTTGCATAATGTGGCCCAGTTTCATCACACAGATTCGGTCGCCCATGGTCATGGCTTCGGTTTGGTCGTGGGTAACGTAAACTGTCGTTGCTGCTTTACCGCTTTTTTTCAACTGCTTATGTAAATCAGAAATACGAATACGCATGGAAGCACGCAGTTTGGCATCCAAGTTTGATAATGGCTCATCGAATAAAAATACATCGGGCTTTTTAACAATGGCGCGGCCAACGGCCACACGCTGTGCTTGACCACCAGACAGCTGACGCGGTAGGCGCTCTAGCAGATCTTCTAACTCCAAAATCTTCGCAGCTTCAGCAACTTGCGTCTCAATTTGGTCTTTTGGCATTTTGCTTAACTTCAAACCAAAAGCCAGATTCTCTTTAACGGTCATGTGTGGATATAGCGCATAGTTCTGGAACACCATGGCAATACCACGTGATTTCGGGGCCAAATTATTGACCACCCGGTCACCAATTCGTACTTCACCATCACTGATAGTTTCCAGCCCGGCTAACATGCGCAGGGTAGTGGATTTAGCACAGCCAGATGGGCCAACAATAACCATAAATTCGCCATCATGGATTTTCAGATCAATGCCATGAACCGCGCGGAAACCGTTGGAGTAAACTTTGCCTAATTTGTTGAAAATGACTTCAGCCATGATAAATCCTCTATTAACCTTTAATTCCGCTGCTGGTTACGCCTTGAACGAAGTAGCGTTGAGCCAGGAAGAAAACAATGATGGACGGCAGAATGGAGATGCTCGCCATTGCCAGAATTTCGTTCCACGGTGCGCCTTCGGTCACGTCAATCGACATTTTCAGAGCCAGCGCTATCGGGTACTTATCTACGCTGTAGACATAAATCAGTGGGCCGATAAAGTCGTTCATTGACCACATGAACTGGAACAAGGCCACGGAGATAATGGCTGGCTTCAAGATTGGCACGACCACGTACCACAACACTTGGAAGGAGTTACATCCGTCAATTTGTGCAGCTTCTTCCATGTCGCGAGGTACACCGCGTAGGAATTGGATAAGCATAAAGACGAAGAACCCTTGTGTCGCAAACGCCAATGGCAGATACAGCGGCATATAGCTATTCAGCATGCCCATTTCACGGAACATGATGTACTGAGGAATCAATAACACGGTACTTGGCAGCAACATGGTGGTGATTAATGTTGCAAACCAGAATTTCTTCCATGGAATTTCAAAGCGTGCAAAACCATACGCCACGATAGTGGAGGAAATAATTGTCAAAATAACTTTCGGGATAACAAACTTAAAGGTGTTAAGCATGTAGTGACCGAAGTTATATTCAGTGCCCGTCTTCCAACCGTTAACAAAACCATCTCGTGTTGGATGTTCTGGCCATAATCCTAATGTGGTGAAAATTTCATTATTAGGTTTAAAGGCTGCTGAGAACATCCACAGCAATGGGTAAAGCATCATCAGCCCGACAATAATCAAAACAATATAGCGAAGAACAGCACTGACTTTGGCTTTACGTAATGTGCGGCTAATTTCCGCATCAGCAATATCCTGCGCCAGATCTAATTTTTTCTGGTTGGAATTTTGTTGTACGTCAGTCATTTTTTCCTCCTTTATCGGCGGAGTAGAAGACCCAATATTTAGAAGATTTAAATGCAATTGAGGCAAATAGGGCGACTACCAGGAATAATATCCAGGCCAGTGCCGCACCGTATCCCATATCAAAGTATTTAAACGCTGTATCGTATATATAGAGCGAGAATAAATAAGTGTAATGGGTTGGGCCACCACCGGTGATGACATAAGGTGCAGTAAACTCTTGGAATGCCTGGGTGGTTTGCATGATAAAGTTGAAGAAAATAACCGGCGTAATCAGTGGCACGGTGACTTTCATAAACATCTGCCATTTAGACGCGCCATCAATCATCGCGGCTTCATATTGTGACTGCGGTACGTTTTGCAATGCGGCCAAGAAGATAACCATGGCAGAACCAAACTGCCAAACACGCAGTAATGTTACCGATGTCAGTGCTAGTGCTGGCTCTCCCAGCCAGTTAATTGCATCAAATCCGAATACCCCGATAAAACCATTAAGCAGGCCATCAATGGCAAATAGAGCGCGCCATAACACCGCAATCGCTACGCTACTGCCGAGGATTGACGGAATATAGAATGCGGTACGGAAGAAGCCGATACCGCGTAATTTAAAGTTCAGTACAAAAGCGATCCCCAGAGCAAATGCCAGTTTTAATGGAATAGTAAGAAATACATAAGCGAAAGTAACGCCCATGGATTTCCAGAATAAATCATCTTCAAGGAACATATGACGGTAATTCTCGATCCCGTTATAAACGGGAGGGTTCATTAAGTCATACTCAGTAAAACTGAGAAAGAAAGATGATACAAAGGGGAAGGCCGTGAATATTATCAACCCTATTATATAAGGTGATATATAGGCTAACCCCAGCATTCTGTTTTCATTCATAATGCTTACCTATTTTTAATAACATGAAAGATAAATAAAACTACTGATTCAAAAGCGTCGGATAAATAAAATCGATATCATATAGAGTGCGGCTTTCTCCGTTCACTCGATAATCTCCGTGGATGTAACCACCATTGGTAATAAATTGCGGTATTGCGGCCAATTTATTTTGTTTGGCGGCAATTAAGGTTAATAAAGCTAATGCAATCGGGTTATCGAGACGGAAATAACGGTGTTCCGCTGATTCGACAAACAGGCCGCGATGATAATGCTGTGTAAATAAGTCATCGCCAATTTGCCAGGCTAACTCAAATAGTTGCTTACATTGGCAATGCTCAGCCAGCTCAACTAATGCCAGCAGCAGATAAGGGGTGGCTGCCGGTCTTTGGCGGTCCATCAGTGCGGCACGACGTTCTGGTTTATTTAATTCAGCCAACTGCCAGCGGTGCAGCAATACAGCAATCAAGTCCAGCAATTCGTCATCTTCACTTGCACGCCAGGCGCGCACCAGCGGCAACAGGTAATCAACCTCTAATGGGAAGGGGGAGATAATTTTACCTTTTGCGCCGTAATAACCATCGCGTTGCAAGACATAGCCGCTCATATCTTGACCATCGTTCCATAACGGGCGCAAGGTATTGCTCTCAACGTCATAAGCAAAACGATAGTAATTCTTAAGACCATCAGTAACCCATTGCAGAACTTCTGTATCAGGTTGTTGGCGCAAGATATCCAACATTGCCAATGGGTTATCAATCAGTAATGGCCGCATGTCACGGAACAAAACATTGGCTTCACGGGCAATTTCACCAAACTCAGGGCCAAACTGACGTTTTGCCCGATCGCCATACCAGGATTGGGTCTGGTTATCATCTGCCGGTAGGGGGCGGCGTTGCTGTGGCGAACTGAATTGATAAACGGGCAATCCTGTTTCAGGATGGCGGGCTAAGACGTATTGACGATATAAATGTTTTCCCCACGCCGCAGCGGCGATATCACCGGTGTATTCTGCATATTTATAGGCAGCGTAAATCAGGTCAGTGCCCGCATTCACGAAAGTTAGGCCTTTGGTCTCTGGCAATTGCGGTAATGCTTCAGGTTTAACCACATCGTGGCGCGCATGAGTGAAAACATGTGGGTCGCGTTGTTTGTCATAACTCCCATGACGCCCTAGATCCAGTGTTTGCCAATCTTCGACATGGGCATGCCAGAAGCCTTGTAAGAAATTAAGTGTTTTTTCCCGATCAACACTAAGCAGCAGGTCGTAATAGGGCAGATGATGTTTAAGTTCATGCACTTGCGCTTTTGACTCAGGCCCTTCGGTTTGTAACGAATCCAGATTCAGGAAACGGTGCCCGCCCCAATAGAACAACCCGCTGTGTTCATGAGTGCCGTGTTGCATGAAATAACGGCTCTGCACCTGAGCTTGCTGGTGATATTGCGGGTC
This sequence comes from Yersinia hibernica, assembly GCF_004124235.1. Lineage (NCBI taxonomy): Bacteria > Pseudomonadati > Pseudomonadota > Gammaproteobacteria > Enterobacterales > Yersiniaceae > Yersinia > Yersinia hibernica. Next base: position 1,621,594 of record NZ_CP032487.1, read on the forward strand.
TTGGGTTACCAGACTGAGCGTGTCCAGGGTTCGTAACCAGTTTTGTTGACTAGCAAAGTTAGATATCGGAATATTACGACCATCTGGGAATTTCCAGACGACGGGGTGGTGAGTCAACACATCAAAACCATCGGCCATGAGCGGAGTGGGGTTTTGATTGCTGTGGCTAACAGACTGGACTAAATCAACATAGCTACGAATAGCGCTGAGCCAGTTAATCATTGCTGCGTCGCTGCCTTTAATGTTGCCGACAAAATCCATCACCGTAACCCCATCATAGAAACATCAGGTCGGAACCGGTTTAAGGTTCCTTATAAATAGAAACATCGTTTCAATCTATTATATTTGTATTTACTGGCGAGTCATTGGGCGAATGACAAAAGTGTGATCGAAGTCGGAACGTTGTTTTGAATTTTTTATTTTTGCATTTCTGAACGGATTTTTGACGAGAATGTATTTGTTAACTATTTGATAAATAAGTAATAAAAAAGGCACAACTGAAGTTGTGCCTCGATAGAGTTTTGAGCTGGATTATGGCGAGTAACCGCAGGAAATAGTCCTTAACTCAAATTAGTGATATTTATCGGTTTAGCGTGCTAACCAACCACCATCGACGGCGATAGTGTAGCCGCTGATGTAGTCAGAGGCTTTGGAGGCCAGGAAGACCACCGGGCCTTTCAGGTCATCAGGTAAGCCCCAACGACCCGCCGGGATGCGGTCAAGGATCTCTTTGCTGCGTTCTTCATCTTTACGCAACTGCTGGGTGTTGTTAGTTGCCATATAACCTGGCGCTACAGCGTTCACATTGATGCCATGTTTCGCCCATTCGTTGGCTAACAGACGGGTCACACCCATCACGGCACTTTTCGATGCAGTATAGGAAGGAACGCGGATACCGCCTTGGTAAGACAGCATGGAAGCCACGTTGATGATTTTCCCGCCATGACCTTGCTTGATAAATTGCTTGGCAACAGCTTGAGACATAAAGAACACCGTCTTGATGTTAACGTTCATGACATCGTCCCAGTCCTTTTCGCTGAAGTTGATCGCATCTTCACGGCGGATGATCCCGGCGTTATTGACCAGAATATCGATTTGGCCAAATTCAGCGACAGCACGTTCTAACAGGGCAGGGATGCCATCAATCTTGCTCAGGTCAGCCGTCAGACTTAAGAAACGGCGGCCTAATGCGGTCACTTTCTCAATGGTATCTTTTGGCTCAACAATATTCACACCAACGATATCACAACCCGCTTCGGCTAAACCAATCGCCATGCCTTGGCCCAAACCTGTATCACAGCCGGTAACCAGAGCAACTTTACCCTTTAATTCAAAGGAATCTAAGATCATAGCTAACATCTCTCTCAAGGCGGTCAAAGAGTACCGCGATTATACTATTGGGGAGAAAACCGCCCAAAGGACGGCTTTGGTTGGTGACGCTTAACGCTGTTGACAAACATTTAGCGCAGTTCGCTAACGGCGATATGGTCCATATCACCGAAGACTTGGTTTTCACCCACCATGCCCCAGATGAAGGTGTAACGCTTAGTGCCTACACCTGAATGGATAGACCAGCTCGGTGAGATAACCGCCTGCTCGTTATGGACGAGTAAATGGCGTGTTTCCTGCGCTTGGCCCATCATGTGGAATACAGCGGTTTCGTCGTCCATATCAAAGTAGAAATAGACTTCCATGCGGCGATCATGGGTATGACACGGCATGGTGTTCCAAAGGTTGCCGGGCGCCAGTTTGGTCAAACCCATGGTGAGCTGGCAGGTGGGTAACACATCAGGCACGATATATTTATTGATAGTGCGGCGGTTACTGGTGGCATCGTCACCCAATGTTTGTGGTGCGGCCTCTGCTAGCGTGATTTTCTTATTTGGGTAAGAGGTATGTGCCGGGGCACTGTTGTAATAGAACTTGGCCGGTGTTTGGCTTTCGAGGCTACTAAAGGTGACAACTCGGGCACCTTTACCGACATACAATGCTTCTTCGCGGCCAATCTCATAAACCTGACCATCGACACTTACCAGGCCCGGGCCACCAATATTGATGACGCCCAGTTCACGGCGCTCCAAAAAGTAACTCACACCTAACTGCTTGCCCACCTCGTCACCAATACTGACCGTTTTCTCGATAGGCAGGATCCCCCCCACAATGATGCGGTCAATGTGGCTATAGGTCATGGTGTACTCATCAGCGACAAAAATATTTTCGATGAGAAATTCACGACGCAGGCCGGCGGTATCGAGTTGCTTTGCATGGTCACTATGAATGCTTTGACGAACTTGCATATCGGTGCCTCTCTTTGAATTCGGGCCGGTGTTTCTTTTGATGTGGTGATGATAGTATTTGCGGGAAGTTAATTCAATTAAAATGAAATGATGTTTTATTATTTTTTGAGGGACGTCATGATTTTTGGATTAATTATGTTCAAACTGTGGATTTTGGCCGTAGAATGAGCCGAATTCAGCGTAAAACTGTGACTACGCTACACCTGAAACTATTTTGCATAATAATGAGGAGAAACTATGAAGATGTTTTTTATTAATGATGAAACGCCTTGGGAAGAGTTGGGTAATGGCATTAAACGTAAAGTCATGACCTGGAGTGATGACCTGATGATGGTCTGCGTTCACTTTGATAAAGGGGCGATTGGTGTTGCGCACAAGCATGATATTCATGACCAGATTGCTTATGTTGCGGCCGGCAGTTTTGAAGTGGAAATCGAAGGGCAGAAACGTATTTTGAAAGCAGGCGACGCCTATCGTGCGGTGAAGAATGAGATGCACGGAGCGGTATCACTGGAAGATAACAGTATTTTGATCGATACCTTTAATCCTAAACGGGCTGATTTCCTGTAAAACCTATTCAGGCGGCTGCATAGCGATTTCAGCCGCCTTACTATCACAAAAATCATTAGCTTTCGATAAAGCCGCCGTCATCTCAATCTATCGTGGCGTCACTGCTGGTTACGAAATATCCTCGCGACGTAATTGTTCTAACGATGCTAACTGAATATCGGCTAATGCCCAGCGGGGGTCAGAGCGGTACTCTTCTGACGGAATGACGATAGAGCGCATCCGTGCGGCTTTAGTGGCAATCATCCCATTGACTGAATCTTCCAGTGTGACACATTGCAGTGGGTCGACCCCCAAGTCAGATGCAGCATTCAGATAGACTTCAGGATGTGGTTTGCTGTAGGGCAGATATTCTGCGGAAACTAAGCGGTCAAAATAGGTTTCAATACCTAATAGGGCCAACACACGTTTTTGCATATGTAAGGGCGAGGCCGATGCTAGGCCGATTTTTAGCCCTTGTTGGCGGCAAAGATTCAACGCATATTCAACTCCCGGCAACACCGGACGTTTTTCTTCAACCAGTTCGATGGCTCTGGCAATAATGAGTTTGCAGACCTCAGCCTGACTTGGCCCTTGCCATGGCATGGCCTGGTACCACATCTTGACCACTAAATCGATGCGCAAGCCCAAGGTATCGGGCAGGGTATCGCGCGAGGTGGTATCCAGCCCAAGTGAGGTGAAAATATCAAGTTCAGCCTGTAACCATAAAGGCTCCGAGTCAATCAGCAAGCCGTCCATATCGAAAATTGCGGCCTTAATCGGGTGCGGGGTCGCCATTTATTATTACTCCTGTTTGGTCTCTAGCGATGGACTTAACACTTTATCATTGGTTGATAATGATTGAACCCGCAGAACGCAATTCTTTGTCTTACATCGGGGGTCATTTATTAAGTTAATGATATTGCGCCGGATGAGCTAGTCTTGAGTGGGGGAGAAACGCAAGAATTTGCGCAAAATTCTGCCCAAGACTGGGGTGTTGCGGGTAAACTAAGGCCACATAAGTGGTGGTATTTACAAGGAGAAGTCATGACTTATCAACAGGCTGGGCGTGTCGCTGTTATCAAACGGATAGCCGGGTGGCTCGTTTTTATTCCAGCACTGCTGTCAACATTGATTTCAATTATCAATTTTGCCTATCAATATAGTCAGAAAAGCACGGGAGTTAATGCGGTTATGTTGGATTTTATCCACGTGATGACCGATATGATCCGCTTCAACACGACTTTTCTGGACATCTTCTGGTACAACTCGCCAGTGCCGGATGTTGAACAAGGTTTTTCAACCCCGAACATCATGTTCTTTATCATTTATATGCTGATTTTTGTTGGCTTGTCATTGCAAGCCTCCGGTGCGCGAACGTCACGGCAAGTGCGCCACATCCGCGAGGGCATTGAAGATCAAATGATTTTGGAACAAGCCAAGGGCAGTGAGGGGCGCAGCCGGGAACAGTTGGAAGAGAAGATAGTCCTACCGCATCACACTATATTTTTGCAGTTTTTTACCTTATATATTCTGCCAATAGTGATAGGTGTGGTGTGCTATTTTGTCATCAAACTGTTGGGGTTGATGGCCCAAGGATAACGCCGCGCGTGGGGCGCTATTTTAATGCATCATGAAAAGGCCCATCATTTAGGGCCTTTTCTGTATTTATCCAATTGAAATTAAACAAAATTAATCTCTTGAAAGAATTTTCTGACGACTGACTCGCGAGACTCGTCTTGCACTCACAATATTGCTTCACTGATTGTCTTATGCTGTGCAACTATTTCCTCTGTTATATCAGTAGCGTTATGAACGTTTTTATATCAAAGAAAATGCGTAATTTTATTATTTTGGCTCAAACCAACAGCATGGCGAAGGCCGCTGAAAAATTACACATGACAGCTTCACCTTTCGGCAAGAGTATCGCGGTGCTGGAAGAGTTGGTGGGATATTCACTGTTTACCCGCAATGAGAAGAATATCAGCCTAAATAAAGCCGGTCAGGAGCTTTATCAGGAATTATTCCCTATTTATCAACGATTATCGGCCATTGATAATACCATTGTTGCGATGTCTCATCGGCAGAAAAATATCGTCATTGGTATCGATAATACATATCCCACGATCATTTTTGATCAATTATTCAGTCTCAGTGATAAATATGATGGCGTCACCGCTCAGCCCTTTGAGTTTAGTGAAAACAGTGTGATAGACGATTTACTCGACCGACGGGTGGATTTTATTATCTCACCACAGCAAGCTTCACCGCGCGTCACACACATTGATAGTTTGCAAACCACGGAACTGCCTTTATTACGCCTCGGTTTTTTGGTCTCACGCCGTTTTGAACATTGCCAGTCGCTGGAATTATTGAATACATTGCCGTGGTTACAAATGCGATTTCAAAATCGGGCTAATTTTGAATCCTTATTAGATGCGCATTTCCGCGCTATTGGGATTAACCCGACCATCATTTATCGCCCATACAGTTTTATGGCAAAAATTAGCGCGGTAGAACAGGGGCAGTTTCTTACCGTTGTGCCGCAGTTTGCTTACCGGTTAGTTAACCCGGCCAAATTGAAATATTTTGATGCGCCAAATCAGCCCATGTATATGCGCGAGTATCTCTATTCACTCAAGAATAATCACCATATAGAACAGGTCATGGGCTATATACACTCAGACCGTGACGGCGATTAAGGGGCTAGCATGGAGCCAAATTCGAACAAATTTTGATGTAGCCGGAATGCTTGCGCTAAATCGTGATGCAAATGTCCTCCTTTGGCCAGTGCCAGATATTGGTGCAGATAGTCACGATAGCTAGGATGGGCGCAGTGATTGATAATCGCGCTGGCGCGTTGCAGCGGTGATAAGCCGCGTAAATCCGCAACACCTTGTTCTGTCACGATAACTTTTACGCTGTGCTCACTATGATCAACATGGGTGCACATCGGCACAATGGTGGAGACTTTCCCGCCCTTGACGATAGAGGGGGCCATGAAAATCGACAGATAGGCATTGCGCTCAAAGTCGGCGCTGCCGCCAATGCCATTGACCAATTCTGTCCCCGCGACATGGGTGGAGTTGGCGTGGCCGTAAATATCAAATTCCAACCCCACATTAAGCGCAATGACACCTAAGCGGCGAATAATTTCCGGGTGGTTAGAAATCTCTTGGGGCCGCAGGACAATTCGGTTGGCGAAGAAATCCATGTTGTCATAGATTTTTTTCAGTGCGGTAGGTGAAATGGTTAAGCTGGAGGCACTGACGCCCAGCACTTTTTCTGTTTCCAACAGCGGCACCACGGATTCCTGCAACACCTCGGAATACATCATAAATGGCGGAATATCAGGGTTTTCCCCCAAGCGCTTCATGACCGCGTTATTGATGTTCCCGACCCCACTTTGCAGCGGAAGAAATTCGGTGGGAATACGCCCTAATGTCAGCTCGTTTAATAAGAAATTGACCACATTGTCAGCAATTTTCTCACACAATGGGTTGACGCGGTCAAGGCTGTTACTGGCATCGGGCAACTCGGTATTGACGATACCAACCACTTTGGCGGGATCAATTTGTACATAAGGTTGGCCCACTTTATCCAGAGCATGGAATATTGGCAGGGTATTGCGCCGTGGCGGGGCCCCCAGTAGCACAATATCAGCCAGCTCCGCGACTCGGGGGCTGTGATAATGATTTAATTCGATGATGATTTTCTTAGCTTTATGCAAAAAAATAGGGGAGTTGCCAATGCCGCTGGTGAGATAAACTTTGCCATCGGCGGTGATGGCACTGGCTTCAATGACCGCCACATCAATATCACCAAAGAAACCATAGTTGACCATTTGCGCGACTTCACTCAGATGCAAATCAACAAAACTGACGGCCCCTTGGTTGATTTTTTCCCTTAATAATGAAGCTGTTTGATACGGGGCTCGCCATGTAACGGCATCGGCAGCGGCCAACTCATCATCAGCCAAGGCACTGATTGAGGCCCCGGTCAGCAAGCGGATTTGGAACTCTTTTTGCTGCTGATGATGTGCCATGGCGCGCTTGGCTATCGCCCCCGGCAGCACTTTGGGCGCACCGGCGGGAGTGAAGCCACTGAACACCACCATATTTCCATGCTCAATACACTCGGCGGCTTCATCAGCAGTCAATATGCAATAGGACGGTTTCATTGAGAAATCCTTTAGCAAGAGGGGTTAATGGCCAAGAAAGTTCGGTTTACGTTTCTCCATAAATGCGCTCATGCCCTCTTGATAGTCAGCGCTATCATAAACCGCGCGCCGCATGCCTTGAATGCGCTCAAATTCATCAGAATTCATGGTGTGGGCTTCACCTAAAACGCGAAGTTCTTCTTTGATGACCGCAATGGCCAGCGGGGCTTTTTCGGAAATAACATGGGCCAGTTTTAAGGTGAAATCTTCCAGCTCTTCAGCGGCAACCACATGATTAAGAATGCCGACTGACAGGGCGCGCTCGGCGGTAATGGGGCTGGCGGTGAAAATCAGTTCTTTCACAATGTGAAAGCCTGCATCACGAATCAGGTTGTGGATGCCGACCAGATTGTAAGGCACGCCCAGATTCACCGGGGTCATTGAAAAGGTTGAATGACTGCTGGCGATGATAATATCTGAACTCATGATCATCTCAAATGCGCCGCCCCAGACACTGCCCTCAACCATGGAAATGATGGGTTTAGGATATTTTTGGATGGCGCGGGTGATTTGGCGCAGCGGATCGTCATAGGACAGTGGGTCGCGGCGGCCGCGGGGTAATTCGTGGATATCATGACCGGCTGAAAACACTTTTGAGCCCTCGGCCGCCCGTAAAATAATGCAGCGAATATCGGTATTGTTGAGGTCATGCAATGCCTGCATTAAGTCATCCATAAAGACCTTGCTTAAGGCATTGAGTTTACGGGCGTGATTGAACTCAATAATGCCAACCCGATTGGCAATCAACACTTTTACATACTGATAAGACATAATCATTTCCTTAATGGATAATCTGTTGCGTAATAAAGTGAGTGATGGCTCTGATGCCGGCCCGTGGCGAGATTTGGTTTTGGTGCAGCAGATTGTCTATGTGCTGATAATGTGCGCGCACCTCGGGGTGTGAAAACAGTGCGGCGAGCGCATTTACCTCGATTTGACGGCGAACCCAGTCTGCATTTTGCCGCTGGCGTAAGCTGGCCAATTGCCCGCTCTGAGTCATGACCGGCCAAAAGGTCTGTATTGCTTGCCAAACTTCGCGGATCCCGCGTTTCTCCAGCGCACTACAGCTGAGGACGCGCGGCTGCCATGCCGGATATTTGCGGCGGATGATATTCAGCGCGCTGCGGTACATATGGCGGGCAATATCGACATTGATATGATTGTCGCCATCATCTTTATTGATGACGATAAAATCAGCCATTTCCATGATGCCTTTCTTGATGGCTTGCAGGTCATCGCCCGCCCCAGCAATCTGTAGCGAGAGAAAGCAGTCCACCATGGCTGCCACTTCAGTCTCTGATTGGCCCACCCCCACAGTTTCCACAATAACAATGTCATAACCCGCTGCTTCACAAAGCAAAATCAGCTCGCGGGTGCTTGGGCTGATGCCACCAAGCTGCCCTCTGGAGGGGACTGGCCGCACAAAAGCATGCTCGGCGCGCGCCAAATTCAGCATGCGGGTTTTATCCGCCAAAATGCTGCCGCCACTGAGGGGGCTACTGGGGTCGACGGCAATGACCGCCACCTTGTGGCCTTGCAATAGCAGTTCCTCGCCGAGGGCTTCGAGAAATGTGCTTTTCCCCGCCCCGGGCGTGCCAGTGACCCCCAGCCGTTTAGCCTGCCCGGTGTAGGGCATAATGCTGTCCAATAATTGCGCACTTAATGCTTGATGCTGGGGCAGGCTACTTTCTACCAGGGTCATGGCTTGTGCCAGTGCTGCCCGATCGCCTTGACGCAAACGGAGGATGTAATCGTCCAGATTGTCGAGATTAATCATGGTGGGCACTAATGAGTTTTAAGACATCGCGCACACTGGCTAGCATCGGAGTACCCGGGCCATAAATGGCGGCCACACCGCGTTCGCGTAAGAAATCATAGTCTTGCGGAGGAATGACACCGCCGGCGACCACACAAATATCCTGACGTTGGTATTGGCGTAATGCTGCCACCAATTCAGGAATTAACGTTTTGTGGCCAGCAGCCAGTGATGAGGCGCCGATAACATGGACATCGTTTTCAACCGCCAGCCGGGCAATTTCAGCTGGGGTGGAGAACATCGGGCTAAGGTCGACATCAAAGCCAAGGTCAGAATAGGCACTGGCAATCACTTTCGCCCCGCGGTCGTGGCCATCTTGCCCCATTTTGGCAATCAGGATCCTGGGATGTCGGCCATGCTCTACCAAGAAACTTTGGCTTTGTGCGAGGATGTTATCAAACTCCTGCGCATCATTTTCGTTTTGGTGATAACTGTGGGCAATGACACCAGTCACGCACTCACTTGGCACCAGATAGCGGTCAAATGTTGTCTCCATGGCATCGGAAATTTCACCCAGCGTCGCCCGTAGGCGCGCGGCATGAATGGCGGCCTCTAATAAGTTTTCATGATGTCCCGCTGCGTGGCGCAATTGAGCCAATGCTTGTTGCACCGCGTCATTGTCGCGGCGGGCGCGGATATCATTCAGTTGGGCAATTTGTTCATTGCGCACTTTGACGTTATCAATCTCCAGCACCTGAGTGTCAGCTTCTTTTTCCAGCTTATATTTATTCACGCCGACAATGACACGCTTGCCTTGGTCAATCAGTGCTTGTTCGCCGGCGGAAGCCTCTTCAATCATGCGTTTGGGCAGCCCGACTTCAATGGCTTTAGCCATCCCGCCGACATCATCAATGTGCTGGATGATTTTTCGTGCTTGTTTGACCATTTGGTCTGTCAGTGACTCCACAAAATATGAGCCGGCCAGTGGGTCAATGGTGCGGCAAATTTCTGACTCTTCCTGAATGATGATTTGGGTATTGCGCGCAATACGCGCCGAAAAATCAGTCGGTAGACCGAGGGCTTCATCAAAGGCGTTGGTATGTAAAGATTGCGTGCCGCCAAGTGTCGCGCCGAGCGCTTCGATGGTGGTGCGAATGATATTGTTGTAGGGGTCTTGCTCGGTCAGGCTCCAACCCGAAGTTTGACAGTGTGTGCGCAGTGCCAAGGATTTAGGGTCAGTGGCACCAAACTGGCTGACGGCTTCACTCCACAGATAACGTGCTGCGCGCAGCATGGCAATGTTCATAAACAAGTCCATGCCAATGCCGAAAAAGAATGAGAGGCGGGGCGCAAAATCGTCAATATTTAAACCGGCTTTCAGCGCCGCTTTGATGTATTCAATCCCATCGGCGATAGTAAAGGCCACTTGCTGGACACAGTTGGCACCGGCTTCCCCCATATGATATCCACTGATACTGATCGTGTTAAAGCGCGGCATATTTTGGGAGCTCCAGGCAATGATGTCTGAAATAATGCGCATGGAGGGCTTGGGCGGATAAATATAAGTATTGCGGCACAGATATTCTTTCAGAATATCGTTTTGTATCGTGCCGGTCAGTAATGCCGGGGCAATACCTTGCTCTTCGGCGGCGACAATATAAAACGCCATAATCGGCAACACTGCGCCATTCATGGTCATCGAGACCGACATTTTGTCTAATGGGATTTGGTCAAACAGGACTTTCATGTCCTCGACGCTATCAATGGCCACACCAGCTTTTCCCACGTCGCCTGCAACCCGCGGATTGTCGGAGTCATAACCGCGATGAGTCGCGAGATCAAATGCAACAGACAGGCCTTTTTGCCCGGCAGCTAAATTTTTGCGGTAAAAGGCATTTGACTCTTTAGCTGTTGAAAAACCTGCATATTGGCGAATAGTCCAGGGCTGCGCGGCATACATTGTTGCCCGTGGGCCTCTGACGTAAGGTGCTATTCCTGGCAGTGACCCTGTCACTTCCAACCCATCAAGATCACTGGCGGTATACAGCGCTTTTACCGCGATACCTTCCGCAGTGTGACGGACTAAATCTTCGATTTTTTTTCCTTGCCGGTTCAGTTCTTTATTAGCAAGGTTTTCCCACTCGCGGATATCTACCATTTTACGACTCCCCATTATTGGCAATAGCATCCCATTAAGGAGTGTGAAATTTCCTTAGTGAAGGCTCTTGATTTTATTTAAGTAAGCGCTTTTTCGTGGCCATTGTCGCGGGCAAAAAAGAACAGGGTTGGCGGTCATTATTCGACGTCAGGGATGAGTCTAATCTGTGGTTTGGCTCATACTTTTTTAGAAAAAGTTTTTATTGCAGGCTATTGGGGCATAAAAAAAGCACCGCTAATGAGCGGGGTATCCCGCTGTTAGGGTGCTATTTATCTGTGGCGCACTAAAGTTTGTCGGAATGCAGCAGTTGTTCAACAGCTTTCTGTGCATTAATCCAATGCTGCCCGCCGAACAGATTGCTGCGATTCAATAAGTAATAAAGTTGATAAATAGGTTGGCGCTCAATAAAGCCCGCAGGGAGTGGCCAAACGCTCTGATATCCATCATAAATTTGTGCTGGAAGTTCTGGGTAGAGTGGCAACATGGACAGGTCACACTCGCGGTCACCCCAGTAACAGGCGGGATCAAAAATAACCGGGCCATGAGCGCTGGAAGCACAGTTCGCTGGCCATAAATCGCCATGTAGCAGTGAGGGTTGCGGCTGGTGGCCCTGTAAGCGCTCTTGAACCAGCTGGGTGATATGGTCTATATCGCCAAATGACATCCCTTTTTCAGCCGCCAATTGTAATTGCCAGCCGATGCGCTGTTCGGCAAAAAATTGCGCCCAGCGGCGCTGCCAGCTGTTGGGTTGTGGCGTAGTAGACAAATCATTATCAAAATCCAGCCCAAATTGCAGCTGTTCACTCCATTGATGCAGATGCGCTAATTGTTGCCCCAGACAATAGGCATTGTGGGCATCTAACAGCTTTAGTGGGATATATTCAAGTAGCAGGAAACTGTATTCACGATCACTGCCCACACCATAAACTTCAGGTACCCGAACCGTTTTGCTGCGGGCCAGGAGCGAAAGTTGGTCCGCTTCTGCGGTGAATATGGGCAGCATTTCACGGCTATCACATTTGATGAAAACCTCAGTGTCACCATAGCTAAGACGCCAGGCATCATGAATATCTCCGCCGGGCAGTTCGGTTCTTTCTCGAATTTCAGCGGGGCCGAGATATTCACTTAACAGACGATTCACTGCTTGCCACATGATTTACCCCCTATCAGCTGCCAGTTATACGTTTCATTCATGATGATTGAGACGTTGTTCGCTTGCTGCCTACCTGTAAGCCAATTGATGTTGGTTACAAATTCAGGTTAACTTTTTTATGATGTGAAGAACAAGAGCCTGTGTGCCGGGATACCGGTGTGGGATCAAACAAACGACAGATTTGTGGCTCGGTTGCTGTCTCCCACCCTTCAAGTTATTGGCTATCGAGATTAAAACTCAATTAATCATAGCAGGTTACCTTTGGCGATGTTTTCAGCATGGTCATCTTTGGCCGTCAGCGCGAGTGGTTGGCTTTTCGTCGGTTTTATATGGCTGTAAATTAGCGCCACGACAAAGAATAATGCCTGAATAATGACAATGCAGGGGCCAGTCGCGCCATCAATATGAAAACTGATTAATGTCCCCAATACACATGAAATCACCGAGACCAGAGTGGCAACCACCAACATGTGATCAAAACTGCGGCAGACCATAAAGGCGATAATACCGGGGGCAATCAGCATGGCGATAACTAAAATAACCCCAACTGCTTGTAATGACGCCACAATGGTTAATGCCAGTAAACACAGTAAACCATAGTGCAAAAATTTAACCGGCAGGCCAATGACTCGGGCATGGTTTGGGTCAAAGCAATAGAGCATAAAATCTTTTCGCTTTAACAGCACCACCAGCAGAGTGAACCCGGCTATCCATAAGGTCTGTTTCAGCTCTGCCAGCGAAATACCCAACATATTGCCGAACAAGATATGGCTAAGGTGCTGGTCAGTATCCATGCGGGAAAACAGCACCAAACCGAAAGCAAACATACCGGAGAAGACAATCCCCATCACCGTGTCTTCTTTTACCCGACTGTTTTCTTTCAAATAACCTGTGGCAACCGCGCAAAAAATCCCCGACACAAATGCCCCGATGACCAAGGGTATTGCGAGCCAAAAGGCCAATACAATGCCCGGTAACACGGCGTGAGAGATGGCATCGCCCATTAATGACCAACCTTTTAAGACCAGGTAGCAAGATAAAACCGCGCACACCACACCGGTAATAATGGCGGCCACGATGGCCCGCTGCATAAAAGGATAGGCGAAAGGTTCGCTGACCAGACTGAACAAGGTATTCATACATTATCCTCCGGACGTGGGGCCGCAGGGTGGCGACGTTTTTGGCGGGTCTGATAACGCGTTGCCAGCAAACCATGTTTAGGGGCGAAGAAAAAGGCTAACAAGAATACCACTGTTTGTAAGGTCACAATGACCCCGCCGGTGGCACCATCCAAGTAGAAACTGAGATAGGCACCAAAGGCACTGGTAAACGCGCCGATAGCAATAGCGATGACCAGCAAACGGCTGAAACGGTCAGTGAGTAAGTAGGCGGTGGCTCCGGGGGTGACCACCATGGCAATCACCAAGATAGCGCCGACAGTTTGTAGTGCCGCCACAGTACAGGCGCTCAACAACGTGAAGAATAAAATCTTTAACCGCAGCGGCGACAGGCCAATCGACATTGCGTGGCTCTCATCAAAAAACACCGCCAGTAAATCTTTCCAGATCAGACATAAAATCACAAAAGAGATCAGAATAATGATTTCGACTTGCAGGACGTCCTCATCAGCAATCCCCAAGATATTGCCGAAAATAATCGACTGCACATTGACCGAGGTGGGGTTGAGCGAAACGATGAGCAGCCCGACGGCAAAAAATGTTGAGAAGATAAAACCAATAATGGCATCTTCACGCAAGCGGGTGATATGGCGCACTAAAGTCATGGCCAATGCCGCCAGCATACCGGTAAAGAATGCACCGGCGGCATACGGCAAACCCAGGGCATAAGCACCGGCCACCCCGGGAACGACCGAGTGCGAGAGTGCATCGCCCATCAGCGACCAGCCTTTCAGCATCAAGTAAGCTGATAAGAAAGCGCAGACCGCACCGACAATGGCGCTAACCCAAATGGCCTTGACCATGTAGTTGTAATTAAAGGGTTGCAGTAAAATATCCAGCATCAGGGATTTTTCTCCTTCGACTGGCTTTGTGCCGGGGGATCATTTTTGGTATGGCCATAAAATACCGCCGGGCGCTCATCATCGGTGATGACAGTCACGGTGCGGGGGTCATTATCATCGTGCAGTGTATTACCCGACAGGTTGATATGGCGCAGCACACCGCCAAAGGTCATTTCAAGATTCTTTTGAGTAAAGGTGGTTTCTGTTGGGCCGGCGGCCAGTACCGTCTGATTAATCAGTATTACATGGTCACAAAACTCCGGCACACTGCCGAGGTTATGGGTTGAAACCAAAATCAGATGACCTTCATCGCGCAGTGCGCGCAGCAAGTCAATGATGGCATTTTCCGTTTTGACATCAACACCGGTGAAAGGCTCATCCAGCAGCAACACTGAACCCTGTTGAGCCAGGGCTCGAGCGAGAAACACCCGTTTTTTCTGCCCACCAGAAAGTTCGCCGATTTGACGAGAACGCAAGGCGGTTAAGCCAACCCGCTCAATAGCTTTATCGACAATGGTTTTGTCTTCACGGCTGGGAATGCGCAAAAAATTCATTTTGCCGTATCGGCCCATCATCACGACATCTTCGACCAATACCGGGAAGTTCCAATCTACTTCTTCAGTTTGCGGCACATAGGCGATGGTATTTTGCTTTAAGGCATAGCTAACGGACTTGTTGCTCAGCTCTACCTTGCCCACACTGGGCTTTACTAGCCCCATAATGCTTTTAAACAAGGTGGATTTACCGCTGCCATTGACGCCGACTAAGGCGCAGATAGTCCCACCGGTGAGAGAGAAACTGGCGTCATAAATGGCGGTATGCCCATTGTTATAGGTGACAGTGACGTTATCCACTATCAGCTCCGGGCGCACAAAAACAGCATGGCTCATTGACCAAATCCTTTCGCGATAGTTTGCACCGTGGTGTTAATCAAATCGATATATGTAGGCACTGGCCCTTTTTCATTTGACAACGAATCAACATATAACACCCCTCCGTATTGTGCACCGGTTTCTTTGCTGACTTGTTTCGCCGGCTTATCAGAAATAGTGCTTTCGCTGAATATTACCGGAATTTTATTGGCGCGCATGGTATCGATAACACGGCGCACCTGCTGCGGGGAACCTTGCTCCTCAGCATTGATGGGCCATAAATAAACTTCTTTAAAACCATAATCTTTTGCCAGATAACTGAAAGCCCCCTCACTGGTGACCAGCCAGCGCTGTTCTGCTGGAATGCGGGATAAACGCTCCCGTAGCGGGGCATCGAGGGCGGCAATTTTCTCGGCATAAGCTTTAGCATTGCGATTATAGGTGTCAGCATGGGCAGGGTCATGTTCCACCAGTGCTTTACGAATATTTTCTATATAGATCAACGCATTTGATGGGGACATCCAAGCATGTGGATTCGCAATACCTTTATAAGGCCCTTCACGGATGGGGAGCGGGGTAATGCCGTCAGTGACAACAGCAGAAGGGACATCTTTGATATTTTCGAAGAAACGTTCAAACCAACGTTCTAAATTCATGCCATTCCATAAAATCAGGTCGGCAGACTGCGCTTTGACAATATCCCGTGGTGTCGGCTGGTAGTCATGGATTTCAGCACCGGGCTTGGTAATCGATTCGACGACGGCCGCATCACCGGCGACATTCTGCGCGATATCCTGAATAATTGTGAATGTTGTCACAATTTTGAATTTTTTGTTTGGGTCGTTAGGTTTATTTTCAGCCAACACAGAGGTACTGATCAGCGCTGAAATGGCGATGACGGTAAACAAAGTCACAGCACGTAAAAACCGAGGTGTGAAGCCGCGAGTCGGGGGCAGGTGGGCTATTTTTTTCTTAGTAAACATGGCGATGTTCCCTTTCTTTAAATGAAAATGATTATCAATATCATCACGGGTGAAGTCAAGCCTCGCCATACAATAAACTAAAATTTACCGATAGTTACCTAATATAGCCTGATCATTATGTTGATAATGGTCAAACTAGGCCAAAAAATATATTTGGTCGAGGTGACAACTTGTATATGCTACAAAACGGCTTATTAGCACGGGGAATACTGTGAATCCAAAAGTCGGTTGCCTAATGGCAATGTTCTTGCTCGTGGGGTGTGCTAAACAGACTCCGCCACCGCAAGCAAATAATGGGTGGCTGAAAAAAGCGCCCGAAGGTGGTTTTCTGAATGCACCGAAAAGCAGCGCAGGTTCAAGTGCAGTGGCGTATAGCGATGTCATTAAACAAGCTGCTAGCCATTATGGTGTTGATGAAACTTTGATTAAAGCCATTATCCAAGTGGAGTCTGGTTATAATCCTGATGTGGTGAGTACTTCAAATGCAGTCGGGTTGATGCAAATTAAAGCCTCTACCGCCGGTCGTGATGCGTACCGAATGAAAGGGCGCAATGGCCAACCCAGTTCTGGCGAATTAAAAGATCCGGTGAAGAATATTGATATTGGGACGGCTTATATCAATATTTTGCAAAATCAGCAGTTAGCGGGGATCAGTGATCCGCAAACATTGCGTTATGCGACTATCGTTTCTTATGCCAATGGGGCGGGTGCCATGCTGCGGACTTTCTCATCAGATAAACGTCTGGCAGTGAATAAAATTAATAGTCTTAGCCCGAACGAATTTTATCAGCATATACAAAAGAAACATCCGGCCGCACAAGCGCCACGTTATTTGTGGAAAGTTGATACCGCTTATCGGGCGATGTCAGAATAATATTAAAACGCTAACCGATGTAGTCGATGGACGCTGTAACTTAGTATGACTAAGTATCAACATCGGCTAGCGTTTCTCTTTTAACTGCGTTATTTGTTATGCAATGGCCGGATGGTAGTTTGCAATAATATCCAGCACCCCATTAATAATAAACTGCACGCCCATGCACACCAGCAGGAACCCCATTAGTCGTGAAATAGCTTCGATGCCGCTTTTGCCAACCCAGCGCATAATAGCGCCCGAGCTGAGTAGTGATCCCCACAAAATTAACGACACGCTTAGGAAGATCAGTACCGGAGCTACAGTCACCACCCATGGGCTGAACATGTCATTGCCTTTTACTGAGGCCGCAGAACTGATTATCATAGCGATGGTTCCCGGCCCCGCTGTGCTGGGCATCGCCAATGGTACAAAGGCAATATTAATAGATTTTTGTTTCTTTAAATCCTGTGACTTGGCTTCTAACTGAGTATCTTCGATTGATTGTTGTGGGAATAGCATGCGAAAACCAATGAATGCCACAATTAACCCACCAGCAATGCGCAACCCCGGAATTGAAATGCCAAAGGTGTTCATGACGACCTGGCCGGCATAATAAGCCACCGTCATAATAAAGAAGACATAGATTGATGCCATCTTCGACTGCTGATTGCGCTCTTCGCTGGTCATATTGCCGGATAAACCGAGTAGTAAGGCCACGGTCGTCAATGGGTTTGCCAATGGCAGTAGGAGAACTAACCCCAAGCCAATGGCTTTACATAATTCGAGAATACTTTGCATCAATCTTGCTCCAAAAAAAATCTCAAACATACCCGATGAAAGTAAAATATATCAGGTAATTAGCCGTGCCGTGGGCCAATATGGCGACACACGATATTATGACTTACCTTGCCACTCTACGCGATACGTGAGGCAAAAGGCTATATCGGTATTATTTCCCACCAATGCCGGCGATGTGACAACGCGAATGGTGCAAATGCTATTGTAAGGGCGCAAAGATATGTGATGTAGATCAAATCTCTGGTTAGCAACAGTTGGTTCAATACAGTGATTCCGGAATATACTCGTACTACTTTTACGCCGCCAACGCACCTGCAACTCGCGTTATCGACAACATAACCATGTCGGCATTAATTTTTTGCAAGGAATAGGGTTTTGTGCATTTGTGATATTAGTGTTGAAGATGAATATATTCGTCAGCCACTATCGGCTTCTGCGGCATGGGTACTGGATACTCAAGCGGCACGGGCTCGGGGGCGGCTACGTTTTTTGAAACCTAAACGTGAAGCTCGGCCACGTTGGCGCTTAGCACCGCTCAAAGATACCTATGAAATTCGCTTTTATCCCAATCGGTTACCCGAACTTTGGTTTTTCAGTGCGGAAAATGCGGCCCGGAAACGGCTCTGAATGACATTCCTATCACAGGGGCTTTAACCGGAGGCCAACATGGCATTTACTGATAATGAACGTAGCGCGTTGTTGGCCGTCAAGGGCGTTGGGCCGACAGTTGTCGCCCGTCTGGAGCAACTTGGTTTTACTTCACTGGCTCAACTTGGCCAGGCTGATATGAATGAAATTGTGAGTAATGCAGCGGCCATGGTGGGGTCAACATGTTGGAAAAATAGCCCCCAAGCACGTTCGGCAATTCAGGCCGCGATTGATATGGCCAAAATACATTCACCAGAGTGAAGGTATTTCAGCTGCTATCTTTTCGGCCGATTATTATTCCAACCCACCTCAACTCGGGCCGCTTATTTCTTTTTCTGTGTTGTGGCGCGATGCGGCATTAATAACTCATCCAATATCTGCATCCTTTCTTCGAGCGGAATATACAGCCACCGCGTAAACCAAGGTGTTTTCTCTGTGCACTGTTGGTGGGTTTGGCGAAAATAAAGTTCAAGTCCCGACAGCACGTTGTTGATCTGTTTCATCATATTTCTCCCTTTCATTGAACAGTGAGTCAATAATAGGCAATGAAATACGGAAGAAAAACGGATGAAATATATTTTATTGTTCAGTATTTAGGGGATAAAGTTGTAAGACGAAGGGAATATGACTTGCTGAGATAGCGCTCGTGTCGTGTGAATTACAACCAAAATAAAACGCCCCGATTGCGTAAACAATCAGGGCGGCGTTCCAGTAACCATTGCTACACGGAAACGGAAATTTATTATGGGTACTTCCTGTAGAAATAGCAATACACCCAGCGCCACTTAAAAGCAATAGATCATAATGTAAATCATTGTTGGCAAGGATAAGCATCTATACATAACTCGCACCTGCGCTGTGTATGATAAAATTTTTCCTTATCGCCAAAAGTTATACTTTTAAAAATACTCAGGTGATTCAGTGGTTTGTCTTTAGCTATTATCGAAAATACCTAATTCTAAAACAGACATATTTTCAATCCTCAGTACGCGTTTTAGCGATTGGGAGTTTGCTATGGTTGGTCCATTTATTAACAGTGCGGGAATTATCCTTGGTGGTATTTTGGGGGTATTACTCGCCCGTCATGTCCCCACACGTTTGCAAGAGGGATTGCCAGCAACATTTGCTTTGGCGTCAATTTCCATCGGTATTGTGATGGTGGTAAAAGTCAGTTTTATGCCGGCCGTGATCCTGGCATTAATTGTTGGGACGGCGCTGGGGGAGCTATTATCTCTTGAACAAGGGGTGAAATGGGGGGCAAATAAAACTCGTGGCTTATTGGAGCGCATTATTCCTTCGCGTAGCACTTTGCCGCCGCAGGAGTTTGCACAAAGTTTTACCGCAATGATTGTGCTATTTTGTGCCAGTGGGTTAGGGGTTGTCGGCTCTTTAACGGAAGGTATTACCGGTGATTTCCAACTGCTCTTTGTGAAAGCCCTGATGGACTTTTTCACCGCGCTAATATTTTCCATTTCACTGGGTATTGCGCTGATCGCGATTGCTATCCCGCAATTACTCATCCAAATCGCATTAATTTTACTGGCAAAACTTATCATGCCCTACATGGATGAGATCGCCTTTGCTGATTTTTCGGCTTGCGGTGGGATTATTATGATTGCGGTAGGATTACGAATTGCTCAAATTAAAGTATTTGCTGTGGTCAATTTTCTGCCCGCGTTACTATTCGTCGTGCCAATCTCTTATTTATGGCGTCATTTCATGACGTAAAATGGGGAGAAGCAGAGGGACAGATCTCTGAAACGGTAGGCTTTTTTGCAAATGCTTATCATAGAAGCAACCGTTTCAGTTTGATGTAATGATATGTTTTTACTTGATTATTTTCTGCCTAGCCAATTTTACGGCACAAAAACTTGCCTTTTATTACGCCATCAAAAAAACGACCTTTCGAAACGACAGATAGAAAATTCTGGTGAACGCGCTCAGGGACGCCAAGATATTGGTAAATCCCTTGTTCACGGAACTGTATCTCCAGCATGCGATTTTCGGGATCATAACCAATCGACAAAATTCTGGAGGATGTAACAGGTTGTCGCTGCAATAGTTGACCCTCAGTTATACGGTGTTGATATTGTGCTGATCGTAGAGCAGTTTAAGAATGATAACTTTGTCGGCGATCATTATCACTGTTTGGCCGCAGTATTAATAGATTATTCGCCAGGTATTATTGTCATTGCATTAAGTGATGATAATATGGCTCCACTTTGTGGCATGATCTGTGTCACAAAGTAAACGTTGTATTCAGTTGCATATCAATATAACAAACGTGGGTTAAATTGATGCTGCAACCTTTTGAAATTAAACAATAATTACGTCTTGCATGTGATCTGTCGTGTGGGTCACCACTGTAGATAAGGAATTAGAATGCCTGTTATTACCCTTCCTGACGGCAGTCAGCGTCAATACGATCACGCCGTTTCTGTGCTGGATGTTGCTTTAGACATTGGCCCAGGTCTGGCGAAAGCCTGTATTGCTGGTCGAGTGAATGGCGAACTGGTTGATGCCAGTGACCTTATCGAATCGGATGCGCAACTGGCCATTATCACCACTAAAGATGCTGAAGGTTTGGAGATTCTCCGCCACTCTTGTGCGCATCTGTTGGGGCACGCTATCAAGCAGCTGTGGCCAGACACCAAAATGGCAATCGGCCCAGTTATCGACAACGGGTTCTATTATGATGTCGATATTGACCGTACTCTGACGCAGGAAGATCTGAGTCTGCTGGAAAAGCGGATGCACGAACTTGCCGATAAAGATTACGACGTCATCAAGAAAAAAGTCAGTTGGCAAGAGGCTCGTGATACTTTTGCAGCGCGTGGTGAAGAGTATAAAGTGGCTATTCTTGATGAGAATATCAGCCGCGATGACCGTCCAGGTTTATATCACCATGAAGAATACGTTGATATGTGCCGTGGCCCGCATGTGCCGAATATGCGTTTCTGCCACCACTTTAAACTGCAGAAAACATCTGGAGCTTATTGGCGTGGCGACAGCAGCAACAAAATGCTGCAACGTATTTACGGCACGGCTTGGGGTGATAAGAAGCAACTGAATGCTTATCTGCAACGTCTGGAAGAAGCGGCCAAGCGCGACCATCGCAAGATTGGTAAGCAATTGGACCTTTACCACATGCAAGAAGAAGCACCGGGTATGGTGTTCTGGCACAATGACGGCTGGACTATCTTCCGTGAGCTGGAAACTTTTGTGCGCATGAAGCTCAAAGAGTATCAGTATCAGGAAGTTAAAGGGCCGTTTATGATGGACCGTGTTCTGTGGGAGAAAACAGGCCACTGGGAAAACTATGCTGAGCATATGTTTACCACTTCGTCAGAAAACCGCGAATACTGCATCAAGCCAATGAACTGCCCTGGGCATGTGCAGATATTCAACCAAGGATTGAAGTCTTACCGTGACCTGCCACTGCGTATGGCCGAATTTGGTAGTTGCCATCGTAATGAGCCATCGGGTGCACTGCACGGCTTAATGCGTGTGCGTGGCTTTACTCAAGACGATGCACACATCTTCTGTACTGAAGAGCAGGTTCGCGATGAAGTGAATAGCTGCATTAAGATGGTGTACGACATGTACAGCACCTTTGGCTTCGAAAAAATTGTGGTCAAGCTATCCACTCGGCCTGAAAAGCGCATTGGTAGTGACGATTTATGGACCCGCGCTGAAGACGATTTGGCCGCTGCGCTGACTGAAAATGGTATTCCATTTGATTATCAGCCAGGTGAAGGTGCCTTCTATGGGCCGAAAATTGAATTTACCTTGCATGATTGTTTGGATCGTGCGTGGCAGTGTGGTACCGTACAGCTCGATTTCTCATTACCGGGCCGCTTAAGTGCGTCTTACATCGGCGAAAATAACGATCGCCAGGTGCCGGTCATGATTCACCGGGCTATTTTGGGGTCAATGGAGCGCTTTATCGGTATCCTTACCGAAGAATATGCAGGCTTCTTCCCAACTTGGTTAGCTCCGGTACAAGTCGTGGTGATGAATATCACTGATAGCCAGTCTGATTATGTCCAACAAGTGACCAAAAAACTGCAAGATGCAGGGATTCGGGCAAAAGCGGACTTGAGAAATGAGAAGATTGGCTTTAAAATTCGTGAACATACGTTGCGTCGGGTTCCTTATATGTTGGTCTGTGGTGATAAAGAGGTCGAGTCAGGCAAGATTGCCGTTCGTACCCGCCGCGGGAAAGACTTAGGAAGCTTGGATGTCAACGTGGTCGTAGACCAGCTGCTAACTGAAATTCGCAGCCGTAGTCTTCATCAACTGGAGGAATAAAGTATTAAAGGCGGAAAACGAGTTCAACCGGCGCGTCCTAATCGCATCAACAAAGAGATTCGCGCCACAGAAGTTCGCTTAACAGGCGTCGATGGTGAGCAGATTGGCATTGTCAGTCTGAATGAAGCTCTTGAAAAAGCTGAGGAAGCTGGTGTTGATTTAGTAGAAATCAGTCCGAATGCCGAGCCGCCGGTTTGCCGTATTATGGATTACGGCAAATTCCTCTATGAGAAGAGCAAGTCGACAAAAGAACAGAAGAAGAAGCAAAAAGTCATTCAGGTCAAGGAAATTAAATTCCGTCCTGGTACCGATGATGGCGACTATCAGGTCAAACTACGCAACCTGATTCGCTTTCTGGAAGATGGCGATAAAGCCAAAATCACGCTGCGATTCCGTGGGCGTGAAATGGCGCACCAACAGATCGGCATGGAAGTCCTTAACCGTGTCAAAAAAGATCTGACTGAAGATTCTGATCTGGCCGTTGTGGAGTCTTTCCCGACTCGTATCGAAGGCCGTCAGATGATCATGGTGCTCGCACCTAAGAAGAGACAGTAAGGCATACAAGTAACAGGCTTCTCTGCGCTTGCGCAGTTAGAAGTCTGTTCGCCTAGCTAGCTCGTTGTAATTAACAATGCGAAGTGGATATATTCAATGCCAAAAATTAAGACAGTACGCGGCGCCGCTAAGCGCTTCAAAAAGACCGCTAATGGTGGTTTTAAGCGTAAGCATGCTAACCTGCGTCATATTTTGACCAAAAAAGCTACTAAGCGTAAACGTCATTTACGTCCAAAAGGCCTGGTATCTAAGAACGATCTGGGTCTGGTCGTAGCATGTCTGCCGTACGCATAAGTAATTTTGGTTTGAATTAAGACGATAGGAGAAGTAAATGGCTCGCGTAAAACGTGGTGTGGTAGCACGTGCACGTCACAAAAAAATCTTAAAGCAGGCGAAAGGTTACTACGGTGCCCGTTCGCGCGTTTATCGTGTTGCTTTCCAGGCAGTAATCAAGGCAGGCCAATACGCCTACCGTGACCGCCGTCAACGGAAGCGTCAATTCCGCCAACTGTGGATTGCACGTATCAACGCAGCTGCTCGTCAGAATGACATGTCTTACAGCAAATTCATTAATGGTCTGAAAAAGGCTTCTATTGAAATTGACCGTAAGATTTTGGCTGACATCGCGGTATTCGATAAAGTGGCATTCTCTGCACTAGTCGAAAAAGCGAAAGCAGCTCTGGCGTAAGTCAGAATTGAAGAGGGAGCTTGTCTCCCTCTTTTAACCTTTAGCTTCTTAGTAAGAAGGTCATCGTTATGATGCATGCAGTTACTTTTCGCTTCTTTTTTTACTTTAGCGCCTGATTCCAGGAGGCTTGTGCGTAAGAATAGAAACGAAAAATAACGCCTAAGCCTCCCATTGTGGAGGCTTTTTTGTTTGTGTTCTAAGGTCGTGTTCGGGCTTTCGAACAAGTTTTACCATTAATTAATTTATATCACTCTAATTTTTATAACTATACCCAAGTGACTTTGTGATGCAGGTCAGTGACAACCGAGTGAGTCCTGGGGCGCTTAGCCAACTAAGTCGCCAGGGGGAGCAAGGGCAGCCAATACCCTGTATTTTGAAGGGCGATGGGAATATAAGCGGGCCATCCCGGCCAGAGGAAGAAGAAACAATGCCACATCTCGCAGAGCTGGTTGCTAACGCGAAAGCAGCCGTAGAAGATGCCCAAGATGTTGCCGCGTTGGATTTGGTACGCGTCGAATATTTAGGCAAGAAAGGCCATTTGACCCTTCAAATGACATCACTGCGCGAACTACCAGCTGAAGAACGTCCAGCTGCCGGCGCTGTCATTAATCAGGCCAAACAAGAAGTACAAGAAGCACTTAACGCTCGCAAGGAAAAGCTGGAATCAGCGGTGCTGAATGCCCGACTGGCAGCTGAAACCATTGATGTCTCTTTACCGGGGCGTCGTATGGAAAATGGTGGGTTGCATCCGGTCACTCGCACTATTGATCGTATCGAGACTTTCTTTGGTGAATTGGGCTTTTCGGTTGAGTCTGGCCCTGAAATTGAAGATGACTACCATAACTTCGATGCATTGAATATTCCCGCGCATCACCCAGCTCGTGCTGACCATGATACATTCTGGTTTGATGCCACTCGATTGCTGCGTACGCAGACATCTGGCGTGCAGATTCGCACTATGCAGGCTCAGCAACCCCCGATTCGAATTATCGTGCCTGGCCGTGTTTATCGTAATGATTATGACCAAACACACACGCCGATGTTCCATCAAATGGAAGGGCTGATTGTTGACCGTGATATCAGCTTTACCAATCTGAAAGGCACGTTGCATGATTTTCTGCGTAATTTCTTCGAAGAAGATCTACAGATTCGTTTCCGCCCATCTTATTTCCCGTTTACCGAGCCATCAGCTGAAGTTGATGTGATGGGCAAAAATGGTAAATGGCTGGAAGTGCTGGGTTGCGGCATGGTGCACCCCAATGTATTGCGAAACGTAGGTATTGACCCTGAGGTTTATTCAGGTTTTGCATTTGGTATGGGGATGGAGCGCTTAACGATGCTGCGTTACGGTGTCACTGATTTGCGGGCCTTCTTCGAAAATGACCTGCGTTTCCTCAAACAGTTTAAGTAAGGCGGGAATATCTCATGAAATTCAGTGAACTTTGGTTACGCGAATGGGTAAACCCAGCCATTAGCAGTGATGATTTAGCCCATCAAATTACCATGGCCGGCTTAGAAGTTGATGGTGTCGATGCCGTCGCTGGCAAATTTAATGGTGTGGTTATCGGCCACGTTGTGGAGTGTGGCCAGCATCCCAATGCCGATAAACTGCGAGTCACCAAAATTGATGTGGGCGGTGACCGCTTGTTGGACATCGTGTGCGGCGCACCTAACTGTCGTCAGGGCCTAAAAGTGGCGGTGGCGACTGTGGGTGCTGTTTTACCGGGCGATTTCAAAATTAAAGCGGCTAAATTGCGCGGTGAGCCATCTGAGGGCATGCTGTGTTCTTTCTCAGAATTGGCTATTTCAGAAGATCACGACGGCATTATTGAGCTACCGGCTGATGCACCGATTGGTGTTGACCTACGTGAATATCTCCGTCTGGATGATAAAACTATTGAAATCAGTGTTACGCCGAACCGTGCAGATTGCCTGGGTATTATCGGTATAGCACGCGATGTGGCTGTGCTGAATCAGTTGCCATTAACTGAACCGGATATGAGCCCGGTGGCGCCGTCTATCAATGACAGTTTCCCAATCCGAGTCGATGCTCCGCAAGCTTGCCCGCGTTATTTGGGCCGTGTGGTGAAAGGGATTAATGTTAAGGCGGCGACCCCATTGTGGATGCGCGAAAAATTGCGCCGCTGTGGTATTCGTTCAATTGATGCGGTGGTTGATATCACTAACTTCGTTTTGTTGGAGTTGGGGCAACCGATGCATGCGTTTGATTTGGACCGTATTAATGGCGGGATTGTGGTTCGTCTGGCCGCCGAAGGTGAAGAGTTAACTTTACTGGATGGGACAAAAGCCAAATTGCATGCTGACACCTTGGTTATTGCCGATCAGCAGCAACCTTTGGCCATGGCGGGCATTTTCGGCGGCGAGCATTCCGGTGTTAATGACGAAACTCGCAATGTGTTGTTGGAGTCCGCATTCTTTAACCCACTGTCAATTACTGGGCGGGCGCGTCGCCATGGCCTGCATACCGATGCTTCTCATCGCTATGAGCGGGGGGTTGACCCTGCATTGCAATATAAAGCGATTGAACGTGCTACGCGCCTGTTGATTAATATCTGTGGTGGCGAAGCTGGCCCGGTGATTGATGTAACCGCGCCCGAAGCATTGCCCAAGCGCGCCACCATCACACTACGCCGTGCAAAACTTGACAGCTTGCTCGGTCATCATATTGCTTGCGAGCAGGTCGGTGACATTTTGCGCCGCCTTGGTTGCCAGGTGACAGAGCAGGGTGCTGACTGGCAAGCCGTAGCGCCAAGCTGGCGTTTCGATATGGAAATCGAAGAAGATTTAGTGGAAGAAGTTGCACGAATCTATGGCTATAACAATATTCCAGACGTGCCTATTAAAGCTGATTTGATCATGACGAAACATCGCGAGGCAAACTTGTCTCTCAAGCGCGTCAAAACAGCGTTGGTTGACCATGGCTATCAGGAAGCAATTACTTACAGTTTTGTTGACCCTAAAGTGCAAGCATTACTGCATCCCCAACAAGAGGCATTAATTTTACCCAGCCCAATCTCTGTTGAGATGTCGGCAATGCGCTTGTCATTGCTGACGGGTTTGCTGTCCGCCGTGGTTTATAACCAGAATCGTCAGCAATCGCGTTTGCGTTTATTTGAAAGTGGCCTGCGCTTTGTGCCTGATAGTCATGCAGATCTTGGTGTCCGCCAGGATGTCATGCTAGCTGCTGTTATCACGGGCCACCGTTATGATGAACATTGGGATCTGGCGCGTCAGCCAATCGACTTCTATGATTTGAAAGGTGATCTGGAAGCAATTCTGGAACTTACCGGCAAATTATCTGATGTTCAGTTCCGTGCAGAAGCTCATCCTGCATTGCATCCTGGGCAGAGTGCTGCAATTTATTTATCAGGCGAACACATTGGTTTCATTGGTGTAGTTCATCCTGAACTGGAACGTAAGCTTGATCTAAATGGTCGTACTGTGGTGTTTGAAGTGCAGTGGAACAAGCTTGCAGACCGCGCCGTGCCTCAGGCCAGCGAGATTTCGCGCTTCCCGGCAAACCGTCGTGATATCGCCGTTGTCGTGGCTGAAAACGTTCCCGCAGAAGATATTTTGGCGGAGTGTAAGAAAGTTGGCGCAAATCAGGTAGTTGGCGTAAACTTGTTTGATGTGTATCGTGGCAAGGGCGTAGCAGAGGGTTATAAGAGCCTGGCTATTAGTCTGGTGTTGCAGGATACCGCACGTACACTGGAAGAAGAGGAGATCGCCGCGACCGTCGCAAGATGTGTAGAGGCGTTAAAACAGCGATTCCAAGCATCCTTGAGGGATTGAACCTATGGCGCTTACTAAAGCTGAAATGTCAGAACATCTGTTTGAAAAGCTAGGGCTTAGCAAACGTGATGCAAAAGATCTGGTTGAGTTATTCTTTGAAGAAGTACGTCGTGCTCTTGAGAATGGGGAACAGGTCAAACTATCTGGCTTTGGCAATTTTGATCTGCGAGACAAGAACCAACGTCCGGGCCGTAATCCGAAGACGGGTGAGGACATTCCTATTACGGCGCGCCGTGTGGTGACTTTCCGTCCAGGGCAAAAGCTAAAAAGCCGGGTAGAAACTGCCACTCCAAAAGAGTGAGTTTTTCCCCGCAACAAAAGGCCGCGCAAGCGGCCTTTTTCTTGTCTGTAACTTGTTGAAATACTGTGATTTTATTTTAATAGTGCCCACATCCTGACCACACCTTAAGCTCTTATTACTTTTTTACTCTGTTCTAATAATGAGCGGGCATTGAGTCAGGCAAGAAAAAACCCCGCATTGCGGGGTTTGTATAGGTGACTAAAATTCATCACCCAACTTCTATTAACCGTATTTTCGGGCAAACTCTTCATCTGAATTGCAAAGATAAATAATGAATTCAATGAAAGCGATAATCGATGGAATGAATGTCCAGCAAAAAATGAGATATAAAAATCCCTGGCCAATCTTACCGAGATAAAATTTGTGCGCACCGAATCCACCAAGAAAAAACGCCAGCAGAGCAGCAACCATACGATTTCTTTCACCCGTGACTTTTTGAGTGGCACCGCAACTTGGGCAAGCTCTGGCTGATTCATGTATTTCTTTACCGCAGCCACGACAAAAAACCATGTTCGACATAATGTGTAATCCTTCTAAATTTCAAAGACAATCATAATCAGCGCACTGAATTTGCTGAGAGGCTTCAGCCAAGCACAGCATGGCCTGACAGGTTGTGCTGATTTCATTTCATTTTTAATATGCTAACTTCAGCTCAGTGGTTTTAACACTTAACTGATTGTAATGATTAATAGGTTAGCAATCCATTAGAAGGCACTCTGAGCCACCAAAAAAGCCCACACGCGGCAGGCTAATCGAGCTGGTAATAATTAGTGATTATCGTAATGAATGTGCGGGCCGCCGCTATGCGCAGGAGTGATGCAGCAAGCCGAGAGCATAGAGCTCAATAACAATACACTCAGCATTAATGTTATGCGCTGTATTATATTTATCTCACAGTCTAATAATAGGGTTGAAATAAGTGAGGTGATTTTAATGCAATATAAAATCAGCCACTGTCAGTTATATGTTAAGACGTGTTAGCAGCGGTAGAAAATAGAAAATAGAAATATGCAATATGAAATGATTGTATGAATTCTGTAAGTTCTGTGCAATAAAATCGAAAATGGGAAATTATCTGATAGATAGGCTTTATTCGCGCTGATATAAATTTATCAACTGTTAAATAATATATTCGGATTGACATGAAAAAATATCTGCTGTTACTGAGCGTCCTGTCATTAATGCCGTTGATTGCACAGGCTGATGTATCACTGGACATCAATATACCCGGAGTCAGTTTGCATTTAGGCGACCAAGATAATCGTGGTTATTACTGGGATGGTTATGATTGGCGTCCACCACAATGGTGGCATGAGCACCGTGGTGGCCATATCGGCGATCGCAATGAACGCGGTTATTATTGGGATGGCGGGCGTTGGCAACGCCCCTCTACGCACGATGGGCAAAATCCTTTCCGTGAGCAGGAGGGGGGGGGTCAACAGCATAATAATAGGGGCCCCCATGACAATCAGCCACAATATAATGAAAATAATGGGCATAACCCAGCAGGCAATAATGGGCTTGGCAACAGTGGCAAGCCGGAGGGGGCAAATAACCCAGGTGGCCAGAATAATAGTGCTGGTCGAGGTCAGCAGCAGCTCTACCCGCAGCAAAATAATGGTCATCGGCGATAATAAATAAAAGACCGCGCTGGCGTTGCTACTGGAGTCACTGGGTAACGCTGGCGTTTTCGCGCAATAAAAGTCATCTTCTGCATGGAAAACTTCCCCTCATCCCCTTAACCCCCTACTATCAGTGCCTAGTAATGAATATCAAATGTTGATACTTATCCGCGCTCTTCAGGGATGTCCTGAGGCAATAACCGAGGATGTCATGCAGACCAGTCAGTTATTTACCACACTTCAACAGCGGCAACAGCAACGTGACCAGCGATATCTTAAAGGGTTAGTCATCATCTTATTTTTTGCGCTGCTCATGAGTTTATGTGCCGGTGATATGTGGATTTGGCCGACCCAATGGTTCGGCGAGGCCGGGCAATTGTTTGTTTGGCAGTTGCGTTTGCCGCGAACATTGGCGGTGATGATGGTCGGGGCCAGTCTTGCGGTGTCAGGGGCCGTGATGCAAGCTTTGTTTGAAAATCCATTAGCCGAGCCCGGCTTATTAGGTGTCGCCAATGGTGCCGGTGTGGCATTGGTGATGGCTGTCTTACTCGGGCATGGGTTACTGCCAATCTGGTTGTTAAGTGCTTGTGCAATTGCGGGAGCCTTATTGATGACGGTGTTATTGTTGGGTTTTGCCCGCCGTCGCTTATTAACCAATGCCCGTTTGTTGTTGGTCGGCGTCGCTTTAGGAATAGTTTGCAGTGCCGTGATGACTTGGGCCGTCTATTTCAGCACCAGTCTGGATTTACGCCAACTAATGTA
This sequence comes from Yersinia hibernica, assembly GCF_004124235.1. Taxonomy (NCBI): domain Bacteria; kingdom Pseudomonadati; phylum Pseudomonadota; class Gammaproteobacteria; order Enterobacterales; family Yersiniaceae; genus Yersinia; species Yersinia hibernica. Next base: position 1,651,952 of record NZ_CP032487.1, read on the forward strand.
TTGGATGATGGGGGGATTCAGCGGGATCGACTGGCGGCAGCAAGGGTTGGTGCTGGCTTTGGCCCCCATTGTTTTGTGGCTTTGCTGCCAAGGGCATGTTCTTAATTTTATGTCACTGGGCGAACAGCAAGCCCAGCAATTAGGGGTGTCTCTCCATTTATGGCGGAACTTATTGGTGCTCGCCATTGGACTATTAGTGGGGATGAGTGTCGCACTGGCTGGGGTTATCAGTTTTATTGGCTTGGTGGTTCCGCATATTTTACGTTTGACGGGGTTAACTGATCAGCGCCGATTATTGGCCGGGTGCGCACTGGCGGGGGGAGGAATATTGTTATTCGCTGATGTTGTCGCGCGTATCGCCTTATTCTCGGCAGAGTTGCCAATTGGGGTGGTGACGGCAACCTTGGGGGCACCATTATTTATCTGGTTGCTGACACGTGTTAAAAGTGTAAAGTGATTTGCCTTACACGGGCGAATGTTCTTGGCGCTTCACCTGTTTATCATTGCTGAAATAAGGATTTCCCTGATGAGTGATTCAATTTATTCCATCTCAGTTAAAACGATTGAAAGCCAATCAGTTAAACTGGAAAAGTATAAAGGCTCAGTTTTGCTCGTGGTTAATGTGGCTTCTCAGTGCGGTTTAACCAAGCAGTATGAGGGGTTAGAAAAGCTCTATAAAACTTATCAGCCGCAGGGCTTTGAGGTGCTGGGTTTTCCAAGCAATGAGTTTGCCGGGCAAGAGCCGGGTAGCGATGAAGAAATCCAAGCATTCTGCCGCGGGACTTTCGGTATTGATTTCCCGATGTTCAGCAAAATTGAAGTCAATGGCCCACAGCGGCATCCTTTATACCAGCAGCTGATCGCGGCGAAACCGGTGGCGATAAAACCCGAGGGGAGCGAATTTTACCAACGTTTGGCCAGCAAAGGCCGCGAGCCAAAGCAGGCCAGTGACATTCTGTGGAATTTTGAAAAATTCTTGATTGGTCGAGATGGTGCGGTGCTGGCGCGCTTTGCTCCGGATATGACGCCAGAAGACCCTATCTTGCTCAATGCGATTACTCACGCATTGGCCGCCCATTAATTGACGGATGAAAGATTTATTTTGATGTTATTGCAACTCAGTCAAGTCAGTGTAGATAGCCGTCTTGCTCCTTTTTCGGCGCAAGTTGCTGCTGGGTTGCAAATTCATGTGATAGGGCCGAATGGGGCAGGTAAGAGCACTTTGCTGGCTGCATTGGCCGGGTTATTACCCGCGCACGGGGCCATCATACTCGAGGACCAGCCGTTATCCTGCTATTCAGGGCATGATTTGGCTCGCCGGCGAGCTTATTTATGTCAACAGCAAGCGACTTTGACCATGATGCCGGTCTTCCAATATCTTTCTCTTTATCAACCCGCTGCGGCATCTACGGACGCCATCGCGACGACGATTGGCTATCTTTGTGAAAGATTGCGATTAACCGACAAATTGCCCCGCATGTTAGCGCAGCTTTCAGGCGGAGAGTGGCAACGCGTTCGTCTGGCGGCGGTGTTGTTGCAAGTGTGGCCCGCGGTTAACCCTGATAGTCAATTGTTGTTGCTTGATGAGCCCTATACTGGCCTGGATGTCGCGCAAAAAGTGGCGTTGGACAGTTTGTTGCGCGAGTTTTGTTTGGCGGGCCGTAGCGTCATTATCAGCGCCCATGACCTTAATCATACCTTACAACAGGCCGATCAGGTGTGGTTGATGGCTCGTGGCAATGTCCTAGCTCAAGGTGTCACTCAGCAGGTGATGCAAACTGATATTCTCTCAGAAGTATTTGAGGTTGACTTTCAAATACACAGTTTTAATCAACAAAATTGGATTATTACCACCGGCTATTAACCGCTATATTTGGCCATTATTCCTAATTTATTATTCCCCTATAACAAAAGTGTATTTGTGGTTTTTTATTTCGCTATTTTAGCGCGGATAAAGACAATTAACGCTGACACTGAATCGTGCTAGGCTGTTTTTTATGCAATTGATTATGTTGAAAAAAACATAATGTCAATCTGAAACAATCCCATCGAATAAGACCGCAAAAAAAATCCTATCTTAAGGTTTATTTAAGGTTAATGAACTAGACTTCATATTCGGCCAAGTATCCGGCTATCTGAATAGCGTTTAGTTTTCGTTAACTTATAGGGGAATATAGTTTCCCAAAGTACCAAGTACCCTAGGGATTTCTCAATGCAGAATTTTTTGCCTTTTTCTCGTCCAGCAATTGGTACGGACGAAATTAATGCGGTAGTCAACGTGCTCGGCTCCGGCTGGATCACTACAGGCCCTCAGAATCAACAGCTGGAAACTGATTTTTGTACAGCATTTGGCTGCAAACATGCCATTGCGGTCTGTTCTGCTACCGCGGGTATGCATATCACGCTCATGGCACTAGGGATTGGCCCAGGGGATGAGGTTATTACGCCATCCCAGACCTGGGTTTCAACCATTAATATGATTGTGTTACTGGGCGCAGAGCCAGTCATGATTGATGTTGACCACGATACCTTGATGGTGAATGCTGCGGCTATTGAAGCTGCCATTACGCCGCAAACCAAAGCTATTATTCCAGTCCATTATGCTGGCGCACCTTGCGAGCTTGATGCCTTGCGTGCCATTGCCCAGCGCCACGGTATTCCATTAATTGAAGATGCGGCCCATGCAGTCGGCACGCGTTATGGTGATCAATGGGTGGGTGAGCAAGGTACGGCTATTTTCTCTTTCCACGCCATTAAAAATATCACCTGTGCGGAAGGCGGTTTAATTGCCACCGATGATGATGAACTGGCCGCGAGAGTGCGCCGGCTCAAGTTTCATGGTTTGGGGGTTGATGCTTTCGATCGCCAGATTCAAGGGCGTAGCCCGCAAGCAGAGGTGGTTGAACCGGGATATAAATACAATTTATCCGATATTCATGCTGCTATTGCTGTAGTTCAACTTCAGCGGTTAACTGATATTAATGCCCGCCGCCGAGCATTAGTTGCCCGCTATCAGCAAGCATTAGCTGACTCGCCGTTACAACCCCTCTCTGTACCAGATTACCCCCATTTACATGCTTGGCATCTTTTTATGGTGCGTGTTGATAAAGAGCGCTGTGGTATTGAGCGGGATTTATTAATGGCACGTTTAAAAGAAGCGGGAATAGGGACGGGCCTGCATTTTCGCGCGGCGCATACCCAGAAATATTACCGCGAACGCTATCCATCATTACATTTGCCAAATACTGAGTGGAATTCCGCCAGATTATGCACATTGCCCCTTTTTCCCGACATGCTCGATAGCGATGTTGATCGGGTTGTTGATGCATTGGCAACTATTATAGGGCCGCACCGTGTCTGAAAGTGAAGAAATCAAAAAAGTATCAATCGTTATTCCGGTTTATAACGAGCAGGAAAGTTTGCCAGCATTAATAGAGCGCACCTCGGCCGCCTGTAAATTACTGTCTCAATCCTATGAGATTATTCTGGTTGACGATGGCAGCAGTGATAATTCTGCTGAGATGCTGACTGCGGCGGCTAATGCGCCGGAAAGTCATATTATTGCTGTTTTGCTGAATCGTAATTATGGGCAGCATTCCGCCATTATGGCGGGATTCAATCAGGTCAGTGGTGATTTAGTCATTACGCTTGATGCCGATTTGCAAAACCCACCGGAGGAAATACCTCGGTTGGTCAGTGTGGCGCTAGAGGGCTATGACGTCGTGGGTACGGTTCGGGCGAACCGCCAAGATTCTGTATTCCGCAAAACCGCCTCGCGCATGATCAATATGATGATTCAACGTGCAACCGGGAAATCAATGGGTGATTACGGCTGTATGTTACGTGCCTATCGCCGTCATATTGTGGAGGCGATGTTACACTGTCACGAGCGCAGTACCTTTATTCCTATCCTGGCAAACACCTTTGCCCGTCGTACCACGGAAATTACTGTCCATCACGCAGAGCGTGAGTTTGGTGATTCAAAATACAGCCTGATGAAGCTCATCAATCTGATGTATGACTTAATTACTTGCCTGACGACAACGCCATTACGTTTATTAAGTCTGGTTGGCAGTGTCATTGCGCTTTCTGGCTTCACCCTCGCCGTGCTGTTAGTGGTTTTACGTTTGGTATTTGGCCCTGAATGGGCCGGTGGCGGCGTCTTTACGCTATTTGCCGTGTTGTTTATGTTCATTGGTGCCCAATTTGTTGGTATGGGCTTACTTGGTGAATATATCGGTCGTATTTATAACGATGTGCGCGCGCGCCCACGTTATTTCATACAGAAAGTGGTCGGTGCTGAGCCGAGCGAAAATAATCAGGAAGTAGAAAAATGAAAGCGATTGTATTTGCCTATCATGATATTGGCTGTGTTGGCCTGAAAGCCCTTGTTGATGCCGGTTACGATATTCAGGCGGTATTTACCCATACTGACTCTCCCACTGAGAATCGTTTCTTCTCATCTGTAGCCCGAGTTGCTGCGGATTTAGAATTACCTGTATTTGCACCGGAAGATGTTAACCACCCATTGTGGATTGAGCGCATTCAGCAATTACAACCCGATATCATTTTCTCTTTCTACTACCGCAATATGCTTTGCGATGAGATTTTATCTTCAGCCCCACGCGGAGGATTCAATCTGCACGGCTCTTTATTGCCGAAATACCGTGGGCGCGCGCCGATTAATTGGGCGTTAGTCAATGGCGAGAAAGAGACCGGTGTGACGCTACACCAAATGGTGAAACAAGCCGATGCCGGCCCGATTGCCGGGCAACATAAAGTGACTATCAGTGATGAAGACACGGCCTTAACATTACATGCAAAAATGCGCGATGCCGCCCAAGAGTTGCTGCGTGACTTATTGCCTAAAATGAAGAGCGAGCCATTGCATTTAGTGCCGCAACAAGAAGCCGATGCGAGTTATTTTGGCCGCCGTACGCCAGCCGATGGTGAAATTCATTGGCAAAAATCCGCATCAGCGATTAATAACTTAGTGCGGGCAGTGACAGAACCTTACCCTGGTGCATTCAGCTATCTTGGGCAGCGCAAGTTGACCATCTGGCGCTCACGCCCACTCGACATGATGCATAGCAAGCAACCTGGCACCGTGCTGTCAACATCACCACTGGTGGTAGCTTGTGGCGCAGGTGCATTGGAGATTGTGGCAGGTCAGGGTGAGGAGGGGCTATATGTTCAGGGGAGCCGTTTGGCGCAAGAGATGGGCATTGTCACTGACATCCGTCTGGGCAACAAGCCCCGCAATATCCTGAAAAGACGGACGCGGGTATTGATTCTGGGCGTTAATGGGTTCATTGGTAACCATTTAACTGAGCGGTTGTTACGTGATGACCGCTACGAAGTTTATGGTTTGGACATTGGTTCTGATGCCATCAGCCGTTTCCTGGATAATCCTTATTTCCATTTTGTCGAGGGCGATATCAGTATTCATTCTGAATGGATTGAATATCACATTAAAAAATGTGACGTTATTTTACCCTTGGTCGCGATTGCGACGCCAATTGAATATACCCGTAATCCGCTGCGCGTTTTCGAATTGGATTTTGAAGAAAATCTAAAGATTGTCCGTGATTGCGTGAAATACAATAAGCGCATTGTTTTCCCATCGACCTCTGAAGTGTATGGCATGTGCGATGATAAGGAATTCGATGAAGACACTTCGCGCCTGATTGTGGGGCCAATCAATAAACAGCGTTGGATTTATTCAGTTTCTAAACAACTGTTGGATCGGGTTATCTGGGCTTACGGCGCAAAAGAAAACCTGAAATTTACGCTGTTCCGTCCATTTAACTGGATGGGGCCGCGGTTGGATAGCCTTGATGCTGCCCGTATTGGTAGCTCCCGTGCTATTACACAGCTTATTTTAAACTTGGTTGAAGGTTCGCCAATTAAATTAGTTGATGGCGGCGCGCAAAAACGCTGCTTTACTGATATTCATGATGGTATTGAGGCGTTATTCCGTATTATTGAGAACCGTGATGGTGCCTGTGATGGTCAGATAATCAATATTGGTAATCCAACCAATGAGGCCAGTATTCGTGAGTTAGCGGAGATGCTATTAAGCAGTTTCGAGCAGCATGAATTGCGCGATAAATTCCCGCCGTTTGCTGGCTTTAAAGATATTGAAAGCAGCGCCTATTATGGCAAAGGCTATCAAGATGTGGAATATCGCACCCCAAGTATCAAGAATGCGCGTCGCATTCTTGATTGGCAGCCAGAAGTTGCCTTGCAACAAACCATCACCGAAACATTGGATTTCTTCCTGCGTGGCGTGGTATTAGAGTCGCATGAAACCGCGAAGGATGAGCATCACGTATGAAGCAAGTTGGCCTGAGGATTGATGTAGATACCTACCGTGGAACGAAGGAGGGGGTGCCATCATTGCTTGCTGTGCTGGAAAAGTATGATATTAGTGCCAGCTTTTTTTTCAGTGTCGGGCCGGACAACATGGGGCGCCATTTATGGCGCCTTTTCCGTCCCCGTTTCTTGTGGAAAATGCTGCGTTCTAATGCCGCCTCGCTGTATGGCTGGGATATTTTGCTGGCTGGCACCGCCTGGCCGGGCAAGCAAATCGCCAAGGATTTTGGCCCGCTGATGAAAGAGACTTTACAGGCGGGGCATGAGGTTGGTTTGCACGCTTGGGATCACCAAGGGTGGCAAGCCAAAGTGGCGACTTGGTCGGAACAGCAATTAACTGAGCAGGTGCAATTGGGCGTTGATGCATTACAAAAAAGCATTCAGCAGCCAGTGACTTGTTCGGCAGCGGCGGGTTGGCGCGCTGATGAACGTGTTCTGGCCATCAAGCAATTGTTCCCATTTAGCTATAACAGTGACTGTCGCGGCACTCATCCTTTCCGCCCATTACTGCCCGATGGCCGCTTGGGGGCAGTACAAATCCCCGTCACTTTACCGACTTATGATGAAGTGGTGGGCAGTGAGGTTGGTGCTGAGGATTTTAATGATTTTATCATGAATGCCATGTTGCACGACCACGGTGTGCCGGTTTACACCATTCATGCTGAGGTCGAGGGGATGTCACAGGCACCCATGTTCGAGCAATTATTAATGATGGCGAGAGAGCGTGGCATCCAATTTTGTGCTCTGGGGGCGTTATTACCCGAAAATCTGGATTCACTCCCGCTGGGGAAAGTGGTGCGTGCGGCCTTTCCTGGCCGAGAGGGATGGTTAGGGTGTCAGTCAGAGATAAAGGATGCGCAATGAAGTTGCTAAAAGGAAGTGGTGCCGCGCTACTGGCACTGTTTTTTGCTCTGGTTTATCTATTACCGATTAACAGCCGCCTATTATGGCAGCCTGATGAAACGCGTTATGCGGAAATTAGTCGGGAAATGCTGCAACGTGGTGATTGGATTGTGCCCCATTTATTGGGTATCCGCTATTTTGAAAAACCTATCGCGGGATATTGGTTTAATAATATTAGCCAGTGGATTTTTGGTGATACTAATTTCGCGGTTCGATTTGGTTCAATATTAAGCACGGCCCTGAGTGCGGCCTTGGTTTATTGGTTAGCGAATTTATTGTGGCGTAATCGTTCCACCTCATTTTTAGCCACCTTAATTTACCTCTCGATGTTGCTGGTATTTAGTATTGGCTCTTATGCCGTCCTAGATCCGATGATTTCATTGTGGCTCACGGTATCAATGGTCTGTTTTTATCTCACTTTGCGAGCGGAAACGACCCAACAAAAAGTCACGGCCTATCTTCTACTCGGTTTAGCTTGCGGTATGGGCTTTATGACCAAGGGTTTTCTGGCATTAGCGGTGCCGGTTATCTCAGTGTTGCCGATTGTCATACAGCAAAAAAGGGTCAAAGAGCTGCTGGTTTTTGGCCCGATAGCCATTGTGGGGGCGGTGATATTGAGTTTGCCGTGGGCATTAGCGATTGCTCAACGCGAACCTGATTTTTGGCGTTATTTTTTCTGGGTTGAACATATTCAGCGATTTGCAGAAAAGGATGCTCAGCATAAAGCTCCGATTTGGTATTACCTGCCTATTTTGGCCTTGGGTGTTTTGCCCTGGCTTGGGCTATTACCCGGCGCGTTGCTCAAAGGATGGCGCGAGCGGGTGACCCGGCCTGAGTTATTCTTTTTGCTTAGTTGGGTGTTAATGCCACTGCTATTTTTCAGTGTGGCTAAAGGCAAACTTCCCACCTATATTTTGCCCTGTATGGCACCATTATCTTTGCTGATGGCTGCCTATGCTACTGATTGTGCTGATAAGTTGCGCATGCGCGCGCTGAGGATTAATGGCGCGATAAATCTGATTTTTGGGCTGGTCTGCGCACTGGCTATTCTGGTTATTGGGATGGGCTGGGTGGCGCATCTGGTGGCTTATGAGCCTCATGAACATCAGAAAGTCATGCTGGCGACCTTGGCTTTTGCTGTGTGGGGCGGCATTGGTTTGGTCACTTTACGGCATAATGCCCGGCATTGGCGCTGGGCGGCAGCTTGCCCATTACTGTTTATCTTGCTGGTGGGCTATCTTATCCCGCAGCAGGTTATTGACTCCAAACAGCCGCAAAACTTCATCCAGGATAATTTTGCTGAGCTCAATAGCAGCCGTTATGTGGTGACCGACAGTGTGGGAGTCGCGGCGGGATTGGCGTGGCAACTGAAACGCAGTGATATCATGATGTTTAGCGAGAAGGGCGAGCTGACTTATGGGCTGAACTATGCTGACAGTCAAGATAGCTATATCAGCGCACAAGATTTCAACGACTGGTTGGCGCAGGCCCGGCAGCAAGGGGATGTCTCATTGGTGATTCAACTGTCACGTAATGAGGAAATCCCCGCTAATCTGCCGGCGGCCGATAAGGTTAACCTTATGAATCGACTAGCACTTTTGTGGTACAAGAAAGCACCATGATAAGTTATCTGCTATTGATAATAGTCAGTTTATTGACCTGTGCTGGGCAATTGTGTCAAAAGCAAGCGGTGCAATCTTGGGGGCGGTCAGCAGAAGAGCGGCTGACGCCCACATTGTGCTGGCTTGCCAGTGCGGTGGTGTTACTCGGGCTGGGAATGTTGCTGTGGTTGCGTTTACTGCAACATTTGCCCCTGAGTGTCGCTTATCCGATCCTCAGTTTTAATTTCGTGCTGGTTACGTTGGCGGCTCAACTGTTCTATGGCGAGAGGGCAACTTCCCGCCATTGGTTAGGCATCGCTTCCATTATGTTTGGCATTTTGTTGATTAGTTGGCATTGATGAAAGGATATTGCTGGGGGATAGGAAGTGTGGTGCTGGTGACGGTTGCCCAATTAATCCTTAAATGGGGCATGATGAATACACCATTAATGTCTTTGGCTGATATTAATGGGTCATTCTTAGTCAACCATCTGCCACAATTAATGGCGGTTATTGGTGGGTTGGCGGGATATACTTTATCAATGCTGTGTTGGTTTTTTGCATTAAGATATTTGCCACTTAATCGCGCATATCCACTATTGAGTCTGAGTTATGCCTTGGTTTATTTAGCCGCGGTATCACTGCCTTGGTTCAGTGAGTCCGCCACCTTACTGAAAACATTAGGCGCAGGTTTTATCTTGATGGGAATATGGCTGATTAATACTAAGCCGGTAAAAAAGGGGTAAATTTCCCCCATTATCTTGTAAATGGCAGGGTATTGGCCGCACTTAATCGCTCGAGTGACGGGCAGTTGTCAGTTTATCGGGGTTATTTTGTCTGCCGCCTTGCTGCCTCTTGAAATCTATTCGGTATATTATCTCATTCATATAACTTGTTTTTTCCAAACTCGATAGCTAAATTACCCCTATAGAAGCCGTTTATTAGTGAATAATTAATTATCTGGTGAATAGGCTAAGTCTTACCTTTGGTGAATTATCGATGCAGATACGTTTGTGGATCTTTCTTATCAGTATGATCCTGGCCGGTTGTAGCAGCCATGCCCCGACACCAAGTGGTCACTTGTCTGATTCAATTGTGGTGGTTGCCAAGCTGAATGAGCAACTGCGCCAATGGGAGGGCACACCTTATCGTAATGGTGGGTTAGACCAACGCGGCGTTGATTGTTCCGGTTTTGTTTACCGCACATTCCGTGATCGGTTTGACATGCAATTACCGCGTACCACTATCGCGCAAACCACCTTAGGCACCAAAGTCTCCCGCGATGAACTGATGCCGGGTGATTTAGTTTTCTTTAAAACCGGCAGTGGTCAGAATGGGTTGCACGTTGGTATTTATGATACCAATGATGAATTTATCCATGCCTCAACCAGCAAAGGGGTAATTCGCTCTTCGCTGGAGAATGTTTACTGGAAACGGGTGTATTGGCAAGCGCGCCGCATGTAAACAGAGAATTGCATCAATAGGCTGAACCGAAAGATATCTCTGCCGGTTATGTTATCTTAGTGGCTGCTTATTTTGCTTCGGAGCCGCGTTTATGTCATCCCTTCGGTTACTCATTTCTGATTCTTATGATCCTTGGTTCAATCTGGCGGTAGAGGAGTGTATTTTCCGCCAAATGTCGCCGGATCAACGGGTTTTGTTTTTATGGCGCAATGCTAACACCGTGGTTATTGGCCGCGCGCAGAACCCATGGAAAGAGTGTAATACCCGGCGCATGGAGCAAGATGGTGTGAAGCTGGCGCGGCGTAGCAGCGGCGGCGGGGCAGTATTCCACGATTTGGGCAATACTTGCTTTACCTTTATGGCGGGTAAGCCGGAATATGATAAAACAATATCGACGCAAATTATTCTGAACGCATTAGCCTCCCTTGGTATCCAGGCCACCGCATCGGGGCGTAATGATTTAGTGGTGATGAGGGAGGATGGTGAACGAAAAGTTTCTGGCTCGGCTTACAAAGAAACTAAAGACCGTGGTTTTCATCACGGTACATTATTACTCAATGCTGACCTCAATCGCCTGGCTGATTATCTCAATCCAGACCCAAAAAAATTACAGGCTAAAGGCATTACCTCCGTACGGTCGCGCGTGACTAACTTGGTGGAATTGTTACCGGGAATCGACCACGAAAAAATTTGCGCCGCCATTGAGCATGCTTTCTTTGATTATTATGCTGAAAAAGTCTCGGCAGAAATAATCTCTCCGCAAGCATTACCCGACCTACCCGGTTTCACCGAACAATTTGCCCGGCAGAGTAGCTGGGAATGGAACTTTGGCCAGGCCCCGGCATTTAGTCATCTCGTCGATACCCGTTTTACCTGGGGCGGCATTGAACTGCATTTTGATGTATTGCACGGTGCAATTGATCGCTGCCAAATATTCACCGACAGCTTAAATCCGGCTCCGCTGGAGGCACTGGCGGAACGGCTACAGGGCGTGGTTTATCACCCCGACCGCATTAATGCGGTGTGCTGGCAATTAAGTGATGATTTTCCCGAATCGCAAGCTGAACTGCTGCAAGTACGCCACTGGTTGGCGGAGGTATTACGCTAATGTCCCCTGTAAAGAGCGCTGGACTCGACCAAGACTGCGGGGCGGATAATACGCCTCAGTTTGCTCACAGTTATGGGCAACAACTGAGCGGTTTTTATACTCATTTACCGCCAACCCCGTTAAAAGGCGCGCGGCTGCTCTATCACAGTGAGCCGCTGGCCTGCGAGCTTGGGCTTGATGAAAGTTGGTTCCGCGCGCCCAAAACAGCAGTATGGGCAGGCGAGGCATTGTTAGCCGGCATGGCGCCCTTAGCGCAGGTCTACAGTGGTCATCAGTTTGGTCAGTGGGCGGGGCAGTTAGGTGATGGGCGCGGCATTTTGCTCGGTGAACAGCAACTCGGTGATGGGCGTCATATGGACTGGCATTTGAAAGGGGCTGGCCTAACCCCCTATTCTCGCATGGGGGATGGCCGGGCGGTGCTGCGCTCAGTGGTGCGCGAGTTCTTAGCCTCGGAAGCTTTACACCACTTAGGTATTCCCACCAGCCGGGCATTGACCATTGTGACCAGCGACCATCCGGTTTATCGCGAGCAAGCAGAGCGGGGGGCGATGTTGCTGCGGGTGGCGGAAAGTCATGTGCGTTTTGGCCATTTCGAGCATTTTTACTACCGACAACAACCCGCGCAAGTCAAACAACTGGCCGATTATGTGATTGCCCGGCACTGGCCGCACTTGAGCGGGCAAGAAGAGTGCTATTGGCTGTGGTTTACTGAGGTGGTCAAGCGCACCGCGCGGTTAATGGCCCACTGGCAAACCGTGGGTTTTGCTCATGGAGTAATGAACACCGACAATATGTCGATACTGGGCATTACCATGGATTATGGCCCATTCGGTTTTCTTGATGATTATGTGCCCGGCTACATCTGTAACCATTCTGATCATCAAGGGCGCTATGCTTTTGATAATCAGCCCGCAGTGGCACTGTGGAACCTGCATCGGCTGGGGCAGGCGCTGTCGGATTTACTGACTGCGGCGCAGTTACAGCAGGCATTAGCGGCTTATGAGCCAGAATTAATGGCAGCTTATGGCCAGCAAATGCGCGCTAAGCTAGGTTTTTTTGAGCATGATAGCCAGGATAATGACTTACTGACGGGCTTATTGAGTTTGATGATAAAAGAAGGGCGGGATTATACCCGCACTTTCCGCCTGCTCAGTGAGGTTGAAATCCACTCCGCGCATTCGCCATTGCGGGATGATTTTATTGACCGGGCGGCTTTTGACGGTTGGTACCACCGCTATCGGGCCCGTTTGCAGCAAGAATCCATTGATGATGCAGCGCGCCAGCAATCCATGAAAGCGGTGAATCCTAAGTATATATTGCGTAATTATTTGGCGCAGTTGGCTATCGATAGCGCACAACAGGATGATATTCAGCCATTGCAACGTCTGCATCAGGCTTTGCAGCAACCTTTTGCTGATCAACCGGAGTTCAATGATTTAGCGGCATTGCCCCCAGATTGGGGGAAACATCTGGAAATTTCCTGTTCCAGTTAGTCAGTATGGGTGGCGGATTTAATATCTCCGCCACCGTATTTCCCGTTATTTATTCACGCAATCAATTTGATTCTGCCGCCGCCCGCAGTTGTTTGAGGGTCGCCGGAGTGTGTAAGCCGAACCCCAGTAACGCCATATCATCCAGCACCAACAGCCGCTGTTGTCGACCTGCAGGGGTTAATGCCAGGCCGGGTAAGCGCCAGACATTCTCACTGCCCTTAAGTGCAGCGACGCCATGGCGGGTCACAATCAGTAAATCAGGGGCGCTGGCAATGACTCCTTCTGACGATAACGGCCGATATCCGCTAAAGCCATCAATGGCATTGTTAAGCCCTGCCGCCTTGAACATACTGTCAGCCGCGGTATCCAAACCGGCCGCCAACGGGGGAATTCCGGCATGAACCATGACAAACAAGGCTTTGACTGGCAGCGGTGTTGAAACCACACTCGCCAACTGCTGCTGGTAATCGGCTATCAGCTGCTGGCCTTGCTGCTCTTGATGCACGGCGGCGGCAATCTTTTGTATTTTATCAACCACTTTTTCCGGTGATTTATCCGCCGGAACATAGATAAGTTTGACCCCATAATCCTGAACTTGTCTTAATGCTCTGGATGGTGCCGCGCGCGCACTGCTCAACACCAGCGTGGGCTGTAGCGCAAGAATGCCCTCGGTATTGAGCAGCCGCATATAGCCGACATCGGGCAGCGCTCTCAGCGCCGCAGGGTTTAGGCTGGTACTATCCCGCCCGACAATAAGCTCGCCCGCCCCCAGCGCATAGACGATTTCAGCAACATCACCGCCAATGGTCACTATCCGCGGCGCGGCAATGCAATTCATTGAAATAACAAATGCAAGTATCGCGACCCATTTACTCATCTCCAGAACCGATGGCCGGTAAGGCCGCAAGTTGTTGATGCCATTGACTTTGCTCAGATTGGCCTTCATCGCGCTGACCAAAGATTTGCACAATATGCTGACCTTGTTTGTCGAGCAATTCCAAGCTGGAGATAAAACCGTCTTTTGTCGGCTTGCGTGTCACCCAACTTTCACTGATGGCGTGGTGGTCTAAAGATAAATTAAACTGCGGGCCTTTCACTGTCACTTGCTGATTATCATCATTAATACCGAAGTCATTAATCACGCCAGTGAATATTTGCATGCAGCCGCTGTTACCCACGAACAGCATGATTTCATTCTGGCAAGCCTGCGCGGCATTCATTATTTGCAAAAATGCCTGATTATCGACCCGATACGCTAAGTCGTCGCCGACTGCCCGGAAAGCGTGTTTACGGCTGATATTGTGGCGCTTGAGCAGCATGAAAAATTGATGAATATCAGTCATTTTTCGCCAGTCAGCATCAATCATGGCATTGTCAATGGCAGGCACCGCGCTGGCGGTTTGCTCGGCGGGTTCTAATACCAGCAAGGGATTATGGGCAGTGCGATATTTGGCGACCAACGCCTGCCAGGCATCCTGATGAGTTTGCGGGGTGCAATCAATTCGATGCGTCGCATTACCTTGCAAATCAAAGCACTGGATGCTGAGCCTTTCACCTTGCGGGGTGATTTCGCGCAGACTGAAAACCGCGCTCCAGTGGCGCAAGAATAATCTCAAATCCAGGGCGCGCGGGTTAAGAATTAACCCGAGATGGCCATGCAGGCGTAAGTTACGATACTCGCCCATCACCTCATGCACGGCATGTTGATTAGCCGTCATCGCGCGGGTGAGGCCGACATGCTCTAACGCGGTAAGCAAGGTAGTGGCGCTGATATCTAGCCGTTCAGCATCGTCACCCACGCGGGCGTGGGCCAGTTCCGCTTCACTGATATTTAGCCGGCGCGCGAGGTCTCGGGGGGAAAATTCGGGGTGAGTTTGCTTAGCGTTGAGGTAGCGTTGAGACAGTGTCATTTCCATTTATGTATTCCTTTATCATTGAGTGGCGCAGCGGCTATGGCTGCGACAGGGTTCCATTGCGCGATTTATTAGTCAGTTACCCGCGTTTAGTGGCTGAAAAATCACCATTGATAGCTGACAAGCACCTTGGCATTGCGTCCATCCTGAGGGATGTTCTGCGGTGAGTAATATTCTTTATCAAAAGCATTGGCCAGCACCGCGGTTGCGGTGATCCCTTTGAATGTATTTTGCCCGTGGTAGCTGAGATAAAAGTCATGCACGGCATAACCGGCTTGTGGGTGATAGGGTTTGCCTGATGATAATTTGGCATCATTGTTGTTCATAAATTTAGTATTTCCTGCCATTGTCACTATCCAGCCGGTGCTTAAGCCACTGTTAGCAATAGGAATATTCAGTTTGCTGGTCACCGTGTCGGGGTTGATGCTGTGAATAAATTGGCGGGTAGCAAGATTGATGCCGCGGGTGCGGTTATAGGCCAAGTTCCAGTCAAAGCGGCGGTGTTGATAATCCAGCGCCGCATCCCAGCCCCAGATTTTGCTGTGGGGGATATTGATGTAGGTTGAGGACTGAAAGTCGACGCTACTAGTAATGCGGTCTTTGGCATCAATATGGAAATAGCTGGCTTTGAATTGCACCGCATCGTTATTGGTCAGTAAATCATCAAATTGCATACCCAAACCGGCTTCGCGGGTGACATTGGTTTCTGGTATTAAATGGGGGTTAGGCCGCCAATAGTTAATAAAAAAATGATGTGAGTCATTATAAAGTTCTGCCAATGTCGGGGTGCGGAAAGCTTGACTGTAAGCCCCGAACAGCATCAGCCAGTCAGTTGGGTTGATGGTGATTGCGCCGCGTGTTGACTGGTTTTTGGCCTCTTTATCCGTGAACCCTTGGCGGCTGTTTTGATAGCGGTCAACGCGGGTGCCGGCCAGTAACGTAATGGGCACATCGCGCAGGGTCACTTCATTTTGTAGCCAGCCGGAAGAGAATTGGACTTCAGCCGGTGGAAAGCTGCGGGTAGTGCCAGTGGGAGTTTGTCGCTGGTGATAGCTTTCCACACCATAAGTCAGTAAATTTGCGGCCGGGCTGTGTGGCAACAGCGGGCTGCGATTCTCCAGTTTTATCCCCCGGGTCAGTTGCTTACGGCTGCCGTAACCCTCATGACGCACATCATCATTGACATTAATTTCAGAAACATAAAGTTGGCCGGTGGCATTCAGCCAGGAAAGATGTGGCGGTTGCAGGCGATAGGTGAGCTCGGCGTCGCGTTGGAGAGTCTTGCGCGCCATCATCGGGCTTTTATTCCAGCGTGGATTTGGCGCACTTTGACTGGCCATTCGTGGTTCTAGGGCGCGGTTATGGTAATAGCGCAGGGCGGTAGTTAATGATTGGCCCGCAGGAAGGTAGGCGGTGCTCTTAATCAGCAGGTTATTAATGTCCTCATGATTTGGCGCGCTGAAACCATTGCTTTGACGTATGTTACCGGCTTTACGTGTATTCAAAGCAATGAGTCCGTCCAGATTGTCAGTGCGGCCAAAAATAGACACTCCGACCCCTTGGCTATGATGAGCACTGGCACCCGCGCCACTGACACGCAAACCAACGTGTTGATCTGCCGTCAGTAAATCGGCCGGATTGATGGTCTGGTAGGCAATCACACCGCCCATCGCGCCACTGCCATATAATGACGTCGCTGGGCTGCGAATGACCTTAATTTGTTTGATTAAAGCGGGGTCCAGGAAAGTGCCATTAAAATGTGCGCCTTTAATTCCTTGGCGGATGCCATCAACCAACACCAAGACACCATACTGGTCATAACCTCTGATATTGACGTTCTGCCCATTGGTGCGGCCGGCCCCGGTGAGACTCACCCCGGGGACATGTTTGAGCATCTCAGTGGCGGTTGTTGCTGTGTGCTTTTGTGGCAGTGAAGCATCAATGATGGTCAGCATACCGGGCGACTTAACACTGTCAGGCAGGGCCGCCGTCACCGTCATATTGTCGTGGTGATGCCCAGACGATGGGCTGGCGGTTGTCACTGGGGACAACGCACAGGTAATAACCAAACTGCATGAAGATAAACGAAAGTAATGCGGCATAAGCAGCTCTCCATATATTGTTTAATATAATCAATGGATTGCTAGCTTCCTTGGGACTAAATATCAGGTGGCTGGCGGGGTGAATATTGTTGACGGCAACAGCAATGACTAAAAGTTATTTTGTCAGTATGAGTTTCCCGGCTTTGGTTTGGCGCAAATAATAAATCTGGCCTCGGTGATTGATGGCCACCACATCCTGTAACCCCAGCAATTGTTGGCTGTTAATGCATGAAAGTGGCACCGAGGAAAGCGCCGGGTCAGCGGAGTCTTGGGGGCGATATGTGGCTTTGTGCATAAGGTGCTTCTTGCGAGTTCAGATTATTGTAGATTGATAATGATTGTCATCTGCATCTGTGGCTGGTTTCAATCCTAATGTCTATTAGTTGTCATTCCAAAACCTTGTTTTTCATTATTTATTGATATTGTGGATGAACTGGCAGGATGAGAGATAGAAGACGGGAATGGTGGAGATAAATGCATTTGGGTGGGTGATGGAATGGCCGCAAGGAAAAGGCCATGCCATCACAGTATGACGTCACGTTAATCGCAGTTAAAAGCGACTGCTGACCGCATCCGCCAATAAACTTAATAGCTGCTCAGTATCGGCCCAATTCAGACAAGGGTCAGTAATGGATTGCCCGTAAGTCAGAGTTTGGCCCGCCACAATTTTCTGGGTGCCCTCAATCAGGAAGCTTTCCGCCATCACACCGACGATAGCGGTGGAGCCCGCACGGATCTGCTGACCAATATCGGCGGCCACTTCCAGTTGGCGGCGATGCATTTTTTGGCAATTACCGTGGCTGAAATCCACGACCAAATGTTCAGGTAAATCAAATTCACGTAAGCTATCACAAGCCGCGGCGATATCTGAGGCACCATAATTAGGGGTCTTGCCGCCCCGCATAATGATGTGCCCATGTGGATTGCCGCTGGTTTGATAAATGGTCATTTGGCCGGTTTTGTCCGGTGACAAGAACATATGACTGGCTTGGGCGGCCCGGATAGCATCAATGGCAATGCGGGTATTGCCATCAGTGCCATTTTTGAAACCAACCGGGCAGGAGAGGGCCGAGGCCATTTCGCGGTGGATCTGACTTTCGGTGGTTCGTGCGCCAATCGCGCCCCAGCTAATCAAATCGGCAATATATTGGCCCGTCACCATATCAAGGAATTCGGTTGCGGTCGGCAAACCCAACTCATTGACGGCCAACAGCAGCCGACGCGCCATTTCTATCCCTA
Source organism: Yersinia hibernica (assembly GCF_004124235.1). Lineage (NCBI taxonomy): Bacteria > Pseudomonadati > Pseudomonadota > Gammaproteobacteria > Enterobacterales > Yersiniaceae > Yersinia > Yersinia hibernica. The sequence goes on from NZ_CP032487.1 coordinate 1,670,149, forward strand.
AATTGACCTGACATGAGCCATCGAGGGCCGGGTCTGAAATCAGCCCTTTCCAGCCGACCACGGTGCGCGGTTTTTCGAAATAAGTGCGCATGACAATTTCGAGACGGTCTTGGTAGCGCACCCGTAATACATTCAGCCGTGTTGCATAATCAATTGCGGCATCCAGGTCGTGAATTGAACAGGGGCCAACCACCACCAGCAGACGGGCATCTTCCCCGGTCAATATTTTTTCAATGCGCTTACGTGACGCGGTCACGTTATCGGCAACAGCTTCAGAAATCGGTAACTTTTCCGCCAATTGTTGTGGCGTGACTAAGCTATCGATGCGCGCTGTCCGCAGTTCATCAGTTTTATGCATGAAAATTCTCTAAATCTGTTCTTCTCTGCGGCAGGAATACCGGGAAGTGATGGCGATCACAATAAACCAAAAACAAATGAATTCAACCGCCAGCATCATGATTCATGGAAATTTTGCTGAAATAAACTGTAAACATATCGCCAGTGAATTATCCAAATCAGAACATCCGGCGGCTGAGACCTAAAATATCCAGAATTTTGGTTGAGATTTCCTCGACCGAATAGTTGGTGGAATTCAGATAGCGAATCTGATTTTTGCGAAACAGCGCCTCGACCTCGCCGACTTCCATCCGGCACTGGCGCAGGGAGGCGTAGCGGCTGTTTTCCCGCCGCTCTTCACGAATGGCGGCCAGGCGCTCGGGGTTTATGGTTAAGCCGAACAATTTATGTTGAAAAGGTTTCAATGCCGCAGGAAGTTGCAAGTTGTCCATATCGTCGGCGATAAAAGGGTAGTTTGCGGCGCGAATACCAAATTGCATGGCCAAATACAGGCTAGTGGGGGTTTTACCGCAGCGGGAAACACCTAATAAAATCACTTGAGCTTGGTCGAGATTGCGCAGAGAAATGCCGTCATCATGCGCCAGTGCATAGTCGATGGCGGCGATGCGCGCGTCATATTTGCTCAGATTACTTTCTGTTAACCCATGGGTGCGGTTGAGGATGGGTTGTGGTGATACCCCCAATTCGCCCTGCAGTGGGGCAACCAGTGCTTGCACGATATCTTGGCAAAATCCTTCACTGTGCTGAATGAGTTCACGAACTTCAGGGCTGATTATCGAATAGAAAACCAGCGGCCTGACCCCGGTTTGGCGATATATTTCATTGATTTTCTCACACACCTCTTGGGCGCGCGCCGCACTTTCAACAAAGGGCAGTGTAAAAGTGGTGGCCTTAACCGGAAACTGCGACAAGACAGCATGGCCGAGAACTTCCGCCGTGATGGCCGTCCCATCTGAAATATAAAATACACTTCTTTCCACACGGACTCCTGAATGATTTGCTAGCTAACTTTGTTGTTGATTATCTGTATCAGTGTGCCTTATTCAGCTTATCGGTAAAGAGTTTGCGGTCAGAATAGCCTGAAAATAACTTTTCTTGTTGGGTTGATCGATTCACCTGTCCATGGGCTATGGATGATTGTGCTAGTCTGAAATCATCCCTTGCGCCATTGGGCTGTGCTGGGCGGCTGTGCTCGATTCTCTGTGAGTCAGTTCATCCCGCAGGCTGGCTGCCCTAATGGCATCGGGTAGAGGCCTGATAACCTCTCACTGTACCCTACTGATCGTCCGTAACTAATGACAATGTAAAAAGGATTGTTTCGATGTCCAACAATGGCCTAAATCTGTGTAATGTGCTTTGGTACAACCAGCTTGGCATGCACGATGTTGACAGGGTTGGCGGCAAAAATGCCTCCTTGGGTGAAATGATAACCAATCTTTCTGAACTGGGTGTTTCGGTACCCAACGGTTTTGCTACCACCGCGCAGGCTTTTAACGATTTTCTGGAGCAAAGCGGCGTGAATAACCGCATCTATCAACTATTGGACCAAACCAATGTTGATGATATTGCGGCGTTAGCTAAAGCTGGCGCACAGATTCGTCAATGGGTGATTGAGACGCCATTCCATCCTGAATTCGAGCAGTCAATTCACGATGCATACCAACAATTAGCAGATGATCCGCACGCCTCATTTGCAGTGCGCTCATCAGCCACTGCGGAAGATATGCCGGATGCCTCTTTTGCCGGACAGCAGGAAACATTCCTCAATGTGCAGGGAATTGATGCGGTGATGATTGCCATCAAGCATGTTTTCGCCTCACTATTTAATGACCGAGCCATTTCTTATCGGGTGCATCAGGGCTATGACCATCGCGGCGTGGCACTGTCTGCCGGTGTCCAACGGATGGTGCGTTCAGACCTTGCCTCTTCCGGGGTGATGTTCACCATTGATACCGAATCGGGTTTTGACCAAGTGGTGTTTATCACCGCCGCTCATGGGCTGGGCGAGATGGTGGTGCAAGGTGCGGTCAATCCTGACGAGTTTTATGTGCATAAACCGACGCTGCGCCTTGGCAAACCCGCCATTGTGCGCCGTAATATGGGGTCGAAAAAGATTCGCATGGTTTATGCCGAAAATCAGGAACATGGCAAACAAGTCCAAATTGAAGATGTACCAGAGGCACAACGCAATCGTTTCGCTCTCAGTGATGCTGAAGTTGAAGCTCTGGCACATCAGGCATTGTTGATTGAAGAGCACTATGGCCGCCCGATGGATATTGAGTGGGCGAAAGATGGCCATACCGGCCAGCTGTTTATCGTGCAGGCGCGCCCGGAAACGGTGCGTTCCAATGAACAGGTCATGGAGCGCTATCAGCTAAATAATCAGAGTAATGTGCTGGTGGAGGGCCGCGCTATTGGCCATCGCATTGGTGCGGGGCCGGTTAAGGTCATTCACGATATCAGCGAGATGGATAGAATTCAGGCCGGTGATGTTCTGGTGACAGACATGACTGATCCGGATTGGGAACCGATCATGAAAAAGGCATCCGCCATCGTCACTAATCGTGGTGGACGCACCTGTCATGCGGCGATTATTGCGCGTGAATTAGGGATCCCGGCGGTGGTGGGCTGCGGTAATGCCACTGACATCTTGAGAGAAGGGCAAAATGTGACGGTTTCCTGTGCTGAGGGGGATACCGGTTATGTTTATCATGAGTTGCTAGACTTCTCTATTCAAAGCTCTCAAGTCACGGAATTACCTGATTTGCCGTTGAAAATCATGATGAACGTTGGTAACCCAGACCGGGCATTCGACTTTGCGCGCTTGCCGAATGAAGGCGTTGGCTTGGCACGGCTGGAATTTATCATCAACCGCATGATTGGCGTGCATCCCAAAGCACTGCTGGAGTTTGACGGCCAATCGCCGGCGATTCAAACCGAAATCAAGGCGCTGATGCATGGTTATGATGATCCGGTTGAGTTTTATGTTGGCCGTTTAACAGAGGGGATTTCAACTCTGGGGGCGGCATTTTGGCCCAAACGGGTGATTGTGCGCTTATCCGATTTCAAATCTAACGAGTATGCCAACTTGGTCGGTGGGGAAGCTTATGAACCACACGAAGAGAATCCGATGTTGGGCTTTCGTGGGGCGGGGCGTTATGTCGCCGACAGCTTCCGCGACTGTTTTGCACTAGAATGTGAGGCCGTTAAGCGGGTGCGCAATGTGATGGGTTTGACCAACGTTGAAGTGATGGTGCCTTTTGTGCGCACCGTGGCGCAGGCGCAGGCGGTGGTGGCTGAACTGGCCCAGCAGGGGCTTAAACGTGGCGAAAATGGTCTGAAAATCATTATGATGTGTGAAATTCCGTCGAATGCTTTACTGGCTGATCAATTCCTTGAACATTTTGATGGTTTCTCCATTGGCTCCAACGATATGACCCAGTTAACACTGGGGTTGGATCGTGACTCGGGTGTGGTGTCAGCCTTGTTTGATGAGCGCAATGAGGCAGTAAAAGCATTGTTATCAATGGCAATTCAGGCCGCCAAACGGCAAGGAAAATATGTCGGTATCTGTGGCCAGGGCCCATCAGATCACGAAGATTTTGCTTTATGGCTGATGGAGCAAGGGATCGACAGTTTGTCTCTTAATCCAGACACGGTGGTACAAACTTGGTTGAGTCTGGCGGAGCATACCAAACATTAATGGGTAGTGGGTTATACCGATAGACAGATATTGAATTATCCGCAGTTGCGGCTGCGGATTTTTTTCAATTATACAAATATATTTATAGTCATTGGTGTTGCCAATAGCCGGCCGGGCAGTGATAAATCGGGCAGAATGGGTGTGAACCAAAATAGGGCATTTTGCGCCAGAATATCAATAAAAAAAAAGCCCGTCTTAGGTGACAGGCAAAGACTACACACAGCAATACGTGTATCGATTACAGATATTTAAATAAGTCATTATGAAATGATTTATTTAAATGTCTTAGGGGGAACTGCTGGTCAATAATACTAAGTAAATTCCGTGAGTTAGTCATTAAGAAATATCCGAATAAAATTGATTTAATATATACTTATTATAAAAGTAATTTCGTCTTGTTATTAATGTCGGCCTTATTTAATATCTATACGATGGGTTGCATAGAATATAAATAGAAATATTAAAATGTCGGTTGTTTATTGTTAATAGCGAATATAGCTAAATAATAGGGGTTAAGCAGCATAACTGCCAAACCCCATGAAATATTAAAGCTCTTCTAAATGTTTGGCGACTTCTTGCATGCTCTCTTCGGGCTCAGGGGCTTCACTGACCCACGCCGATGTCAGGCGATAGGAAATGGCCAACACCACCGGGCCGATAAACAGCCCAATCATACCGAATGACAACAACCCGCCAATAACACCGGAAAGAATTAATATCATTGGCATATCGGCTTCCATTCGGATGAGATAGGGCCGTAATATGTTATCCATTGTTCCGACAATACAGCTCCAGACCAGTAATATCGTGCCCCAGGTTGAATCACCGGTCCAATACAGCCAGATGACTGAGGGGATCAGTATCAGCAGTGGCCCGAGTTGCGCCACACAGCAAATAAACATTAATACCGTGAATAGCATTGCATATTGTATCCCGGCAATGGCCAGACCAATCCCGCCGAGCACGGCTTGCACCAACGCCGTGACCACCACCCCGAGTGCGACCGCCCGGATAGCTTTGGCGGTCAGCACCACCACGGCATCGCCACGTTTATCGGCTGCCCGCACCGCAAAATGGCGAATCCCCAGGCCGACTTGTTCGCCATGGAAATAAAGCAAAGTGCTAAACAGCACCATCAGTGCCAGATGAATTAAGAAGTAGCCGACATGGGCTGCTTGCGCGACTAGCCAGGTTGCAGCGGCCCCAATATAGGGCTGAACTTTGGCAATCAGGACATTGCCGCCGCCGGCAATCAGTGAATGCCAGCCGCTATACAATTTATTGCCCACCATGGGGATGGATTTAAGCCAGGTGACATCCGGCATTTTTAAATTAGATGGGCTGGATGCCCACTGGATAAGCGGGCCACTGTTCTCAACCAAGCTACTGACCAGCAGTGCAATGGGGATAACGAACAGTAACACCAGCAGAAGGGTCATGATAATTGCCGCCAACCAGCGCTTGCCCCATAACAGATTTTGCAATCGGATAAGCAAAGGCCAGGTGGCAATCACGACCATGCCAGCCCAGGCAAAGCCCATGATAAAGGGCTGTACCACCCAAAAACTGGCGATAATCATAATCAAAATGAATATCACCCCAAACATCAGTTTAGGTAAATCGAAATGACGTAGCTGCGGGTAATTCATTAGTGGATTCTCATTTCACAAATCATGGCAAGGTGGCCATCGCACTGTATTCTCGGTACTCATTAGATTGGGTACTAATGCGGTATTTGCACCCATCTTATTAAACTTCAATAGTAATCATGGTGTATTTCCGCTGTTTTTAACAGAGCGCTTAAGTTTTACTGCGGTGATTTTCTCCGAAGAAGGGGAAGGCGCTCGGTATCATACAAATCTGATTGCAGCCCCAGTGCCCGAATAACGCCCTGCGCGCAGGCTTTGGCTATTATTTATGCAATATAAAATTTTGATACTCAATCTTTTATAATGGTATTTGACCTTGGCTGATAGCCATCACTTTTGCATCATTCTGAATTGACATAAATTGTTCGACAAAGGTGATGGCTAGCAGATAATCTTTCAGCGGAACAGTCCTTAAAACAAACACACATTAGATAGGGTCACACTAATGATCCCACAGATTTCTCAAGCACCGGGTGTTATTCAGTTGGTGCTGGATTTTTTGGATGCTTTGAAGCAACACGGATTTACCGGCGATACCGCCACCCATTATGCCGACCGCCTGACCATGGCGACGGACAACAGTATTTATCAACTGCTGCCTGATGCCGTGATTTTTCCGCGCTCGACGGCGGATGTCACATTGATTGGCCGTTTGGCGGGGCAGGAGAATTTTAAATCCTTGGTCTTCACGCCACGCGGTGGAGGAACCGGGACGAATGGCCAAGCACTGAACACCGGCATTGTGGTGGATATGTCGCGTCATATGAACCGGATACTCGAGGTCAATGTAGAGCAAGGTTGGGTGCGGGTTGAGGCGGGCGTCATTAAAGACCAGCTTAATCAATACCTGCAGCCACTGGGGTATTTCTTCGCGCCAGAGCTATCGACCAGTAATCGCGCTACCTTGGGCGGCATGATCAACACCGATGCTTCGGGGCAGGGGTCATTGGTCTATGGCAAAACGTCTGACCATGTGCTTGGGTTGCGCGCCATTTTGCTGGGGGGGGAAATGCTCGACACCCGGGCCATGCCGACGGCGCTGGCGGAAACGATTGCGCAGGAAGACTCTGTCACCGGCCGCATTTATCACACCGTGCTGCATCGCTGTCGTGAGCAGCGGGCGCTGATTGTGGAGAAATTCCCCCAATTAAATCGTTTTCTCACCGGTTATGACTTGCGCCACGTATTCAGTGATGACCTGCAAACCTTTGACTTGACAAGAATTTTAACGGGAGCAGAGGGCACTTTGGCTTTCATTAGCGAAGCCACCTTGGATATTACCCCGCTGCCGAAAGTGCGTCGCTTAGTGAATGTGAAGTATGACTCCTTTGATTCCGCGTTGCGCAATGCCCCTTTTATGGTGGAGGCCAACGCGCTGTCAGTGGAAACTGTGGATTCCAAAGTCCTCAACCTGGCGAAAGAGGATATTGTTTGGCACTCGGTCAAAGCACTGATTACTGATGTGCCCGATAAAGAGATGCTGGGGCTGAATATTGTTGAGTTCGCCGGCGATGATAAGGCGCTGATTGACAGCCAAATGGCGTCTCTGTGTCAGCGGTTGGATGATTTGATGGCGGCCCGTGAGGGCGGGGTTATTGGCTACCAAATTTGCAGTGAATTAGCCGGAATTGAGCGCATTTATGGGATGCGTAAAAAAGCCGTGGGGCTGCTGGGTAACAGTAAAGGGCAAGCTAAACCTATTCCGTTCGCCGAGGACACCTGTGTACCGCCACAACATTTAGCCGATTATATCGTCGAATTCCGGCAATTATTGGACAGCCATCATCTGGCCTACGGTATGTTTGGCCATGTCGATGCCGGCGTGTTGCATGTTCGTCCAGCACTGGATATGTGTGATCCGCAGCAAGAGATGCTGATGAAGCAGATTTCGGACCAAGTGGTGCAGTTGACGGCGCGCTATGGCGGGCTGCTGTGGGGCGAGCATGGTAAAGGTTTCCGGGCAGAATACAGCCCAGAGTTCTTTGGTGATGTGCTTTATCATGAATTGCGGCAGATAAAATCAGCATTTGACCCCGATAATCGGCTCAATCCCGGCAAAATTTGCTCTCCTTTGGCCAGTGATGCGCCGATGATGAAAGTGGATACTTCGGATAAGCGCGGCACCCTGGACCGGCGTATCCCGCTGGCGGTCAGAACATCATTCCGTGGCGCGATGGAGTGCAATGGCAACGGGCTGTGCTTTAACTTTGATGTCCGCAGCCCGATGTGCCCGTCAATGAAAATCACCGGCGACCGAATTCATTCGCCTAAAGGGCGGGCTGCCTTGGTGCGCGAGTGGCTGCGGCTGTTAGCCGAGCAAGGAGTTGACCCGGTGGCGTTGGAGCATGGGCTGGCGACCAAGCGGCCAAGTTTGCGCGGGTTAATTGAAAAAACGCGCAATACTTGGCATGCCCGCCAGGGGGATTATGATTTCTCTCATGAGGTCAAAGAGGCGATGTCCGGCTGTCTGGCATGCAAAGCTTGCTCGACCCAATGCCCGATAAAAATTGATGTGCCGGGGTTCCGTTCCCGTTTCCTGCAGCTGTATCACACCCGTTATCATCGCCCACTGCGTGATTACGTCGTTGCCAGTGTCGAGGGCTACGCCCCGCTGATGGCGAAAGCGCCCAGCGTGTTTAACTTCTTCCTGAAACAGCCGTGGGTCGGCGCGTTAAGCCGCAAAAGCATTGGCATGGTGGACTTGCCGCTGCTGTCCAGCCCCAGCCTGAAGCAGTCCTTATCCGGTCATTATGCCAGCACCATGACCTTGGAACAGTTGGAAAAACTGCCCGATTCCGAGCGCCGCCAGCATGTTTTGATAGTGCAAGACCCTTTTACCAGTTACTACGATGCCCAAGTGGTGGTCGATTTTGTCCGGCTGGTGGAGAAACTGGGGTTTAATCCGGTATTGCTGCCATTCTCACCTAACGGCAAGGCGCAGCATATCAAAGGGTTCTTACAACGGTTTGCTAAAACAGCCCGGAAAACGGCGGATTTCCTGAATCGCATTGCGCTGCTGGGGATGCCAATGGTCGGGGTTGATCCGGCGTTGGTGCTGTGTTATCGCGATGAATATAAAGAGATTTTAGGTGATTCCCGTGGTGACTTCAAAGTGCAATTGGTGCATGAATGGTTGCAGGTGGCGCTAGCTGAACAGCCAGAGCAACACCTGAGCGGTGAATCATGGTATCTATTCGGCCATTGCACTGAAACCACCGCTTTGCCGGCGAGCAGTCAGCATTGGGCTGCCATATTCTCCCGTTACGGTGCCAAGTTGGAAAACGTCAGTGTTGGTTGCTGCGGCATGGCAGGTACTTATGGCCATGAAGTGAAGAACATGGATAATTCCTTAGGTATTTATGCATTATCCTGGCAACAGGCATTGCAAAAGCTGCCGAGTAAACGTTGTTTAGCCACCGGGTACTCGTGTCGCAGTCAAGTTAAGCGCATTGAAGGCAACGGGTTGCGGCATCCATTGCAGGCATTGCTTGAACTGGTCTAATATCTGAAAGCAGCTAATACTGCTGCAATTTCAAATATGAAGGATAAGGAGAGAGCATGCTTTGGAAACGCACGGCGACACTCGAACAGTTAAATCAGCAAAGCCAAGACTGTATGGTCGGGCATTTGAGTATTGAGTTTACTCGATTTTCCGACGACGAACTGGAAGCCACCATGCCGGTTGACCACCGGACAACACAACCCTTTGGCTTGCTGCATGGTGGGGCGTCGGTGGTGTTAGCAGAGTCGCTGGGTTCTATGGCCGGGTATTTATGTACCACACCGGGGCAACAGATAGTGGGGTTGGAGGTCAATGCCAACCATATCAAAGCGGCCCGCTCTGGCAAGGTACGTGGCTGTTGTCGTGCTATTCATGTTGGCCGCCGCCATCAGGTGTGGCAGATTGAGATTTTTGATGAACAAAACCGCCTGTGTTGCACTTCCCGCTTAACCACCGCGGTGTTATCGCCCACGGAATAACCCTCCATAATACTAATTGATATGTTGCTTCGGGCTATGGGTCAGCTTGCAGCAACATACATCGCCATCGCCATCGCCATCCTTCTGTTGCTTTATCCCGGAGTATTTTGTTAATTCGATAAATGTGGTGAATCTCTCTGATAGGTTTCCCCTGAGGGGGTTTTCAGCTAAAATTAATTCAGAAATAGGTATTTTTTATGAATGTTTAAAAATACTGGGGCTAACGACGATTAGCCTCTGATATAGCAAGGGATTCGAGCATCGCTGTCATAATTATTCTTTTATTTCATGGCGATAAAAGTGTACTTGTCTATCCAGACTTCTCCGGCCATCGCAGCATGCTTATTCGTTGCCGCCTCATTTGGGGTCTAAACGGCACTTTTCTTAATATCCCTGCAAAACAAACGGTTGAAGTGATAATTATTATCACTACCATTGTGAACAATCTGTGTTGATTTACCTATAATCAGCCAGCTAATCGATATGTGATTAAAAGATAAGGTAGGGCATATGCAACAGGAATCAGTCGGGACATTTTCCCTCGATGATAATGTTTGGCAGGGCGTGACGATAACCGACAGTGCCGCGGCACAAATTACGCGTCTCATGCAGCAAGACCCTGAAATAAAAGGGTTACAGCTTGGGGTCAAGCAATCTGGTTGTGCTGGGTTTGCTTATGTAATGGATATGGCTAAGGAGCCAGCCAGTGATGTATTGGTGTTCGAGCACGGTAGCGCCAAGCTTTATGTGCCGTTGAAAGCGATGCCGTTTATCGATGGCACCGAGGTGGATTATGTCCGCGAAGGACTCAATCAGATTTTTAAATTTAATAATCCTAAAGCTCAGCATTCCTGCGGGTGTGGCGAGAGTTTTGGCGTTTGAGCGATGTAAACGAAATGACACGAAGCAATGTAGAAGTTCCAGATGATGTGCAGGCTTGGGTCAGCGATGGTCGCTACAAAGAAGGTTTTTTTACACAACTTGCGACTGATGAATTGGCGAAAGGCCTCAATGAGGATGTCATTCGCGCCATTTCAGCGAAGCGTAATGAACCGGAATGGATGTTGGAATTTCGTCTCGGTGCCTATCGCAGCTGGCTGGAAATGGAAGAGCCGCACTGGCTGAAAGCACATTATAACAGCCTGGATTATCAGGATTATAGCTATTACTCCGCGCCGTCATGTGGCAGCTGTGATGATAGCTGTGATTCGCAGCCCGGAGCGGTACAACAATCATCTGCCGACAGTGCAGCGCCACGAGATCTGTCTGAGCAGGCGCTGAATGAGTACCTCACCGCCGAGGTGGAATCTGCTTTTGCCCAGTTAGGGGTTCCGGTGCGTGAAGGGGCTGAGGTGGCCGTTGACGCCATTTTTGACTCCGTTTCGGTGGCGACCACTTACCGGGGCAAACTGGCCGAGCAGGGCATTATTTTTTGCTCTTTCGGCGAAGCCATTCAGGAATACCCAGATTTAGTGCGTAAGTATTTGGGCTCCGTGGTGCCGGCCAAAGATAACTTTTTTGCCGCACTCAATGCCGCGGTGGCCTCTGACGGCACCTTTGTCTATGTCCCCAAAGGTGTGCGTTGCCCGATGGAGCTCTCGACCTACTTTCGCATTAACGCCGCCAAAACCGGGCAGTTTGAGCGCACTATTTTGATTGCCGACGAAGACAGCTATGTCAGTTATATCGAAGGATGCTCTGCACCCGTTCGTGATAGTTATCAGTTACATGCGGCAGTGGTTGAGGTCATTTTGCATAAAAATGCAGAAGTGAAATATTCCACCGTGCAGAACTGGTTTGCTGGGGCTGACAGCACGGGCGGCATTCTCAATTTTGTGACCAAGCGCGCATTGTGTGAAGGGGCCGGGTCGAAAATGTCGTGGACTCAATCAGAGACCGGTTCGGCCATTACTTGGAAATACCCCAGTGTGATTTTGCAGGGCGATAACTCCATCGGTGAGTTTTTCTCTGTCGCCCTAACTAACGGTCATCAGCAGGCGGATACTGGCACCAAAATGATCCACATTGGCAAAAACACCAAATCAACAATTATCGCCAAGGGGATCTCTGCCGGTCATAGCCAAAATACCTATCGTGGTTTGGTGAAAATACTGCCCGGTGCGGATAACGCCCGTAATTTCACGCAATGTGACTCGATGCTAATTGGCCCGGACTCTGGCGCTCACACTTTCCCATATGTGGAAGTGCGCAATAACTCGGCGCAATTGGAGCACGAAGCGACAACCTCAAAAATTGGTGATGACCAACTGTTTTATTGTTTGCAGCGCGGCATCAGCGAAGATGATGCCATCTCAATGATTGTTAATGGTTTTTGTAAGGATGTATTCTCCGAGTTGCCGTTGGAGTTTGCTGTTGAAGCACAAAAATTGTTAGCGATTAGCCTGGAACACAGTGTCGGTTAAGCGTTCGCTGCATATGTCAAGTTTTGCGCTTCTGCGCACCAAGGAACCTTATGTTAAGCATCAAGAATTTAAAAGTGAGTGTGGAAGGTAACGAGATCCTCAAAGGGGTAGATTTAGCGATAAAACCCGGTGAGGTGCATGCCATTATGGGGCCGAATGGCTCAGGTAAAAGTACCTTGTCGGCGGTATTGGCTGGGCGCGAAGAGTATGAGGTCACCGAGGGCAGTGTGACTTTCAAAAACAAAGACTTATTGGTGTTGGATCCCGAAGATCGTGCCGGTGAAGGGGTGTTTCTGGCTTTCCAGTATCCCGTGGAGATTCCTGGGGTAAGCAACCATTTCTTCCTGCAAACAGCCGTTAATGCGGTACGCAAATATCGCCAGCAAGATTCACTGGATCGCTTTGATTTCTCAGACTTTATTGAAGAAAAGATTGAATTACTCAAAATGCCCGCAGACTTGCTGACTCGCTCGGTTAATGTGGGGTTCTCTGGCGGCGAGAAAAAACGCAATGACATTTTGCAGATGGCGGCGCTGGAGCCCTCATTATGCATTCTGGATGAAACTGACTCCGGTCTGGATATCGATGCCCTGAAAATTGTCGCCAATGGGGTGAACTCGCTGCGTAATGAAGAGCGCGCGTTTATCATTGTGACCCACTATCAGCGTATCCTCGATTACGTCAAACCTGATTTTGTCCACGTGTTATATCAGGGGCGTATTATTAAGTCTGGTGATTTCACCTTAGTGAAGCAGTTGGAGGAGCAAGGCTATGGCTGGCTTACCGACCAACAGTAATATCCCAAAGCAACAACGTATTCTGGATGAACAGCGCGTCCATGCTTTGGCTCATTTTGGCCAGTTATTTCAGCAGCATCAAAGTGACAAAGGGGCTGAAGTCACGGCGCATTGGCAACAGGTACTGAAGTTGGGTTTCCCCAACCTCAAGCATGAAGATTGGAAATATACGCCACTGGAGCGCCTATTCGCCCATCGTTTCCGCTTCGCTTGTGCCCCTCGGGTGACAGCGACTCAGCGGGATGAGTTGTCATTGGTGCAAGATGCCCATCGATTGGTTTTCATTGATGGCTGCTATGCTCCAGAATTGAGTGACAGTGAGTGCGGCCCGTACCAACTGGCACCGCTAACTGAAAAATCTCAGTTTCCCGCGGCGATTCAATCGGAAGTGTTTCTACATTTGACCGAAAGTCTGGCGCAGGAAAGTTTATATATCCGCTTGCCCGCCGGGCAACACAGTGATAAACCGCTGTATCTGCTGCATATCAGTTCAGGTAATGACTCTGATATCGTGAATACCAGTCATTATCGTCACCATCTGGCGATTGAAGCTTCAGCACAAGCACAAGTGATTGAGCATTTTGTCAGCCTCAATCAACAACCGCACTATACCGGGGCGCGGCTGACCATGTCAGTGGGCGACAATGCAGAGTTGAACCATTGCAAACTGGCGTTTGAAGCGACTCAAAGTTACCATTTTGCCCATAACGATATCACCCTCAGCCGTGATGCGCGGGTTCGCAGTGACAGTTTCCTGCTCGGTGCCGGGCTAACCCGCCACAATACCAGCGCCCAGTTAAATGGCGAGGGCGCGACTTTATCCATTAATAGTCTGTTATTGCCCATAGGGCGCGAAATTTGCGATACCCGCACTTATCTGGAACATAACAAGGGCTATTGTGAAAGCCGTCAGTTGCACAAAACCATGGTGCGTGAGCGGGGCAAAGCGGTCTTTAATGGCATGATTAAAGTGGCTCAGCACGCACTAAAAACCGACGGCCAGATGACGAACAACAATTTGTTGCTCAGTCAATTGGCTGAAGTGGATACCAAGCCCCAACTGGAAATTTATGCCGATGATGTGAAATGCAGCCATGGGGCCACTGTGGGGCGCATTGACGCCGAGCAACTGTTTTATCTGCAATCGCGTGGTATCCATCAAGCGGATGCACAGCAAATGATTATTTTTGCTTTTGCCGCCGAATTGACCGAGGCCATCCATCACGACACTATCCGTAAAGTGGTGCTGGCCCGTATTGCTGAGCGGCTGGCGAGGGAGACACTATGAGTCTCCCCAATCAACCATTCCCTATTGAACAAGTCCGAGCCGATTTTCCTCTGCTCAGCCGGCAGGTTAATGGCCAGCCGCTGGCGTATCTGGACAGTGCTGCCAGCGCACAGAAGCCACAAGTGGTTATTGACCGGGAACTTAACTTTTATCGCGCAGGTTATGCGGCGGTTCACCGCGGTATCCACACCCTGAGTGGCGAGGCAACCCAACAGATGGAGGCGGTTCGCAGTCAGGTTGCCGAATTTATCCATGCTGCCAGCGCCGAAGAGATTGTGTTCGTCAAAGGAACCACTGAGGCCATTAATTTGGTGGCTAACAGTTATGGTCGCCATCACCTGAAAGCCGGTGACAGCATCATCATTACCGAGATGGAGCACCACGCCAATATTGTCCCTTGGCAGATGCTGGCAAAAGATATTGGCATTGAAATCCGTGTTTGGCCGCTGACAGCAACAGGTGAACTTGAACTCACCGCTTTGGCGAGTTTGATTGACAGCACCACTCGATTGCTGGCTATCACTCAGGTTTCCAATGTGTTGGGGACGGTGAACCCCATCAAAGACATTGTGGCTCAAGCTAAAGCTGCGGGTTTAGTGGTGCTGGTGGACGGCGCGCAGGCCATCATGCATCAACCGGTGGATGTACAAGCGCTGGGCTGTGATTTCTATGTTTTCTCGGGCCACAAGCTGTATGGGCCATCAGGTATTGGCATTTTGTACGGCAGGGGCGAACTGTTACAGCACATGCCACCTTGGGAGGGGGGCGGGGCGATGATTAAAACCGTCAGCCTGACCCAAGGCACCACCTTTGCTGACCCGCCGTGGCGTTTTGAAGCGGGCTCGCCAAATACGGCTGGCATTATGGGCCTTGGTGCGGCCATCAGTTATGTGAATCAGTTGGGCCTAACTCAGATCCAACAGTATGAAGAGTCGCTGATGCAGTATGCATTGGCGCAACTGAGCCAGATTCACAGCCTGAAAATTTATGGCCCGGCCACTCGAGCCGGGGTCATCGCCTTCAATCTTGGGGGGCATCATGCCTATGATGTGGGCAGTTTCCTCGATCAATACGGTATTGCGATTCGTACCGGGCATCATTGTGCCATGCCGCTGATGGAATTTTACCAAGTGCCGAGCATGTGCCGCGCCTCACTGGCACTTTATAATACCCGCGAGGAAGTTGACCGGCTGGTCAGTGGGCTACAGCGCATCGAAAAATTGCTGGGCTGAGTGCAAACAGTGCGCGACAGTGCCCCCTAAGGCCGACTATTATTTTAATTAGTCGGCTTTTATTTTTACTTTAGGATGTGTGTTATGGCGGGTATGCCAGATAGAGATAAATTAATTCGTAACTTTTCCCGTAGCAATAATTGGGAAGAAAAATACCTGTATATCATTGAGTTGGGTGCACAGTTACCCCCGTTGACCGAAGCGCAGCGCCAGCCAGAGAATCTTATTTCTGGTTGTCAAAGCCAAGTGTGGATAGCAATGACGCCCTCCGCTGAGGGAACGGTGATTTTTGCTGGTGATAGCGACGCCGCTATCGTCAAAGGTTTAGTCGCCGTGGTCTTCATCTTGTATCAAGGTTTGACTCCGCAGCAGATAATTGATTTAGACGTTCGGCCTTTTTTTGCCGATTTAGCGCTAAGTCAACATTTAACTCCCTCGCGTTCCCAAGGGCTAGAAGCCATGATCCGCGCTATTCGTGCTAAAGCGGCGGCGCTAAACACGCATTAAGCGCGGCCAACATTTTGTGCTGTATTCATTCGCGACTGAGCATTTTTGCGTCTTGAGTCACAGTATTAAAATGGTGAAATTTCAGCAGCTTAAATCAGTCGTCATGCTGGAAAAAGCCGAATAAATTACATTGTAACACCTTGATTTCTAGAGATATAAATTGCCTTTATAATAAGTGCTGTTACTATATGGTGGCCTTATTATTGGCTGCTAAAATTAACGTAGATATACCCGTCATCTTTCACACTGCTGGTGCGTTGGCTGCTCTGGCTCCCCGAATCACTTACGGATGTAAGCTCATCGGGATCCACTTGTTGGCCGCCATTCCTGCAACTTGAAATCTATTGGGTATAGCCGTGTAAATCGAATTTTAAGAAGTGATGTAGGAACTAAGCATGAAACGTGCATTAACTTTGATTGGTATGTTATTCGCAACTTGTCTGGCGGGAAGTATCACCGTTGCCAATGCGACCGAGTATCCTCTGCCGCCAGCCAATAGTCGTCTGATTGGTGAAAATACTACTTATACCGTTCCAAATGATGGCCGTCCGCTTGAGGCTATTGCTGCCGACTATAAAATCGGTTTGTTGGGGATGCTGGAAGCAAACCCAGGCGCTGACCCGTATTTGCCGTTGCCGGGCTCGGTATTAACTATCCCGACTCAGATGTTGCTGCCTGATACTCCACGTGAGGGTATCGTCATCAACCTGGCTGAACTGCGTCTTTATTATTTCCCTAAAGGCCAGAACAAGGTTGTGGTATATCCTATCGGTATCGGCCAGTTAGGCCGTAATACTCCGACGATGACGACCTCAGTGAGCCAAAAGATCCCGAATCCAACTTGGACGCCAACAGCGAATATCCGTAAGCACTACGCCGCCGACGGTGTTACCTTGCCTGCGGTCGTTCCTGCGGGGCCGGAAAACCCTATGGGGCTGTTCGCAATGCGCTTGGCGGCCGGGAAGGGGGAGTATCTGATCCACGGCACCAACGCTAACTTCGGTATTGGCATGCGTGTTAGCTCCGGCTGTATCCGTTTACGTCCGGATGACATCGAAGCGCTGTTCAAATCAGTACCTAAAGGTACTCGCGTGCAAATCATCAACGAGCCGGTTAAATATTCTGTTGAGCCAGACGGCAAACGTTATGTGGAAGTGCATCAGCCATTGTCTCGTGTAGACAGTGATGACCCACAAACGATGCCAATTGCTATCAGCAGCAGCCTACAGAAGTTTATTAACGACAGCCAGACTGATGAACAAGTGGTGCAGGAAGCGATTGTACGCCGTGCTGGCATGCCGGTTATCGTTACGGTAGGTGAGACTGCCCCTGCGCAAGCTCCGGCGGCTGTAGCGCCGCAGGATGAGCAACAGGCGCAACCGCAGAGTCAAGAACAACCGACTGAACCTGTAATCCCTAACTTGGTTCAACCAGGCCCAGTTTACTCTGCGGCGAACTAAGTCTTAAGCGGTACTCTTTTTGCCACGGCGACCACTGGTGCGTCGTGGCAAAATTTTTTTACCGGGCACTTGTCGCGTGAAATGCATTGAAGATAAGTAGGCAGTCAGGACAGCGAAAGGGTTTCAGGGAAGGTAGCAGTCAACATGGGTTTCAGCGAGGCAAAAAAATGGCGCACAATGTGCGCCATTTTTCATTCAGGAAGTAATATTACTTCTTGTAAGCGTGAGCTTGGTTGTCCAGACGTTGGTTAGCACGTGCTGCATCGTCTTTAGCTGCTTGAACGTCAGAACGGATTGCGTTCACGTCGTTGCTCAGTTGGTCAACTTTAGCGTTCAGAGTTTGAACGTCAGAAGACAGTTGATCGATTTTAGCATTGCTTGAACAACCAGCCAGCATAGTAGAAGCCAGAATTACCGCGCCCAGTACAAGTTTAGTACGATTCATTATTAACACCCTCTAGATTAAGTTAATCTCCATGTAGCGTTACAAGTATTACACAAAGTTTTTTCGAAAGAGAATAAATTTTTAGTATTAGAGGGGTTTATTTTGATCGTTCGCTCAAAGAAGCATCTTGTTTTAAAAAAAAGTTAAAAAAACGAGGCAAAACAGCCGGATTCTTTCAGATAAGTCCTACTCAGAAAAATGGCTTTGATGGGCTTAGGATAAAATGGATTTTTCAAAAAGTTTATTTTGCGGTGTTTAAAAAGGAAACGCCGCTATTGGCAGCGGCGTTTTTAATTAGCGTTTGGTGGTGCGTGACAATTATAAAACGTGCACGGAAGAGGTATTGGTGGTGCCACTTGGCACTAATGCACCAGAAACCATGACGACCACGTCGCCTTTTTGTGCCAAACCGCTCGCCAGCGCGGCTTCTTTACCGATGCGGTAGAAGTCATCTGTTGAGGCAATTTCGTTGACCAGCTGAGTAATCACACCTTTGGTCAGGATTAACTGACGCGCGGTGGTTTCATTAGTGGTCAGCGCCAAAATAGTGGCGGTTGGGAAGTATTTACGCACTGACTTGGCAGATTTACCGCCGCCAGTGGCCACAACAATCACTTTTGCTTCCAGTTTTTCAGCGGTTTCTACTGCACCACGGCAAACGGCTTCAGTAATACGCATTTTGCGGTTGTCGTTCAGTGTTTCGATGCGGCTAGGCATGATACGGTCTGTACGCTCACAGATGGTCGCCATGATGGTGACAGACTCTAATGGGTACTTACCCTTAGCACTTTCACCAGACAGCATCACGGCATCTGTACCGTCTAAAATGGCGTTAGCCACGTCACCAGCTTCTGCACGGGTAGGGCGCGGGTTTTTGATCATGGAATCGAGCATTTGTGTTGCGGTAATGACAACTTTGCGTGCGCGGTTACATTTTTCAATCATCATCTTCTGGGCGAAGATAACTTCTTCAACTGGGATCTCAACACCCAGGTCACCACGGGCAACCATGATACCGTCAGAGGCTTCCAGGATTTCGTCGAAATTATTCAGACCTTCCTGGTTTTCAATTTTAGAGATGATCTGGATGTGCTCGCCACCGTGTGCTTTCAGGTGTTCGCGGATTTCCAGTACGTCTGAACGCTTACGAATAAAGGATGCCGCTACGAAGTCTACGCCTTGCTCACAACCAAAGATAAGGTCAGCTTTATCTTTTTCAGCCAGTGCTGGCAGTTGGATAGAAACGCCTGGCAGGTTAACGCCTTTATTTTCACCCAAATCACCATTGTTCAGCACTTTACATACTACTGTGCTTTCAGTGACTTCCGTCACTTCCATACCAATCAAACCATCGTCAACCAGCACGGTGTTGCCAATTTTCAGGTCAGCAGCAAAACCTGGGTAGGTCACCGCTACAATGCTGTTGTTGCCAATAACACTTTGGTCAGTGGTGAAAGTGAACGTTTGGCCAGCAACCAGAGCGGCATCTTTACCGCCTTCCAGTTTCATGGTGCGAATTTCAGGGCCTTTGGTATCGAGCAAAATACCGGCTTTGAGGCCAGTTTCAGCCATAACAGCACGAATATTCTTGATACGTTGGCCATGTTCTTCATAGTCACCGTGCGAGAAGTTTAAGCGCATAACGTTCATGCCCGCATTCAGCAGTTTCGTCAGCATCTCTTTGGATTCGGTTTTTGGGCCGATAGTACAAACAATTTTAGTCTTTTTCATGACGGATTTTTTCTACAAGTTGTGATGGATAAAAAGCGAAAGTTCCGTTAAATACAGCAACGGAGTGGGATCTGATCAGTGTCTGGTGTAGCGAAACGTTACCAAGAAGCAAAACATTACTAAGAATAGATGACAGTTGCGGAAATTGAGCGGAAAACTTTAGCACGAGGCTAGACGCATGATCGGGCGATGATGGCGTAAATGCGAGTTGTATTTTTTTAGCGTATCTACCGATCAAGATGCTGAAACCATTCAACTGAAACGACGGTTCGTATTATAGGCGGTAAGTTGCGGGAAATGAAATAGAAAACAGAAACTCATTGCCGTTTTTTATAAAAACGGGTCATTAGTCGCGCAAACACTTAGAATAATGCCCGGTTTGTTGCGCAACAAAAAATTTTTTTAACAAATTTAACAAGTAAATAAATGAATTTTTCGCAAAATCGTGTCATGCACTTAAGGGATTCAGACCGGGAGTGATTAAAGGGCGAAAAACAGCGATAACGGAATGGTGCGTTCTAATGGACTCGAACCATCGACCCCCACCATGTCAAGGTGGTGCTCTAACCAACTGAGCTAAGAACGCATAGGGAGACAATTTGATATGACTGGCAAACGCAAGAGTGGTGCGTCCGAATGGACTCGAACCATCGACCCCCACCATGTCAAGGTGGTGCTCTAACCAACTGAGCTACGGACGCGCATGATACTCTTGGTCTTTTAGGTAACATGATAATGTTGGTGCGTCCGAATGGACTCGAACCATCGACCCCCACCATGTCAAGGTGGTGCTCTAACCAACTGAGCTACGGACGCACATCTTATCGGGTTGTTACCCTTTATTTTTACTCTTTTTTACCTGCCATCATTGTCTGACAGCGGGGACGAATATTAACGAGCCGCCCGTCTGCTGGCAAGGGGAAAAACGTAATATTCAGCGCAAACTGACGTAATTGCTGCGCTTTTACTCATTGCGCTGTTTTTTTCTTCATATTTTGTCACTGTCTTGGGTATTAATCGCCAGCATGAACGCCAGCAGTTAATACCCGTAATAATAGGCCGTTAGTGTGCTGCTTTTTGTAGAATATAAACTGCGGGCTGTTTTTGTAACCAACGAATCCGCAGCGCCATTAATATGGCCGCCGAGGTGAGGCCAATAACAAACCCAATCCAGAAACCACTTGGCCCCATCGCGGGCACAATATAATCGGTCAGCCCCAATATATAGCCACTTGGTAGCCCCAGAAGCCAATAGGCGGTAAAAGTAATAAAGAAGATTGAGCGCGTATCTTTATAACCGCGTAATACGCCGCTGCCGATTACCTGAATAGCATCTGATAATTGGTAAAGTGCGGCCAGCAGCATGAGATGCGAGGCCATCACCACCACTTCAGGGGTTTTGTTATACAGCAGGGCAATGTGTTCGCGAAATATCACAGTAAACACCGCGGTGACACAGGCCAGCATTAAACCCACCGCAATACTGGTATAAGCGGCCACTTTGGCATTTTCGACCGCCCCTTGTCCGAGACGGAAACCAACGCGAATGGTGGCGGCGACACTCAGTGACATCGGCAACATAAACATTAATGAGCTGAAGTTAAGTGCAATTTGGTGCCCAGCCACGGCGACAATACCCAGTGGCGAAACCAACAATGCGACAACGGCAAACAAGGTGACTTCGAAAAACAGCGCCAGCGCCACGGGTAACCCCAGCCCTCCGAGCCGTTTCATCACTTGCCAGTCCGGTGCAGCAAACCCTTTTTCCAGTTTGATATCTTGCTGTGAGCGGGCGCGCGTCACATACCACCGCATCATCAGGAACATTACCCAGTAAACGGTTCCGGTTGCCACCCCGCAACCGACGCCTCCTAATGCCGGCGCACCAAATTTACCGTAGATGAAAATATAGTTAATCGGAATATTGACCAGTAAGCCAATAAAACCAATGACCATGCCGGGTTTGGTTTTGGATAATCCTTCACACTGATTACGCAGTACCTGGAAAAATAAGTAGCCGGGCGCACCCCACATAATGGCATGCAAGAAACCCACCGCTTTATCGGCCAGTACCGGGTCAATATTGTGCATCTGCTTAATAACGTGGTCACTGTTATAGAGCACCAGCATAATAAGCAATGAGACACAGAGTGCCAGCCAGAAGCCTTGCCTGACCTGATGAGCAATCTGGCTGCGCCGCCCTGAGCCATTAAGTTGTGCGACGGTGGGGGTCAGCGCTAATAATAATCCGTGGCCGAATAAAATAGCCGGTAGCCAGATGGAGGTGCCCACCGCCACGGCAGCCATATCTGTCGCACTGACAGAACCGGCCATAATGGTATCCACCACGCCCATGGCTGTTTGGGACAATTGCGCGATAACAACAGGAATAGCGAGAGCCAATAAGCTACGCGCTTCGACAATATACTTCTGCACGTATGCACCTTTCTAATTAATACCCTTCATCGCTCAAATTATAGGTGTGTTGGCTGCGCTTACGGACTCGAATCATTCACTTATGTAAATTCAGCGAGAGGTGTTTGCTTGCCGCCTACCTGTACTTTGATATCTATTGGGTATATTGCGACGAATTACCGAGAGATAAATAAAATAGCGGGAAAGCGAAGTAAGATTGTACCGACTCGCCAAGCTTAATCAATGAAATACCACGGAAGTGCCTTTTTCATCTAAGTGGTTTGGTTTTCCTTATCTTCTGAGGCAAAATTGGCGTAATGATATTTTCTTTAGATAACAGATAAGAGGCATGGCGTATGTTTACCGGTATTGTTCAAGGCACCGCGCCAGTGGTTGCCATTGATGAGAAATCTAACTTCCGCACCCATGTGGTAGAAATGCCAAGTGAGATGTTAGCTGAATTAGCCTTGGGTGCTTCTGTTGCCCACAATGGCTGCTGTTTAACAGTGACAGCAGTTGACGGAAATCGCATCAGTTTTGATTTAATGAAGGAAACGCTGCGCATTACCAATTTGGGGGATATTAAAGTTGGTGACGTGGTTAATCTGGAGCGGGCGGCTAAGTTTAGTGATGAAATTGGCGGTCATCTTATGTCCGGTCACATTATTTGTACTGCTGAAATAGCCAAAATATACACATCAGAGAATAACCGCCAGATCTGGTTCCGGATGCCAAATGTTGATTTGATGAAATATGTATTACACAAAGGTTTTATCGGTATTGATGGTATCAGCCTGACCATCGGTGAAGTGGTGGGCAACCGTTTTTGCGTACATTTGATTCCAGAAACACTGGCGCGAACCACCTTGGGGAAAAAGCGTCTGGGGCATCGGGTAAATATCGAAATAGACCCACAAACGCAGGCGGTGGTGGATACCGTTGAGCGCGTCTTGGCGCAACGCGATATTGCTCAAGCAGCAGTGGCTGCTGAAAAAGCGGTGCGGGAATAGAATAATAAAAAGCAGGGGGATATTCCTCCTGCTTTTAATATATTGAGTTTTAACAGATTAACGCGGAACGCGAATTCCACCTTCGACGCCATTTGGGCTGAATAATACTTGCCACAACTGTATATCTCTGGCGCGAAATGCGCCTGCACAGGCATTCAGATAATAGCTAAACATCCGCTCAAATCGCGGCGAGTAATTCTCAGCTAAAGTCGGCCATGCGGCTTGGAAACGTTCGTACCATGCCATCAGTGTTCGGTCATAATCAGCGCCAAAATTATGCCAGTCTTCCATAATGAAATAAGGTTCGCTGGCTTGAGCAATATGTTTCACCGAGGGCAGACAACCATTAGGGAAAATATATTTATCAATCCATGGGTCAACACTCAAATCAGTGCGATTCGCCCCGATGGTATGTAACAAGAATAATCCGTCGGGCTTCAAATTGCGGTTAACCACATCGAAATAGGTGCGATAGTTTTTAGGCCCGACATGTTCGAACATGCCGACTGAGACAATACGATCAAATTGCTCATTTAGATCTCGGTAATCCTGCAATAGAATCGTAACATCCAAGCCTTCACAACGTTTTTGCGCTAATTTTTGCTGTTCAGCTGAAATTGTCACACCGGTGACAGACACCCCGAAATGGCGGGCGGCATAAGCGGCAAGGCCACCCCAGCCACAACCAATATCGAGTAACTTCATACCCGGCGCTAATTGCAGTTTCTCACAGATCATCTGCAATTTGTTTATCTGAGCTTGCTCCAGTGTGGTCGCGTCTTTCCAATAAGCGCAAGAATATTGCATATTCGGGTCAAGTATGAGGCTGAACAGATCATTACCCAGGTCGTAATGTTCTTTACCGACAATCCAGGCTCTTTTCTTGGACTGCAAATTGATAAGGCGGGCCGCGCCAATGCGTAAAGTATCTTTGAGATGGTGGGGCAGTTGATTCTCTAAGCCAGCTCTGAGAACCCGTTGGAAGAAAATATCCAGCCGGTCACATTCCCACCAGCCATCCATATAACTTTCACCTAATGCCAAAGATCCTTCTTGTAATACCCGCTTAAAGAAGTCTGGGTTATTAACTCTAATGTCGAAGGGGCGTGAGCCATTGACTTCAATATCAGCCCGGTTCAGCATTTCTTGAACAATGCGAAACCACGGGTTTTCTTGAATACTCTGGTCTTCTATACAGGATGAACTCATAGCTTCTCCATCACTTTCTTCTGACTTATGACCCGCGTAACTAAATGACACACGCGAATACATACCAATAAAGTTGGTGTCTGGTATCCATTACGGATATACCCTTTGTACTTGACGTCGCAGTGGTGTTTGCGGCTCTCATTCAGAGTGCCAATCTAAGCGCTGAGCAACATGGGTTTAACCCATCTGTCATTCGCTTACTGCCTGGCTGCAACCTCAATAACGTTGAGTAAAAGAGGAAGATTAAGAAGATACCCTAATTACGCTTGGGTTTAGGGTGACTCATCCATAAGTGTAAATGTGACGCAATCCACGCATCCAGAAAGTGCTTAAGATAATGCTTTTTTTTAATGGTATTCTAATCGGTTAAATCGAGTATAGGCTTGCCGGGATGCTTTCTCAATAATAAATCGTACCCGGCATTGATGCGCCTTAGTGACTATTTCTATTGGGAATTATGACTCCGCGCAATTATAGTCATTATTGTTAGTATGGCTTTTTTCTTTCCTTAACGCGTAGCAATGAATGCCATAACCCAATGCCGCCAAAATGACCGTCGAGAGCATGACGGTCACGGTTGCGAGTAAGGGTTGGCTGATATAGGCCGACACCATCATGCTCGCAATAAAACACAAGCCCAGTTGCAGCGTATTTTGCAGTGCTGCGGCTTTGCCTGTATTCGCTGGAAAGGGCATTAATGCATTTGCCACGATAATAGGGTAGCAGGCACCATTCACAAGCGCCATTAAGCAGAAAGGAATAAGTAGGGTAACCAGTGTTGGTGTGGTCAAGGTGGCTATCAGATAAAGCGCAATCATGCTGATAGCATAACCGCTCAGTAGCCACGGCAGCAGTGTATTACCCTTAATCCGGCTCAGCGCACTGCGGCAACCAAATCCACCCAACAGGAAAGCTAATGTCTGCGGGACATAACTCAAACCAATAATATTCGGGCTATAGCCCATATCACCTAAAATAAACGGTGATCCTGTTAGCCAGGCGAAAAATCCTGCGCTGCAGGCCGCGAACATCATCACGTTGCCGCTAAACGCCGGGAATTTCAGCAATTGCCAGAAGCTCATGGCACTTTTGCTTTGGGTCGCAGGGTTTGGCGTGGTTTTTTTCCGTTCTTTCAGCAATGCGGTTGGGATCAGTAATAGCAATGTCGTTATCAATAAAACCACAAAAATTGACCGCCAACTGAAGTGGTTTAATAACCATGCGCCGAGCAATGGGGCCAGCGCAGGGGATAGTGCCACCAACGGCATAATGGTCGCAAATACCCGGTTGGCCTTGCCGTCGCGATAACGGTCTACGACTAATGCTTGCCAACTCACGGCGGCAGAACAGACTCCGATTGCCTGAATAAAGCGCAGGATCAGTAACTGTGTTGCCGTTTCAACCCATAAAATTCCCAGACAACCCAGAGCAAATAAACCCAACCCTGCTAACAACACGGGTTTACGGCCTAATTTGTCCGAGACTGGCCCCCAGATAAGCTGGGCGATAGCAAAACCGGCGAGAAAAATGCTGAGACTGGCACTGATAGAGCCGGCGGAGGTTTGTAACTCTTGTTGCATGGCACCAAAGGCGGGTAAATACATATCGGTCGCCAGGTATCCCAACATGCTTAAACCGGCAAGGTAGAACATGAAACTTGCAGACGTTTTCATTCTTTATTTCTCTTTATCATTTTTTTGCAGGTGATTGACTACTTTTAGCCATTTTATCATTAGGAATTTAGTGCGGGGGGCATTCTAGCCGCAGAGATATTCGGTTGTGAAACGGTAATATTTGCGACATGCTATCAAAAAATTTGATAGTCACTATTGCGTTTCGCTGAGGCAAAAAAACATGTGGTCAGAATATTCATTGGATGTGGTGGATGCGGTCGCTCGCACCGGGAGTTTCAGTGCCGCCGCTCAAGAATTGCACCGGGTGCCGTCCGCGGTCAGTTATACTGTACGACAATTAGAGGAGTGGCTGGCGGTCTCTTTATTTACGCGGCGTCATCGCGACGTAGAATTGACGGAGGCAGGCAGAGTTTTTATCAAAGAAGCCCGCGATGTTATCAAAAAAATGAATGACACACGCCGTCAGTGCCAGCAAGTCGCGAATGGTTGGCGCGGGCAATTAAATATTGTGATTGATAAAATCGTCAAACCACAGCGCAGTCGCCGTTTAGTGCAGGATTTTTATCGTCATTTCCCGGATATCGAATTGCGGGTGCGTTATGAAGTGTTTAACGGCGTCTGGGATGCACTGGTGGATGGGCAAGCTGATATGGCTATTGGGGCAACACGTGCTATCCCGGTGGGTGGGCGGTTTGTGTTTCGTGACATGGGTTTTTTGAGCTGGCATTGTGTGGTCAGTGTCAATCATCCTTTAGCCCAATTAACCGGGCCTATTAATGATGACCAGCTGCGGCCTTATCCCTCTTTGTGCCTGGAGGATACCGCGCGAAATTTACCTAAACGGGATACCTGGACATTGGATAATCAGCAGCGGTTAGTCGCACCGGATTGGGCGACGGGAATAGACTGCTTGTGTGAAGGGTTATGTATCGGAATGGTTCCGGCCCATATGGTGTCACCATTGATTCAACAAGGAAAATTGGCGGCATTAACACTGACAGAGCCCCTGCCGGACAGC
Organism: Yersinia hibernica; assembly: GCF_004124235.1. Classification (NCBI taxonomy): domain Bacteria; kingdom Pseudomonadati; phylum Pseudomonadota; class Gammaproteobacteria; order Enterobacterales; family Yersiniaceae; genus Yersinia; species Yersinia hibernica. The sequence goes on from NZ_CP032487.1 coordinate 1,697,008, forward strand.
CCGTGTTGTTTGACCTGGGAGCAGCATAATCATTCCCCAGCCTTAGCATGGATGCTGGATTATCTGGGTGACAGTGTCACGCTAAATGATGAGTGGCTAAAAGATGATAATGATGGCACGCCGGGAGCGGCAGGATGAGCTGCCGGTAACCTGTGGGGCTACCGGCAGGGGAAGCTTAACGGCGATAATCGCGATAGGGGCCATCAGCAACAGAGCGGCGCTCTATCAGTTTCGGATGGACTTCAATGGTTTGCGGGTCTTCGCGTTTACTGACAATACGGTCGAGTAACATGGCAAAAGCCATTTCACCCAATCTCTCTTTGGGTTGATGAATGGTGGTCAGCGCCGGTGAGAAATAGCGGGCATTGCGCACATTATCATACCCGATCACTGAAATATCTTGTGGCACTCGCAGGCCCAGTTCATCCGCAGCACATATTGCGCCCATTGCCATAATATCGCCACCACAGAACACGGCCGTCGGACGATGTTTTTGTGTCAGAATTTGGTGCATAGCCTTATAACCAGACTCCGGCTCAAAATCGCCTTGCACCACCCACTCATCACGTAATGGAATATTGGCTTCTTCCAGGGCTTTCAAAAAGCCCTGATGGCGGCCCCCCCCGGTATTACGCGATAATTGACCAGGAATAGCGCCAATATCGCGGTGACCGCGCTCGATAAGATAACGACCGGCTAAATAGCCGCCTTCGAAAGCATTATCAATAATCGAGTCGGTAAAATCGCCACGAGCAGTGCCCCAGTCCATCACCACCATAGGGATATTGCGATAATCTTCCAACATTCCCAGTAATTGTTCCGGATATTCAGAACACATCACCAATAATCCATCGACACGTTTTTGTGCCAGCATGGCCAAATAGGCTTTTTGTTTATCCAGATTATTATGTGAGTTACATAAAATGAGGGTGTAACCTTGGCTATAACAGCTATTTTCAACTGCCTCGATCACTTCAGCAAAATAGGGTGCTTCACTGGATGTCGCCAATAAGCCAATGGATTTGGTGTGATTGACTTTCAAGCTACGGGCCACCGCGCTGGGTGAATAATGCAGCTCTTTAATGGCCGCCCACACAGCGGCCTTGGTATTTTCGGCGACGAAACGAGTTTTATTGATAACGTGCGAAACGGTGGTGGTGGACACACCCGCGTGTTTGGCCACATCTTTAATCGTTGCCATAGAAAAAATGACTCCTAAGCTCACCTGTTACAGCAGGTAAGTATTATGTTAATCGTTTGCCTGCATGACTCGAATACCGCTCAGACAGCAACACGATAGTGGGCTGGCGAGCGAAGTCAGATGGTGGTCTGAGCCTATTTATTGGATGTTATTAGTCAGTATGCAGTTATGAACTGCGAATTTTGTCTGATCTGGAGGAAAAGTGGAAGCGCTAATCAATGTTATAAAGTGCGTAATGAGCACAAGATTTTTTTCCCTAACTGTGGGAAAATGATTTGACGCACTCATTGTGTGCCTTTTCCCTACTAAAATTAACCGGCTGAGGAGTTTTTATGGATACCAATCTGAAGATGTCGCTAATTACCACTGTTGGTGCGCTGGCAATGATTATTGTCTTTAGCTTCGTGGCGGTAATGAATTAATTCACCTGCATGCCGGTGATAAGTAGGGCGGTTTACCCGCCCTTAATTATTGCGCCGCGATTAAGCTAAATTCTGCTCAACAAAAGACCAGTTAACCAAAGCCCAGAAGTTCTCCAGGTATTTTGGTCGCGCATTACGATAATCAATATAATAAGCGTGTTCCCATACATCCACCGTCAACAGCGGCTTATCTTGGGTCGTCAGCGGTGTTGCTGCATTTGATGTACTGACAATGGCTAGGGAGCCATCCGCTTTTTTGACCAGCCACGTCCAGCCCGCACCAAAGTTTTTCACTGCGGCATCAGTAAATTGTGCTTTAAATTCAGCGAAAGAACCGAAAGATTGCTGAATGGCAGCGGCAATTTTGCCTGTCGGTTCGCCGCCCCCATTGGGTGACAAACAGTGCCAGTAAAAGGTGTGATTCCAGACTTGGGCCGCATTATTAAAGATGCCACCACTGGAGGTTTTGACTATCTCTTCCAGGGTTTTACCCGCAAATTCGGTATCTTTAATCAGATTATTGAGGTTGACCACATAGGTGTTGTGGTGCTTGCCGTAATGGTATTCCAGCGTTTCAGCAGAAATGTGCGGTTCCAGTGCATTTTGTGCATAAGGTAATGCCGGTAATTCAAAAGACATCGCGCTCTCCTTTCGGGGTTGCTCAGGGTGTTTGCTCCTCAAATTCAATCATTAGCCAGCGCTAAGAAAGGTGAGGGGCGGTTAAAATCGTAATTGTTGTATTTTTGTTGTGGGTATTAATTTTAACAACTTTCGGCAGGAATAACAGGTATAACCACACAGATTAATGGGGAATGGCACCCGATAAGCCTATCGGGTGTGGTGATGCGATTAGCGGATGGTTTTCGGTGTTACGACACGGCGAGCGCCGACATAATGATCTTGCCAATAGTCATTATCCATCATGCTAATGCGAATTTCTTCACCGGTTCGTGGGGACTGAATAAACTTTCCGTTGCCTAAATAAACCCCAACATGGTCAGCAACACCACGGTTGGCAATATTGAAGAACACTAAATCACCACTTTCTAATTCAGCGCGTTTCACCGGTGCTGCATCACGTAAATGATACATTTCATTAGCGGTACGTGGCATTTTTATCCTGATGACATCTTTATAGGCATAATAAATCAGCCCGCTGCAATCAAAACCGGTATTAGGGGAGCTACCGCCCCAGCGATAAGGTTTACCGACTTGCTTCATCAGTTTACTCATTGCAGTCTGTTTGGCGTGTTGGTAGCGTTTTTTATGAGCAGGGCTGAGCTTTATTTTATTATTTAGCGCTAATTCAGTATTGGCTTTACCTTGAGCTTTATTTCGCTGGCGACCATAAGCGACTTTTTCTTTTTTGCTAACGGAGGCTTTTTTATTGGCGGTAGTTTTAATATGAGATGCTTTATTCGCCATTGCTTTATTGCTATTTAATTTCTTATTGGTGGGTTTACTGACCGCTTGTGCTTTCTTCTTTATGGTTTTACTGGCAGTGGCGGCGGTTGTTTTATTTGTGATGTTTTTACTGGTGGCTTTATTGTTATCAACTTTAGTTTTTTTGATATTTTTATCAGCTTTGCGTTTTTTACGCTCATCAGCGCTGGCTTGACTGATTTGACCTTTCTTTTGCTCAGCCGAGACGTGAGCCTGCGGTGACGCGTGCGCGAGGTTTAGAAATAACTGGGTAAACAGCAGCACAAACAGCGTAAGTATTAAACGCATAATAACGCTACCCACCTTGGCCCTGAAATGAATATGAAGAGTCACAGTATTGCTGAAACTTCGGATATAAAAAAGCAGAGAGCGACAGGATTCTAATCGATATTGTGAGAAAACGTTAATGGCGTCGCAATTGTCGCTTTTTTACACGGCTAACGGCCTTAAATCAACCATACGTCAACGGGTTAGCCACTCGATATTTTTGCCATCCCACAATGAAGATAATAATGAAGTGTGGGGATCAAAAATGTTATTCTAAATGCACATATTTGTAGCTGACAGTATAACCATTTGCTGACAGAGTAAAGCCCCTGCAAAAGATGGCGTTTTATTCCAGTCGTGGCAGTCGCTACAATAGGCCGGACGCAATAATAAAATAGCCCTAATGAATAGGTTCTCAGTATTGTAGCCACAAAATGGCTTGAGGAAGCAAGAAATGACGACGATTGATAAAATTCAGCGCCAGATAGCAGAAAACCCCATCCTGCTTTATATGAAGGGTTCACCTAAGCTGCCAAACTGCGGTTTCTCTGCTCAGGCTGTACAGGCGTTATCCGCTTGTGGCGAACGCTTTGCTTATGTTGATATTCTGCAAAACCCAGATATCCGTGCTGAGTTGCCAAAATACGCTAACTGGCCAACATTCCCTCAGTTGTGGGTTGATGGCGAATTGGTTGGCGGTTGCGACATTCTGATGGAAATGTATCAGCGTGGTGAGTTGCAACAGTTGCTGAAAGAAACAGCGGATAAATACCGGACTGAAGAAGAAAAACCGGCAGCAGAGTAATGTGCGGGTAGGTCAGTGCAACCAACAAAAAGGTGGCTAGCAGGCCACCTTTTTTTATCGTGAAATGTCTATTTTTTCTGGTGCTAGATTATTCTGACTCACCCGCAGGTACTGGCCAACCGCCCAGTTTTTTCCAACGATTGACTAACTCACAGAATAATTTTGCTGTTTGCATTGTGTCGTATAAAGCGGAATGCGCTTGGCTACTATCAAACGGAATACCGGCCGTCAGGCAGGCTTTTGCCAACACTGTTTGCCCCAGAACTAGCCCACTGAGGGCCGCAGTGTCAAAAGTGGCGAACGGGTGGAATGGATTGCGTTTCAAGTTGGCGCGCTCGGCCGCCGCCATCACAAAACTGTGATCAAAATGGGCATTATGCGCGACGATAATTGCGCGGTTACAGCCTTTATCTTTCAGTCCTTTGCGAACAGCTTTAAAAATAGCATGTAAAGCATCATGTTCACTGACGGCACCACGTAACGGGTTAGTGGGGTCGATCCCATTAAACGCCAGTGCTTCAGGTTGCAGATTGGCCCCTTCGAACGGTTCTACATGAAAATGCAGTGTTTCATCTGGCAGTAACCAACCCTCTTGGTTCATTTGCAAGGTGACGGCGGCAATTTCTAATAATGCATCGGTTTTAGCATTAAAGCCGGCGGTTTCTACATCAATTACTACTGGGTAATACCCACGAAAACGGCCACTCAGGGCGTTAATGTCACTTTTATCTGCCATCAGTTTCTTATCTTCAGCGAATTCAGCACGTATTATGTCAAATTTTGGCGCGGGATGCAGGGGGATATCGCGATGAGAAAAAGGCACCTTTGTGGTGCCTTGGGGTTAATCAGTTTCCAAGGCCGTGTCCGGCGCTTTTATTTTCGATTAACTCGATTTTGTAGCCGTCGGGATCTTCAACAAAAGCAATAATAGTATTACCGCCTTTGACCGGGCCTGCCTCGCGGGTCACTTTGCCCCCGGCATGACGAATTTGGTCACAAGTGGCGGCAACATCATCAACACCTAGCGCCAGATGACCAAATGCAGTGCCCATTTCGTAGCTATCAACGCCCCAGTTATAGGTCAGCTCAATCACTGAACCTTCACTTTCATCACTGTAACCGACGAATGCCAGCGAGTATTTGTACTCGGTATTTTCGCTGGTACGCAGTAAACGCATCCCTAATACCTTGGTGTAGAAATCGATGGAACGTTGCAGGTCACCGACGCGGATCATGGTATGGAGTAAGCGCTTCATAATACCTCTTTATAATTAATAGTTTAATTTTTAAAAATCATTATAAATCAAAACTAAGTCATCATCATATCGCAATATGGCTTCCCTCACTACCTCGTCATCTTCTATTGCCCAAAAACAAAACAGTCAGTCAGAATTATCTTCTAACTGACTGTTATTTAATGATTTAACCTACTGATAAATCACAATGTCGGGTAGTCGGTGTAGCCCTTAGCCCCACCGCCATAGAAAGTATCGCCGTCGGGGTCATTCAGTGGCGCATTTTGTTGTAAACGTTCAAGCAGGTCCGGGTTGGAAATATAGCTGCGGCCAAAGGCAACGGCATCAATAAATCCTTTTTCAATCAGGTTTTCAGCCTTTTCTGCAGTATAGGCACCCGCACCGACAATCACCCCGTTGAAACGGGCGCGCACGGCATCGCGGAATGCATCTGAGTAAGGTTTACCCCCAGCCCAGTCTGGCTCTGAAATATGCAGATAAGCAATATGACGTTTATTTAACTCTTCGACCAGATATAACGCGGCTTCTTCTTGGTCTTCGCCATTATCCAGGCCATTGAATGGCCCTAAAGGTGAAATTCGAATGCCAATATGCTCAGCGCCCCATTCGGCAGCCGTGGCATCAACCACTTCCAGCGTTAGACGAGTACGGTTTTCAATGCTGCCACCGTATTGGTCGCTACGTTGGTTCGATGCTGGCGACATAAATTGGTGCAATAAATAGCCATGGGCTGCATGCAGTTCAATATAATCAAATCCCGCTTCACGGGCATTGGCTGTTGCCTGGCGGAAATCATTAATGATGCCTGGGATTTCATGCGTTTCCAGTGCGCGTGGGGTAGAGCAGGGAACACGAACCCAAGCACCCGTTTCATCGCGCACGGTAGTGCGGGTGTCTGCGGCAATGGCGGAAGGCGCTACCGGGGCTTGTTGACCCGGCTGTAAACTGTTGTGTGAAATTCGGCCAACATGCCATAACTGCACCGCAATATGGCCGCCTTCATCGTGAACCGCTTGAGTGATTTTTTTCCACGCGGCTAACTGCTCTTGAGTGTGTAACCCCGGAGCCCCGGCATAGCCTTTCGCTTGAAAAGAAATCTGGGTGGCTTCGGTGATAATCAACCCCGCGCTGGCTCGTTGACGATAATATTCAGCCATCAATGGGGTTGGAATATCACCTGGTTCAATACTACGCAGGCGTGTCAGTGGCGCCATAAATACACGGTTCGGCAAAGTGAGCGCGCCAACTTTCACGGGGGAGAACAGTTTAGCAGTCTTCATGGTGCGTCCTATATTAATAGACCAGTCGACTAGAGACTGGGTAAATCCTGAAAATACAAAAGAGTAGCTTCAGGATCATTGGATTATTGAGCGGGTTGTAAAATCAGTTCGATACTTTCTAGCGCACAGGTCAGCGGCGCAACAGACCGTTTCACCTTCGCGCGCAACGATGCACCTAGCCACAAGGCATAGAGCGTCTCTGCGGTGGCAGCAGGGGAAAGCGTGATACGTAATGAGCCTTCTTCAACTCCGGCTTCAATCGCATCTTGCAAACGGCCAATGACGCGAGCAGTGCCGATATCTAGCGCATGGCGCATAGGTTCGGATAAATCACTCACTTCGGCTGATAGTTTAACCGCCAGACAAGCATTGTGGCATTCACTACCACAATAGTTGGCAATAGATTGAGCAAAATAATGCAGCAGGTGTTGGCGTTTATCCCCTTGTGTTCCCGATAACAGGTTTGCCATCCCTGCGTCATAGCGATCAAAATAGCGCTGTAACATCGCCTCACCGAATACTTCCTTTGAACGGAAATAGTGATAAAACGAACCCTTCGGGATACCCGCCGTGGTGAGTAACAAGCTGAGACCCATCCCATTAAAGCCAAGGCGCAGGCTAAGGCTCTCACCGGTGGCTAGCAGGTGTTCACGGGTGTCTACGTGAGTGTGCGGTATTTTGTTCATGTCCAGTAGCGTAATAGACCAATCGGTCTAGGTCAAGAAAAAAATGCCAGCGGAGGGGGCGCTGGCATTAACGTTGTGATCTATTGGTTATTTATGGGCATTTTTTATTCGCTAACCTTAACTTCGACATTTTTGCAGCAAATCCATTCCAGATTGATATTCAGTAGTTTGAATATTCATCATCCCCAAGAGGGTGTGGAAGAGATTATCCTGTGAAATATCATCATGTTGTGCGCTGTCGGATACACATTGACGATTGATGCCATAGTTTTTTGTATATTCAGGAGATAGCCACATTAAAAAAGGAATGTGTGTCTGCTGGCTGGGGGCAAATATGTAGGGTGTTCCATGTAAATACAGGCCATTTTCGCCTAATGACTCGCCGTGATCGGAGAGATAGACCAGGGCGGTGTTAAATCGATTATTGTGCCGTTGCAGTAATTTCACGGTGCTATCCAACATCGCATCAGTGTAAAGAATGGAATTATCATAAGTATTGACCAGTTCCTGAGAGGTGCAATCCTGAATTTGATTGCTATCACAGGTGGGGGAAAACTGGCGTATATCGGGTGTCGAGCGGCGGTAATAAGCCGGGCCATGGCTCCCCATTTGGTGCAGTACAATGACAGTGTCGTCTTGTAATCCATTGATATAATTGTCTAACTTGTCGAGCAGGGCATGGTCTAAGCAGACGCCATTTTCACACTCAGCCGTTAATTGCAGCTGAGTCACATCTTGGTGAGGAATACGATCACAAGCCCCTTTGCAGCCACCGTCATTTTCGCGCCACAATACATTTAATCCGGCATGGGCAAGAATATCCATCAGGCCCTCTTGATGGCTGGCGAGTGTGGCATCATAATTTTTACGCGGCATATTTGAGAACATACAGGGCACCGAAACCGCAGTTTCTGTCCCGCAAGAAGCGGCGTTTTTGAAATAAATAACATTCTGTTTTTGCAAGCGGGGATTAGTTTCCCGCCCATAGCCACCCAAAGAGAAGTTCTCTGCTCGGGCCGTTTCCCCGACCACTAAAATTACCAGTGTTTTCTGTTGTTGCCCGCTAATTAACGGGCCTTTATGGGCATCTTGCCCGATAGTCACGAGTGCCATATTACCGGTGAAGTATTTCTGTTTAGCAAACTGAAAACTACCGCTGACAAAATTGGACGGCGTTAACATCTTAACAATGCTTTTATTATTACGGATAAGCGAGGCGTAATCTTTATAAAATAGTGTTGCGATGAGCATGATAATGACAGTTGATACCAGTATGTTGGTGATACGCAACCCCAACATATACCACCAAGGGCGCGTTGCCTTGATATGGACAAAGCAGATAATAATGGCGGGCAAAATGCCCAATATCAGCAGCCACAGTGCCATGCGCGGGGTGAAAAGGGCGGTGGCTTCGCGGGAATTGGTTTCAAATGCGTTCTGCATCATATTGGCATCGATGACGGCACCATAACTGAACATAAAATAGTTAGCTGCCGCGCCGCCTAACAGAAACATAATAATGAGCGGTTTGCGCAACACCGGCACAGCCAATAGACTGAAAATGATATTGAGGGCGCAGAAAATGACGACCGGAATGGTCGCGGCAAATAAGTAACTGTCACTGCTGTCAAAGTGAATGAGCGACCAAGCTTTAGCAATAAACAGGGCGTTTTGGAAAAGAGTAAAAAATAGCGCCGTGGTTAAAATAAAAATCAATCCGTTACACTGTAACTTGCATCGAGCATTCATTGTGAAAATCAAATCCTACAGTTCACTCATTGATGCAATGCTATTGAATGAAACTTAAGATAACCTTAGCGGTTAGGGTGCAGTGTTGGTCGCGATGAGAAATAGGCACTTGTCAGCAGCGACGAAGCAGTCTTCAATTAAAGCGTCAGCAGTAGGAGGCTATTTGGCTCAGCAACTTGAGTTTTTTGACATCCCCAGCCCGTGCCGTGGTATCTGTCAAACAGATGACCGCGGTTTTTGTCGTGGGTGTATGCGTAGCCGGGATGAGCGCTTTAATTGGATGAAAATGAGTGACCCGCAAAAGCGCGATGTCCTGCGGTTATGCCGTCAACGCCTATTGCGCTTGCAGCGCGCCAACAAACAGGTGGATGACCCACTGCCGGAACAACCCTCATTATTCTGATTCGCCATTATTTTGTCTTACCGTTTAGCCATTATGGCGATTAAGTGGCTCAGCCCCAATTCATTGGTCAGGGAGGATTTAACCTTGCTGTCGGTTGTGTATGCTGATGGGCAGATAAACACATGAGGTAGCGAATAATGGATACACGTAGCCAACTGGCTCCACTTGGGCCGGAGTTTTCTCGCATGATTTGCGGTTATTGGCGGCTGATGGAGTGGGACATGACAGCGCAACAGTTGTTGGCTTTTATCGAGCAACATATTGAGTTGGGTATTACCACCGCTGATCATGCAGATATTTACGGCGGTTATCAATGCGAACAGGCATTTGGCCAAGCATTGCGCCTTAAACCCTCGCTGCGTCAGCAACTGGAGTTAGTCAGTAAATGTGGTATTGCCACCACGGCAAAGCCAGAACATGCTTTGGGGCACTATATTACTGACCGCTCTCATATTATTGAAAGTGCTGAACAATCTTTAACCCATCTGCATACCGACTATCTTGATTTATTGCTGATCCATCGGCCAGATCCCTTGATGGATGCTGATGAAGTTGCCGAGGCATTCACGCAATTACACCAAAGTGGCAAAGTAAAATATTTCGGTGTGTCAAACTTTAGCCCTGCACAATTTAGTTTGTTGCAGTCGCGCCTGCCATTCTCCTTGGTCACCAATCAGGTAGAAATCTCGCCTTTGCACCAACCCGCCATTGTGGATGGAACGCTGGATGCTTGCCAACAGTTACGCATTAAGCCCATGGCGTGGTCTTGTTTGGGCGGTGGCCGCCTGTTTAGTGACCCTGAATTCCAGGCATTACGTCACGAGTTACAGGCCGTTGCTGATGAGATTGGTGCGCAAAGTATCGAACAAGTGGTGTATGCCTGGGTGCTGCGTTTACCTTCGGCCCCGTTACCGATTATTGGCTCAGGCAAGATAGCGCGGGTGAAAACCGCATGGGCGTCACTTTCCCTCACCATGACTCGGCAGCAATGGTTCCGGATTCGTCGTGCTGCTTTGGGCTATGACGTGCCGTAAGCCAGTGTTCTGCGCCAGCGAGCCTCAGGCTGGTGCAACATGCTGTTCCTCGTCAGGCATCGCCATTTGGAGCTGGGTTAGCGAGCAATACAGCCGCCAAATGAGCCCGGCTAGTTCTCGGCCAGAGGCATCCGGATATTGCCCTAAAATAGCGCTCATCCGCTGCAATTCCTGCAATGTGGCGTGTAGTGAACTCGGCTGGACACCTTTCTCGGTCATACATCCTTTTAAGCAATGAATGCAGACATCTCGCACTGCGGCCAGTGGTGCCGAGGGGGTTTGCCAATCGCGTAACTGCCAGACTACATGGCTGCAATTGAGCAGCACCATACCCCAGCGCAGCAGCCACAGGCGCGCAGTTTGATCTTGGCTGAGATTGAGTTGATTGATGCGGTGATATATCAGTGATTCAAATTGATTCTGACTTTGCTGCGGGTGGCCGCTGAGCTGGTCGATAAAATCACGTCGTAGCAGGCGAATAATTCGCCGACTTTTGCGTTTGTCAGAACTGGGGCGCAGCAGCTGAAATGCCACGCCAGCCAACATAACCCCCACCAATTTGCCAATATTATCATTGAGAAACGCTTGATAATCATAGCTGGGTGGGTTGGTGACACTCAGGAATGACCCCATAAAAACAATCAATTGCCCCCACAGGGCCGCATGAGCTGGATGCTGGAGTTTCATCATCTGCATGGTGATTAAAATCGGCAATAATAGGACGGCAAATTGCCAAAAATCATCTATTTGCACCATCACGCCAAATTTTAGAATAAAGCAGCTTATCGAGAGTAAAACAATGGCTTTCAATAGGGTGGCAATGCTATCAGTGGGGGATGGGGTGGCCGAGTAGAGCACACAACTGACCGCCGCCAATGCCAGTGCCGCACTGCCCGAACTCCATTGTGTATGAATCCAAAATGCGCAGCCAACCACAATACAAACGAAGGTTCTCAGGCCATTATAGGCCGCTTCGTAAGTGTCGGTGTGGCGGGCGAGTGCGGTGACGGGCGGCGGGAGCAACACGCCATTGTCAGATTCTTTATCCAGCTGTGCTAACCAGCGATTGACTTGCAAATATAACCAACAGAAATGCCGTAGGCGCAACCAGAAGGCTTTATGCCGATAATCAAACTCATCATGGGGAGCAATGTGTTGCAGGATTTTGGCAACTTGATATTTATCACAATCGGCTTGCTGTAAGGCGGTGAGTAATTGTGCCAAGACGCTGGGCAGGTTTTCTGGTTGGGATGGCCAGTTGAGCAACATACGGCGTAAACTGGTAATCACGCTGGTGATGCGTAACTGGCGATGCAGAATAAAATTCAATACATTGTTTTGCCGACGTAAGCGGTAATGGCTCCAAAATGCCTGAATGCGGAGCAAATTCATGGTGAGGATTTGGCCAATCAGCCCCTCGTGCGAGGTGCGAATCTGCGGGTTTTGTTCGGTTTGCCATAACAATTGCGCATGTTCTAGTAAGCGAGCTTGCATCCGGCGCAATGAGGTCAGTAGCGCTTCGCCATCTGAGGTGCTGGGCAGCAGCATCATCATCAGGCCGCCACAGAGAATGCCGGTAATCACTTCACAGACTCGAGCCTGGGCAATATCAAATATTTGCTGGGGGTCAGTGGTGTTGACCGTCGAGAAAGCAATGATAGCGGTGGTATAGCCCGCCAACGCAAAAGCATAAGAAACATTATTCTGGTAGTGATTTGAGACAAAAGTACATGCGCCAATCCAAGTGGCAATGGCGAAGGTGAACAGCCATGGGTCATTCAGACAATGCCCAGCAATCATCAGTGATGCCGCAGCGCCAATCAGACTGCCAATCACCCGGCCAATACTTTTGCTTATCACACCGCCGACGGTGGGGAAACTGACCACCGCGGCGGACGTCATTGCCCAGTAGGGTTCGTCTAAATTGAGGGCAAACGCAATCCACAGTGATAAACACATCGCCAGTGAATTGCGCAGTGCATAACGCCATTGGCTCGCATTAGCCTTACCCCAAGGGGTGTGTTGCCACGAGGGGAACGTCAGGCGCATGATTTATTGCACCAAGGAGATGGTGCAGGTGGTGCCGGCAATCAAGGTGACATCGGCGGGGACATCGAGCAATTTAATTCTCACCGGCACCCGCTGTGCTAGGCGCACCCACGGCACATTAGGTTTTACATCCAACAACAAATTACCGCTGGTATCGACACTTTGGTCATAAATTGCCCGACCAATACTTTCGACCACCCCACGTAAAGGAATGTTGCCATTATACAAAACAATCTTGGCTTCATTACCCTCGCTAATGTGTCTTAGCTTGGTTTCTTCGAAATACCCCATCACATAGAATGAGTCAGTATCTATTAGCGCGACTAATGGAGTTCCTGCGGTTGCATAGTCACCCACGCGAGTCTGTAAATTAGTGATATAGCCATTGGCAGGGGCATAAATACGCGTTTTACTGAGATTCCATTTTGCTTGTTCAAGGTGTGCCAGAGCCCCTTGATATGCCGCTTTCATACTGTCTGCGGTTAAGTTGGCGATATCGAGGTCCTCACCAGAAATGATATTTTTGGGTAAGTTTCGCCGACGTGCGGCCTCATGATTAGCTTTGGCCAGATCAGCCTGCGCCCGCACCACGGCAGCTTGGGCATTATCCAGCGCTAATTGATAGGGTTGTGGGTCAATCACAAATAATAGGCTGCCAGAGCTTACCAACTGGTTATCATGAACTACTATTTTAACCAACCGCCCAGAGACTTCAGGCGTGATACTGACTAATTCCGCCCGGACTTTACCATCACGAGTCCAAGGCGATTGCATATAATAATTCCACATCCACCAACCCGCACAGAGTGCTAGGGCGAACACGATGACTGACGAGAAGTATTTAAGAGACTGATGATTCATATCAATTTACCAACTGGCTAATATCCACAAAGAAACGCTGACCGCAATGACAAAAATGGACAGATCCATTAATATTGGATGCCAGATATCACCAGAGTAGATCCAATTCCGCAGCACATGATGGATCAGTAGCCATAACACCAAACCTAGCATAACCGCCTTAAACATCGGCGGGAAATAGATAGAGGCACCTAAAATCAAGTCTGGCAAGGGTGCATTTATGGATAATATAGATACATACATAAGGTTAATCCTTAAGAGGTAATTTTAGTAAATACATAATTTTTACTAAAGGATTCCCCATATTTATTGCTATTGTCCTAGCATCGACGGTATATATACATTTGTGTTTTTAATGTTAATTACCCAAAATAGACGGGACTCTGGTAGTTATGCTAGCACGCTAAATAAAAGGAGGGGCAATTGGAATCGACATTAGGATCTGATTTAGCACGATTAGTTCGCGTTTGGCGCGCGCTTATCGACCATCGGTTGAAACCGCTGGAGTTGACCCAAACGCATTGGGTTACCTTGCATAACATTAATCGTTTACCACCTGAGCAATCACAGATTCAACTGGCAAAAGCGATTGGTATCGAACAACCATCATTGGTTAGAACCTTAGATCAACTGGAGGAGAAAGGGCTAATCACACGCCATACTTGTGTTAATGACCGGCGTGCAAAGAGGATAAAACTGACGGAACAGTCTTCACCGATAATAGAGCAGGTTGATGGCGTTATATGTTCCACCCGTAAAGAAATTCTGGGGGGAATTTCGTCAGATGAAATTGAATTGTTATCTGGTTTGATTGATAAGCTCGAGAGAAATATTATCCAATTACAAAGTAAGTAAAATAAATCTTACATATCTATTCACGGCAGAAATAAATTTTTAGTGGTAAAAAATAAGCCAGAGATTGTTATGATCTCTGGCTTTCATCGGTTGTATCAATCAATCTGTGTCCAGATAGCTGATTAGCGCGGGCTAACTGTCACCGTGCTGCCACTGGTGGCGAGCATAACGCGCTGACCAACGCTAAAGCGGGTTGGGCCTTGTTTCTGTACCACCAGAATAGTGGTGCCATCATCTTTACGGACTTCAAGTTGCACGCCGTCAGTACGGTTTATTGCACCCTGAACCCCTTGTCCTGCCATACCGCCCGCCACTGCACCGGCTGCTGTCGCCAGGCTACGGCCCGTGCCGCCACCGACAGTATTCCCAAGGAAACCACCCAAGACAGCACCACCGATAGCACCTATGATATTGTTGTCATCACCGCCTTGAATAGTGACTGGACGAACTGAAAGTAAGGTACCGTAAGTCACTGTTTGTACTTGCTTCGCTTGTGAGGCCGTAAAAACATCACCCGATAAGGTATTGTTGTTGGCACAACCGGTCAGAGTCACCGCAGCAATAGCAACGACGATTAATGGCTTGATCATAAAAACTCCTATTAATATGCATAACCGTATGACGGTTCAGTCTGCCTGGTATATCCAAATCCAGTCCATTGACGGCCTAGTATTTGCATAAAGTATGGCTTACTCAAATATTTATTTCACTACTTAACGTATGTTGACTGTGTGTTTGATTGTTTGACCACTCTAATAGGAACGCAGCTTAGCGGTTTATCCTTCAACCAATATTAAACGGCGGTTTAACTTTCTGAAAGTAAGAAATATCGCTGCCATAACTCATACTGTCAGGATGAGTGACTTTTATGTGAGCCTTCTTGCAAATAAAAATCATTCTTTAAGACATGGCCCTATAGCGGTATACACTTAAAAAAGTATATCTTTTCATGATGTTAATTTTATTATTCTGACTTGGCGTCTGCCAAGTCTCATGGTTATTTTGCCCCTCAGTGGGAAATAAGGTCATTGCTATGAAATCAGGCCGTTTTATTGGAGTGATGTCAGGAACCAGTTTAGATGGCGTCGATGTTGTGCTGGCCGCCATTGATGAGCGCATGGTGGCTCAGCAAGCCAGCCATTGCCACCCGATGCCGTTATCGCTGAAAAATGACATTCTCGGTATGTGCCAAGGGCAGTCGACCACGTTATCAGCCGTGGGGAAACTCGATGCTCAACTCGGGATATTATTTGCCGAGGCGGTGCTGGCGCTATTGGACAAACAGGGGCTGACAACCCAAGACATCACGGCGATTGGTTGTCATGGGCAAACGGTGTGGCATGAACCGTTGGGCGAGCCTGGCTTTACCATACAGTTAGGTGACAATAATCGCATTGCAGCCATGACAAAGATTGCCACCGTTGGGGATTTTCGCCGCCGCGATATGGCCTATGGTGGGCAGGGTGCGCCTCTGGTGCCCGCTTTCCATCATGCATTACTGGCCCATGCGACTGAGCGACGCATGGTTTTGAACATCGGTGGCATTGCGAATTTATCGCTGCTGTTACCTGATTTACCGGTGCGCGGTTTTGACACTGGCCCCGGGAATATGTTGATGGACGCCTGGATTTGGCGCAACCGCGCATTACCTTATGATAAAGATGCTGCCTGGGCGCTGTCAGGGCGGGTTAATCAACCGCTACTGGAGCTGTTGTTCAGTGACCCATACTTTGCCAAACCGGCCCCGAAAAGCACCGGGCGTGAGTATTTCAATGCTGGG
Organism: Yersinia hibernica; assembly: GCF_004124235.1. Taxonomy (NCBI): domain Bacteria; kingdom Pseudomonadati; phylum Pseudomonadota; class Gammaproteobacteria; order Enterobacterales; family Yersiniaceae; genus Yersinia; species Yersinia hibernica. Next base: position 1,713,099 of record NZ_CP032487.1, read on the forward strand.
TGGCTGGATAAGCAATTGACTCAATTTCCGGGCCTAAAATCTGAAGATATTCAGGCGACACTTGCGGAGCTGACCGCGCTTTCCATTGCTGAACAAGTCCAGTTGGCTGGGGGCTGTGAGCGGTTGCTGGTTTGTGGTGGTGGGGCCAGAAACCCCTTGGTCATGTCGCGGATGTCAACATTATTGCCCGGCACCGAAGTGTGTGTCACGGATGATTTTGGCGTCAGTGGCGATGATATGGAGGCGCTGGCATTCGCCTGGCTCGCATTTCGCACCTTATCCGGTAAACCGGGTAATTTGCCCTCAGTGACCGGGGCTAGTTGCGAGACCATTTTAGGAGCAGTCTATCCTGTATCGTTACGATGACGGTGCTAAGCTATCTGAGATGATGGTGGCTTATTGATGCAATAAGGACGGCAAAGTGAAATATTTATTGACAGTGGGCGCAGTGCTGGGCGTGAGCGCCGTATTTATGTTGTCGGGCTGCAGTTTGGTGCAACCGAAGAGTGAAACGTTGCATTACCAATGTGGCACCACCAAACTGAAAGTCATGCAGGATAATAAACAAGACAAAGTCAGCTTGATTTTAGATGGTAAACAGCTGAATTTGCCACAAGTGCGCGCGGCATCTGGGGCTAAATACAGTGATGGGCGTTATACTTTCTGGTCAAAAGGAAATACCGCTTTTGTTGAACGTGACGAAAAAGTCATTATCAATGACTGTGTTTTGATCAAGTAATCAGGCGGTTGTCGGCTCAGGGTGATTGTGATTCTGCGGCTGCAAGGGCAGAATGATAATCACTGCTTTCCAGTGCGTAACAGAGCTTATATGACTGACAATAATGAATTTGATGTTGCAGATTTGCGCCGTGAATATGTTCGTGGCGGCCTGCGCCGCAGTGATTTAACCGAAAATCCATTGGAATTGTTTGAGCGCTGGCTAAAGCAAGCTTGTGATGCGCGCTTGCCTGATCCGACGGCCATGTGTGTGGCCACCGTTGATGCGAGTGGCCAGCCATATCAGCGCATTGTGCTGCTAAAACACTATGATGATCAGGGTTTGGTGTTCTACACCAACTTGGGCAGTCGTAAAGCGCAGCAATTAGCTGAAAACCCGCATATTAGCTTGCTATTCCCCTGGCACATGCTCGACCGACAGGTCATTTTTCTGGGGCAAGCTGAGCGCCTGTCCACCCTCGAAGTGCTGAAATACTTCAGCTCCCGCCCCAAAGATAGCCAGATTGGCGCGTGGGTATCCCAGCAATCTTCACGGATCTCCGCGCGTGGCGTGCTGGAAAGTAAATTTCTTGAGTTGAAGCAAAAATTCCAGCAAGGTGAGGTTCCGTTGCCCAGCTTCTGGGGTGGGTTCCGGGTTAAATTCGACTCGGTCGAGTTTTGGCAAGGGGGCGAACACCGTTTGCATGACCGTTTTATCTATCAACGGGATGCCAAAGCATGGAAAATTGACCGTTTAGCCCCGTGAAGATGATGAAATAATTGTGGTTAAACCTAGCGCTCGCGGGACGGGCGCTTTATTCTATACCTTCCTTGAGCACCCCTCGTAAAATACAAATTTTGTACCAGACAATGTTTGGTAAAAGACAATGGAGTCGTTGATGACCAGCAGCAACCTGATTAAACAATTGCAAGAGCGGGGCCTCGTTGCCCAGGTGACGGATGAAGACGCGTTAGCAGAGAGACTGGCGCAAGGGCCAATTTCACTGTATTGCGGGTTTGATCCGACCGCAGACAGCTTGCATTTGGGCCATTTGGTTCCGTTGTTGTGCCTAAAGCGTTTCCAACTGGCAGGGCATCGCCCGGTTGCTTTAGTCGGTGGTGCGACCGGTATGATAGGTGACCCCAGCTTCAAAGCCAGCGAGCGTAAGCTGAATACGGAAGATACCGTGAATGAGTGGGTGGAGAAAATCCGCCGTCAGGTGTCCCCATTCCTGGATTTTGATTGTGGTGAAAACAGCGCGATTGCCGCTAACAACTACGACTGGTTTGGTGGCATGAATGTGCTGACTTTCCTGCGCGATATCGGCAAGCACTTCTCTGTTAATCAGATGATTAATAAAGAGGCGGTAAAACAGCGCCTGAATCGTGACGATAGCGGTATTTCATTTACTGAGTTTTCCTACAACCTGTTGCAGGCTTATGATTTTGCTTGCCTGAATAAAGCACATGGCGTGGCATTGCAAATTGGCGGTTCTGACCAATGGGGCAATATTACCTCCGGTATTGATTTGACTCGCCGTCTTCACCAGCAGCAGGTTTATGGCTTGACTGTTCCACTGATAACCAAAGCCGATGGCACCAAGTTTGGTAAAACCGAAGGTGGTGCTGTGTGGCTTGACCCGCAGAAAACCAGCCCTTACAAATTCTACCAATTCTGGATTAACACCGCGGATGCTGATGTTTATCGCTTCCTGAAATTCTTTACTTTCATGAGCTTGGAAGAGATAAACGCGCTGGAAGACGAAGATAAAAACAGTGGCAAAGCACCACGTGCGCAGTATGTGTTGGCAGAAAATGTCACCGGCATGGTGCATGGGGCGGAGGGGCTGGCGGCAGCTAAGCGCATCACTGCCAGCTTGTTCTCGGGTGATTTACATGAGATGACCGAAGCTGACTTTGCTCAGTTAGCCCAAGACGGGATGCCCACTATCGAATTGAGCCGTGAGGCAGATTTGCAACAGGCTTTGGTTAATGCCGAACTGGTTCCCTCCCGTGGTCAGGCGCGCACCATGATTAGCTCCAATGCGGTGGCTATCAATGGCGAGAAGCAATCAGATCCGGAATACACTTTCACTGAGAGTGACCGGTTATTTGGGCGCTATACCTTATTGCGTCGTGGCAAAAAACATTATTGCCTGATTAGCTGGCGATAAGAGTAAAAGAAATAAGGGGCGAAAATGTCCCTTATTTTTTTGCTGATGGGTTATTCACTTTAGGCCGTGTCAATGAAAAATATACTTTCAATTCAGTCACATGTTGTTTTTGGCCATGCAGGTAATAGTGCGGCTGAGTTTCCTATGCGCCGGATGGGGGTGAATGTCTGGCCGCTAAATACCGTGCAGTTTTCGAATCATACTCAATATGGACACTGGACGGGGTGCGTCATGCCTGCCAACCATCTGACTGAAATTGTACAAGGTATTGCCGATATTGGTCGGCTGAAAGATTGTGATGCAGTATTAAGTGGTTATATTGGCTCCCCTGAACAAGGCGGCCATATTTTGGCGGCTGTCGCGCGAGTCAAACAGGCCAATCCCAGTGCTTGGTATTTTTGTGACCCGGTCATGGGGCATCCTGAAAAAGGCTGTATCGTGGCCCCCGGGGTGGCGGAATTTTTCTGTAAAGAGGCTTTGCCGGCCAGCGATATCATTGCACCGAACTTGCTTGAGCTGGAGCAACTCAGTGGTGTGCGGGTAGAAAATGTTGAGCAAGCCGTTAAGGTGGCCCGTGACTTGTGTGCTAAAGGGCCAAAAGTGGTGTTGGTTAAACACTTAAGCCGCGCCGGTTATAACCCAGACTGTTTTGAAATGTTGTTGGTGACAGCGCAGGATGCTTGGCATATCAGCCGCCCGCTGGTGGATTTCGGCGCGCGCCAGCCGGTGGGGGTAGGTGATTTGACCAGTGGCTTATTATTGGTGAATTTACTCAAAGGTGAACCATTAGATAAAGCGCTCGCCCATGTGACTGCCGCAGTATATGAAGTCATGCTGAAAACTCAGGAGATGGGTGAGTATGAACTTCAGGTGGTTGCAGCACAGGACGCGATTGTTCATCCTGCCTGTCAATTTACGGCGACGAAATTATAATCTATCGCTCAAGTGCCCCGCAAGCAGGGGCACGGTCAGTAAGCTAATCCATTATTTCTTGGCATCTTCTGCGGCGAGGGCGGCTTTGACTGCCGGGCGCTCAGCCACACGCGCCATAAATTTATCTAAATGGCTACGTTGTTTAATATCAAGTTTCAGCGCATTTGCCCAGCGGGTCACGGTAAATAAATAGGCGTCAGCCACACTGAATCTTGAGCCTAACAGATAATCATGTTTTGCTAATTCGCCATCAACATAGCTAAATTGTTTATCCAGGCGCTCACGGGCCATGGTTTTATATTCATCGGGTGTTTTAGGATTAAACAGTGGGCTGAAACCTTTATGTAATTCAGTCGCCACGAAGTTTAACCATTCAATAGCATGATAGCGAGACAGAGTTCCTGGTGGGGCAATTAGGTGGCGATCAGGGACTTTATCGGCCAGATATTGCACAACAGCCACCCCCTCAGTGAGTAGGCTGCCGTCATCGAGCAACAGCGCAGGGACTTGTCCTTTTGGGTTGATGCTTAAATAGTCTTCACCCGTTTCCGTTTTTTTCGTCGCCAGATCGACGCTTTCAATACTGAAATCTAACCCCGACTCACGTAATACAATATGTGGGGATAAAGAGCAGGCACCGGGTTTATAGAACAATTTCATCACAAACTCCTTAATCAAGCACTGAAAGAAAAAAGCTTCCTTAATCCTAAGGCGGGCAGACAAAAAATGCAGCCAGAGCAATGTAATATCATTATGCACTATATAAGCTGTTGGCCTACAGTGGCAAATTGTCCCACTGTAGACCATCCATGACAGTTATTTTAGTCAATGGATATCAATTATTACCGTGGTGGACGTGTGCTGATAGAGGAAGACCAGCTAAAGGTGGTGGTGCTTGGGGCGGTTTTTTTGGTTTTTTTGTCTACGCGGGTTAATTTGGCGACTTGTGCGCGGGCGCTCATGATTTTTTCTATTGCTTCGTCTTTCACTTTATTTTGTTCTGAGTTAGTTAATGCCCTTCCTAAATTGATTCTGGCCCTATCGAGTTGCGTTTTGACGTCGCGTTGCTCACTTTCGGTCATTTCTTTTAATGTCAGCTTTTTCATTTTTTTTGCCTTGTTTGCATCAGTCTTACACAGTGTACAACCTTATTCTGTGCGGCGATGTAAGAGATTGCGATCTAGGCGACATTAATCACGATAAAAGCCTGTTACTGCTGCCGTCAAGCACAATAGGCCCGCTCTGCGCGCACTGACACAGAGCGGATGCAGTAGTATGTGACGGTGTCACAATAATCGTGAGCCATACCCCCATAGTAAAACGGTCAGGCCAAGCAGTAATTCTAACACCAGGACGCCAATGGCAAAGGTGGAGCCGGAGAAGATAAAACCCTCTTGCCGGTCAATATTCAAGAAGGTGGGGATGGCCAAATACATCAAGTAACCGGCATAGCACAGTGCGATAACGCCGACCAATAAACATAACCAGATAATCGGGTAGAGGGCGACAACCCCGGCCAAAAACATCGGGGTGGCAGCATAACCGGCAAATAGTGTACAACTTTGCCAGCTCGGGCGGCTTTCATAGCGGCGGGCCATCCAGTAAATCACCCGGCCCATCAGGGCGACGGCGGCCAGAATCAAAACATAGAAAATCACCGCGGAATAGAGCGCGGTAACGGGCGTCAGTTTTATGGTCTGACCATCACCAAAATTCCAACCCACTTGAGTGGTGCCGATAAAGGCACAAATCACCGGAATGGCCGCCATCAGAAGAATGTGATGCGCATACATATGGCGTACGCTTTCGCCCTCACGTTTGATCTGTTGCAGCTCTCGGCCGGGGTGGGTCATCAGGCCCCAAACATGGTTTATCATACATCACCTCCTGTCAGTTATCGGCCACCAATAACTGATTAATATCATCCTGATATGCCCTCAGGATAAGGGTTAGCACTGTGCGGCCTAAGAAAAGTATAGTTTATTTTTTGCGCACTAATAATGTGAAGCAGTTCGCATTAATAAGGCGGGCTATATGTATAGCTTCAGCAAATGTTTAAGATAAATGAGTGACTTAATAACGTTACTTTTAATAGGAGCTGGCTATGGGTATTCAGGGAAATGATAGTCGAATCGACAACATAGAGTTTGCTGTGAGTGATATTGCTCGCACGAAGGATTTCTATGGCAAGGTTTTCAACTGGCGCTTTACTGACTATGGGCCGCAATATTGCGAGTTTACCGATGGCCGGCTGACCGGCGGTTTCACCACCCAGAGTGTGGTTCAGCCCAATGGCGGGCCGCTAGTCATTCTGTATGCCGATGATTTGCAACAGATGCAACAGCGGTTAGAGGAGGCCGGAGCCGCCATTGTGGTGCCTATCTTTGCTTTTCCGGGCGGACGACGTTTTCACTTTACCGATCCCGATGGGTATCAGTTGGCCGTTTGGTCTGATAATTGACGGTGTGAATCAGAAACAAAAAAGCGCTCCCGAAAGAGCGCTTTTGGTGAACGGATGATTAAATCGCGGCGGCAGATGAGGTTTTTTTGCTCTCCGCTGGCGCTAAGGTCATACGATACAGTTTAGGGGCGGTTAACATCATCAGCACGGCGATGATGGCGGTCACAATACCAATTTGCATAAACACATGGCTGTAGATAGCCAGTGATGCATGGGCGTCAGTGATATCACTCGGGACGGCGGTTAAGGCGGCCACTTTACCGGCAATCAGGGCGGCGGCGGCGGTGGTCAGGAACCATGAGCCCATGATGAAGCCCATCAAGCGCTGCGGCACTAACTGCGCAACCATCGCCAGACCCAAGCCAGAAATCATCAATTCCCCAATACTTTGCAGTGCATAGCTCAGAATCAGCCAGTTGACAGAGACAATCCCGTGTTCGTTAGCGAAGCTTGCGCCCCATGGCAAGACCAAGAATGCTGCAGAGCAAAGCACCATGCCGAAAGCAAATTTGTGCGGCATTGGCAGCCGGTCGCCCATTTTGTTATAGATAGCGGCCAATATTGGGCTGGCAACCATGATCCAGAATGGGTTCAGCGCCTGATACTGTTCTGGTTCGAAAGCAATACCAAAGATTGAATGCTCAACGTTGTGAATAGCAAAGAAGTTCAGCGAGGTGGGCATTTGGCTATACAGCACAAAGAACACCACGGCTTCCAGCATCAATAGGAACGCCACAATCATTCTGCGGCGGGCGGTGCCGTGCAGAGAAAATGTCTCTTTGGCAAAGATAAAGATAATGCCCAGAGAAACCAGCGCCAGCGCCCAGCGCGCAACAACTTGGTTGTGCAGCAACCAGCTCGACAGGGTGACCAGAGCAACCACACCAACCAGCACCAGCAGTAATTTTTTAATCTGCAATGGCGCGAAGTCAGGTTTAGAACCCTGGCTTTTCACCCACTTACGGCAGAACCAGAAGTTCACCAGAGTGATGAGCATCCCCACCACACTCAGAGAAAATGCCACACTCCAACCATACTTAGCGGCTAACCATGGTGTCGCCAGCATAGAGAAGAACGAACCGATATTGACGGACATATAGTACATGGTGAATGCACCGTCCAAACGCGGGTCGTCTTTGTTATAGCAAGTCGACAGCAGGGAGGACGGGTTAGCTTTAAACAAGCCATTACCCACAGCAATGGTCGCCATGCCCAGATAAACCCAGAAAATATCATGGCCGGAGTAGGCAATCATCGAATAACCGACTGCCAGTGTCAGTGCACCCAGCACGATAACGCGCTTCGCGCCAAGAACTTTATCCCCTAACCAGCCACCAATGGCGACAAAACCATAGACCAGGGCGCTGAAAGAGGAGAATAAGGTTATCGAATCGGCTTCGCTCATCCCAAGCATTTTTACCAGATAGACGGCCATGATCCCTTGCAGGCCGTAATAACCAAAACGCTCCCAAAGCTCGATTGAGAAAATCAGGTAAAACGCTTTTGGTTGCTTGAAAGCATTCAGGCTGATTTCGGGTTGACTGTTATTGGGTGGTTGTTGATTGTTGTTTGCTGTTGACACGGAAACCTCTGTTTTCACTACCTGACATAAATGACAGAAAAGACAAAAGTGAATGCACGAAATGGCATCCTTTTGCGTTGTTATAAGATGTTTAGCGGCGGTTAATGTTCACTATCTTTGTCAATGAGACAAGTCTTTTGTAATGTTCTATTACATATATCTCTATCAGCGCGATAAAACTATGTTGCAAATGTTATGCAGTATTAACGCTTATGTTTTTGCTATTTGGCGAATTTTTGTTTTGCTTAAAAGCTGAGCTGATTTTGTTTAGTGATATATTCTGCTATTTGGCTGTTGAGTGGTTAATATTGTTATCTGTAGATGAATAACCAAACCAATATTGTGCTTATTGCGAAAAGCCTGAAATTATCCAAAATGCGCTCAAATGTTAATCAATCGCAGGGCGGAGTTTAACCATAAACTGCAGGAGGTTCACAACGTTGTGTAAATTTTTAGCCGCAAAAAGGCCCATAGCGCAAAACATTGCATAAGGGCACAGTGGTATACTGGTTATCATCATGAAAACCTGAGATTGTGTATGGATATCAAGCAACTTATCTATCTCTGTAATTTAGAGCGCGAGCGGCACTTTGGCCGAGCGGCTGAAGCCAGCTTTGTGAGTCAGCCGACATTGTCGATGCGCTTGAAGAATCTGGAGCGGGAGCTGGGGGTTGCACTGATAAACCGTGGCAATAATTTTGAAGGATTTACTGCGGAAGGTGAACGGGTTTTAGCCTGGGCAAGGGAAATTGTCTCTGTTTATCAAGGGTTGAAACTGGAAATCGAATCGCTAAAAAATGGTTTGAATGGCACCTTGCGTATTGGCGTGGTGCCGCAATGCAGTATCTCATTGGCACCGCTGCTAAAAAATGCCAGCGAGCGCTATCCCCAGTTGGACTATCAGGTATCGGTGTTAAGTGCGGATCAGTTGCTGGAGGCGCTGACTGGCCATTCAGTTGATGTGGGCATGGGCTTTTTTGAATTAGCCACATTGAATGGGCTACATTTTCAAACGCAATCCCTGCTTGATCGCGGGGTTGATGTCATCTTCCACCCGCAACATTTCCCCCAATTGATGGGCACTGAAGCATTAACATTGGCTCAAATTGCCCCATTGCCACTTTGTCTGGCAGAACCTAGCCGCTATTTTCGCCGCTATCTGGATAATAGTTTTCGTGATGCGGGTCTGTCATTGCATGCCCGGCTGGAAAGCGCGTCTATATTTCAGTTACTGCAAGGGGTTTTTGTCGGGCTGGGTTGCGGCCTGTTTCCACAGGGCAGTTTGCTGGCGGAGATGTCGCCGGCGCTACAGCGCAGGCCCGTGAATATCCCCAAGATGAGCCGGCATGCTGCGGTGGTGGTGGCTGAACCAGGGCGGGTGACGCCGCTGGCCCAGCACTTCTTTGATGTCACCCAGGCGTGGCTGACTGCCCACGAGGCCTAAAGAGCGGCGGTCATCAAACCGTTCGCCCTAAAGTGTGGCGCAGGCGGTTGACCCAGCCTGCCGAGGCGACATGGAAGATAATACTGAGTAGCTGCCTATCACTGAGGCCCAGAGCCTGTAGCGGCGCAATATGTTGCTGGCTAAAGCGCTCTGGAGCACGGGTCAGTTCGGCGGTGAGCTGAATAAGTGGGTGGAACATGTGGTTCTGGGGCGGTATTGCCAGCGCATTATCAATCCCTGACTGCAGCGCGGCTAAGAACGCGGTATTTGCTGTCAGTTGCCGCCAATGATGTTGATGTTTGGCTTGGCAGTAGCGGCTGCCATTGATGCGCGCACTGGCCAGCGACACTAACTCCAGCCAATCAGAGGGCATGTGCTGCGGGCGAGATAGCCGGGTGGTTATCGCGCGATAGGCTTGGAAACTCGCTTGATGATGTGCCAGTAACTGATTGAGTGTGATCTCGCTCTGCGCCGGGGAATCTGGCCCGGCCACCGGCTTGTTTTCCTGCCGTGAGGGCAGCCAACCTTGCCAGTGCGGCTGACTTTGCGACACCGGGTCTGATGGTGCATCTTCCATCCGCGGGAAGCCGGGTAGTATGACGGTCGGATAGCCAGCTTGAGCAGAAAAGCCCGCGACCACGCGGGCCTGGAATCCGACAAAACCAATTATCTGCGATAAAACAATAATATCGCTATCCGTGAGCCCCACATCGGCCAATTGCTGGAGTGCATGCCGGTCAATTAATGTCGGTTGGCTGGCGAGTTGGCGAGCATATTGCGTGATTTGGGTGAGCCGGATATTGCTTTCCCGCGAGGCATCGGGGCTGGAAAGTGGTGTGAGGCGGGCAGCATAGTGGCTACATAAGCGCTGAATGCCGGTCACTTGGGCGACGGTTAGGGCGCTGCTCAATCTGTCATACAGCGAAAATGTATTTTCACGATTTAGGTCAACAACCGGAGGGAACAGCGCCTGATACATGGCATCTGCCGCAGATAATATCGCGGTGTGGTGGTGCAAGGTGTCATCTAATACAGTGGGAATATTATTAGCTAAGCCCAGCAGAAAAATACCCTGTTCGATAATATTTCCCTCCTGATAGGTATTATCGATATCACCGCTATTTCCTGTGTTATTTTCGCCCGCCCCGCATGTTGCCAAAGCCCGGCCACTGCGCTGAGTCTCATGATACCAATGCGCATTATCTTGCCGTCTAAATTGCACCATAGTGACCTCCGTTAGGGGCAGCAACACGCCAAAGTTAAAGGTGGATGAGTCACCACCGCGCTAGGTGATTGGTGTGGATAAATGAGCAAGAGGGTGGATATTGTGGTATCTGGCAGGCAGTTATGCAGAGTGTGAGGGGTCAACATCAGCGAGATATCCTGTTGTTTTATGGAGTGAACACAGTGGATATCATTGCTGATCGAGTTGGCGAGATAAAATAATGTTAAACCATAATTCATAACTAAAAGTAATAACATATTATTATATATAACAAAAATGTCGTTACGTTAGTTGATAACTGGCTAAAGGGCGCGGGTAAGAATAAAAAATCTGCCAGTAGACTTAGATAGCAAATGCAAAGTTAATGGTTGTTGAACCATCAATCTGAGTATCTTCAGTGACCGGGCCATTCATGGTGGCAGCCCCTGCTAATACAGTATGGACAGCAATATCAATACTAAAGGTTTTGCCCGCCTTTAATGAATTGTCTGCATTAGACCAACCCTGTGTGTAATTTTTGTACATTCGTGATGTGGTAGTACAATTAGGTTCTGCACCAGACTCTGGCGGGCCATCACAGCGAATATTTGCAGAGACGTTATCGACCTTGGGGTTTGTCATCAGGAACGTGTAGTAGCCAATTTTGCCTGTACCATTAACAAAACCCAAACCATAATTACCGCCTCCGGTAGCACTTTCAGACCCACTGCGATTATCCTGTACTGTATAGGTGAGATAAGTCTCGGTATCACAGGTCGTGACCCACGTTTTTGTCACTGTCGGCAAGGCGGTGGTGGTCGTGCCGGATTTTATATTGGTGGCTGAAATTTTGCCTAAATCATAAACACCATTATCAGGCGCGATGACCGTACAAGTAGGGACACCCAGTTTTCCTTTGACCTTTAAGTCAGCTGTCGGCGTGGCCGCCTGTGTTGCAAAAGATAAAACTACCGGTGCAAGCAGCATTAATTTGGCGATATATGCTTTCATATAATAATGTCGAATATGGCAATAATCCGACAGCTCCCCAATAAGGTTAAAACTAAAGTTAAGGGCCAAAATATTCTTTTAGCCCTTATGCCGTAAATTGATATTGGTGCGGATTAGATCCCGAAAGCGAAATTCATGGTCATTGAACCATCCAGTTCAGCATCTTCCGTGATTGGACCGCCCATCGTGGTGGTGCCAGCCAACATTGGGCTCACTGTGATATCAGCCACAAACACTTTACCGGTGCTCTGGGTGTTAGCCGCAGATGACCAACCGGTGCGCAGACCAGTGGTCAGACTGGCTGTTGTTGCTGCTGCAAACGTTGATGATGCAGAAGAGAACAAGTTAGACGCTTTGCCGTCTACAGTGCCGTTCTTAATCAGTGCAGTGTAGTAACCGATTTTGCCGGTCGTGTTCACATTACCCAGGCCAAAGTTAGTGGTGGCAACAGCACTGGCAGATGCTGCGCGGTTATCGACGGGCATGAAGTTCAGATAAGTATCAGCATCACAGGTCACCGTCCAAGTTTTCGTCATTGGGGTCAGCGCAGTCGTGGCTGTGCCTGATTTCACTAAAGATGAAGACAATTTACCGAAATCATAAACACCTTCATCTGGAGAAGCGACGGTGCAGCTTGGAACAGTCAGTGTACCGATAACTTTCAATTCAGCTGTCGGAGGAGCGGCATGTGCTGCAGTCATACCCAGAACCAGAGAAGATAAAACAGTCAGACCAATCAGTTGCTTTTTCATGTGTAAGATATCCAAATTCATAATGTAGGGTAAATGAAGATTTGTCTGTCAGCATGTGGATGTAAGCTCTATTTTGAGTTTCATCAAAACATGATCTAGATCAATTTATTTCGTTGGAGTGATTAAACAATAAACAGGCGTGGGCGTATATCGGAATGGAAGTGGACTTGATGTAAGAATATTCCTACGAAATTTTTATCTTATTAAATCCATTATTATCAATGTGTTAATTGTGAAATTAATGCTCAGAAATAATCATTTTTGATGGATCCGAGTGACGAAAAAAGCGGGAGATGGGTATCTGTTTGCTCTACCGCCATCGTGAGTCAGTTATCCTCGATATGAGGGAGAAAATACACGCTTATTAGCATTGGTGTATTCTCTTTTATTTGTGAAAAAATACTGTTATCAATAAAACCAAAACAAAAAATAAGGGCCGAAATAATATTCCGGCCCTTATTCACTATTAATTTGTCTTCGCGGTAATTAGATCCCGAAAGCGAAACTCATGGTCATTGAACCATCCAGTTCAGCATCTTCCGTGATTGGACCGCCCATCGTGGTGGTGCCAGCCAACATTGGGCTCACTGTGATATCAGCCACAAACACTTTACCGGTGCTCTGGGTATTGGCCGCAGATGACCAACCGGTGCGCAGACCAGTGGTCAGACTGGCTGTTGTTGCTGCTGCAAACGTTGATGATGCAGAAGAGAACAAGTTAGACGCTTTTCCGTCTACAGTGCCGTTCTTAATCAGTGCAGTGTAGTAACCGATTTTGCCGGTCGTGTTCACATTACCCAGGCCAAAGTTAGTGGTGGCAACAGCACTGGCAGATGCTGCGCGGTTATCGACGGGCATGAAGTTCAGATAAGTATCAGCATCACAGGTCACCGTCCAAGTTTTCGTCATTGGGGTCAGCGCAGTCGTGGCTGTGCCTGATTTCACTAAAGATGAAGACAATTTACCGAAATCATAAACACCTTCATCTGGAGAAGCGACGGTGCAGCTTGGAACAGTCAGTGTACCGATAACTTTCAATTCAGCTGTCGGAGGAGCGGCATGTGCTGCAGTCATACCCAGAACCAGAGAAGATAAAACAGTCAGACCAATCAGTTGCTTTTTCATGTGTAAGATATCCAAATTCATAATGTAGGGTAAATGAAGATTTGTCTGTCAGCATGTGGATGTAAGCTCTATTTTGAGTTTCATCAAAACATGATCTAGATCAATTTATTTCGTTGGAGTGATTAAACAATAAACAGGCGTGGGCGTATATCGGAATGGAAGTGGACTTGATGTAAGAATATTCCTACGAAATTTTTATCTTATTAAATCCATTATTATCAATGTGTTAATTGTGAAATTAATGCTCAGAAATAATCATTTTTGATGGATCCGAGTGACGAAAAAAGCGGGAGATGGGTATCTGTTTGCTCTACCGCCATCGTGAGTCAGTTATCCTCGATATGAGGGAGAAAATACACGCTTATTAGCATTGGTGTATTCTCTTTTATTTGTGAAAAAATACTGTTATCAATAAAACCAAAACAAAAAATAAGGGCCGAAATAATATTCCGGCCCTTATTCACTATTAATTTGTCTTCGCGGTAATTAGATCCCGAAAGCGAAACTCATGGTCATTGAACCATCCAGTTCAGCATCTTCCGTGATTGGACCGCCCATCGTGGTGGTGCCAGCCAACATTGGGCTCACTGTGATATCAGCCACAAACACTTTACCGGTGCTCTGGGTATTGGCCGCAGATGACCAACCGGTGCGCAGACCAGTGGTCAGACTGGCTGTTGTTGCTGCTGCAAACGTTGATGATGCAGAAGAGAACAAGTTAGACGCTTTTCCGTCTACAGTGCCGTTCTTAATCAGTGCAGTGTAGTAACCGATTTTGCCGGTCGTGTTCACATTACCCAGGCCAAAGTTAGTGGTGGCAACAGCACTGGCAGATGCTGCGCGGTTATCGACGGGCATGAAGTTCAGATAAGTATCAGCATCACAGGTCACCGTCCAAGTTTTCGTCATTGGGGTCAGCGCAGTCGTGGCTGTGCCTGATTTCACTAAAGATGAAGACAATTTACCGAAATCATAAACACCTTCATCTGGAGAAGCGACGGTGCAGCTTGGAACAGTCAGTGTACCGATAACTTTCAATTCAGCTGTCGGAGGAGCGGCATGTGCTGCAGTCATACCCAGAACCAGAGAAGATAAAACAGTCAGACCAATCAGTTGCTTTTTCATGTGTAAGATATCCAAATTCATAATGTAGGGTAAATGAAGATTTGTCTGTCAGCATGTGGATGTAAGCTCTATTTTGAGTTTCATCAAAACATGATCTAGATCAATTTATTTCGTTGGAGTGATTAAACAATAAACAGGCGTGGGCGTATATCGGAATGGAAGTGGACTTGATGTAAGAATATTCCTACGAAATTTTTATCTTATTAAATCCATTATTATCAATGTGTTAATTGTGAAATTAATGCTCAGAAATAATCATTTTTGATGGATCCGAGTGACGAAAAAAGCGGGAGATGGGTATCTGTTTGCTCTACCGCCATCGTGAGTCAGTTATCCTCGATATGAGGGAGAAAATACACGCTTATTAGCATTGGTGTATTCTCTTTTATTTGTGAAAAAATACTGTTATCAATAAAACCAAAACAAAAAATAAGGGCCGAAATAATATTCCGGCCCTTATTCACTATTAATTTGTCTTCGCGGTAATTAGATCCCGAAAGCGAAACTCATGGTCATTGAACCATCCAGTTCAGCATCTTCCGTGATTGGACCGCCCATCGTGGTGGTGCCAGCCAACATTGGGCTCACTGTGATATCAGCCACAAACACTTTACCGGTGCTCTGGGTATTGGCCGCAGATGACCAACCGGTGCGCAGACCAGTGGTCAGACTGGCTGTTGTTGCTGCTGCAAACGTTGATGATGCAGAAGAGAACAAGTTAGACGCTTTTCCGTCTACAGTGCCGTTCTTAATCAGTGCAGTGTAGTAACCGATTTTGCCGGTCGTGTTCACATTACCCAGGCCAAAGTTAGTGGTGGCAACAGCACTGGCAGATGCTGCGCGGTTATCGACGGGCATGAAGTTCAGATAAGTATCAGCATCACAGGTCACCGTCCAAGTTTTCGTCATTGGGGTCAGCGCAGTCGTGGCTGTGCCTGATTTCACTAAAGATGAAGACAATTTACCGAAATCATAAACACCTTCATCTGGAGAAGCGACGGTGCAGCTTGGAACAGTCAGTGTACCGATAACTTTCAATTCAGCTGTCGGAGGAGCGGCATGTGCTGCAGTCATACCCAGAACCAGAGAAGATAAAACAGTCAGACCAATCAGTTGCTTTTTCATGTGTAAGATATCCAAATTCATAATGTAGGGTAAATGAAGATTTGTCTGTCAGCATGTGGATGTAAGCTCTATTTTGAGTTTCATCAAAACATGATCTAGATCAATTTATTTCGTTGGAGTGATTAAACAATAAACAGGCGTGGGCGTATATCGGAATGGAAGTGGACTTGATGTCAGAATATTCTTACTAGACTATTTTTCTAGCGGCTTAATGTATTGGGAATAACCTTTAGTGATTTAAAACTCAAGGGCACCATTCTCTGGCGGCCCCTGAGCATTAGACGAGTATTAACGTGTGACAGGAAGAACAACTTCCGCTTGCACAAAACCGTAGCGGCTCAGTGGGGTGACTTTCACTGAAGTGGGTGAAGACTTAATCGGGAATTGTTTGCTGGTGCCCGGCATAATATACGGGTTACCCAGTGGCACCACTTCATTACTCGGGACTAAAACCACCTGCGGGCCGAGGCGAACAACATGTTTACCCGGGTTTTTAATGGTCAGATTATTGCCGGATGCGGAGAAAACCAGCTCCTCCCAAGGATTTTTAATCTGGGGGACGGCATTGGGTTGGATCAAAAAGCCGATTTCCTGGCGGATAGGCATCACAGTCGCATTGCCCGGCACTTGTTCAACCCCTTCAAATGCAGCTTTGAGCAATACTTCGCTGTCCAGCACGGTGCCTTTTTTCAGCACAAAGTTAACTTGCTGACTTTGGCCGGCATCAATGCGTGTCACTGGTGGTGAAATCAAAATCTGCTTACTGAAATCTTTGCCATCAATATCAATCAGTTTTGTCACCAGCAAAATAGGGTTGGCCGAGGTATTATCAATGGTAAAACTCGCGCGCCCCTCGCTTTCTTTTAATATGACGGTGGTACTTTCTAATTTGAATGATGCATAAGATGCCACACTCCAGCAGCTCATCAGCACCAGTAAATTGAAAACAAGAAATGCTTTAACACGGTTAAATACTGTGCTGCTTGCCACCGTATTTAATCGGCGCTGACTGACAATCATATTTTTCATAATTCATCCTGTATCTGGAATATCGGCTGACTTTCTCTTTGCTGACCCTGACTCATATTAATGGCAAACCGCATCAGCAACTTCATACAATGTATCCGGGTCAAATTTCTCCGGCTCCACGTAACTCACAATACACTCCCCACTGTTCGCGGCCTTAACCCGCAGCGTGGCACCAATTGTATTGTTTTCCAACATAAAATTACCATCCCCAATCAGGGTGCCCAAGAAATTACCTTTGGCATCCAACACATTGGCCCCGACAGGCATCGGTTCGCCGCGACTGTTACGGATGGTCAACAGCAACTGGCGCATTTCTGTCGCCTCAAAATTGCGAGTCGCGACCGAGCCACGGCTCATCATCAAATCGGCACTGGTACTGTTGAGCCGCACATTCAGGGGCAATGTTTTGGTGCTGATTTGGGCCTTGGATGCACTATAAGGCATTACTGATGGCAACAGCGCTGTGCCAGCATAATCGGTTATGGACATCCCACTACTCGGTGATGATACCCGTAAATTTGACTGACTCGGCACGTTCACTATTGCAAAGGTGTCACCAATGGCCGATGCCGAAGTCGCAAAGGTATTGTTCGCGTAAGCCATTGAACCACTAGATGCCAGATACGCAGAACGACTATTGTTATTGGCCTGAGAAATCCCACCCGCTAGTTGTGAATAGGCTGTTTTCACATTCATTGCGCCATTAACCCGTTGCTGATTATTACCGCCCGTTACCCCCACGGAATACCCTTTGTTATCACCCCAAGCCCCTTGATAAGTGCTGCCCAGCGTCGTATTACCATTATTACGTTGCATCCGGCCAGTGAGAGATCCATTACCCAGTGGCATACTAAGTCCCAAATAGACAGCATTGCGCCCCTGTGAACTTGACTGAACACTCAACGTGGTGGTCACTCGGCCAAATTGTTCACTGGCGGAAAACGTATGGGAGACACTGTTCTCTGCCTGATAATACATATTATTAGACAAAACATAGGAAAATGCGCCCCAGCGAGGATGGGCCCAGGTCACGGCTGCTGATGTGGCATTTTTCAGTTTGCCAACGGACAGGTCAGCCAAATTATTACCGCCACTTAGGGCATTATCAGGTGACCAGTAATTGCTTGATTCGTAAACCGTCGATAAAGACGCACTCAGGTTGCCGTTAATAGACACCTGATTTTGTAATCCGAGTTGGTAACCTTGTCCGGCACCTTGGGTATTGGTATAGCTAGCGGTGGCTGAAATCCAAGCACTCTCAAACCCGCTGTATAGATTTTGCGCACTGATATTTTGATAATCTGCAGAAAGCAGCCCAGCGGTAGTGACCTGAAATGCATTCGCCGGACTAAATGCCATCTCGCCAGTTGCCAGTAAGGGAGACTTGCTTTCACTGCCACTGAGATTGTCGCGATAGCGACCCAGTGCGAGCTGGTAGGTTGTCGCTTGTTGTTCAAAATTGGGATCAAGGGCGTTCGCTACGGTAAAATGTTGCTGGGTGCCGTCTTCTTCAATCACATCAACATCCGTAGGGACACCGCTGGAGAAATTGCTGATATTGGATAATGAGAATGGGCCCGGTGCCACCACGGTGCGGTAAATAACCCGCCCACGCTGGCGAATTTCGATAGTGGCGTTGGTGTTGGCAATCCCTTCAATGGGCACAACCAGTTGGGTGTTATTGAGTTGGGCATTATCGGAATAAAGCTGGGCACCCATCACTGGCAGACCAGAGTATGTATTGGCGACTAGGCCAAATTCCCCCAGCTGCACCACCGATTTTAAGGATTCGACGGCACGTAATGCGTAGGTTTCTTGATTATCATAATGACCCACGCCCTGATTATAATTATAAGAGCCCCGGTTACGTACCACCCAGTTATAAAGGTTGATACCCGGCTCGAATTGCCCTTGAAATAAATTCAGATTGTCGTTGCTGTTCTCAATACGCTGGCCGAAAATATTATAATTAAGCAACAGGGCGTGACCGCCTTGTTGATATTCACTGCCCTCCAATTCAGGGTCAAAGGCTTCCTGCGGTAAGGTCATTTCCACGCGAAACTGGCCGGGAAACAGCTTTACCACGACACCGGGCCACAGAGTTTCAATATTTTCACAACTATCGTCGTCACTGTCTTTATGACGTAATTTCAGTGTCATCAATAATTTTCGGTCGGCACATAACTGACCTTCATTGCCAAATGTGGCTTCCGTGCGATAGGTTTTGCTGGCATTAATAATAATGGTGACGTCATGCTGACCGGGCAAAAATTTATCCTGCCCGCTGAAAAAATCGGCTAATTCTGCTGAGTAGCCCAGCCCCTCTAGCGTTTTTATATCAAATGCTACCGCGCCCTCTTTTGTCGCGGACATAGCCGTGACAGGGAGGAGGGGAAGCAGGCACGCGGTATAAAAAAGTGGGAGCTTACGGCTGAACACAAGGATATCCTAAATATAATGAGCCAATCATTTATCGATAGTAGTGCATTTGGTGATTTAATTTAAAATATAATTAAACCCAATTTGAAATGGGAGTAATTATTAATGATTGAACTCATGGCTGAGATAATTAATCACTCCAGCCGTTGCTAACAACAGGCTAATTAAACCGCAAAGGTAAGCTCAGCGTGAGCGAGCCGTCAATCTGAGCATCATCAGTGATAACGCCCTTCATCCCAGTAAAGCCTGCTAATGTTGGTGTGATACCCAAATCAGCACTGAAGATTTTAGCCGAGTTATCGGCCCCATAGTGATATTCCACCCATGAGGATAATTACGATGCATAGTCATTTGAGCATTTGCCACGGAACCGGCATAGAAGAGTTTTGTATCTTGGCCATCAACTCTGACCATCAATTACATGATAAAAATCATTATGTTTCATTAGAATGATTAAACAATAATTTAGGCGGGAGGTACATCAGAATGGAAGTGAACTTGCTGTAAGAATATTCTTACTAAATGCTCTAGTCATTAAAATAAGACTTATTGCTAGATGACCACCGTAATGAAGACTCTGAGGTATTATGCTGGCGCAGCATGACTGCACCACTAAGTTATGCGGGGGCCAACAGTCTATCAAACCCGTATTTGCCAGCCCCTAACCACCACGCTAATGCCGCCGCTGATACTTTACTGTGCCGAGTTGCTAGAAGTTGGCACTGTCCCGACGCCAAGCATCTGCAGTCAATGCCTCACCAAAGTGACTGGAAATCAATCGCTTGGTCAGTTCATGCAGCGGGGAGGCAAGCACTTCGGCGGTACTGCCGCGCTCCACAACCTCACCCTCATGCATCACCATCACCTGGTCACTGATATGCTTCATCATCCCTAAATGCTGGGTAACATAAATATAGGATATGCCGTGCTTTTCCTGTAATTCCAGCATCAGATTGATTATCTGTGAGCGCATGGACATATCCAGCGAGGCCAAAGCTTCATCAGCAACAATGACTTTCGGTTGCAGAATTAACGCCCTGGCCAGCGCAATACGCTGCTTCTGGCCGGAGGCCAACATATGAGGATAATAATTCGCGTGGTCGGGCAACAACCCCACTTGTCGTAAAGTCTGGTAGATCCGCTGTTCACGCGCGGCGGCATCCAAATCGGTGTTCAGTTTTAGCGGTGCATCCAGCAGTTGACCGATACGCTGGCGCGGGTTGAGCGACGTGCTGGGATCTTGGAAAATCATCCGAATACGTTGGCTGCGATAGGCATAATCACCATACACCAGCCGATGGTCATCAATGAGCAACTCTCCGTCGGTGGGCTCAATCATGCCCGACAACATTTTGGCCAAGGTGGATTTACCTGAGCCATTCTCGCCAATAACCGCCAGTGTTTGTCCCTCCCGTAGGGTGAAACTAACGGATTTAACCGCCTCCACATGTTGACGACGAAATAAGCCGGTGCGATAGCGGAAAGTTTTGCTGAGATTACGGACTTCGAGCAGCGTCTCGGCCATTATTGCTCCTCCAGATTTAAGGGGAAATGGCAGGCAAAGGCGTGGTTTTTCACCAATCGCAAGCGCGGTGTTTCAATACAGGTTTTTTGTGCATAGGGACAGCGCGGGCCCAGACGGCAGCCAATGGGCAAGTGTTCCAGTGATGGAATAGCCCCCGGCAAGGTATTTAGCCGACTTTTATGCGGTAACGAGCGGCCAAAATCGGGCATCGCCCGGATCAGCGCCTGAGTATAAGGGTGGTGTGGGGCGGCCAGTAGGTCTTCACAAACGGCACTTTCCACTGTTTGGCCGCAATACAGCACATTAACCCGGTCGGCCCACTTACTCATCATCTGCAAGTCATGGCTGATTAACAAAATAGTGGTGTTGTTATTCTGATTAAGCCGTGCCAGTAAGCGGAAAATTTGTGCTTGAGTAGTCGGCTCCATCGCATTGGTGGGTTCATCGGCAATCAATAACCGGGGTTGATTTGCCAGCGCGATAGCAATCATGACTTTTTGGCATTCGCCCTCGGTTAGCTCATAGGGGTAGCTGCGCATAATGTCTTTGTGGTCTTTAATTCCCACCCGATGCAGCAGCTCGATGGCCCGACGTTTGCGCCAATGAAAGCGCTGCCACCAGCGGCCTTTGTAAGTCCAGCCGGGGATGGCTTGCACCAGTTGCTGGCCAATATTTTCTGATGGATCCAGACAAGATTGCGGTTCCTGAAAAATCATCGAAATATTGTGGCCGATCACCTTACGCCGCTCGCGCGGGGTCAATTGCAATAAATCAATATCGTCAAAGCGAAAACGGTCTGCGGTAATACGCCAATTGTCTTTACTTACCCCGCAGATTGCTTTGGCAATCAAACTTTTACCCGAGCCGGACTCACCTACTAGCCCACGAATTTCGCCCTCTGTCAGGGTAATACTGATGCGGTCAACGGCTTTGACCATTCCTTCCGCGCTCATAAATTCAATGGTGAGGTTACGAATATCAAGCAACGGCATTATTCCACCCCCGCATTAATCGCCCGGCGCATACCATCACCTAGCAGGTTAACCAGCAACACACTGACCAAAATTGCACCTCCGGGCAGCATCACGGTCCATGGCGCGACATACACTAAATCCAGTGAATCTCCGAGCATCGCGCCCCATTCTGGTGAGGGCAATTGCGCGCCTAAATCAAGAAAACCCAATGCGGCGATATCTAAAATGGCCATCGATAGCGCGCGGGTGAACTCAGTGACTAACACCGCCGCAATATTAGGAAAAATAGCATAGGCCAAGATATGAGGGGTGGAAGCCCCATCCAGACGGGCGGCAATCACATATTCTTTATCTAACTCATCATGCACGGCACTGTAAATGGTGCGTACCATGCGCGGCAACAATGCCAGCCAGACGGCGAACATGGCGTGTTCTAAACTGGGGCCGACAAAGGCCACCACAATGATGGCCAGCAGCAGAGATGGGATTGAGAGTAATGTATCGAGCACATGATTAAGAATGGCGGAACGAAAACCATGGGTGATGCCGGCAAACACCCCCAGAATCACGCCACACAGTGCGGCGGCCAGCGTGACCAGTAATGCCGAGCCGTAAGTGGATGCGGTGCCGGCCAATAAGCGGCTTAAAATATCGCGCCCTAAGTCATCCGTGCCCAGAAAGAAAGAGACATTGCCGTAACGCGACCACGAGGGCGGTAATAATTGATAGCCCAAAAATTGTTGGTCGAGGGCATAGGGGGCCAGTGTGCTGCCCAGCACACACAGCACCAATAACCCGAGGACGCCATAAAACCCCACCATCGCCAGGCCATCAGCATAGAAAAGCTGCCAGGTATACAGCAATGGGCTGGGCATTTTCTTCTCGCGGTAGACATTATCGAAGGGCATACCATTCCTTATGCTTTAACGGCGTCATCATCGCGCCCAAAATATCTGACAGTACGTTAATCACGATAACCAATGAACCGACCACCATCACGCCCGCTGAGATAGCGGCATAATCTTGCTGGCGAATGGCGTTGATTAGCCAGCGGCCTAACCCCGGCCAGTTAAAGACCACCTCGGTTATCATCGCCAATGTCAGCATGGTTGAGAACTGCAACCCCAATTTAGGAATGATGGGGGGTAAAGCATTGTGTAGAACATGGCGGCGAATAATGGTCAATCGGGATAAGCCTCGGGTTGCCGCGGCTTTAATATAGTTTTGCCCCATCACATCATCGGTGCTGGTGCGCATCAGGCGGATAACTTCAGTGGTGGGGGCCACCGCCAACGCGGTGATAGGTAAAATCATGTGTTGCAGTGCACTGAGCATCATCTCTTGGCGATAGGGTGACGGCGACAGCCATGCATCAACCAAAGCCAGCCCAGTGACGGGTTTGACCTGATATAACAGATCAAAACGCCCTGAGACCGGCAGCCAGCCCAAGTGCAATGAAAAGAACAACATTAATAGCAGCGCCAGCCAAAATACCGGGACGGAGAAGCCGAGCAGCGCCATTGAGCTGATGGTGATATCCGCCAATTTGCCGCGCATCACCCCGGCAATAATCCCCAGCGGGATACCGACAAACAGGGCCAGGGTAAAGGCCAGCACACAGAGTTCCATTGTCGCCGGAAATGCTTCGCGCAATTGCTCACTGATAGGCTGACCATTAATGCTGGAAACGCCAAAATCCCACTGGAGCAGGCTACTGAAGTAGAAACGGTAAGCATCGAACAGTGAGGCTCCGCTTAAGGGGGCATGCGGGGTGAAATAGCTCAGGCTAAAACTGACCAATGACAACATAAACAGAGTTATTACCAACAGTAATAAACGCCGTAAGGTGAAGATTATCATGGCTTTTTGCCCTCATCATGCGGACTTTCGCGAAACACACCCGCAAAAGAAGAATTACCAAATGGGCTTAAAACTAAACCTTTAATATCATAACGGTAGGCTTGCAACCTGAGGGATGATGCCAAAGGTAACAGCGGCAGTTGTTGCTCCAAAATTCGTTGCGCTTGCTGATAATATTCAATACGTGCCGATAATTGCTGGGAACGTAAAGCTTTTTGCAGCAACTCATCAAATTCAGGGTCACACCAGTGAGCATAGTTTGTTTGCGAACGAATTGCTGCACAGCTTAAGAGTGGGCGGAAGAAACTGTCCGGGTCATTACTGTCTGTCGACCAGCCAGACAGTGTTAAGTCGTGGTTCATCTCCATCAAACGGGCTTCCTGAAAACGGCCTTCGACCGGCACGATATTCACCGTAATGCCGACTTGGGCTAAGTCCGCCTGTATTAACTCGGCCGTCTTTAATGGGCTGGGGTTATAAGACTGTGACGCCGTTGGTACCCATAAGTTGAGTTGCAGTTTAGTGATCCCCAGCGCTTTGAGGATCTCTTTGGCTTTTTCAGGATTATATTCAGTAACTTGAGCTTGATTATCATAAGCCCATGATGCCCGAGGTAAGATTGATGCCGCGGTTTCAGCGGTACCGTAATAGATTGATTGCATCAATCGTTGGTTGTTAATAGATAAAGCAATGGCTTGCCGCACACGTTGGTCATTCAGTGGCGGTTTGCGGGTATTGAAAGCCAAATAGGCCACATTCATCCCCGGGCGCAGTGTCAACCGCAGCCGCGGGTCATCACGCAAGATAGAGAGCTGACTTGCGGCTGGATAAGCCAACACATCACATTCACCGGTCAATAACTTGGATAAACGCCCGGTGCCACCCGCGCCCAAATCAATGACCACCTGAGGCATGCGCGGCAAACCTTTCCAATAGTCACTGTTGCGGAATAAACGGATATATTGACCAGACCGATATTCGTTTAGCAAGAAAGGGCCAGTGCCGACGGGCTCGCGATCGATTTGTTCTTGTCGGCCCTTGCGGGTTAAGACATCGGCATATTCAGCAGAAAGCACTGGCGCATAATGGGTCGCCAGATGCCAAAGAAATGATGCATCGGGAGCTTTCAGTTTAAATTCAACGGTATAGTCATCAAGTTTTTTGACGCTTTGCACCGCATCTGCAAATTGTAAGCTATCAAAATAGGGATATTCGCCGCCGTTGACATCATGATAAGGATGCTGTGAATCCAATACCCGCTGAAAACTGAATACCACGTCATCCGCCGTCATCTTCCGCGTCGGGGTAAACCAATCGGTGGTCTGGAAGGGAACATCTTTACGTAAATGAAAACGGTAGGTCGCGCCGTTATCCAGCACCTGCCAACTTTCCGCTAATTCAGGGATGAGCCGGTAAGTATAAGGGTCGACATCAAGCAAACGGTCATAGAGCTGTGCTGCCAGGGTATCAATAGTCAGTCCACTGCTGGCCATCTGCGGATTGAAAGTATTGAGTATCCCACTGACACAATAAACAAAGCCGCGCTGGCGGATATCCGCCAGTGGCTGAGTGGGGTCGGCGGCTGGGGCAGGTTGCGCCAGCGCTGAGGTCGCAAGGCAAGCCAGCGACAGCATCCAAATAAATAACGCACGCATAAACGCTTTCGCAGTCAGTAAGCAATGCTCTTAGTGTACCGTAATCTGGCACGCCTCCCAATCCATTGAGCAAAACAACTGTGCGGTCTGCGGTTTGTTGCCGCAATAGTGGGCAATAAATCGCAAGTTAGGGGTTATTCAGCAGCAAGTGGCGGGTAAAGATGAGAAATCCCCCCTCGCAAGCTGCCTATAATTCCATCAATATTAGTATGGTAATGAGAAAAATTCTCAACAAAGTGCTTGCAAGTGCTATTGATAACCATTACGATTATCTTGCTCTTCGGAACAAAGCCTAAATTTTCAGGTTTTTGTTAGAAAAGCACGACATTGCTCACATTGCTTCCAGTGTTTTTTAGGCCAGCCCGGGTGCTGGCTTTTTTTTTGCCGATGGTTTTGTGGCAGCAGGAAATCAGCATAATGTTGCTGATTACCGCGCTGGGAAAGGTGCTGGCGTAAAAGATAACTATTGATGTGACTTAGCAACAATAAATTGATTTTTATTATTGCCCATCGTCATCACTGGCGAGAATGGCATGTTTTTTCAGCATGCCGCGTAATTGATGGTAAGTTAACCCTAACAGGCTGGCGGCCTTGCGTTGAT
Source organism: Yersinia hibernica (assembly GCF_004124235.1). Classification (NCBI taxonomy): domain Bacteria; kingdom Pseudomonadati; phylum Pseudomonadota; class Gammaproteobacteria; order Enterobacterales; family Yersiniaceae; genus Yersinia; species Yersinia hibernica. Next base: position 1,738,835 of record NZ_CP032487.1, read on the forward strand.
TAAACCGAGCTTGCTCCAAAGCCTGTTTGAGCAGCTGATTTTCGCTATTGTGTAACCAATTTTTTAGATTAAGGGGCAGGGACGGTAATTCGCCAATCTCAGGCTGGGCATCCTGGCGCTCGCTATTGTGGTTTTCTGCTGCGTTCAGTCGATGAGCAAACGGGTTAATAATAATATTATCCAGTGCTTCGCTACTGTCACCATGGCGATACACTGAACGCTCGACCACATTTTTCAGCTCTCGGACATTGCCCGGCCAGCGATATTCCAGTAATTGCTGTTCGGCTCGCGGAGTAAAACCGGGGAACAGTGGCAATCCTAATTCCCGACACATCTGAATCGCAAAATGCTGGGCAAGTAACATGATGTCTTGTCGGCGCTCACGCAATGGCGGCAGTTGCACAACATCAAAGGCCAACCGGTCGAGCAAATCAGCGCGGAATTTCCCTGCGGCTGCCAGTGCCGGTAAATTATCATTGGTCGCACAAACTAAACGAACATCCACTCGCAAAGGTTGGCTCCCACCGACGCGCTCCAGATGACCATATTCAATCACCCGTAAAAGTTTTTCCTGTACCAGCATCGGGGCGGTTGCCAGTTCATCTAAAAATAATGTGCCGCCGTCGGCGCGCTCAAAGCGGCCAAGGTGGCGCTTCTGCGCGCCGGTAAAGGCGCCAGCCTCATGTCCGAATAACTCTGAATCAAGTAGGTTCTCATTCAGTGCGGCACAATTAAGTGAAATAAACGGCCCTTGCCAACGGTCTGATAAATAATGCAAACGATGGGCGATTAATTCTTTACCGGTTCCCCGCTCACCGGTGACCAATACCGGCTTATTCAGTTTCGCCAACCCTGAAACTTGCTCCAGCACCTCAACAAAAGAGTTCGCTTCACCTAACAGGTTTTCTAGTTGCTCGCTCATGATGAAATTCGCCAATAGTTGGTTAAAGTAATCACTTTACCTGTTATCTAAAAACAGTCAAAAATATTTTTTTGTTATTTTTCAAAGTATTATTTTTAATGAAAAGTTGGCATGACTTTTGATTGTCTCTAGTTAAGATTATCGTTATTGCAAGATAATAATGTAAACCAGCGCCACTTGGCGTCACTATTTCAATGCGCCAATAAGTTCAAAGAGGATGTAAATTATGGGTATTTTTTCTCGTTTTGCCGATATTGTGAATGCCAATATCAATACATTACTGGATAAAGCTGAGGATCCTCAGAAGTTAGTGCGGCTGATGATTCAGGAAATGGAAGATACACTGGTTGAAATCCGCTCCACATCAGCCCGTGCTCTGGCAGAGAAAAAGCAACTGCTGCGCCGCATTGACCACTGTGAAAGCCAGCTGCAAGAGTGGCAGGATAAAGCCGAATTGGCTTTACGCAAAGATAAAGAAGATTTGGCGCGCGCAGCACTGATTGAAAAGCAAAAAATGGCGTCATTAATTGAGACGCTAACTCGTGAAGTGGCGACGGTTGAAGAAACGCTCAATCGTATGAAGCACGAAATCACTGAGTTGGAAAGCAAATTGACCGAAACGCGTGCCAGACAGCAGGCGCTGACTTTACGCCACCAAGCCGCGGCATCATCTCGTGATGTTCGCCGTCAGCTAGACAGTGGTAAGTTGGATGAGGCGATGGCCCGTTTTGAGCAGTTTGAACGCCGTATTGATCATATGGAAGCTGAGGCTGAAACGGTGGGGGTCGGTAAGCAAAAATCGCTGGAAAGCCAGTTTGCTGAACTGAAAGCTGATGACGAGATCAGTAGCCAACTCGCTGCTTTGAAAGCAAAAATGAAGTCAGTTGAATAAGCCATGGTATAAATTTCAGGCCGATATTTCGCCCGGCCGTCGGGGTATGACCGGCGGCCAGTCATGATTACCATGCGCATAGTCGCAAATATATTATTAAGGGGAACGAATGAGCATCCTGTTTCTTGCCATACCGCTGACAATTTTTGTGTTATTTGTCGCACCGATTTGGTTATGGCTACATTACAGCAATCGCCAACAAAGCGGTGCTCAACTCAGCCATCAGGATATGCAACGTCTCTCGCAGTTAACTGACGATGCCCGCCGGATGCGGGAGCGTATTCAGGCTTTGGAAGAAATTCTTGATGCCGAGCATCCAAACTGGAGGCAGTCATAATGGGCGATGTGTTTAACAATAATGTGCTGAGCCGCAAAAAACTGTACCGGGTCCCAGAAGAGGGCATGATCAAGGGCGTGTGTGCGGGATTGGCACACTATTTTGATATTCCGGTACGATTGATTCGCGTGATGGTGGTGTTGTCATTATTCTTTGGTCTGTTTGTTTTCACCATCGCGGCGTATATCGTGCTGACTTTTATGCTTGAACCGGCCCCAGCATCGCGTTTCAGCGAACATCATGAAGCGACCCCGCGCCAACTCCTTGATCAATTAGAATATGAGTTGGGCGCGGGAGAGCAACATCTGCGCCAAGTGGAACGCTATGTCACGTCGGAAACCTTTGGTGTGCAGAGCCGTTTTCGCCAGCTGTAATGCAGCCTGTTAGCCATCAAACCTGCCGGAGAGCAAAAAGATGAACAATAACCTCGCCCGAACCCGTGCAGGTGTAGTATTTAGCACACTGGTTAAGATTGTTTTTAATATTGCATTGGCCTATGGCCCGGCAGGCGCAGCTGGTTTTATTGTCAGAAATGTCAGCCGCAAGCCCCTACGCTGGCTGCTGCTGATGATGCTCGAACCCATGCTAAAACGGGCTATGGGAGCAGCCACGGGTCAATTTGCTAAGGAGAAGCATGAAACGACTGCAAAATGAGATTACATCCTTGGTCAATCGCGGGCTGGATAGGCATCTGCGCTTGGCCGTAACTGGCCTGAGCCGCAGCGGGAAAACCGCTTTTATCACCTCGCTTGTGAATCAACTTCTTCATGTCCACAGCGGTGCCCGTTTGCCGCTGTTTTCTGCTGTGCGCGAAGAGCGGTTACTCGGTGTGAAACGGGTGCCACAGCGTGATCTGGGTATTCAACGTTTTACCTACGATGAAGGTCTGGCTTCGTTATATGGCACGCCGCCAAATTGGCCAACACCGACCCGTGGTGTGAGTGAAATTCGTTTGGCACTGCGTTTTCGCTCCGATGATGCGCTTTTGCGCCATTTTAAAGAGACATCGACCCTGTATCTGGAAATTGTTGATTATCCTGGTGAATGGCTGCTGGATTTGCCTATGCTGGAACAAGATTATTTAAGTTGGTCGCGGCAAATGGCGGGCTTGTTACAAGGCGATCGCGCTGAGTGGGCTAAACCTTGGCTAACACTGTGTCAGCAATGTGATCCACTCGCGCCTGCCGATGAAAATCTGCTGGCGGCCATGGCTCAGGCTTATACCGATTATCTGATTCGTTGCAAAAATGAAGGGCTACATTTTATTCAGCCAGGGCGATTTGTGTTGCCGGGTGATATGGCGGGTGCCCCTGCATTGCAGTTTTTCCCGTGGCCGGATGTCAGTGATGTGGCTGAGTCACGGCTAGCTCAGGCCGATAAACATTCAAATTTGGGGATGTTACGTACCCGCTTTAATTATTACTGCAATTCGGTGGTGAAAGGTTTTTACAAAGAGCATTTTGTTCGTTTTGATCGGCAAATCGTGCTGGTGGATTGCCTGCAACCATTGAATAGTGGCCCACAGGCGTTTAACGATATGCGCCTGGCATTAACGCAATTGATGCAGAGTTTTCATTATGGCAAGCGCACATTATTCCGCCGCTTATTCTCTCCGTGTATCGATAAACTGATGTTTGCGGCCACCAAAGCTGACCATGTGACGGCAGACCAACATGCTAACTTAGTCTCCTTACTGCAACAATTAGTGCAGGAAGCTTGGCAAAATGCCGCATTTGAAGGGATCAGTATGGATTGTGTCGGGCTGGCCTCGGTACAGGCAACGGAAAGTGGCATTGTCGAACATCAGGGGCAAAAAATCCCCGCGCTACGTGGCAATCGGCTGGCCGATGGTATGCCACTGACCGTCTTCCCCGGTGAGGTTCCTGCGCGTTTACCCGGCCCGGTATTTTGGCAGCAGCAAGGGTTTCATTTTGATGAGTTCCGCCCACAAGCTGTGCATGTTGACAGCCCATTGCCCCATATTCGCCTTGACGCGGTGATGGAATTTTTATTGGGAGATAAATTGCGATGAGCGAGCCTTTAAAACCCCGCATCGATTTTGAGCAGCCCCTACAACCCTTGGATGAGCCGGTATTGAAAGCTGCGCAGGCTTTTGACCAACAGGTCGCTGAGAATTTCTATCCTGCGGCCCCGGAACTGGACGCAGAAAATGAAGACGGGCGGGTCGAGGGGCTGGTTAATGCGGCGTTGAAACCCAAACGCAGTCTGTGGCGCAAAATGGTCACTGCGGGGGGGGTATTATTTGGTGTTAGCGTGATTGCCCAGTCAGTGCAGTGGCTCAATCAGGCCTGGCAACAACAGGATTGGATTGCTTTGGGAGCAACTGCGGCGGGGGGCTTGATTGTGTTGGCCGGGGTTGGCTCGCTAGTAACAGAGTGGCGGCGCTTGTACCGCCTGCGGCAACGGGCCGAAGAGCGAGATACCGCCCGCGAACTGCTGTTGAGCCACGGTATCGGGCAAGGGCGCGCATTTTGTGAAAAACTGGCGCGCCAAGCTGGGTTGGATAGAGGGCACCCCGCACTCCAGCGCTGGCAAGCCTCACTGCATGAAACTCATAATGACCGTGAAGTCGTTGAATTGTATGCCAAACTGGTACAACCTGCACTGGATAATCTGGCGCGAGCTGAAATCAGCCGCTATGCCGCTGAGTCAGCATTGATGATTGCTGTCAGCCCGCTGGCGTTGGTGGATATGGCATTTATTGCCTGGCGGAATATTCGTCTGATCAATCGTATTGCCGCTTTATATGGCATTGAGTTGGGATATTTCAGTCGCCTGCGTTTGTTCCGCTTGGTGCTGCTTAATATCGCCTTTGCCGGGGCATCTGAATTGGTGCGCGAAGTGGGGATGGATTGGCTGTCGCAGGATTTAGCTGCGCGTCTGTCAGCCCGCGCCGCACAAGGTATTGGGGCCGGATTGTTGACGGCCCGCTTAGGCATCAAAGCCATGGAATTGTGCCGGCCGTTGCCGTGGTTAGGTGATGACAAACCTAAGTTGGGCGATTTCCGTCGGCAGTTGATTAGCCAGTTGAAGAATACCTTGCCCAAGAAAGATAAACCGCCGCAGCCATGAGGGCTATTTCAGCCGCGCGTCAAAGGCAAAAGAGAGTGGTTTGACACTGTGTAAGCTAGTTTGGAAATCTTTATGTCGCGGGTTGAGTAGTAGATTATTTTCTGATGGCACCAGCGTGGATGGAACCAGCAATCCAAGTGATGATTCTGATTCCAGCCATTCGGTGCCGATATCCATTGTCGTCGCAGGTGCCGGGTCATTGCGCCAGTCCGTCGGCCAATCCAGCGGCTGAAGCAGCATAATATTGCTATCTTCAATTTCAATCTGGAATAACTCGAATTCACTCAGCGTGGAGCTGTCCTGAATATGTACCAATGTCTCTAACATCGCCAACGATATACTGCTGGCTAAGTAAATGGCAGCATGCCCCTTATGATTCCACCGGCCGCCATAGATTTCAGCGCCATAACCAGTCCAGGTTGATGCAAGATAGCGGCGCATCACGATGCGATAGAGCATCATAACTGTCGGCCTATCTGGATTATTACCATAACCTGCTGATCCCTATCATATATTCATCCATGCTGCTGAATTGCGTATGATTCACCGTTATGAAAATACACCGTGCTCCAAGCGCCCAATTAAATCGCAGACTTCTAATGCACCGGTTTCAGTCTCCAGTAAGGAGTCCGGCCTGCGGTGACCAAGGCCTTTAATCGGGGTCGACATCCAAGTAATCGCCTTGCCTTTATCACCGCCAAACAGATCAACTGCCGCATCCATTACCCGGACGAAACGCGCAATTCGCTCACTTTCTTCAGGGGTGAAACGGCCGTCATGGGTGCGCCGACGTGTCAAACTGCGGCTGGGAATACCGGTCGCCCGTAAGATTTCAGCTTTAGGGATAGATGCCCATAGATGGATACCGTCAATGACATCAACAGAAAAGCCCATTTTGATGCTATCGACTAATACCGTACCGCGGCTGGCTGGCAAACCGATTTCTCGCCATAGCGCCCCTGTTTTACTGGCTGGGGTGGGGTGATATGTTCTCATGTAACCTCCTCGGTCAACTGGCTACATCTACTATAGCCAATTGGCCGATATAAAGCAAAGTGTCACTGGTTCTTGACGAGGATATCTGACGCTATTCAGCATTATATTATTCTGACTTATTAGTATAAAAAATAATAATTCGCTGCCTATGTTAGGACAGGGCGCTGATAATCTTATCTTAATGTGTTCAATAGGGTGGAAAAAATAGTAAAAAGCCGATTCCTGTCAACTTTTGCTGACAGACTGCTTCATCAGCAAGGGGGGACAGGGTATTATCATAGGCAGATATTCCGCACCTGCCCTATATAAGGTCGATACTGATGTGCTTGGAAGTTTTTTGCGAAGACCGAATCGGTCTTACCAGAGAGTTACTTGATCTCTTGGTGTTACGTGGCATTGATTTACGGGGGATTGAAATTGATCCTATTGGCCGTATCTATCTGAATTTCTCGCAACTGGATTTCAGTGTATTTAGTGCATTGATGATGGATATTCGGCGTATTGATGGGGTGACAGATGTTCGCACCGTTTCCTTTATGCCGTCGGAGCGCGAACATCGTGCACTAAGGGCGTTGCTTGAATCTATGCCTGAGCCCGTCTTCTCTATTGATTTAAAAGGGAATCTTGAGCTGGCAAACCCTGCGGCCCGTCAGCTTTTTTCCCTTAATGAGGAGAAAATTCACCACAAAACAGCGGGTAACTTACTGGGGGGATACAATTTTGCGCGCTGGTTTGATGGCGGGGAGAGCGCTCCTCATACCGAGCGAGTATTGATCAATAATCAGGATTACCTGATGGAGATCACACCGATTCAGCTAGAAGATGAAAACCAACAAAATCAGACTGTTGGGGCTGTGGTCATGTTGAAATCTACCGCCCGTATGGGGAAACAGCTGCAAATCTTGTCGGTAAATGATGATACCGAATTTAAACAAATTGTTGCCACCAGTGTTAAGATGCGCCAAGTGCTTGAACAAGCACGTAAATTAGCGATGTTAGATGCGCCTTTACTGCTGGTTGGTGATACCGGAACCGGTAAAGACCTGCTGGCACGAGCTTGTCACTTGCGCAGCCCGCGCGGAAAAATGCCGTTCCTCGGCCTTAATTGTGCATCTCTCCCAGATGATGTCGTGGAAAGTGAGCTGTTTGGTTACGCCGCAGGTGCTTACCCGAATGCAGTAGAAGGCAAAAAAGGCTTTTTTGAGCAAGCAAATGGCGGCTCGGTGCTGCTAGATGAAATTGGCGAGATGTCGCCTCGTATGCAAATCAAGCTGTTGCGCTTTCTCAATGACGGAACTTTCCGCCGGGTTGGGGAAGAGCATGAGGTGCATGTTGATGTGCGGGTTATTTGTGCCACCCAAAAGAATTTGGTGGAATTAGTGCAACGCGGCGAATTCCGCGAGGATTTATATTACCGCCTCAATGTGCTGACCATCACTTTGCCGCCATTACGTGAGCGTCAAGCCGATATCATGCCGCTGACGGCACTGTTTGTTGCTCGTTTCTCTGACGAACAAGGGGTGCCTCGGCCGAAGTTGGCGCCTGAACTGAGTAGTTTCCTAACAAATTATGGTTGGCCGGGTAATGTGCGCCAACTGAAAAATGCGATTTATCGCGCATTGACGCAATTGGACGGGGCAGAGTTACGGCCGCAGGATATCGTGTTACCGGAATTTGAAGTTGAGGCGGCACTGGGGGATGAAGTCTTGGATGGTTCGCTTGACGATATCAGTAAACGTTTCGAACGTTCTGTTTTGACTCGCCTTTATCGCAACTACCCAAGTACGCGTAAACTGGCCAAACGACTGGGTGTTTCTCACACCGCGATTGCCAATAAATTGCGTGAATATGGTTTAAGCAGCAAACGCCCCGCCAGTGATGAAAGCGAAGAAGAATAAGACGAAAAAAATATAGATTGTCATAAAAAACGGCTGCACCTAATGGGTCAGCCGTTTGTATTAAAACGTTGCTTTATTGAAACCGGAACTGCGAGTGTTATTTCAGTGCTGCCAGTGCGGCATCATAGTCAGGTTCGGTGGTGATTTCGTTAACCAACTCACTGTAGATAACATTGTCCTGACCATCCAGCACCACGACGGCACGAGCAGTCAAACCAGCTAATGGGCCTTCAGTAATCGCCACACCATAGGCTTGCTTAAAATCTGCGCCACGCAAAGTTGACAGTGTAGTGACGTTGCTCAGGCCTTCAGCACCACAAAAACGTGATTGGGCAAATGGCAGGTCAGAGGAGATACAAAGAACCACGGTGTTCTCAAGTTCGCCAGCCAATTGATTGAATTTGCGTACAGATGCGGCACAAACACCGGTATCAATACTTGGGAAGATATTCAGGACTTTACGTTTACCTGCAAAGCTGCTCAGAGCAACATCAGATAAATCTTTTGCGACCAAAGTAAAATCTTTAGCTTTATCGCCCGGTTGCGGGAGTTGGCCTGCAACGGTCACTGGATTGCCTTGGAAATGTACTGTCTGTGTCATTATTTGATCCCTTTTACAGATGTGTAACACGAAGGTTAGTTTAAGGTAACAATGGCAACTTGGATATGAGAAATTTGCTAAATAATTCAGATTCTACTGACGTTAGGTACTCATGCCTACTGTCAACGCCTGAATTTTTCTAAGGAGCGATTAATGAGAACCCTGCGTTGCTACCCAGAGGCCTGGCCTCTACATTCTGCGTTTGTTATTTCTCGCGGAAGCCGTACTGAGGCAAAAGTTGTGGTTGTCGAGATTGAAGAGGCAGGGATTCATGCTGTTGGGGAGTGTACCCCCTATCCGCATTATGGTGAAAGTGAATCTTCTGTGATGGCGCAGTTGGCATTGGTGGCCAGCGCCATAGAGCAGGGCGCTTCGCGTGAAGCACTACAACAGCTATTACCCGCAGGTGCGGCGCGCAATGCGGTGGATTGTGCTCTGTGGCAGTTGGCATGTTTGCAGCATCAGCAAAGTTTATGGCAACTGACTCAGACGACGCCAGTGGCTAATATTTCCATGGCTCAGACGGTCAGTATTGGGACGCCAGAGGCGATGGCGCACAGTGCAAGTGCCTTGGCGCACCTCGGTGCCAACTTACTGAAAATAAAACTCGATGACCATTTTATCGCCGAGCGCTTGGTGGCTGTCCGTAGCGCGGCACCGGCAGTGACATTGATTGTCGATGCCAATGAGTCCTGGCAACCTGAGGGGCTGGCTGCTCGTTGCCAGTTGCTGGCAGATTTAGGGGTGGCGATGCTAGAGCAGCCGCTGCCTGCGGGGCAGGATGATGCATTGCAGAATTTTATTCACCCATTGCCTATTTGTGCCGATGAAAGTTGCCATACTCGCGCGGATTTGGCGGGCTTGGTTGGCCGCTATGATATGGTCAACATTAAACTGGATAAAAGCGGGGGGCTAACCGAAGCATTGCTGTTGGCCGAACAGGCAAAATCGCTCGGATTTGCCATTATGCTCGGCTGTATGCTGTGTACATCGCGCGCGATACGTGCTGCATTACCACTGGCCTCTAGTGCTCGTTTTGTTGATTTGGATGGCCCGACGTGGCTGCAACACGATGTTGATAACGGGCTGCATTTCTCAGCCGGTGCTATTGATTTATCGGCTTAATCTGCCAAGGTCAATAAATCAATCATGGCAGCCAGATAACATTCACTGGCGGCATCGGCGGATATGGGCGGTAACTCCGCAGTAATGCAGGGTAAGTTGATATCCGCACACCAACTGCCGAAAGATCCCGGTGTGGTGTAACCGACACTGGTGGTTAGCGGCAGTGCAAAATTTGCGGCCAGCCGCTCGCCCAGTGCCGAACTGCCTGGGTCTTCGATGCAGGCTAAGGGCTCGTGCAAGGAAACCACCCAATGCGGGGACAGCTGTGTCATCAATATACACAAAGCCTGGGTTTCGGGTTCAGATCCAGCATATTCTCCGGTGGACAGCACGACATCTCGCGCCTGCGCGGCACTATTCCAGCGATACACTGTTTCACCGGCTTGCCAATTTTTCGCCGGGAAATTGCGATTAAGATCGACCCCATTGGCATTCGCCCGTAGCCCCAGTTGGCAGCCATCGGGGTTTACCGCCAATATCACATGGTGACGCTGCTGCTCTGGCGTGATAGTGCGCAGTGCGCAGGAGAGGGCAACAATGGCAGCGCTTTCATCACCATGAGTTCCGGCGATAATCAGCCCAGTGCGGGGCGAGGGATTGGCCGCTGGGAAATACAGCAGTGGCGCGCCCAAGAGGGAGGTTCCGTATTGTTGCCCTAACGTGAGCAGATTTCCCCGTGCGCAGCGGGGACGATATTGGCTCATCATATTCTCTGTTATTCCGGATAGGTACGTATTGCATTCACCATAGCATTTAATATTATTACTTTGAATCAATAAGATAAGTTATTTTTCAATCAGTAACCGGGCCATTTAATCAAAGGTGAACATGGCATTCGGTTGCAGATTGCTGTGCTGCACTTTCCAGATTAGCGCGTGCAGTATTTTTATTTTACCGTCGTCATGATGGCCTTTGATCTGCTAGTTTATGTTTATTCAAGTTTGTTACTACTTTCGCTGCAATGGAACGACAACGAAAAGGTTATTAATTATGCGCTATTTCCGTTATGCATTGTGTGCCGCATTAGTTGGCACAGCGCTGGGCGCGGCAAATGCTGCTGATGTCCCTGCGGGCACCGTATTGGCTGAAAAACAAGAACTGGTCCGTCATATTAAAGATGAGCCGGCCTCACTGGACCCGATGAAAGCCGTTGGGTTAATTGAAGCCCAGGTTGCTCGGGATTTGTTTGAAGGGCTGGTTAATCAGGATGCCCATGGCCAGATAATTCCGGGGGTTGCAACCAATTGGAAAACGACAGATAACCAAACCTATATTTTTACGTTGCGCAAAGATGCTAAATGGTCGAATGGTGATCCGGTCACGGCAAAAGATTTTGTATATAGCTGGCGGCGCTTGGTTGACCCTAAAAGTTTATCGCCTTTTGCCTGGTTTGCAGAACTGGCTGGAATGGAAAACGCGCAACAAATTATCGCCGGAAAAATGCCGCCTGAGACGCTAGGGGTTAGCGCTGTCGATAATTACACCCTCAAAGTTAAACTCAGCAAGCCAGTACCTTATTTCCCCAGCCTGACAGCCAATTTTAGTTTATTCCCAGTGCCAGCAAGTGTCATTGAAAAATATGGGAGTGACTGGACTAAAGTTGGCAATTTGGTGGGCAATGGCGCATTTAAATTACAAGATAGAGTCGTGAATGAGAAATTAGTCTTGGTCCCAAATGACTATTATTGGAACCATGCTCATACTGTTCTCACGAAAGTGACTTTTATCCCCATCAATCAGGAAGCCAATGCCACTAAACGCTATCAAGCGGGGGATATTGATATTACAGAGTCATTCCCCAAAAATTTATATCAAAAATTATTAAAAGATATTCCTGATCAAGTTTATACCCCAGACCAGCTAGGAACTTATTATTACGCCTTTAATACGCAGCGTGCGCCAACAAATGATGTGCGGGTGCGCAAAGCATTATCCTATGCCATAGACCGCAAGATTATCGCGGAAAAAGTATTGGGAACAGGTGAAAAACCAGCCTATCACTTTACTCCTGATGTGACTGCTGGCTATCATCCGGTGGCGAATTTATTACAACAGCAAGATCAAGAAGAACTGAATGCCCAAGCCAAGGCGCTGTTGCATGCCGCCGGTTATGGCCCGGATAAACCACTGAAATTATCATTACTGTATAACACATCGGATAATAATCAGAAGTTAGCCATTGCCATTGCTTCAATGTGGAAGAAGACATTAGGTGTGGATGTTCAAATGATTAACCAAGAGTGGAAAACCTATATTGATAGCCGTAATACCGGTAACTTTGATGTAGTTCGTGCATCATGGGTTGGCGATTACAATGAGCCCTCTACATTCTTGTCATTACTGACTTCCGCCCACAGTGGCAATATCGCGAAGTTTGCGAGTGCAGATTATGACCGTTTATTGAGTGAAGCCGGTAAACAGACTAACCCCAAAGCGCTGAGTGATGATTACAATAAAGCTGAGCAGATTATTGCCGAGCAAGTGCCGATAGCACCTATATATCAATTTACCAATGGGCGCTTAATTAAACCTTGGGTGAAAGGTTATCCGATCACAAACCCTGAGGATGTGGCATACAGTCAAATGATTTATATTATCAAACATTAATGACTGTTACTTGAGAGTTAATTTGGATGGGAAATATAATCCGCCAGCATCAGTGGCGGGTTATTTTTATGATGATAATATATAAACTCAGTGGCTATTTATGACCGCGGCGTTTAGGAACAATTGCTGATATAGATATCATTAACCCAGTCAATGATGCGACTATTAGTGGGAATATAAAAGCATCTGATGTTCTTAGTGGATTGTTGATATCTAAAATCATCACAAAAAAGAATATACTTGTGGCAAATGTTGATGATGAATATAACTCATTAAGCTTGTATTGTAGGTTTTCCAATGAAAATGGCGGTGTTTTTTTGGAAATACAATCCCATGCTATATGCACCAACATGTAAGAAACACAGATAATGCAGTAAAATTTCGTTAATTCATCAGTCGTCTGTGGTGAGTACCAGTGGGGAGATAGTGACTGCAATTTAGCTCACCAAACTTTGCTGAGATAAATACCGGCAATTAATACGCTCCCAATTGCAGAAAATGTAAATGCCAGCGATGTTGTCACCGTCAATGCGGGAACTAAAAACGACAAGCCACCGGTAAATGCAAATCCTGCGCCTGCGCCACCAATCAGAGCTTTCATTAACGTCATGAGGTTGGTTTTCATAATCAATATCCCTTGAATATATAATGTTGATAACTCGCAAAAATTGTACCCCAAAGCTTTAATGCACCTTGTGCTTTTATCATTATTTATCCTTAACTCCACGGCTAAAGTTATAAGCCTTACTGTTCTAAAGCTTGCAGTGAATGTATCTGGCATGACTCTTTCTCACCTTTAAAGATTGAGTGGTGGGCGCTACACTAAGCTAATTGCATAATAAATAATAAAATAGAGGATGTTGCCGTGGATCTCGTTGAAGGAAAAGCACTCCAAGTCTCTGATGCCGTTTATGCTTATCAACTTGATGGCAAAGGGGGGGTAACAGCAATCAGTGCCGATACCATCGCAACTGCGGAGCAACCTTGCTGGCTGCATCTGGATTACACTCACCCGGAAAGTGCCGCCTGGATACAGAATACCTCATTGCTGCCCGAGGCTGTTCGGGATGGCCTTGCAGGGGAAAGTGTGCGCCCGAAAGTGAGCCGCTTGGGTGAAGGCACGATGATAACGCTGCGAGGTATCAATTTTAATAATGATTCCCGCCCTGACCAGCTAGTTACCATCCGGGTTTATATGACGGATAAGCTCATTATCTCAACCCGACACCGCAAAGTGTATTCTATCGATGCGGTATTGAACGATTTACAAACTGGCACGGGCCCAACTAACAGCGGCAGTTGGCTGGTGGAGATAGTTGATGGTTTGACTGACCATACCAATGAATTTATTGAAGATCTGCATGATAAAATTATCGATCTTGAAGATGATTTACTGGAGCAGAAAATTCCACAACGTGGCCAGATGGCATTGCTGCGTAAACAGTTGATTGTGTTGCGGCGATATATGGCCCCACAGCGGGATGTTTTCTCGCGTCTGGCCAGTGAGCGCCTGCCGTGGATGAATGATGATGACCGGCGTCGTATGCAGGAAATCTCTGAGCGTCTGGGGCGTGGCTTAGAGGATTTAGACGCCAGTATTGCTCGCACCGCGGTGCTGTCTGATGAGATTAGCTCGCTAATGGCTGATGCCATGAACCGGCGCACCTATACTATGTCACTGTTGGCGATGGTGTTTTTACCCACTACTTTTTTGACCGGCCTATTTGGTGTTAACCTCGGTGGGATTCCTGGGAATACCTATTCTTTTGGTTTTACAGCATTTTGTTTAATGTTAGTGGTGTTGATATTAGCGGTTGCGTGGTGGTTAAAACACAGTAAATGGCTGTAGTGAGTGGCCGCCCACTGAGTAAAAGAGTGTGCCAGATATTGGGCTAATCACTGCAAAATTGAGCGATATCAAGAATTGATGGTGATGACTCAGGCATTATCACTTTGCAGGTGAATGCAACGTCAAGCGATGGGCGTTGCGCTCCATATTTGTAATACTTTTATTTTGAATTACTGCATAGCACATAATTGTTACGATGCCGATGTTATCTCAACATCGGCATTTTTTTTTGGATTTTTTGAGTGAAAACGCCGGATAGGGCACCACGGAATATCGCCTCTAAACCCTGATGGTAAGAGGCGACACTGGGCGTGGTTTATTTGATTTCCAGCACATCAAGGCGAACCAGCGCTGGCTTTTCAAGGTCTTCATCATCTTCTGGTTGCCAGCCAACAGGTTGCAGTGGCAGTTCTTCACGATCAAAAGCCAAGTCTCCCCCGTCCACAATTTCACTGTTATGAGTGATACTTTTGAAATCAAATAACCTGTGGTCATTTAAATGTGACGGCACCACATTTTGCATGGCGCTAAACATGGTTTCGATTCGCCCCGGATACTGTTTATCCCAATCGCGCAGCATATCTTTAATCACCTGCCGCTGCAGATTGGGCTGTGAACCGCATAAGTTACAAGGAATGATGGGGTACTCTCTGGCAACAGCGAAACGTTCAATGTCTTTTTCACGACAGTAAGCCAGTGGGCGGATAACCACATGTTTGCCATCATCGCTCATCAATTTTGGCGGCATACCTTTCAGTTTCCCACCATAGAACATATTGAGGAACAGGGTTTGCAAAATATCATCACGGTGGTGACCGAGCGCAATTTTGGTCGCCCCTAACTCTGTTGCGGTGCGGTATAAAATCCCCCGGCGCAGGCGTGAGCAAAGTGAGCAGGTGGTTTTCCCCTCGGGAATAATATCTTTGACAATCCCATAGGTATTTTCTTCAACAATCTGGTATTCAACACCTTGTTTCTCTAGATAAGCCGGCAGGATATCCTCGGGGAAGCCAGGCTGTTTTTGATCCAGATTAACCGCAATAAGGGTAAAATTAATCGGCGCACTTTTTTGCAGGTTTTGCAAAATATCCAACATGGTATAGCTGTCTTTGCCGCCTGAGAGGCAGACCATCACGCGGTCACCTTCTTCAATCATATTAAAATCAGCAATCGCCTGACCCACATTGCGGCGCAGGCGTTTCTGTAATTTGTTCAAATTGTATTGTTCTTTTTGGTTAACCACTTGTTTCTCTTGCATTTCTTCGTGACTCATATTCAATTGGGGGCATGACGGAGCTATGTTGCTATCGAGCAAGTTTATCATTCAATAAGCGTATATATTAGTGTTTTAATCTATGAATTAGCCTTTTTTAATGCCGGTCAAGATAATGGCTTATATAAAGTTATTTGAATTTACTACGGTTTTAATAATTGCCCCATCCTCAATATCAACAAAATCGGCGACGATAATGCCCATTTTTTGCTTTTCGCGGTATTGTTTGCAAAACCAAATGTTCATTCCATCTATTAAATGATGGCCTCTGGCACCGCTATACGGTGTCAACATCCCAGATACACTGATAAAATTAATATACATATCATTGGGGCGATTTTTTTTCGCATCGTTAAGTAAACTCGCAACAAACTTTCTTTTAAAATTGATACTGAGTGCGGTATAACCATCGTAATCATCTTGGATATAGATATTAAAATCACCATTTTTAATTCTAAAGGTTGTATCATCCATCCAATGAGAGACATCAATGCCGATGTTGTCACCGGAATAACGTCGTAATAAGACTATCTTTCCTCTGATATCCAAAATGTTAGGGTTGTTATTTCCTAAATAAAATATTTCACTATGCGGTTCAATATATTTATTGCGCATAACGCGGTGAAAACTTTTAGTGCTATTTTCCGTGGTATGTTCCTGTTTAACTGATAACAAAATAAATTCAGAGGGGTTTTTATTTAGGAAGTCAATACACGTATTGAGCACATCACCAAACTGCTGCTTGAGAAAAACGGCACCGTGGTGCATGGTAAATACATCATTAATAAGGCGACACCTGGCATCTAAAAATCTGACACCATTTTCAAGTTGTTCTCTTATATTCCATGATTGTGTTTTTGTAAATCCAGCACCAAATACATTTGATCGAAACGAAGCAGAATCATGAGTGCCGAGAATAGAAAGTTGGCTTAATAACTGTGTATCACTAATATGGGACATCCAATTTTTCATATTCATCATATCTTCCTTGTCATTGAGCATTGAAAATAACGCAGGGAGTGACTCTATAGATATTCTAAATTTAGATACATGGGTAATGAATATCACTCTTTATCGCGGGTTAGCGTATTGCGCAGCTAAAAAGGCAAACCGTTGGCAGTCTTTACGCTTGAATTCGCGCGCCCGGTGGAGTAGGTTTACAAGGTAACACTCAATTACCAAATTCCAATCGTCAAATTCACTTTATGTTGGTAATAACAAAATAGGGAGGCAGAGTTGATCATGGATGAAAAAAAACAAAATCCCCCGGTAGAAGCAAAAAATGTCATTGTGGAGTCGTTGGATTCACTCCCACTGATTTCCGTCATGGAATACAGTCATGAACCTTGGGTGGTGAGAGATTGCCAGTCGCGCTATGTGTATGTTAATCAAGCGGGTTTAGACTTTTTAAATCTTCCCGCTGACTTTGATATTGAGGGCCGATTAGATAACGAATGCCCGGCGGATTGGGCGGAATTTGCTGAACAATATCAGGCTAATGATCGAAAAGCGGAAAAAAGTGGCAAGCGCGTGGCTATTATTTCCACCCACTTTTATGGCCGAGATAGAATATTAGAGCCCTACTATTTACCTAGGTTTCCTATTTACAATAAGATTGGTGAATGTATAGGAACATTAACAAACGCCAGCAAATTAAATTTTATTTCTCTTTCCCAATATGTAGACCACCGCAGCCCCTCAGTATTAACACTGACCCCGCCAACAGACCTGTTCAATGAAAAAGAACTTGAGATAATCTTTTTTATACTACAACCCATGACCGCTAAAATGGTAGCCGAAAGGCTTTTTTTATCCCCCAGGACAATAGAAAATAAATTAAGAATGATCTACGAAAAGGCGGGCGTTAACAGTTTAAATATGTTTAGAGAGTATTGTGGTAACTTAGGTTTGGATTTGTATATTCCGCCTCAGTTTGTCAAGCCCCACATCCGAAATCATAATTAGTGCCATAATAAAAATATCCAATTCTCAATTAACCATCATAAACAGCAGCGACTAAAATTTTATTAAGTAATAAATTATTCATCCACTATTCACGCCAAGCCAGTCAATTGACTGGCTTGGCGGCCTTGTATAGTAATTTAAGCGGTTACTCCGCAGGGGCTTTTTCCGTTTTACCCGCCAATAAGCTCAGGAAGTCATAGCGTTTTTTGAGATCTTTCTCCGCCGCCGCATACAACTGTGCCGCCACTTCGGGCTCTTGGGTGTTAAGCCGTCTAAAGCGCTGTTCATTGAGTAATGTGGTGGTCAAATCACTGCTTGGTGGGCGCGAATCCAGTGCTAAAGCCACTTTGCCCTCATCGCTACGACGCGGGTCGAAACGATACAGCGGCCAGAAACCGGTGGCGGTTAATTGTTTCATTTGGTCATGACTGTAGGCCAAATCATAGCCGTGCTCTTCACAAGGGCTGTAAGCGATAATCAGCGATGGGCCAGGGTAGGCTTCCGCTTCCTGAATGGCTTTCACCGTTTGGTTGAGTTGCGCGCCCAGTGAAATTTGCGCGACATATACATGGCCGTACATCATCATACTGACGCCTAAATCTTTGCGTGCCTTACGTTTGCCGTGTTCGCCAAACTTGGTCACGGCCCCGAGTGGCGTCGCTTTGGATTGCTGCCCCCCGGTGTTGGAGTAGCATTGGGTATCGAGCACCAGGACATTGACGTTTTCGGTCAAGCTAAGCACATGGTCTAAGCCGCCGAATCCGATGTCATAGGCCCAACCGTCACCGCCAATCAACCAAATGGATTTATCCACCAGATAATCCGCATCGGTGGCTAATTGTTGAGCATCATTCCCCGCCATCCCTGCCAGCAACTGGCGCAGCTGCTTGACTTGTTCACGGCGGACTTCAGGTGTCGCATCCTCATTAAGTAATTGCTCAACCAGCTCCGGTGGCAGCTGTGGTGCCAGTTGATTGATTAAGCGAGTGACACGTTGGCGATGTTGGTCAACGGTCAAGCGGAAACCTAAACCAAACTCGGCATTATCTTCGAACAGTGAATTTGCCCAGGCTGGGCCACGGCCATCCGCGTTGGTGGTATAAGGGGTGGTGGGCAGATTGCCGCCATAGATTGAAGAGCACCCGGTGGCATTGGCTATTAATAAGCGGTCGCCATACAACTGAGTGAGCAATTTTATATACGGCGTTTCACCACAACCGGAGCAAGCCCCAGAATACTCAAACAGCGGTGAAATCAACTGTGAAGTGCGGATGTCGATGCGCTCCATCTGGGTTTTGTCGATTTCTGGCAAGCTGAGGAAGAAATCATAGTGGGCTTTTTCTTCCACCAGATGTTCCAACCGCGGCTTCATATTAATGGCTTTGATTTCAGGAGCCTGTCGGTCTTTCGCCGGGCAAACTTCATAGCAAAGGTTGCATCCGGTGCAATCTTCAGGTGCGACTTGCAAGACATACTTTTGACCTCGCATATCGCGGGCTTTCACATCCAGCGATTGTAAGCTGTCTGGCGCACTGGACATGGCGTCAGGTTGGACAACTTTCGCCCGTATGGCGGAGTGCGGGCAGGCTGCTACACAGTGATTACACTGAGTACATAAGTCCGGCTGCCAGATAGGAATATCTTCAGCAATATTCCGTTTTTCCCATTGTGTGGTGCCCACCGGCCAGGTGCCATCCGGCGGAAATGCCGAGACCGGCAGTGCATCACCCAACCCTGCTAGCATGGTGGCCGTGACCGTTTTGACGAAATCAGGCGCTTGATCTGAGACAATCGGCGGGCGCATGGGGCTGTTTTCATCAATAGGTTGCAGCGGGATCTCGACCAATGCATCTAGCGTGGCAGCAAGAGCTTGCCAGTTGCGGGTCACAATTTCCGGCCCTTTATTACTGTAGCTGCGCTCAATCGCCGCGCGTAATTGTTCTTGCGCCATGGCAGTTGGCAATATTTGCGTCAGATGGAAGAAGGCCATTTGCATCACGGTATTGATGCGCGCACCTAACTTACATTCACGCGCAATTTTTGCCGCATTAATCACAAACAGGCGGGCATGGCGCTGATGCAGAACCGCCTGAACCTCTTGTGGCAGGCGCTGCCACATATCGTCTGCACTGAATGGGGTATTAATCAGGAAAATACCACCCGGTTTTAGGCGCTCCGCCATTTGGTAGGTATCAATAAACTGCAACTGGTGGCAGCCGACAAAATCAGCCTGACTCACCAAATAAGCCGAATTAATGGGTGTTTTGCTGACCCGTAAATGGGATACGGTCAGGCCACCGGCTTTTTTCGAGTCGTAGACAAAATAGCCCTGAGCATACAGTGAGGTACTATTGCCGATAATCTTGATGTTATTTTTGGTCGCCGAGACCGAACCGTCACTGCCCAGGCCATAAAACAGCGCTTCCAAGGTGGCGCGTTGGGCGATCTTTTCATCCGTCAAGGGTAACGACAGCCCGGTGACGTCATCGAAAATGCCCACTGTAAAGCGCGGGCGAGGCAGCTCAAGCGACAATTCCTTGAACACCGCCAGAGCACAGTCGGGGCCAAACTCTTTAGAAGAGAGGCCATAGCGGCCTCCGATGACTTTCGGCAGTGTTGCCCGCTCGCCACGACTGTAGGCCTCCGCCAGCGCTGTCATGACATCAAGATAAAGTGGCTCGGCCAGTGCGCCCGGCTCTTTGGTGCGGTCCAACACGGCAATTTTGCTGACTGATTGCGGCAAGACACTTAGCAGATGTTCAGCAGAGAAAGGGCGGAATAATCGCACTTTCAGCACGCCGACTTTCTCCCCGCGAGTGAGCAGGCTATCAATCACTTCCTCACAGGTGCCAATGGCTGACCCCATCAGAATGATAACGCGCTCGGCCTGCGGGTGACCGTAATATTCAAACGGCTTATATTCCCGCCCGGTGGCTGCAGCAAACGCCTGCATGGCATCGGCAACATGTTGGTAGGTGTGGTCATACCAAGGGTTAGTCGCTTCCCGCGATTGGAAATAAGTGTCTGGGTTGGCTGAGGTGCCGCGCACCACCGGATGATCCGGTGAAAGGGCGCGGCTGCGGTGGCCATCGATTCCCTGTTGCGGCAGTAACTGGCGCAGTGTGTCATCACTGAGCGGCACGATTTTATTGATTTCATGTGAGGTGCGGAAACCATCAAAGAAATGAATAAATGGAATACGGCTATTGAGTGTTGCCACTTGAGAAATTAGGGCGAAATCTTGCGCTTCTTGCACACTGCTGGCACACAGCATCGCACAGCCCGTTTGGCGCACCGCCATGACATCAGAGTGGTCACCAAAGATAGAGAGCGCATGGGTGGCGATAGTGCGGGCCGCGACATGGAGGACAAACGGTGTCAGCTCGCCCGCCAGCTTGTACAGTGTTGGGATCATCAACAGCAATCCCTGCGAGGAGGTGAATGAGGTCGATAGCGCCCCAGTTTGCAGCGCGCCATGCACAGTGGCAATGGCTCCCCCCTCAGACTGCATTTCAACCACGCGGGGAACATCACCCCAGATATTGACTTTACCATCACCTGACCAGGCATCGGCTTGTTCAGCCATGGTGGAGCTGGGTGTAATAGGGTAGATAGCAATCACTTCACTGGCACGATAAGCCACAGAAGCGACTGCACTGTTACCATCAGTTGTTATCATTAATTTATACCTTCACATTGCTGGTCATGCGGAGAACAAAAGAGTTAATTGGGGTGTCTCTGACGACTATCTGACTATTTGAACTAATAGGTAAACTCTAGCAGAGAGTCATTTTGTCAGTTATCGCATTTGTGTGGCGCTCACTTTAGCTGTGAGGTGATGAATAAGATAAAGCGCGGGGCAAAAGGTATCGTAGGTTTCGGATAATAATTATTACAATTAGAAAACTATTTATTACTTTTTGGCGATATTGCTCAGCACCCCAGCGCGCAATTATTGCGCTGGAATTAAGTTTGTTTGTGAAATAATTGTGAAGTGTAAATAGATTTAATGACCATTTAATCGCGGGCAAGCATAATATCGACCTCAATACTGAAATGAGAGAGTGATAATGAGTGGTTTCATGTATTTAATGATGGCGATTGTTGCCGAAGTGGTGGCAACCACGATGTTAAAAGCCTCCGATGGCTTTACCCGCCTGATGCCCTCTATCGTGGTGGTGATTGGCTACGGCATCGCTTTTTGGGGGCTATCACAGGTGGTGAAAACCATGCCATTGGGTATTGCTTATGCCATTTGGTCTGGATTGGGGATTGTGTTGGTGTCCGTGGCGGCGACATTCATGTATCAACAAAAATTAGATTGGGCGGCGATTGCCGGTATGACATTGATTATTGCTGGTGTATTGGTGATTAACCTGCTGTCAAAAACACCGATGCATTAATTATCTCAATTTCCGCGTTATCATAAGTTAAGCGATAACGCGGAAAGGGGATAAACGAAATGTTAATCCGTCGTGCATATTATCTGGCTATTTAATATCGACCTGCTGTATTCCCTCGACGGCCAATAATTTCTCATATAATTGATCAAGGCTTTTTTTAGGTGGCAACATGACCTCCATCGTGAGTTCACAATCGTGTTCACCTTTTTCAGGTTTATGGGTGACTGACAGATTGGTGGGTTGCAATTGCCATTTTTGCATGGCGAGCAAAATCCGTGGCACGCTGTCTGCGAGCAGTTTAATCGAGATAAAATGATGCTCGCCGATAAAACGATTGCTGAACTGGCGGAAGATCTCTAGCACGACTAACGTCACTATCGTGCCATAAATACCAATCTCATACAGGCCGCACCCGCTAGGGTAATTCTGAGTAGTAAATCAGTGATCATAATTATTCCCATTTTATTTTGTACCGACGGTAGGTGTTTGATTCTTTTCCCTGATTGATATATCCACGCCAATCCACACTAAATTAAATTAGCGTATTTTGTTTATTTGTGTTGTGTTTTAATTATAACAGTTATTATATGAACCCATCATAGAGCGATATATTCCTCATGCCGGAGCAAAAGAATGAAAGCATTATCTTGGTTTGTGGGCGGCGCTGTGCTCTTTTTAGCCGCTTGCAGCAGCAATAACCCGACAGATACCGCTTTAAATAATAATGATGCTGACGAGCCGGTGCAACAAGCTACCAGTGCTAATGTCCATCATCGTATTGATATGTCTAATCCAGCAGCGGTTAATTGTGCTAATGCGGGCGGAGTGTTGACGGTGGCCAAACAGCTCAACGGCACTAGCGTAGGGATGTGCCAGTTATCGGATGGCAAACGTTGCGAAGAATCGGCGTTAATGCGTGGCGCGTGCCCGGCTCGTTGACTGACGGCAGTATACGAAAATTCAATACCGCCACTTGATAATAAGCCGCTGGGATCAATTAACCCAAATTCTTAGCTGCTAAATGAAAGTGTGCTATTTCACACGCCACTAAACTCAGTATGTTATTTCCCGCCAAATACAGAGGGTGCGGTAAAAACACCCTCTGGTTGGCACATTCATGGCTCATTAAGCGGTGATGATATTCGGGCAATGTTCGCCTTTTTTCAACTGGGTAATATTCTGCATGGTGGTAGCCGAAATACTGGTCAGCGCCTCTTCGGTCAGGAATGCCTGATGGCCGGTAAATAACACGTTGTGGCATGAAGATAGACGGCGGAAAACATCATCTTGAATCACGTCATTGGATTTATCTTCAAAGAATAAATCACGTTCATTTTCATACACATCCATGCCGAGAGAGCCAATTTTTTGCTGTTTTAGCGCATCAATTGCGGCGGTAGAGTCAATTAAACCACCGCGGCTAGTGTTGATTATCATCACACCGTCTTTCATTTGTTCAAAAGATTGTTGATTGAGCAAATGATGATTTTCCGGGGTCATCGGGCAATGCAGTGAGATAACATCGGATTCAGCATACAGGGTTTTAAGGTCAACATATTCGGCACCCAGTTCCAGTGCCGCCTGGCTTGGGTACGGGTCATAGGCCAACAAGCGCATACCAAAGCCTTTTAAAATGCGCATGGTGGCGACACCAATTTTACCGGTGCCAATAATCCCCGCGGTGCGGCCGTGCATATTGAAACCAATCAGCCCCTCGAGAGAGAAATTGGCATCGCGGGTGCGTTGATAAGCACGGTGAATACGGCGATTGAGGCTCATCATCATACCGACGGTATGTTCAGCCACGGCTTCAGGTGAATAGGCCGGTACACGCACCACTTGAATCCCCAGTTCTTTGGCTGCAATCAAGTCCACATTATTAAAACCCGCACAGCGCAGTGCCAGAATCTTAACACCCGCGGCGGCTAATTCTTCCAATGTGGCGCGACAACCATCATCGTTGACGAAAATACACACCGCATCACAGCCCGCCGCCATCTTTGCTGTTTTGGGGGTTAACAGAAAATCGAAAAACTCTAATTCAAAGCCAAAATCTTTGTTGACCAATTCGAGGTATTTACGGTCATACTGTTTAGTACTGTAAACGGCTAATTTCATCATGATTTCTCCGCCAAAATATTGTGATCAATTTAACAGATTTGAATAAATCATACAATTTGTCACAATAATACGTTAAATAGCGCGCTTGTCTCT
Source organism: Yersinia hibernica (assembly GCF_004124235.1). Taxonomy (NCBI): domain Bacteria; kingdom Pseudomonadati; phylum Pseudomonadota; class Gammaproteobacteria; order Enterobacterales; family Yersiniaceae; genus Yersinia; species Yersinia hibernica. The sequence continues at coordinate 1,763,010 of NZ_CP032487.1, forward strand.
TTCCTATGCCAATGAAGTGAGGTCTGTATTGCTGTTTTCAATGGCGGAAGTTCAGTGTGAGTTACAAGAGCTCGGTTATTTATTATGGTATCTTGCAGCAGTTTAGCGTGTTGAGATTGCAGTTTAGACTAGCGTGATTAAAGCACACAGGATGTCGGGTTGGTGATAATACAAGGTAAGTCATGAAGCAATGCGCAAAAAGAGTGGGTTGGTGGCTATTAATTAGCGCAATTTCTCTGACAGTATTATGGAAAACACTGCCGCAGTGGTTACCAAAGATCGCCCAATACTGGCTGCCCGTAGGGAGCCAACTCGTCTTGTCCAGCCCCCCGGTTTGGCACGATGGCGCATTGCGGCTGCCACAATTAGGCTATCGGGTACAAAACTGTACGCTGACCAATATTGATCAATTGAGTGTGGGTTATCGCCATGGGCGGTGGCAGTTAGGCGCGAATAGTGTCGCGGTGGACACGGCTTGTTTGAGTCAATTATCTGGCAGTGGGGAAAGTGCGCCGCAAGATTTAGCTTATTGGCAGCAGCAACTGTCTGGGATTGACCTGAGCATTGGCAATGTGCAGATTACGCCGTGGCAGCAATACGCCGGTAAACTCACCCTCACATCACCTGACCCTAAAAAGCTCAGCCAAACCTTGCGTTATCAGGGGCAGCAATTGAGTTTTACTGCCACACTTGATGAACAACAGCAACTTAGCTTGCATCAATTCTCTATTGCGGTTCCCGGCACGCCGCAACCTTTCGAACTCAGTGGTAAGATTAAAATTCCGCTGTCGTTGGATGATTGGCCCGAACAAGGTGCGCTCGACGGTGTGTTGACGACCGGCTATCTGGCAAAACCCCTATTACTGAATTTGAGTTGGCAACAGCGCCACGGCGTTTTAACGCTGACAGAGCGCGGTGATGACTCGCCGCTGGCGCGCCTGCCTTGGCGTATCGCGCCCAACAAAATCCAGATAACCAACGGCCAATGGCAATGGCCCTATGCCCAGCAGCCCTTAAGTGGCGGGATTAATCTGGCTTTGTATGATTGGGATCAAGGGTTGGATCAAACCGCGATTGAGGCGCGAATGAATGTCATTACCTCGGGGAAAAATGGCAAAGGGAATGCCGTCCTGACCCTGGGGCCGGGCAATCTAAGCTTGATAAACAGCGAGTTAAAATTCCAGCTCAGTGGGCAAGCTAATCTGGAAAACATAATACTGAATGCCACTATTCCCGGCTTGCTCAGTGGCTCGATATTGAATCCGACCTGGCTGTTACATCCCGGTGCTTTACTGCGCGCGCATGGTAACCTGACCCCGGAGCTGCACATAAAAGATGCGCGTTGGCCGCTAGCGGGGGTGAAGGTGACCGCCGCCGGTGTCACCGGCCGTTTACAGGCCATTGTTGATGCGCAGGATAGCTATTGGGGGAATTTCAATCTGCATCTTGATGGCCAGGCACAAGAGTTTTGGCCCGATAAAGGTGACTGGCAATGGCGCTACTGGGGCAATGGCCGCCTGCCACCTTTGGCCGCCCGTTGGGATATGGCGGGGGAAGGGCGCTGGCAAGGAACACTCATCACCGTTGATAAACTCTCGAGCGGTTTTGACCGGCTGCAATATGGGTTGGTGAAGGTCGAAGCGCCACGGCTGACCTTAGTTAAACCCCTGACCTGGCAGCGAGATAATCATCATCCGGCCTTTATTGCTGGGTTCGAATTGGGGGCGAAAAGAGTGGCCTTCAGTGATGGTGGCGGCTACTTACCGCCTGCGGTGCTGTCGCTGCAACTCAATGGCCGGGATCCCGACAGCTTCTTGTGGCAAGGTAGTTTACAAGCACAAGCCATTGGGCCGATTGCCCTACGTGGCCGCTGGGATGGCGAGCGCTTACGCGGTGATGGTTGGTGGCCAAAACAGTCGCTGACAGTATTCCAACCGCTGATTTCTGAAGAGTTGGGAATAAAGCTGCGCGATGGTGAGCTTTATGCGCAAGCGGCATTTTCCGCTGCTCGTGAGCAAGGTTTTACCGCTGGCGGCCATTGGGTGGTGAACAACGGAGGTATGTGGCTGAAAGACGGCGAACTGAGCGGGCTGGATTTTGTGATGTCTTATCGGTTGAAAAATCATCACTGGCAGTTGGGGCCGAAAGATCCGGTGATGCTGCGAATTGCCTCAATAACTAATTTGTTTGAAATGCAAAATATCACGGCGGACTTACAGGGAACTTATCCCTATTCAGAGCAAACCCCATTGACCTTAAGCAATGTTGGCATGGATATTCTGAAAGGGCATTTGAGTTTATCTGCTTTGCGTTTGCCACAGCATGATGCGGCAGTGCTAAAATTAAAAGCCATTGATCTCAGTGAGCTATTTACTGTTCTTCAACCAAAGCAACTGGCGATGTCGGGTAAAGTGAATGGCGAGCTGCCACTGTATCTCAATAATCCGCAGTGGTTGGTGCGCAATGGTTGGATAGCTAATGATGGTATAGTGACACTGCGCTTGGATCCGGACCTGACCCAGTCAATCAGTGAGAGTAATTTTGTGGCCGGTGCGGCGATTGATTGGTTGCGCTATATGGAGATTTACCAGTCTTATGCCACGGTCAGCCTCGATAACTTGGGTCAATTGACTTTGCGTTCAAAGATTCATGGTATTAATACACAAAAAAGTTCAAAACGAGAGATAGTGCTGCACTACAAGCATGAGGAAAATGTCTTCCAGCTCTGGCGCAGCCTACGTTTTGGTGACAATTTACAAGAATGGTTACAGCAAACTATTTCGTTACGACCAACATCTATACCGGCGAGGGCGAAGGAATGAAGATCTTGACATGGGAACCTGTAGCAATAGTGCTGGGCATTTTTATGCTTAGCGGCTGTCTACGCCTTGAAGTTGCCACCCCAGAAAAACCTATCACTATCAATATGAACGTCAAGATTGAGCATGAAATCCAGATTAGAGTGGACAAGGATGTGGAAAATTTGCTTAGAAATCAATCCAATCTATTTTAAGGGGCCACAATGAACAAGCAAACTGCAGGCTGGATTGGTGATACACAAAAGTTGATGCGCGTGATGCTGGGCTGCTTGGTGTTGAGCGGCAGTTTGTTGTTTAGTGTTGCCGCTTTTGCCCTGACCTTAGAGCAGGCAAAACAGCAAGGTCGGGTGGGGGAAACGCTGAGCGGTTATTTGGCACCGGTGAAAAAAGATGCGGAAACATTGGCGCTGGTGGAGCAAATCAATATTGCCAGAGCTGAGAAATATCAGGAAGTGGCGCAGAAAAATCATATTTCAACTGACGATGTCGCCAAACTGGCGGGGCAGAAACTTGTTAACCGGGCCGGTGCGGGGGAATATGTCCGCGGGATTAACGGCCAGTGGATGCAGCGCTGACAGGATTGCTACAACACTATAAATATAAACAGCACGATCAATAAAAAACGCCCGTAGATATCGGGCGTTTTTTATGCAAAGTATTGCTACTAATGGAGAAAATAATAGTTTAGCGCTCAGGCTGCAAACTCGTCGCCACGGGATGGCCATGAAGACTGTTTAGCGACTCTTTGCGGTAATAAGTATCCGTATGACCCGGTTGCTCGACTTTAACAATTAAGGTCAGCACCGCGGCAATCAGATATAGCGCGGTATAAACCCATACCACGCCGACAATATCGAAGAATGGCAGCACCAGCGATGCGATGGCCGGGGCAACAAAATTACTTAAACCCGCTGACAGGTTATAAATCGAAATCGCCGCGCCTTTGTGTTCAGGTTCTAATACTGGGAAGACGGCGGTCATCGGAACAAAGGCCGCTACGGTTATTCCTAACATTATTGCCGGTATCAGCGCTGCCCAGAAGTTATGGCCGAAATAAACCGGAATATAGTAAAACGCCAAGCTGGAAAGCGCGCAACCGATGCAACCAAACCAGCGTACCTGCCGCATCCAACCAATTTTCTCGCCCAAAATACCCCACATGATGTTGGTGAAAATGGTGACGAAGAAGAACACCGCCCAGATTTGCAACCACTCGGACATGGTAAAACCGAGCCGCCCAACAAACAGAATCGGCATGATCACGGCAAAACCAAACAGGGATAATGTGTTGATAATGCGAATCAGGCAGGATAAGAAAATATTTTTATTGGTAAATAGAATGGTGACCGCACGTGATAACTCTTTGAATTTCTCTTTATTAGAGAGCGAGGCTTTCGGGCTGGCGGTGCCAACATTACGTAGCAGAATCAATGCCATCAGGCCACCGACCATGACCCAAACAATGGCAAACCACAAGGTTCCGGTTTCGCCAATCATCGGAATAGTAAAACTTGGCAAATAACTGCCTACCACGCCGATACCGACGGAGTACATTGCCCAGAACCAGCCCATCGCCGACGAAAGCTGTTGTTTAGGCACGTTTTGCACAATAAGCATGACAAACGAATAGATAAACAATGGATAAGCCAGGCCGCGGATGCCGTAGAACACCAGCATCAATGGGTAACTTTTTATGCCCAAGCCAAACACCATAAACAGGCAATGCATCACCACCCACAGGATGAAACCTATGCGCATGGCGCGTTGCGGCGTGATAATTTCAGCCACCACCCCTGAACTCCAGGCGGCAATGGCGGCGGCTAACCCATATAGGGTAAATACAAACGCCGATTGCGCCGGGGTGAACCCCATATCGGTAATGTGTTTGGATAAGAAGGCCATTTCAAAGCCGTCGCCACTCATAAAAATGGCAATGGCAATGTAGCCCCAGAATAAATTCATCGGCAAGCCAAACCAATGAGTCGATTTTTTTTGCATGTTCTGTTCCTCTAGCGTCTGAGCGCTGGCTGCTGGTTTGTAGGGTCAGCTTGTTTGTAAAGACCGCGAGTGAAAGGGCGACTTACTAGCCCGGCGATATGCGTTTTGGGTTTATCGCGACAATTGCTGACGGAGTTGTCGCTGTTGTTGATAAAGCTCTCGGTAGCACTCAAGGCGAGAAAATAAGGCATCTTGCCGGTTAACATCAGGAATAAAACGTTGGTCGATGGGCGGCTTAGTGCAGACTAATTGCTCATCGCCGCCGCTCGCCAACCAACCTAAGCGCGCGGCACCTAATGCGCCGCCGGCTTCGCCACCACTGTGAGTGATGATGGGCAGATTGAGCGTGTCTGCCATCAGTTGCCCCCACCAGGCACTGCGCGCTCCGCCGCCGATGAGTGACGATTGGCTCAATTGAGTTCCGGCCGCTGCTAATACCGCCAAACCATCGGCGATACCAAAACTAACCCCCTCCAACACCGCATAACCCAATGCCGCGCGATCGGTTGCATGGGTCATACCATGGAAAGCTCCGGTCGCGAGCGGATCGTTATGGGGGGTGCGCTCACCAGAGAGATAGGGCAGGAAAATCGGGGCCAGGCGTTGTTCAGCTCGGCTGAGCTGAGCCACTTCAGATAACAATGTTGTTTCATTGCTGCCCAGCAGTTGGCATAACCAGCGCAAAGCACTGGCTGCGGTTAGCATCACACTCATTTGGTGCCAGCGATGTGGCAAAGCATGACAAAAGGCATGTACAGCCGATTGTGGATTTGGGCGATAGCAATCATTGACCGCGAACAATACGCCAGATGTGCCAAGGGAGATAAAACCATCACCGGGATTGATGGCTCCAATGCCCACTGCGCTGGCGGCATTGTCCCCGCCACCACCGGCAATCACCACTTTATGCGACAAGCCCCATTCGCGAGCAATATCGGCTTTTAAATAGCCGCTGGGGGCATTGCCTTCTATCAACCGTGGCATCATATCGCGCGATAATCCACACGCGGCTAGCAGGGAGTCGGACCAATCGCGCTGCGCGACATCCAGCCACAGAGTGCCGGCAGAGTCAGACATATCGCTGACCTTATCGCCACTCATCATCCAGCGCAGATAATCTTTGGGCAGCAGCACCATGGCCAATTGCGCGAAGATTTCCGGCTCATGGCGAGCAACCCACAGCAGTTTTGGTGCAGTAAAACCGGGCATCGCTAGATTACCGGCAATTTGCTGCAGTTGTGGGGCGTTGCGCGTGAGTTCTGCACACTCTTCAGCACAGCGCGCATCATTCCACAAAATGGCTGGGCGCAGGATGCGGTCTTCGCGGTTTAGCAACACTGCGCCATGCATCTGACCTGACAGGCCGATGGCGGCAATCTCCCCCCAGCGCTGCGGTATTTTGTGGCGTAGGCGGCCGATAACACGCTGTGTCGCTTGCCACCAATCAGCAGGGTTTTGCTCTGACCATAAGGGGTGTGGGCGCTGCACGGTGAGCGGCTCGCCCTCACTGGCCAAAATCTGCCCGCGCTCATCAATCACCATGGCTTTAATTTCTGAGGTGCCTAAATCGAGTCCAAGATACATAGCCATTCCTTGTTGATGATTAACGGTTCGCCATGACCCAGGCATTTACCCGGTCAATGGATTGACGTAATAACTGTTCAAACTGACGGTCACTGGCCAGTGGGCCAAACAGTTTATTGTCACGAGCAAACAGGCCGACGGGGTCAGCGGAGTGGAACATGGCGTGGACGGCGCTGGCATCCAGAATTCCGTCTTGGTATTCATATGGCAGGCTGCCTTGGTGCCAACTGGCCATAAAGACAAAGAATAGCGCGGGCAACATGGCGGTCGCGGTCGGTGTGCGACCACGCTGATAGCACTCCATCAGTGTTGGGGTAATAAATCCGGGGATTTTCGAGAAACCATCGGCGGCGACCCGCTGGTTGGTATCACGGATATACGGGTTACTGAAACGCTCCAAAACCACATCACGATAATGCGCTAAATCTAACGGGCTGGGTGACAGTGAGGGGATAACATCCTGAGTGACATAGTCATAGGCCATCTGGCGAATAGCCGCTGTTTGGGTGCTTTCGTGAATATAGTTTTGCCCAATCAAGGTTCCTGCCCAGGCGATACAACTGTGGCTGGCATTGAGGATACGAATCTTTGCCTCTTCATACGGCAGTACAGATTCGACCATTTCTACGCCGACATTCTCCAGCGCTGGCCGCCCGGCAATGAAGTCATCCTCAATAACCCATTGAATAAATGATTCGCCCATCACTGGTACCTTGTCAGCAACTCCCGTCTGTTCGAATACGCGCGGGGCAATATCATCAGATGGGCGCGGGGTAATGCGGTCAACCATGGTATTTGGGCTGCGCGTTTGGCGGGTGACCCAGCTCAATAAACTTTGCTGGTCACGTAAAGCCAGAAACTCCAACAGACAATGGCGAAAGCGCTCGCCGTTATGGCGCAGATTATCGCAGTTCAGTAACGTCACTGGGCCACTGTTCATCTGCTGGCGTTGCAGCAAAATACGGCTGATTGCGCCGTAAATAGTGCGGCAATCCCCATTGAGGTCGGCCTGAATGTCCGCGTTATCTTGTTGCAGATTAAATTGATTATCCAGATAGTAGCCGCCCTCGGTCACGGTAAAGGAAATAACGCGAGTCTCTGGCCGGCGACCTTGCGCCACCAAATGGTGCAATTCTTTATCCCACGGGATGATGTTGCGCAGTGAAGTGATTTTTTCATACTGACGCTCGCCTGCGGGCGTCACCGTTTCCAGCATGTATTCCCCATTCTGGGCGGCCAAAGTAGCCAGTAGTGGGGCCGCGTCATCACGAATATTTGCCAGCGCAATTGACCAAGTGTTATCACCGGCGGCCCGTAAACGGTGCAGATACCAAGCCTGATGGGCGCGGTGGAAAGAGCCAGCACCAATATGTAGCCATATCGCCGGGGTGGAATTCAGCTCAGTATTCATCATGTTCTCCGTAATCAAGTCTGCATTAAGATAATTCTTGGGCATAAGCCCTTTTTTGGGGCATTTGCTCGATTGTGTTAGGTTAATGTAACTTTTGCCCTTTAGTTGGGCTTTGGCTCACATAAACGACAGCGGAGATAAAAATCTACCCAAGAGCGGCGTAACATGTTTAACATGACTTTTTCACCCCCATCGCGTAGCAAACTTATGCATAAGAGTGACAAGAAATTAGATCAAGCGGCCCGAGCGGCCTGGATGTATTACGTTGCTGGGCAGACGCAACATGAAATCGCGGATGCGCTGGGGGTTTCCCGCCAGGTCGCCCAACGGCTGGTGGCCTGTGCTATCGATAACGGATTGGTCAGTGTCAATATTGCTCATCCGGTGGGCCGCTGTATGGCGCTGGCTGATAAGTTACAAAAACACTATGGATTACATCAATGCCAGGTGGTACCCAGCTTAGGCATGGATAGTGCAGGGGTGCAGCGCGCCATTGCCGTGGTGGGCGCTGAGGTGATGGCGCAGTTTTTGCGGCAAGAACAACCGCTGGTCATTGGGGTCGGGTCAGGGCGCAGTTTAAAGGCGGCTATTGATGAGTTACCTGATTTTGACCGCCCCCAACACAGCTGTGTTTCTCTCATTGGGGCCATCGCCGCAGACGGGTCTTGTACTCGCTATGACGTGCCATTATGGATGGCCGAGAAAACCCAAGGGCGCTACTTTATTTTGCCCGCACCGCTGTTTGCCGATAGCGCAGCTGACCGAGAACTATGGTGCAATCACCGTATTTATCGCACGGTGACAGAGAAAGCAGCCCAGGCGGATGTGACTTTTATGGGGATTGGCTCGATGGGTTATCACTGCCCGCTGCACAAAGATGGTTTTATTTCAGAGCATGATGTGGCTGCCCTGACCGCGGCCAATGTGGTAGCTGAAATGCTAGGTAACTTCATTGATATCAATGGCCAGCGGGTAAGCTATGTGCTGGACCAACGTTTAACCAGTGCCAGTTTGCATATCCAGCCGAAAAAACCAGTTATTGCTATAGCTGGTGGCGCGGAAAAACATCAAGCTATCAAAGCAGCTCTCAGAGGTCATTGGGTGAATGGGTTGGTGACGGACGAAGAGAGTGCCATTGCGCTGCTCGCACCTGAGTTGAGTGTCTGAGCATAAAAAAGCGCGCCTAAGGCGCGCAATGATGAAATCGACTACTGGGTAATACGAGGGTAATACGAGGTTACTTCAGTTGCGCATCAGCAGAGACACCCGCGGTGCGCAAAAGTTATTCATTAAGCGCTAACAACCTGAGTCAGTAACTGTTTAGCATCAGCTTGGGCTTTGGTCGCCACTTCAGGGCCGTAAGCAATACCTTCGGCAAATACGAACTCGACATCGGTAATCCCGATAAAGCCGAGGAACAGACGCAGGTAAGGAACAACCAGGTCAGTTGGGGTGTCTTTGTGGATGCCACCGCGACTGGTCAGAATAATAGCGCGTTTGCCTGTCACCAAGCCTTCTGGGCCTTTTTCGGTATAGCGGAAAGTCACGCCAGCACGAGCAATCAGGTCAAAGTAGTTCTTCAACTGAGTGGGAATGTTGAAGTTGTACATTGGTGCTGCCATCACTATCACATCATTAGCTTGTAATTCGGCAATCAGTTCATCAGAAAGTGCCAGTGCTTCTTGTTGGCGTGGTGTTAGCGCCGCATCGGAAGGGCGTAAAGCACCTACCAGTTCGCCATCTAATACCGGGATCGGTTGAGCTGCCAAGTCACGTACTGTGATTTCATCACCCGCGTGAGCTGCTTGCCATTGCTCAACAAAAAAGTCAGCTAATTGGTTAGATTGTGAATAGGTTGCCAGAATGCTTGATTTCAGAACCAGAACTTTGCTCATCGTAATTCCTTAACAGGTAACAGAGACTTAGGCGATACGCCCTTGTAATGAGATACACTTTATTCAACTTTTTCTATTAGTGATAGCGCAATATTTTGCGTTCTTTGTTCGATTTTATTGAATGAAATAAGGCGCAAGCTTTTGTTGCCGCTTCTGACACGTTTGTTACCCATCGCACTGGCAACACACCAATAGTCAGCCCATAGGAGACATCGGCTGAATATAGGGTGAAAAAGTTGATTGTGTTACCATATTGCGCAAGACACGCTATTAATATAGCTAAAGAAATCTGGCCTCCGCAGTTTGGCGGGGCTGGCGCAACAAGGAATACTGAACGTGAAATCTTCACTCGCAGCATTATCTTCCCAACTCGGTGAGTTGATGCTCCGTGACCAACAGCGCATGCGGCGTCGGTTGCAAGGCACCCGAAAAGTTAATAATCCCGATGCAATAGAAGCGATTACCCGTGATATCGCCGCTGAAATTGCGACCGCGATGCAGCGGGTTATCAGCCGCCGGGCAGCTTGCCCGGCTATCACTTATCCTGAAAATTTACCCGTCAGCCAGAAGAAACAGGATATTTATGATGCTATCCGCGACCATCAGGTGGTCATCGTTGCGGGTGAAACCGGCTCGGGTAAAACCACGCAAATACCGAAAATTTGTCTGGAGTTAGGGCGCGGTATCAAGGGGGTGATTGGTCATACCCAGCCACGCCGCCTTGCCGCTCGTACTGTGGCAAATCGTATTGCTGATGAGCTAGACACATCCCTGGGCGGCTGTGTCGGTTATAAAGTTCGCTTTAATGATCACGTAGGCGAGAATACGTTGGTGAAGTTAATGACCGACGGTATTTTGCTGGCTGAAATTCAGCAAGACCGCTTGCTGATGCAATATGACACCTTGATTATTGATGAAGCTCATGAACGCAGCTTAAATATTGATTTCATCTTGGGCTATTTGCGCGAGTTATTGCCCAAACGCCCTGATTTGAAAGTGATAATCACCTCAGCGACAATTGATCCGCAGCGCTTTTCTCGCCATTTCAATAATGCCCCCATTATTGAAGTCTCGGGGCGCACCTATCCGGTAGAAGTGCGCTATCGGCCTATTGTGGATGATGCCGACGATGTTGAGCGCGATCAGCTACAGGCTATTTTTGATGCGGTAGATGAACTGGGCCGGGAAAGTCCTGGCGATATTCTGATCTTTATGAGTGGCGAGCGTGAAATCCGTGACACTGCTGATGCGCTAATGAAACAGAATTTGCCGCATACCGAAGTGCTGCCATTATATGCCCGTTTATCTAATAGCGAGCAAAATAGGGTGTTTCAGTCACACCACGGGCGGCGCATTGTTCTGGCGACCAACGTGGCGGAAACCTCGCTGACTGTGCCTGGCATCAAGTATGTTATTGACCCCGGCACCGCGCGCATCAGCCGCTACAGCTTTAGAACCAAAGTACAGCGGTTGCCCATTGAGCCGATTTCGCAAGCTTCAGCTAACCAGCGCAAAGGCCGCTGTGGTCGTGTGTCGGACGGCATCTGTATTCGGCTCTATTCGGAGCCAGATTTCCTTTCACGCCCTGAATTTACTGATCCGGAAATTCTGCGCACTAATTTGGCCTCGGTTATTTTGCAAATGACCGCCCTGGGGTTAGGCGATATCGCCGCCTTTCCCTTTGTCGAAGCCCCGGATAAGCGCAATATTCAAGATGGTGTTCGGCTACTGGAAGAGCTGGGCGCGATACAAACGGCCAGTAATGGCCATCAGCAATTAACACCGTTAGGCCGCCAACTGGCGCAACTGCCGGTCGATCCGCGCTTGGCGCGCATGGTGCTGGAAGCACAAAAAAGTGGCAGTGTGCGGGAGTTGATGATTATTACCTCCGCCTTGTCTATCCAAGACCCCCGGGAGCGCCCGACAGATAAACAACAAGCCTCGGATGAAAAACACCGGCGTTTTGCAGATAAAGACTCTGATTTCCTGGCATTTGTTAATTTATGGGATTATCTGAAAGAGCAGCAAAAAGAGCTGTCATCGGCGCAGTTTCGCAAACTTTGTCGCAGCGACTTCCTGAATTATCTGCGGGTGCGGGAATGGCAAGATATCTATACCCAGCTCCGGCAGGTGGTAAAAGAACTGGGCATTCCGGTCAATAGCGTTGCGGCGGATTATCGCAGCATTCACACGGCCATTTTGACGGGGTTATTGTCACATATCGGTCAAAAAGACGTTGAAAAGCAAGAGTATACCGGTGCGCGTAATGCGCGTTTTGCTATCTTCCCTGGCTCTGGTTTATTCAAAAAGCCACCGAAATGGTGCATGGTTGCCGAGCTAGTCGAAACCAGCCGCTTATGGGGGCGCATTGCTGCTCGTATTGAGCCGGAATGGATAGAACCCGTGGCGCAGCATCTGGTTAAACACCACTATAGCGACCCGCATTGGGAGAAAGCGCAGGGGGCGGTGATGGCCAGCGAGAAAGTGACGTTATTTGGCTTGCCTATCGTCACGGAGCGCAAAATCAATTATGGCCCAATTGACCCGCCACTGTGCCGTGAGCTGTTCATCCGCCATGGTTTGGTTGAGGGCGACTGGCAGACGCGCCATGCCTTTTTCCGGGCTAATTTAAAGTTACTGGCCGAAGTTGAAGAGTTGGAGCATAAATCCCGACGGCGCGACATTCTGGTTGATGATGAGACACTGTTTAATTTCTATGACCAGCGGATTGGCCGCGATGTTATTTCCGCACGCCATTTTGATAGTTGGTGGAAAAAAGTCAGCCAAACGCAACCAGAGCTACTCAACTTTGAAAAAACCATGCTTATCAAGGATGGCGCGAACAAAGTTAACCCGCTGGATTACCCGAATTTTTGGTACCAAGGGGCACTTAAATTACGGCTTTCTTATCAATTTGAGCCGGGTGCCGATGCCGATGGGGTCACAGTACATATTCCGCTGCCAATCCTAAATCAGGTGCAGGAACAAGGTTTTGATTGGCAAATCCCAGGCATTCGCCGTGAACTGGTCGTGGCGCTCATCAAATCGCTACCTAAACCGGTTCGGCGTAATTTTGTCCCCGCACCGAACTATGCAGAGGCTTTTTTGGCCCGAGTGACGCCGCTGGAAACCAGTCTGCTGGATGCATTAGAACGTGAGTTACGCCGCATGACTGGCGTGACGGTGTCACGTGAAAGCTGGCAGTGGGAGCAAGTGCCCGACCATCTAAAAATGACCTTCCGGGTAGTCGATGATAAGAACCGCACCCTGCGCGAGGGCAAGGATCTTGCCGCCTTGCAGTTACAACTGCAAGAGAAGGTACAAGAGACGCTTTCTGCTGTGGCCGATGATGGTATTGAGCAAAATAACTTACATATCTGGAGCTTCGGCTCACTGCCTGTGTGTTACGAACAACGCCGGGGTGGATACGAAGTCAAAGCATACCCGGCACTGGTTGATGAAAAAGACAGTGTTGCCATCCGCTTGTTTGATACGCAATCTCAGCAACAACAAGCAATGTGGCAGGGCACGCGGCGTTTGTTATTGCTCAATATTCCCTCACCCATTAAGTACTTACATGAAAAACTGCCGAACAAATCCAAACTCGGCCTCTATTTCAATACTTATGGCAAAGTGATGGATCTGATTGATGATTGCATTGCTTGTGGGGTAGATAAACTGGTCGCGCAATACGGTGGGCCGGTGTGGCAAGAGGCTGATTTTGCTCGGTTACAAGAAAAAGTCCGCGCAGAGTTAAATGAAACGGTGGTGGAGGTAGCCAAGCAAGTTGAACAAATTCTCACCACCGTATTCAGTATTAATAAGCGCTTAAAAGGCCGGGTTGATATCTCGCAGGCCCTGGCACTTTCAGATATCAAAGCACAGCTTAGTGGCCTGATTTATCGCGGTTTTGTCACGAATAATGGCTGGAAACGTTTACCGGATACTTTACGCTATCTGCACGCCATCGAGCGCCGGATGGAGAAGTTAGCCGTCGACCCTCATCGTGATCGCGCTCAAATGCAACGAGTAGAACATGTGCAGCAGATGTGGCAGCAATGGCTGAATAAACTGCCGCCTAAACGTCAACAAGATGAAGATGTTAAAGAAGTTCGTTGGATGATTGAAGAGCTGCGGGTGAGCTTATTTGCCCAACAATTGGGGACACCTTACCCGATTTCCGACAAACGTATTTTACAAACTATCGAACAACTCTCTGCTTGAGAGAAAATGCCTATCTTTGCGCCTGAATTCAAGAGACTCAGGCGCGAGATTTTTATTGGTCAATCCCCGCGCCCTACCTCTAAATTCAGCATTCATATGATTAATCTATCCAGTTTTGCATCCTAGATGTGTCATTGATGAATGCTGCTCATTTTCATGCGAAGCTCCTCGTAAAAGACCAATTAACTTGCTCATTCAGCGGCGGTGTTATTGCCCCAGCCCTTCAATTATGGGTATATCTGCCGTGGCAATAGGCGGCTTGTTCAAAGTTTGTCTGATTGTGGGTCACCATGTTTGATTGCTTTTGGTGGGTTTGATAGAGTTTTTTGGGAGCAGGGATTGCTTATGTATGTGATTAGTTTGTTGAGGTTGGCTCAGAGAGAGTTGGTTAGGTTACCGCCAGGAATACAGGCGGCTTTGATTAAGGCTCTTGATGAGTTAGAGGCTTATGGTCATGAGTTGCGAGAGCCCGTCGTGCGGGAGTTAGGTAAAGGCCTGAAAGAGTTACGGGTTAGTGCTAAGGAGGGCGCCGGGCGTGGTTTTTTCTTTTACCAGCCTAGTCGGCAGATTTATATCATTCATGTTTTACAAAAGAAGACGCAAAAGACGCCAAGAAGGACATTAATGTTGGCCTATCAGCGTATGAAGGAACTCAAACGGAGATTGCAGCCATGAAGAAACAAGATGATTTTGACGTGATACCCTTTGCTGAGGTTAAAGCGGATGCTTTAAATCATCCTCATGTATATGAAGCCTATTCTGACTTGCAGATTAGGCAAGCTCTGATGACAGAGCTTAAAGCCGCCCGCCAGCAATGTAATTTGACCCAAGAAGAAGTTGCCCAGAGGGTGGGGCTGAAGAAACAAAATATCAGCCGGATGGAAAAAGGCATTATTTCGCCAAATCTGACAACCTTGAGTCGATATGCCGCGGCATTAGGTGGGACTTTTGTTTTTAAGTTTAATCAAAAACCCCACTGTAGCCGTAAAGAATAATCTGCGCTTAGCGTTGAGTAGAATCGCTATTTGCTGGTTTTGGCCGTTTTATTAGCAAGCATTTTCAACCGGTCTTTTATGGCTGTAACTGCCAAAGCCCGGTTATCAGCAAGATAACGGTCTTTGGCGGCGGGAGCGGAACTCTGGATGGCAATCAAAGACCACTTTTCGCCATTTTTTAGCAACAAAGGCGAGCCGCTATCACCGGGTAAAGTATCACATTGATGGGATAGCACACCTTGCTGGGCCCAACCCGTAATCAGGCAATTCTCATGACTGTAAAGTGTGTCGAGATGATCGAGTGGGTAGCCTGCTTGCGTTATTTTACGATCTACGCGTTTAAGTGCTTGGGTCAATTCGTCAGCAGTTCCATCCCATAATGGCAATGGCTTGATTGGAATCGGTTTTTTATTGGTTAAGCGGATAAGCGCATAATCGTAAGCTGCCGCGGCGGGTGGCACTATCCAGCCGTCGCCGTCAGGCTTAAGTTTTTTGCCTAATTTGGTATCAACCAAAGTTTCCAAACGAGTAATCTGATATTTCCAATGACCATTGTGTGAAATAAACCGTAAAGCAACGGCTCGGTCAATTTTACCCGGCGGTGTCAACACACAGTGGCCTGCTGTTAAGGCGAGGCGAGGCGAGATTAATGTCGCAGTGCAAAGGTTGCCACTGGCCGTTTCAACTTGACCAATGGCTTGCCATGGCCATTCCTGAGTATTAGCGATGGCGGTACGGTCATCTTCACCAAAAAACAGTGTTTTTTGATCGGCAATACTGGCGTCATCATTTGGCGTTTCAGTCGGGGGGAGGGCAAGAGCTGCGGAAAGAGGCAACAGACTCAATAATAACAATGAAGATAAACGCATAAAGAATTAGCCTGCCTTATTTCTAAGAGGGTTATCTATTCACAAATCTGTGACCTGCTCATTAAGCTGTTAACTACAAGCTTTCTTATCGCTAACTATAGACACAATTAGCCATATGGTATGTTGTCAGTATTTGATTTTTCAATAATTTTAGAGCGGCATAAGCCGCTGACACTATAAATAAAAAAATAATGCGATCAGTCCGCAAATAATTAATGTAGTCAGCGTGATTTCAAATAAATAACGGCGCAGCATTATCAGCACTCCCGATAAAAAACACCCGGAGAACCGGGTGTTGAGTGAATTCAGCTGTTACAAGTCAATCTTGAAGTGCTGTATTTCGCTTTCTCGATTTATTTTGCGACCGGTGTGACTGCTGGAGTAGATTTGCTATGTGTTGCTTTCTTATGCTGCTTTTTAGCCGCTTGTGCTTTTTGCACTGGCGCAACCTTATCCGCTTTCTTCATCGATTTTGTCGCTTTCTTGTGATGCATGGTTTTGGCCGGCGCACTATGCGCCACTGGGGCTGTAGCCATTGGAGCTGCTGCTGGGGCAACCGCATCTGCGGCAAATGCGATAGAAGACATACCCAAGGTTGCAGCAACAATCATAGCTAATACTGTTTTCATGATTAATTCCTCAGTGTTCTGTTTGCATATCGGCCCCGTTGGGTCGTTGTAATGAGAATAGAATAAATGGTTAGTGGCTTCCGTGAGTCATTGGTTTCGGCTTGTAACCGATTGTACAGCGCTGATTGCTATGGCTAATGGGCAATTAGATATTGAGCTTATCACCAGCGTTTGCCCAAGTTTCATTGAGCAATAGTTGAGCCGGAGGCGAATGAACATATGATATGCAACTGCGCTACAGTTGCATATTAGTTACAACATACATATGAGTATTGTACCCAACAGCGTATTCTGCAGCTATGTGCCAATTTGAAACTAAAGTGACATTTATGCTGGGGAGAACAATACTGCCACTCATTAAGAGGGCAGTATAGAAAGGCTCAATCTCATAGCGGCTGGTAATTATAAGTAACGTCGCTCTAAGTGTTCGCGGAAAAAACGGGGGTTAAGTGGTTCACCTGTCGCTTTTGTTATCAGTTCTGTCGTTGAATAACGGCTACCGTGCTGCCAAATATTGTTCTTTAACCAATTGAATAAACCGGCTAAATCGCCATTGGCAATGTCTTGATCTAATCTTGGGATAGCCTCACGTGCTGTTTGGAATAGTTGGGCTGCATACATTGCACCCAGTGTATAAGTCGGGAAATAGCCAAATGCACCGTCGGTCCAATGGATATCCTGCATACAGCCATTTCGGTAGTTGCTTTCAGTGTCAACACCAAGATATTGCTGCATTTTCTCATTCCATAGTGCCGGAATATCCTCTACTTCGATTTCTGCGCTAATCAATGCTTTTTCGATTTCGTAACGTAAAATCACATGAGCAGGGTAGCTGACCTCATCAGCATCAACTCGGATTAGGCCGGTTTTGACGCGTTGGTTCAATGCCGTAAAATTGTGCTCATTAAATGCAGCTTGTTCACCAAATTGATGGATGACCAATGGGCGGATCACTTGCAGGAATTCTTTGCTGCGCGCCAATTGCATTTCAAACAGCAGGCTTTGAGATTCATGAATCGCGGTGGAACGTGCGTGTGATATTGGCTGGCCCAACCATTCACGTGGCAGATTTTGCTCATAACGCGCGTGACCGGTCTCATGGACAATCCCCATTAATGCACTGAGAAATTCTTGTTCATTATAACGGGTGGTGATGCGTACATCCTGCGGCACGCCACCACAGAATGGATGCACACTGACATCAACTCGCCCGCCATCAAAGTCAAAACCGAGTATTTTCATCACATTGAGGCCGAGTTGCCGCTGTTTTTCCAGCTCGAATGGCCCTTGGGGTAGCAAACAAGGTTCACTGGCTTGCTTGCTGGTGACTTTTTGCAATAGCGCCGGTAACCATTGTTTAAGGTCACCAAATATGCGGTCTAAATCTGCACTGTTGGTTCCCGGCTCATACAGGTTTAGTAATGCGTCATAGCGTGATACCCCAGCAGCCTGAGCCCGAATTGCGGCTTCTTCTCGGCTCAACTTAACCACTTCACGCAGATTTTCTGCAAAACCATGCCAGTCATTAGCAATACGCTGTTGTCGCCATGCATGCTCGCAGCGAGCACCGGCGAGTGATTTTGCCTCAACCAGTGCTTCTGGCAGCAACACCGCATTATTGTAGTGCCGGCGCATCTCGCGCAAATTAGCTTGCTCAATATCATCCTGCGTTTCTTGTTGTGCTTGTTGCAACCATTCGCCAACCTGCTTGGCCGTAATGATTTGATGTTGCAGTACATTTAACTCGGCCATGGCCTCTGAGCGGGCAAGGTTGCCTTTGGGGGGCATCATGGTTTGCATATCCCAGCCAGCGATGGCAGATAAGTGCTCAAAACGGGCCAGGCGGGTGAATGTGGTGCGCAGGTGCTGGTAAGCCGTGGTCATGAAATGCTCCATAAATTTAATCTGCTAATTTTTTCTTAGCACTGATTGGTTTGGCTATTGTTGCTGACTTTCAGGGGCAATAGACGGTGAGTAAGGGTTTTTCACTGGCCAACAAAATCGGAAACTAGCCCCGCCTAAGGAACTGGCATCCACCGAAATCGTCCCCTGATAAGCTTGTGCGATGGAGTGAACAATCGCTAGGCCCAATCCACATCCGCCGGTGGCACGGTCGCGGCTCGGGTCTAGGCGAACAAAGGGTTCAAAAACCCGCGCGCGTTCTTCCAGTGGGATACCTGGCCCGTCATCTTCCACTTGCAAGCAGGCGTTGTCGCCATCAAACCACAGCCCAACCCGCAGTCGTTCAGTCGAGTAACGCAGCGCATTATTCACCAAATTATCCAATACTCGCTCCATCAGGCGTAAATCGACCGCGCCAAAGTCGCCGCGGTGGGGGATATCAAGCTCGATTTCTCGCTCGCGATGAATCAGGCGAATATCCTTGACCTTGGTGGTAAGCCAGGCCGGTAAGTCGATAGGTTCTAGATTGAGCGAAACTTGTGGGCGATCCAGTCGCGCATAAGTGAGCAATTCGTCAATTAATGCTTCCAACTGACCAATATCATGATTCAGCGCCAATTGTTCACTTTCAGTCAGGTTATCACTCATGGCTAACCGATAACGCAAGCGCACCAGTGGGGTGCGTAGCTCGTGAGCAATCCCATCGATAAGCAGTTTCTTACTCACAATCAAGGTGTTGATGTTGTCGGCCATCTGGTTAAATGCGACACCTAAACGGCTTAAACTGGAGGTCGGGTCAAAATGTGTCCGCTCGTCTAAATAACCCGCCCCTAGCCGCTGGGCGGCATTCTCCAGTTTCAGTAAATCTTTCCAGTGAGGGCGCATCCACAGAAATACCGGCAGGGCTAAAGACAGGCCGATCAGGATGAGTAGCATTAAATCGAGTATCCGCATTTGGTGCAGATAAAACAAATAGGGGACCGGGCCAACCGCCAGCACATAGTGACTGCGGGGAATGCGTTGCAGGAAGGTATATTCATCATCCAAAGCAATAATTTCACCCGCACGTAGGCGTTTATTTAATCTCTCCCCCAGATCCCGCTTGTCGAGAGGTTCAATATGTAATTGAAAGGAAAGATTTAAATCCAACGTGGCAATGGTTTTATTCCAGTCTTTGAGTGGAATTTCCCGTAACTCACTGCGCATCAATGACAGTGAGCTTTTCATCAGGTCATCTAATGACTGGCGACCCGCGCGTTCAGCGGTGACTTTATAGACCAGCCCAACCAACATCGCCATCACCATAAAGCAGACGAATAACAATAAGAAAAACTGTATGAATAGTTTCCTCATTGCTGCACCGACTCCCAAGCATTGGGAGCAAACAGATAACCTTTATTTCGCACTGTTTTGATTCTAAACGGCTCCAGAGCATTGTCGTAGAGTTTACGGCGCAAGCGCGATATCGCCACATCAATACTGCGGTCCATGCCGTCATAACTGACGCCACGTAAATTCTTCAATAATGCTTCCCGGGCCATGATGATTCCCGCATGGGTGGCCAACTCCCACAGCAAATCAAAATCGGATGTCGATAAGGTAATTTCTTCATCACTGAGATTAACTTGACGATTGACGGGGTCGATACAGAGTAAACCAAAGTGAATGGCATTATGCCCGGTCAGCGGCGGGCTAATGGTTTCTTTGGTTTGTTGCTGATTATGCTGGCGTAAATGTAAGCGCAACCGGGCCAATAACACCGCTGGGGGGGTGGTTTTCAGAATATAATCATTCGCGCCCATTTCAAGGGAGAGGATATGATTCATATCACTGTCCAGTGAGGTCAGCAGCACGATAGGGCCTTCATAACTTGGCCGCAGATCGCGGCACAGCGTCATCCCGTCTTTGCCGGGTAGCATGATATCAAGCAGCACTAAATCTGGCTGTTGCTGTTCAATAACGGCTTGCGCGGTATCCCCTCGCGGCTCGACCAATACATCAATATCATGCTTACCAAGATAGGCAGCAATCAGTTTTCCGACCTCAGGGTCGTCTTCGACAAAAACTATTTTGGTCATGTTTTTCAGTTTATAAAAGTGTCGGAATTCAGCATAGCGCGCAGTGGGTAGCAATACTATGCTTGTTACTTTATTAATGCCAATGACGGATGGGTAGACAACGGGCAAATCATTTCATTATATTAATGAAAGTGATCCTATCGTCATCTCTATAGAGTTGTGCCCATCGTTTATATATCAATATCAATATTAATGATTAATGAATAGCTGTATCGATCAGCTAAGGACTGAGGGATGAGTGGCGAACACATTGGTGTGTCAACGCACAGTGAAAAAGTCTGCTTCGATTACACGGAATTTCTAGCTGCGTCATGCAAAAAGCGTTGGGGCTTTATTGATGCTATTTATGGGGTTATGCCGATTTTCGGCATGGTCGTCAAATCCCAAACCGAACTGGAGAAAACCCCGCAGGAGCGACTTACCGCGCTGGCGCTGCAGGTTTTATCAACCCAACTGAGTGATGAAACTAATATCATTCGATTGATTCGTTTAGCGCAGCAGCAAGGAATCAAACAGTTGGATATTCAATTGCCTTATCCGCTCGAAACCGCACAATTGGGGGAGATTAAGCAAAAATTCCCACAATCGATGAAGCTAAGCCAGCAGGGTGAGTGTTTATCGGTGGATATATCGGCCGCAGAAAATAATTAGTTACCCGCCCATACCAAACTCATCGGACAGCCAGTTTAACTGGCTTATCCTTTGATTTAGCAAGGTTCTTTGGTGGGAAATCCTTTAGTGCATAACCAGCCAAGTTGCCGGAATAGTGGCCATCAAGACCAGACCAATCGCCGCACGCTCCAGCGTATTGAGCAATCTGAGGCCCTCATGCCCTTGGCGCGCATAAATAAAGACCAGTAAACCGGGGGCATATAACAGTGCCGATAGCAGCAAATACAATAAGCCCGCCGCATAAATCAACCACAAACCATACAAACATGCACCACTGGCCGCCATAATCAACCGCCAGTCTTGGCGTTTCAGCGCCACTTTAAATAAGAATGCCCCCACGAGGAAATAGGGCACCAGAATCATCTCTGAGGCAATGGTCAGCAAAGTGTTGTAATTACTGCCCGTCAGCCAGATAAGAATCAGCGCCACCTGTACGGCACAGTTAGTTAGCCACAGTGACTTGGCCGGGGCATTATGTTTATTCTGATACTGGAATATTTTAGGGAATGCACCATGTTTGGCCGCCACCATAGGGACTTCCGCGGCCATAATTGTCCAGCTCAGATAAGCGCCGCACACTGAAATAATCAGCCCAGTGGCAATAATGACCTCTCCCCAAGGGCCTATCATTTCAACCATAATACCTGCCATGGAGGGGTTACGCATGCCCGCCAACTCCGCACGCGGCACCACGCCAAGGGACAATAACGTGATGAGCAGGTAAACACACAGCGCTGAAAGCACCGCCAGCATGGTTGCCCGGCCAACATCTTTTTTATTGCGCGCTCTGGCGGAAACCACCACCGCACCCTCGACACCAATAAAGACCCACAAGGTGATTAACATGGTGTCTTTCACTTGCTGCCAAACTGGGGTGTGCAGGGCGATGCCAGTGAAATCAAAACGGAAGGTATCGAGGCTAAAAGCCAGGCCGGCCAAGACAATAAAACCGCCGATGGGCAATAGTTTTGCTAATGTTGCGGCCAAATTGATACTGGCGGCAGTTTGAACCCCCCGCAAAACCAGGGCATGAACGAGCCATAACAGGCAAGACGCGCCCAGCAGTGCCTGCCAAGTGTTGCCCTCACCGAACATAATATGGCCTGACTTATCAGTAAAAAAGCTTAACGCCGCAAAAACAATCACCAAGTAAGATACATTGGCAATAACGGCGCACAGCCAGTAACCCCAGGCCGAGAAAAAGCCAATAAGATCACCAAAACCCTCCTTGGCATAGCTGAATATTCCCCCATCCAGATCAGGGCGCAATCGTGTCAGTAGCAACATGGCAAATGCCAGAAAAATGATTCCCACACCGGTAATACTCCAACCAATGAGCAACGCTGCGGGGCTGGCAACTTCAGCCATATTTTGTGGCAGGCTGAAGACTCCGGCACCCAGCATTGAGCTGAGCACCAGCGCGGTGAGGGCTGTCAGGCCAAGTTTTCTTTCCAATGATGGATCCTGGTTTTTAGAGTATTAATGAATGGTTACTGACTTGTAAGCAGCATTATATGAGGTAAATCAGTCGATACCTGACAGATAATATCCCAAAATTTTCGGGAGATTTTACGGAGTGGGGCGCGATCATGCAATGATTGGTTATGCGATTTTGACAAAAAATTATTCAGTCGAGTTTCAGGCGCTAAATCAGCACTGTGGCAGATAAAAAAAGGGCAGCCCTAGGCTGCCCTTATGTGACTATTCAAACCAACTTATTTGAACAAATCAGCACTGACACTCAGGTTACCACCACTTTGGTTCTGCCATTGGCGAGTGATATGGTAATACTTCGCGCCTTTGGCGGCAGCGCGTTTCGCCACTTCATGCGAGACATCAGTCATGCTGTTGTAATGGCCGCCAAAGGTCACTGAATCAAATGGCACCATCTGAGCCGCCGTGATGTTGTTCAATTCCTGAATCTGCGTGCCATCATTCAGAGTGACGGTGTAACGTTTGCCAGTTGATGACTGCGTTTCAAAGAAACGGCCAACATCGGCACTTGGCGTAGCGGAAGAAGCAACACCCGGAATTTCTACATTTGCCGCCGCAGCACCGCCCGCCGCCAGTGCGGCACGGCCAGCATCTGAATCCGCAGGAATGACATCAGGGCTTTGTACGATACGTTTGGCGGCATCTTCTTTATAAACATAAGCCGTCACAAATTGGTTCCCGCCTTGGTTGGCATCCACTTGGCGCACGATAAAGAAGGAGTACGCGCCTTTCTCTTTGGCTGCTTTGGAAACGGCGTCGTTGATATCAGGTTGGCTACGGAAGAAACCACTGACTGAAACGGTGTCATAGGGTTGCAAGGCGTAAGCTTCTGTTTTTGGTAATTCTTTGATGCCATTAAAGATACGATACTGAGTCTCTTTACTGACTTCTGGCGCATCATTGTGATAAATATCGGCCGTTACACGCCAGTTGCCACCATTATTATTGCTGTTGAGATCCTGAATATAGAACGCATCAGCCCCTAATTTATCAGCACGACGGGATATTGCATCAGCAGCTTCATTAATTGCGTTAAATCTGCCGGTCACAGTAATACGATCAAATGGCTTAATGGCTGCTGCTTGCTCTGGTGTTAACTCTTTCGCCGCATGTGCAGCAGAAAGTGCCGAGAGTGACAGCAATGCCGACGCGATGATCGTGTATTTCAGCTTCATAAAAAATCCTTTCGCCTTGCGCATTAACGTTGATACATGCGGAACAATTGATGTGTAACAGAATAGCAGATGATTATTACATGTAATAATGCTGGGTGTCTCCGCAATTTATATGACTAAGTATATGAATTCTGCAGTTCGGCCTGATAGCACTTTACAGTAAGAATCGAGATAAGCTTTACGAATAATGCCTTTAACCTCATAAGCGCTGTTTATTTACATTTTTCTAACCTGATGCCGCGCCATGACTGGGTTGCCTTACTATACTAAATCTTGTTATTTTGGCTCAAAGTTGCAGGATAAGCCGCTAGTAAATATTATTTTTATAGTGAATTATACAGAGTTCTTTCTGCCTACTAGTTTTAGTGCAAAAACTGCTTCAGAACCGCATACAGATATGGATCATCAGTCACATTTTCAGTAGGTTATAGGGAGCCGTAACTAAGCAGTTTTGTCAGTAACCAAACAGATAGACATTATATCAAAGACAAGTAAAAGGGATCATTATGCGTATTGGTGTACCAAGAGAGCGGTTGGCCAATGAAGCCCGTGTTGCAGCAACGCCGAAAACGGTGGAACAGCTGCTGAAATTAGGCTTCACCGTGGCGATTGAAAGCGGAGCTGGTCATTTAGCCAGTTTTGACGATGCGGCGTACCAGGATGCGGGTGCCACCATTACGGATACCACCGATGTGTGGCAGTCCGATATTATCCTCAAAGTGAACGCCCCCCTTGAGGACGAAATTGCCCTGATGCGTGCGGGGAGCACTTTGGTCAGCTTTATTTGGCCAGCTCAGAACCCAGAATTACTGCAAAAGTTAGCCGAGCATCAGGTCACTGTATTGGCGATGGATTCGGTGCCACGGATTTCACGTGCGCAATCGATGGATGCCCTAAGCTCAATGGCTAACATTGCGGGCTATCGCGCGATTGTTGAAGCCGCGCATGAGTTTGGCCGTTTCTTCACCGGGCAAATCACCGCCGCGGGCAAAGTCCCGCCGGCAAAAGTGATGGTTATTGGTGCCGGTGTTGCGGGGTTGGCCGCTGTTGGGGCTGCCGGGAGCTTGGGTGCGATTGTGCGCGCTTTTGACACCCGTCCGGAAGTGAAAGAACAAGTCCAAAGTATGGGCGCTGAATTCCTCGAACTCGATTTTGAAGAAGAGGCCGGCAGTGGCGATGGTTACGCGAAAGTCATGTCTGAAGCGTTTATCAAAGCCGAAATGGCGCTATTTGCCGCACAAGCTGCTGAAGTGGATATCATTGTCACCACGGCATTGATTCCCGGCAAGCCCGCGCCCCGTTTGATAACTAAAGAGATGGTCGCATCAATGAAGTCGGGCAGTGTGATTGTCGATTTGGCAGCACAAACCGGCGGTAACTGTGAATTGACGGTGGCCGATAAAGTCACTGTGACTGAAAATGGCGTGAAAATCATCGGTTATACCGACTTACCTAGCCGTTTACCGACCCAGTCATCTCAGCTTTACGGTACTAACTTGGTTAACTTGCTGAAGTTACTCTGCAAAGAGAAAAATGGCGAGATAGACATTGATTTTGACGATACCGTGATCCGCGGTGTTACCGTGGTTAAAACCGGTGAAATAACTTGGCCAGCGCCACCAATTCAGGTATCAGCGCAGCCAGCGGCTGCCAAAGCAGCGCCCATTGTTAAAGAAGCGGCGAAACCTTCATCGCCGTGGCCTAAATACATCATGATGGCGCTGGCTATTGTGTTGTTCGGTTGGTTGGCGAATGTGGCACCGAAAGAGTTTTTATCCCACTTTACGGTCTTTGCGCTGGCGTGTGTGGTTGGTTATTACGTGGTGTGGAATGTCAGCCATGCGCTGCATACCCCGCTGATGTCAGTGACTAACGCCATTTCCGGCATCATTGTGGTTGGCGCACTCTTACAGATTGGTCATGGCGGCTGGGTGAGTTTCTTATCCTTTATTGCGGTACTGATTGCCAGCATCAATATCTTTGGTGGCTTTACTGTCACCCAGCGCATGCTGAAAATGTTCCGCAAAAATTAGGTTTCGCCGAAAGCCAACTTGCCTCAAGGGCAAGCGAGTTGATAACGCTAAGTGGATAAAACAATGTTTATCAAGACAATGTTTACAAAGACAATGTTATATAAAAATAAAGGGGTAACTAATGTCTAGTGGTCTCGTTACAGCTGCGTACATAGTTGCTGCGATTTTATTTATTTTCAGTTTGGCTGGGCTGTCGCGCCACGAAACATCCAAACAAGGTAACACTTTCGGTGTAACCGGTATGGCCATCGCGCTGATCGCCACCATTCTGGGGCCAGATTCAGGTAACGTTGCCTGGATTATCATTGCCATGGTGATTGGTGGGGCAATTGGTATTTACCTGGCGAAGAAAGTCGAAATGACTGAAATGCCGGAACTGGTGGCTATTTTGCACAGCTTCGTGGGCCTGGCGGCAGTTCTGGTTGGCTTTAACAGCTATCTGGATCATGGCTCGGCAGTCATGGATGCGGTGATGGTGAATATCCATCTGACCGAAGTGTTCTTGGGCATCTTTATCGGTGCGGTAACATTTACTGGCTCTATCGTTGCGTTCGGTAAATTACGCGGGGTTATTTCATCCAAACCGCTGATGTTGCCACAACGTCATAAATTGAATTTAGTCGCGCTGGTTGTTTCATTCCTGCTGATGATTATGTTTGTCAGAACAGATAGCGTGGCCCTACAAGTGGTTGCTCTGTTATTGATGACCGTGATTGCTTTGGGCTTCGGCTGGCATTTGGTCGCCTCCATTGGCGGTGCTGATATGCCAGTGGTGGTGTCAATGTTGAACTCCTACTCCGGTTGGGCAGCGGCGGCGGCGGGCTTTATGCTGAGCAACGACCTGCTGATTGTGACCGGGGCGTTAGTCGGTTCTTCGGGTGCTATCCTGTCATACATCATGTGTAAGGCGATGAACCGCTCGTTTATCAGTGTCATTGCCGGCGGTTTTGGTACTGATGGTTCCTCAACCGGTGATGCTGAAGAGATGGGCGAATACCGCGAGACGAATGCAGAAGAAGTGGCGGAGCTGCTGAAAAATGCCAGCTCAGTCATCATCACCCCAGGTTATGGTATGGCGGTGGCGCAGGCGCAGTATCCGGTGGCTGAAATTACCGCAAAATTGCAGGCGCGTGGGGTCAAAGTGCGCTTTGGTATTCACCCAGTAGCAGGGCGCTTACCTGGCCATATGAACGTGCTATTGGCGGAGGCCAAAGTACCTTACGATGTGGTGCTGGAAATGGACGAAATTAATGATGATTTCCCAAGCACTGATGTGGTGCTGGTTATTGGTGCTAACGACACCGTAAACCCCGCCGCCCTTGAAGACCCGCGCAGCCCGATTGCCGGTATGCCCGTACTGGAAGTCTGGAAAGCGCAAAGTGTTATTGCCTTTAAACGCTCAATGAACACCGGCTATGCTGGCGTGCAAAACCCATTGTTCTTCAAAGACAATACTCAGATGTTATTTGGCGATGCTAAAGACAGCGTGGAAGCAATTTTACGCGCGTTATAATCGCAATGTTTTGATTAAGGGCCACCACGGTGGCCCTTTTTATTGGCTATAAATCATACAATATACAAGAAAGAGGGGGCTACGCGCTGTCGTTTCTATCTTCATTGCTTTCAATCGGGCAGGTAAATCCTTCCGGCTTAATCGCTAACAAATCGCATTTAAGATGGTCAATCACATGCTCTGTGGTGTTGCCGATAAAAGCCGCCGACAGCCCAGTGCGCCCCAAGGTACCCAGCACCACCACCCCAGCATGTAGATGTTCTGCCAAGTCAGGAATAACTTCCTCGGGTAACCCTTTTTCGACATGAGTGAATTTTTCATCAATGCAAAACTGCTGACGTAATGCTTTCATGGCCACTAAATGCTGACCACGAATAGCATCGTTATAAACGCTTGGATCAAAATCAGGCAATTCGATAGCAATATTAATCGGCGTTACCGGATAGGCACTTATCAGATGCACCTGAGTTTGATTGACATGCTCTGCGAGTTCTTGGGTTTCTTTCACTAAACGCAGATTAAGGGGGTCATGCAGTGGGTCTTCACTTGAAAGGTTGACGGCCACCAGTGCGGTGCCATTTTCCGGCCAAGGCTGGTCTTTGACCATCCAGACCGGGCAGGGGCACTTACGTAATAGATGCCAGTCAGTCGGGGTGAAAATAATCGATTCCAAGCGGTCATGTTGGTGCGCCATTTTTAGCAACAAATCATGCTTAAATTTCAGCACTTCCTGAATCATGGCTTCATAGGGGCGGTTATGCCATACCACTTTGATTTCAATCGGGATCCCCTCATCAAGATAAAAGCGGCACTGCTCGCTTATCCAGGCTGAGCGCTGGCTGATAACCCCTTTACGCATCGCTGTACGCTCATCGGGTGACAGCAGGGTCGTCATGTCATAGGACAAATCATAAATAGCCAAAAATGCTTTAATTGTGCCACCATTGCGGCGCACAAGATAAACCGCACGTCTTAATGCAGGTTGATCGTCCTGATTGGGGTCAATAGCAACCAGAATATTCTGATACTTTGCCATAGAGTCTCCTTACAACCGTGAATTAACAGTATGTTAGTTAAAGAGTAAACCATGAAAGTGAAAGAGAACAGGCGAGAGAACAAACCAGACCAATTATTATTGATCTGGTTTCCGATTGATTTACAGATTGGGTCTTGGGTTACCTGCCAGTTGTGCCAGAGCTTCGGTATTCTCGATAGTGATGTATTTACCTTTCACACTCAAAATATCGCTTTTCTGGAAACGGCCCAGTAAACGGCTGATAGTTTCTACTGTCAGACCTAAATAGTTGCCGATATCACCGCGCGTCATAGTCAGGCGGAACTCACGAGGTGAGAAACCACGCTGAGCAAAGCGGCGCGAGAGATTATAAATAAAGGCGGCCAGACGCTCTTCTGCATTCTTTTTAGAAAGCAGCAAAATCATATCTTGATCACCTTTGATCTCGCCACTCATTAACCGCATCATTTGCTGGCGCAGATTGGGCATTTTACCGGATAAATCATCCAGCGTATCAAATGGGATTTCACAAACCATTGATGTTTCTAGGGCTTGTGCAAAACTTGGATGCTGTAAGTTACTGATAGCATCAAAACCGACTAAATCGCCCGCCAGATGGAAACCGGTAATTTGCTCATCACCTTCTTCGGTAATGGTGTAACTTTTGATAGTCCCGGAACGGATGGCGTACAGGGATTTAAGTTCATCACCGGCCTTAAATAACGCCTGTCCTTTCTGAATAGGTTTCTTTCTTTCAATGATATTGTCGAGCTGATCCAGCTCGTTTTCATTCAAAGTGAAAGGAATACAGAGCTGACTGATACTGCAATCCTGGCAATGGATGGCACAACCGCCAGATTGAATACGTCGGATTACGCGTTTTTCCGGGATCATAGGGTATTCCCATTAATATTGATATGCGTCAATTTTAACATCTTTTCTTGCGTCTGATAAGTGCAAGAATAGTTAGCGTGCTAAAAGATATCCCTCGTGCATTAATAACCAGCGTTTTCGCTCCACACCACCGGCATAACCTGTCAATGCCCCTTGCTGCCCAATCACGCGATGGCAAGGCACAACAATCGAAATAGGATTCAAGCCATTCGCCATCCCAACCGCCCGCGATGCCGTGGGGCGATTGATACGTTTGGCTAACTCACCATAAGTAATGGTTTCACCGCAGGGGATTTTTCGCAATTGCTGCCAGACTTGACGCTGGAAGTC
This sequence comes from Yersinia hibernica, assembly GCF_004124235.1. NCBI lineage: Bacteria > Pseudomonadati > Pseudomonadota > Gammaproteobacteria > Enterobacterales > Yersiniaceae > Yersinia > Yersinia hibernica. The sequence continues at coordinate 1,792,540 of NZ_CP032487.1, forward strand.
AGTGCCAGCGGTTTTTACCGGTAAATTATCAATAATACTTAGCTCGCCGGCAAAATAGCGCTGCATACTGTCACTCAAACCGCCAGGATTCACTTGTTCCACCAAGGTAAAGCTGTTGCTGGCGTAATGATTGTGCAGCAACTTTAGCAGCCGCTCATAATGATCAGTCCAATCAATGGCGCGTAGCCGATTTTCTTCGTCTGCAATTAACACCAGTTCCCCCTGCGGGGTGGCTATTCTATCAATCAAAAACGTTTCCATAAGTCTCCACTACTTGGCTGCCACGGTTTGATAAAAATCATTTAATGAAAAGCGGGGTGAGGAAAATTTTGCCGGTGATTATGACATGAAAGCCAACATCATTAGATAACTATCCGGTTCGAAAGCTAAAAGCTGGCTTTAATCGGGCACCAATCGCAGCATCCCGCAAGTTTAGATTCAGCTCGGGGTGGGCGAAGTGGATTTAAGCCGCTAGGATGAATGTCTGCTATTCGCGAAACTAATTCATATCAGGTAGGTAATTCATGTCCAATATCACTTTGTCCCCTTTATTACGAGAAGGCGAACCTCCAGCCGCGGTAATTGAACGCCCTGCAAGTCGCTCACCCTTTATCTTGCTAGCAGACCATGCCGGGCAGTGTATTCCCGAGCAACTCGGGGATTTGGGGTTACCCGCCGGGGAAATTGACCGCCACATTGGTTGGGATATTGGCTCGCTGGCCACGGCGCAACGGCTTAGCCAATATTTGGATGCCACATTGATTCATCAGCGTTATTCGCGCTTAGTGATTGATTGCAACCGTACCCCCGGTATTGCCAGCTCCATCCCTGAAATTTCAGAACATACCCGAGTCCCGCGCAATATTGGCGTCACAGTGCCAGAGGCTCAAGCTCGCCGCGCCGAAGTATTTCAGCCTTATCATGACTTAATTACCCAAACACTTAATCAGCGCCGTGATAGCGGTTTGCCCAGTGTGATTATTTCCATGCACAGCTTCACACCTTCGTTCAAAAATATTTCTCGCCCCTGGCAAATTGGCACATTGTTTAACCGTAACCCCGAGTTTGCCTTGCAGTTAGTGGCACTGTTACAACAAGAAGATTCATTAAAGGTCGGCATCAACGAACCTTACGCCATGACAGATGCAACGGATTTCACTTTACCGTTCCATGCCGAGCAGCGGCAACTACCTTATGTGGGCATCGAAATTCGGCAAGACCTGATTACCCAGCAAGAGGGGCAGGAGCAATGGGGGCAGCGATTAGCGCGCTTGCTGCCGCAAGCCTTAGCCGCCTATAACCAATCGAAATAAGTTTTGATGTGTTTATTTACCCAAGAAATATCTGTTTTTCACTAACTCTTTTACTGGGTTTATGACTGGCCACTATTAATTAGTTATTATCGGTGGCTATAGTTATTTCTAATTTGTCACTCATTTATTTATCACAAAATAGTAAGGTTGATAATCTCGTGGAAGCCAAACCAGCGCGTATCCTAATCAGTGCCTGCTTGATGGGCAAAGCCGTGCGTTATAACGGCAGTGCTCTGCCTGTTGATAATGAAATTATCCAGCGCTGGCAGGATGAAGGCCGACTGGTACTGGTTTGTCCTGAGCTGGCTGCCGGAATGCCAGTACCACGGCCACCGGCTGAAATTCAGCAAGGCAATGGTGAGGCGGTGTTACAGGGGCAGGCGCGCGTGATTGAGCAGTGGGGTAATGATGTCAGCCGGGAATTCCTGCAAGGGGCTTATCAAGCATTGGCATTGGCACAAAAACACCAGTGTACATTAGCTATTCTTACCGAGGGCAGCCCATCTTGTGGCAGTAGCCGGATTTACGATGGGCGTTTTAACGGCACCCAACGCACGGGACAGGGGGTGACCACGGCATTATTGCGCCGCCATGGGATAACAGTTTTTAGTCATCTTCAGCTTGAACAAGCAGATGATTTTTTGCGAAGCGGTTCACAATCAAGTGGGAAAATTAATCAAATGTCATAAAATGCCGCTATACTGTATAGATGTACAGTATCTATGTGGATTCGTATCTTTAGTCACTTAATTTTTATAAAAACCATTAAGTTGAGGTAGCGATATGACATTTAAAATTATTGAAAAACCGTCACAACAGGTTGTGAGTATCCGAGTCGTTGGGCCTTATCACGAGACCATCCCGCAAGGCTTTGACCAGTTGTCATCACTTTATGGCCAGCATCAAATTCCTGGAAAAGATTGGCTAGCGCTTTACTGGGATAATCCGGAAACAAATCCTCCGGCGCAGTTGCGGGCTGATGTGTCACTCTCTGTTGCCGATGACTATACCTTGCCAGCTGAACTCAGTGGTCAGCTACAGTTGCAGGTGATCCCCGCAGGTTTATATGCGGTGTACCACACTCGAGTTACCGATGATGACTACGCCAAAGCTTGGGGGGAGTTATATCACCAGCATCTGCCACAAAGTGGCTATCGCCCAGCGGAGGGCGCATGTTATGAGGTTTACCTCAATGACGGCAGAACTGACGGCTATTTTGATATTGATATCTATCAATCCGTCGAGAAAGGACAATAACGTGTGGCAACAGCCGAGCTAACCTGTTCGGCTGTTTATGCTGTTCGGAATATCTGACGGAGCCAGTCACTGAAAATACGCACGCGTGGTGATAATTGCCGATTGTGCGGATAGAGGAAAGAGACTGGCATCGGAGGTGGCGTATATTCTGGCAATACCTCAATCAATGTTCCAGCGTATAAATCAGGTTCAACATGGTAACGCGGCACTTGTACTATCCCTAACCCCAGTCGAGCGGCAGCAACAAAACTTTCAGCACCACTGACGGATAAAACGGCGGGTAATTTTACTGCTTGAATGCTCGTTTTTTGACAATCAGGTGATAGGCGGGGCGGTGTAGGGCTGACAGCGAATTCTAACGGCATTAAGCCACCGCTGGCACTGGAACGAAATCCGACCATCCGATGCCCGGCTAACTCATGCGGTGTGCACGGGGTGCCATAGTGTTGCAAATAACGCGGCGCAGCACAGGTCACTTGTGGCAGAAGTGCCACACGGCGGGCCACCATATCACTGTCTTGTAATGTGCCGACGCGCAATACTCCGTCAATACCTTCGCGAATCAAATCGACGAGTCTATCACCCTCACTGATAAATAATTCGATGTCTGGGTATTGTGCAATAAAATCGGGTAATTGCGGCAATACGAAATGACGAGCCAAGGTACCCTGCACGTCGATTCGCAGTAAACCTCGTGGTTTGGCATCCGCGAACGCCATTTCAGCATCTTCGATGTCAGCAATAATCTGTAGGCAACGTTGATAGTATGCCTCTCCATCCAGTGTTGGGCTGACATGCCGGGTGGTGCGTTGTAATAGGCGCACATTCAGCCGTTTTTCAAGCTGCTTAATCGCATCCGTGACGGTAGAACGCGGCAAATTCAAATCTTGCGCTGTTTGGGTAAAGCTGCGCTGTTCCACGACTCTGATAAACACACGCATTGCATCAATTCTGTCCATACTATTGTTCGACTTTTTCGGATAGTGTGAACGAATAATAGGTGATTATCCGAATGACGAAAAGTGACATGCTGTATCTAGCGCTTTAAGTGGCCGAGTGTTTAATCATTCGCCACGAATCCAGACAGATAATGAAACTCACGCTCAGGAGAATATTATGACGAATTCCACTCAACAGGTCGCTATTGTTACAGGTGCATCAAGGGGAATTGGCGCGGCAATCGCTGAGCGCTTGGCGCAGGATGGCTATACGGTTGTTATCAATTATTCTCAGGCTGGTGATAAAGCCGAAGCATTGGTGCGTAAAATTGAACAAGCGGGAGGGCATGCAATGAGTGCGCAAGGTGATGTTAGTGATCCCGCTGCTGTGGCTCAATTATTTGCAACAGCAGAGGCTGCTTTTGGTGGTGTGGATGTTTTGGTCAATAACGCCGGCATTATGTCACTCAGTACCATTGCCGACAGTGATGATAAACATTTTGACCGCCAGATGGCAATTAATGTGAAAGGCAGCTTCAACGCAATGCGGGAAGCCGCGAAACGGTTGAGAAAGGGCGGCCGCATCGTCAATTTTTCCACGAGCGTCGTGGGGTTGAAGTTAGAAAAATATGCTGTTTATGCGGCGACCAAAGCCGCAGTGGAAACAATGACGGCAATCCTGGCAAAAGAGATGCGCGGCCGCAATATTACTGTTAATGCTGTGGCACCAGGGCCAACGGCTACGGATCTTTTCCTGCAGGGTAAACCCGCAGAACTGATTGAAAAAATGGCCCAAATGACCCCACTGGAAAGATTAGGCACCCCAGAAGACATTGCGGCGGCGGTATCATTTTTGGTCGGTAAAGATGGCGGTTGGATCAATGGGCAAGTGCTGCGCGCCAATGGCGGCCTGATTTAGCCCAGTTTCTAAGGAGTCCGGGCAAGGGCAGAGGTCAGGGTAAATGGCCCTGAAAGATAAGGAATAATAATTAATTGCGATTGTCATAAAAGCGTCATTCGCCTGTTTTAGTATCCGTTGTAACCAATCAATACAAATTGTATTACTGTTTTACAACAAGGAACTCTACTGATGCAGAACCGCGTATCCACTTTGTCCGGCATAGCCTTATCAACTCTGATATTAAGCAGCTCCCTGTTCGCCCACCATGCGGTGGCCGCGGCCACCGGTTTATACGATCGCAGCGCCCACGGTGATATCACCCAATTTGGTGGCGCTCGCCGTTTGACTGCAGATCAAACCCAAGCTCTTCGCAACTCACTGTCCAACAAAACGGCAAAAAATGTCATTCTGCTGATCGGCGATGGGATGGGGGACTCAGAGATTACGTCTGCTCGTAACTATGCGATGGGAGCCGGTGGTTTCTTTAAAGGGATTGATGCATTGCCGTTAACAGGGCAATACACGCACTATTCATTAGATAAAAAAACGCAGAAACCCAATTATGTGACTGATTCAGCGGCATCGGCTACCGCCTGGTCATCAGGGGTGAAAACCTATAATGGGGCACTCGGCGTGGATGTGTTGGGTAAAGACCACGCCACACTGTTGGAGCTGGCTAAAAAAGCGGGTAAAGCCACCGGCAATGTTTCAACCGCTGAATTGCAAGATGCAACGCCTGCCGCACAATTCGCCCATGTTACGGGGCGCAAGTGCTACGGCCCGGAAGAAACCAGCGAGAAGTGCAGCACCAATGCATTGGAGAATGGCGGCCGGGGCTCTATCACCGAACAAATGATTGAAGGGCGCGCTGATGTGACCTTGGGCGGCGGTTCGAAATCATTCAGCCAACTGGCTAAAGCAGGTGAATGGAAAGACCAATCGTTGCGTGACCAGGCACTGGCTCGGGGTTATGTGATTGTCGAAAACCTTGATGACCTGAATGCAACCAAACAGGCTAACCAACAAAAACCGCTGTTAGGGCTATTCAGCCCAGGTAACATGCCGGTTCGTTGGCAGGGGCCGAAAGCCTCTTATCACGGCAATGTGGACAAACCACCGGTAGTTTGTGAAAGCAATGCTGAGCGAACTAAAGATATTCCAACCTTGGCGGTCATGACTGAAAAGGCTATTGACCTCCTGAAAACCAATAAAAATGGTTTCTTCTTGCAAGTTGAAGGAGCCTCTATTGATAAACAAGATCACGCCGCCAATCCTTGTGGCCAGTTTGGCGAGACCGTTGACTTAGACGAAGCGGTGCAAAAAGCATTGGAATTTGCCCGTGCGGATGGCAATACACTGGTCATCGTGACTGCGGATCATGCGCATTCCAGCCAAATAATTGAAGCGGATGCCAAAGCGCCGGGGTTAACCCAAGCATTGACCACCAAAGATGGCGCGGTGATGGCTATTAGCTACGGCAATTCTGAAGATGACTCTCAAGGGCATACCGGTACGCAATTACGTATCGCGGCTTATGGCCCACATGCAGCAAATGTTGTTGGTCTAACTGACCAAACTGACCTGTTCTTTACCCTGCGTGATGCCATGGCCATTAAATAAATCCCCTCTGTCTTATCGAATGTCCCGGTGCAGTAATGACCGGGATTTTTCATTTCTGCTATTTGTTCATCTGCAAATATTCTCGATTTATATCATGAATGCTTACCAATTGTTATAATAATAACATTTTAGTGATTGCACTTAAGGCTTAAAACCTCTATTTCGCATTTTCATTGGTGCGATCATTGTCACATACATAACATTCTCGCCCTGATAATGTTATTGAAATAACATTGAAAAATAAAAATAGCATAGAGGGATGGACAATGGATATTGCAGTCATTGGCTCGAACATGGTTGACTTGATTACCTATATTGATGAAATGCCGCAAGTGGGGGAAACCTTAGAAGCACCTGATTTTGAAATCGGATGCGGTGGTAAAGGCGCTAACCAGGCGGTCGCGGCTGCTCGATTAGGGGCCAATGTGATGATGATTACCCGCGTAGGTGACGATCTTTTTGCAGAAAATACGATAAGAAACCTACAACAAGCGGGGGTTGATACTCAGTATGTTAAAGCGGTTGTCGGGGCCTCCAGTGGTGTAGCACCGATTTTTGTCGATAAATCGTCACAAAATCGCATTCTGATTATTAAAGGGGCCAACAATCATCTATTACCAGCAGATGTCGCCGCGGCGGCTGATGCTTTAAAACATTGCCAACTGATTATCCTACAACTTGAAATCCCACTGGAAACTGTCTACGCCGCAATTGATTTTGCCCGACAAAACAATATCAAAGTTATTTTAAATCCCGCACCCGCTGCCAAAGCATTAGATATTGGTTACGCCTGCCAATGTGAATTTTTTATGCCGAACGAAACGGAATTGGCTATTTTGACCGGGATGCCGGTGGACAGCCTGGATAATATCTATCGGGCAGGGCGCAGTTTATTAGATAAAGGCCTGCATAATTTAATTATTACATTAGGACACCGTGGTTCGTTATGGATGCACGGCGAAGAAATACATCATGTGCCGCCAGTGAGTGTCCATGCCATTGATACCAGTGGGGCAGGCGATGCTTTCATCGGGTGCTTCGCTCATGAGTATGTCCAGCATGGAAATATATTAAAAGCCATGGAAATGGCCTCTGCTTTTGCTGCATACAGTGTCACCGGCAAAGGAACGCAACGTTCTTACCCTGACGCGTCGCAATTTATTGATTTTTTAAAAACCCTACACCAAGGAAAATAAAATGCGCCTTAATACCGTTCAACTGCCCGATGGCTATTTAAATAAAACACCCTTATTTCAGTTTATTTTGCTTTCCTGCTTATTCCCACTTTGGGGATGCGCAGCCAGTCTGAATGATATTTTAATTACTCAATTTAAGAGTGTTTTTGCATTGAGTGATTTTGCCAGTGCACTGGTACAAAGCGCCTTTTATGGTGGCTATTTCCTGATAGCTATCCCGGCCTCATTAGTGATTAAAAAAAGTAGTTATAAAGTTGCTATATTAATCGGGTTAACACTTTATATTGTCGGCTGTACCTTGTTCTATCCGGCATCACATATGGCTACCTACACCATGTTTCTGGCGGCTATTTTTGCCATTGCCATTGGTCTAAGTTTCCTTGAAACTGCGGCGAACACCTACAGTTCCATGATTGGTCATAAAGACTATGCCACATTACGGCTTAATATCAGCCAGACGTTTTATCCCATCGGTGCATTAATGGGAATTGTATTAGGGAAATATCTGGTATTTCAGGAAGGGGACAGTTTAGAGAATCAGATGGCATCCATGACGCCAGAACAGGTTCATGAATTCCGTCTTAGTATGCTAGAACACACCTTAGAACCTTATAAATACCTTATTTTCGTGTTATTACTGGTGATGCTGCTCTTTATTATAACTCGCTACCCACATTGTAAACCGCAAGATGATAGCAATAAGAAAGTGGCGCAACCCTCATTAAAAGAAACACTGAAATACCTGGCAGGAAATAGCCGTTTTAAAAAAGGAATTGTGGCTCAGTTCCTTTATGTCGGTATGCAAGTCGCGGTATGGTCATTTACTATTCGCTTGGCATTGAACTTGGGAGCATCCAATGAGCGAGACGCTTCAAACTTTATGATCTATAGCTTTATTTGCTTCTTTATTGGTAAGTTTGTGGCCAATTTCTTGATGACCCGCTTTAAAGCAGAGAAAGTATTAATTGCTTATTCTATCTTAGGGGCATTAACCCTGCTCTATGTGGTATGTGTTCCTAACTTTACCGCAGTTTATGCAGCGGTATTTGTCAGCGTTTTATTCGGGCCTTGCTGGGCGACTATTTATGCCGGCACACTGGATACTGTGGACAATAAATATACTGAAGTCGCTGGGGCTATTATTGTTATGTCAATCGTTGGTGCCGCCGTCGTGCCAGCATTGCAAGGCTTTGTCTCTGACCACTTAGGTTCAATGCAACATGCCTTCATGGTGTCATTATTGTGCTTCGTCTATGTTGGTTTCTATTTTTGGGGTGAACTGCGCAATAAACAGCGGGTCAATGCGGCAACATTGGCAAATAATGAATCCTAACGAAACGGGGAGTAACCATAAATGACTGCCAAAATAGCGCTGTTCCGTGAACAATTCAGTCGTCATGAACAGGAAATTTATCACAGCGATAATTTTACTGTCACCAGTTTTAAATATGCTTCAGGTATTGAAGCATTAAAAATGACTAACTCCCGCGGTTATATCACTGTCTTGCCTTATTATGGTCAGATGATTTGGGATGCAGAATTTGATGGTCATAATTTGAAGATGGATAACATGTTTTCTCAGCCTAAACGCGGAGAAAATATTGTTGATACCTACGGTTGTTTTGCTTTCCATTCAGGTTTGCTGCGTAACGGTTGCCCATCACCTGAAGATGACCATGTATTGCATGGTGAAATGCCTTGCGCCGAAATAGATCAGGCCTGGTTACTTATTGAGGGTGAACAGCTAGCACTGACGGGCAGTGTGGAATATGTGAAAGGGTTTGGTGACCATTATTGTGCTCAGCCATTAGTCAGACTAACGGCAGGCAGTGCGCAATTCGATATTGAAATGAAGGTCACAAATTTAGCCAGCACTGCCATGCCTCTGCAATATATGTGTCATATGAATTACGCTTATATTCCCGGGGCCACTTTCCGTCAAAACTTGCCGGGTTCAGCTCTAAAATTACGTGAGACAGTACCTGCGCATGTTCATCCAACGCCGCAATGGTTGCAGTATAACCAGCAATTACGCGAGCGTCCGGCGGGGCTAACAGATTTAAATGAACCGGAGTTTTATGATCCTGAGATAGTTTTCTTTGCAGATGATCTGTCGCAATATGTTGATAAAGCAGAGTTCTTTATGTTGTCGCCGGCTGGGCATCGCTTTGTGACGCGGTTTTCAACTGAGCAGTTTAATTATGGTACTCGCTGGATACTTTATAATGGTGATCAGAAAGTGGCTGCATTTATTTTACCAGCCACCTGTCGCCCTGAAGGATATTTAGCTGCAAAAGAAAAGGGCACATTACTGATGTTACCGGCAGGAGAAAGTCGCCATTTTAGTGTTACCACCGGGGTAGTCTAATCAGTTGTTTGCTTTATTATCGCGGGCAAGGATGCCCGCACTTTAGCAATTAAATTAGCAACTAAATACGGCCATAAAACGTCATTCGAGCCGTTTCAGATAATGAGATATCAGGCTGCGCATTATAAGCCAGTACCACCAGCATCCGGGTGATATCACCTTGTGTTGGCGTGACTCGGTGAATGGCATTCCTGCCACGAAATAGCACCAAATCCCCCGGTTCAATACCTAACGTTTTAGGCGTAATTTGCTGGTCTAATAGTTTTTCTACCTCGGTATAATTCATCTCTCCGTTATCGGCATCCCTCATCTCTTCAATGTATTCAAAAACGCCACCCGCCAAGGGTTTCTGTACCAATAAGGTGATGGCAAATGACGAGTTATCAAAATGCCAGCCTAACTCTTGGCCCTGACTGGCATAGTGCAAATTGATGGAAGACAAGGTGTCAGCATATGGATAGAGCTTTTTTTCACCTAAAACAGCACACAGAAAATCTTGAAAATCGGTGGCGTTATACAGTGTCCGCAGTATCGAATGCGGCGGGATATCTTCATCGGTAATACAGCCTTTTGATGAAGTGACCAACCGATTCCGAGGATGGTCAACAGCAAATTGCGTATCCGTTTTGGCCAGATATACATTGTGCTGATTGGCGGCATAGTAAGCCAGATGTTGATGATCTAACCCCTCGCGCTTAATACTGTTCAGTGCCGGCGGCAAGATGAAATCAGATAAAACCAACGCCCCGTATGTTGCTAAGGTACTCTTGCTTTGTGCAATAAATGTCGCATCGTTGATAGGATTGGTGGCCATGTTAATTATTTCAGCGAGTTTCTGCATATTTCCCCACAATCATGCTAAATGTTACTTGGTTTCCACATTCAACTGTATAGGATAATTTGTAGCTGAAATAACAATAAAACGTTACTGATAGGTTAAGTTTGGCTATCGATATCACCATCATGCGCCATGGGAAAGAGGTCGGATAATGAATAATCTCGCCACAGTTCGCTTGCCAAAATTAACCGCTATATTAGCCTTTGAAACCGCCGCAAATACTGGCAGCCTGGCCAGTGCAGCGATACGTTTGTCATTAACTCCAGCGGCGGTAAGCCAACAAATTCGCCAACTAGAACAGCATTTAGGCATTCAACTCTTTGCTCGTTCCAAGACAGGTGTTGAACTGACTCCGCAAGGCAGTGCTTATTTGGCTTATGTACAACAAGCCTTTGAAACATTGCGTATGGCGCAGCAAGGTATTGCGCGGGATAAAGGCGACTTATCCCTGAATATATTCGCATTGCCGGCGTTGGCCAGCCGCTGGCTTAATCCCCATCTCAACCAGTGGTTATTACACTACCCAGATGTCGATATCCATATTCACGCCACACATTCCGCGGTAGATTTCAATCGTTGCGCCGCCGATTTTTATCTGGCTTTTGGTCATGAGCATTACCCGCAACAAGAGCAAGAGATTTTATTTCAAGATTGGGTTTTTCCTGTTGCCAGCCCCAAATTATTAACAGCTCCTTGGTTGGAGAGTCAGCACCAGATTGATTATCCGATGATCCATGTCGATTGGGGTAAAGAAGGGCAGTTTTTACCGGATTGGCATGAATGGCTTTTGTCAGCACAATGGGGCGCGAGTGTGCCTAACCGGGGGCCAATTTATAATCTAACGTCAATGGCAATTGACTCAGCAATAGCAGGCAATGGCATTTTACTGGGGCAACAACATTTGATTAAGAAAGAAATAGCCGAAGGAAGTTTAATTCCATTATCTGAGCACAAATTGCCGGTGACTAAACCTTATTATTTAATTTATCCCAAACGCACACTGGACAAACCAAAGGCGAGGGAGTTTATCCAGTGGTTGCATAGTCTTTGCTAGCTGAATGCATAATGAACTGGCATAATTGATTTACTGAGTGTTTTAGTACGCCATTCTGCCGAATGGGCCGTTATTAAAATAAAATTCTGACTTATTATTTAACCTATAAATTGGACTTAAGTGCAATTTATAGGTTTCGTCTGTGGTTTTTACTGTGTTTTATTTGTGTGAGAAGTCCTGTTAAGAAGCATTATTTATTAAAAATTGCCATTAAAGGCAGAATAAAAATTATTATTTTAAGATAGGGGCATATAAACCATCGTGGCTAAGAGAAAATCTACTGGTACCGGCTGGGTTATCCTACTGATTGTGGTTTTAGGGCTCATTAGTGGTATCCCAAGAGAAGTGTGGATTGCACTGAGTGCGGCTATCTTATGCCTGTATTTTGTCTGGCAAAACCTTAAGGGCACCAAAAGGCATCTGGGCACGGCGATGAATACTGATATGCAAAAAGCCTCGGCGGTGCCTGACCTGGGGGATTACCAAGTTGCGCCGTCTCAGTTGGAATTAGAACCCGCGACGGTACCTGATGAATTGGTGAAAGAATCCCCGGTCAATGAAGCCAAAAAATCTAAAGTAAAACAACCAGATGTATCACGTGGGTCGCTAGCTCGTGCCTCTTGGCTTCGTCCTGGTGAATTGGCGGTGGTCGCCGGTATAAACTTACCTGATGGTATGGTTTACATTGGTAATAAATATAAAAGCAATCGTACCGGTGCCGAGCCCGCATTTATTAATCCCTCCATGGATGTGGCATCCGAAGAAATAGATATCTCATTACCCCTGATTGAATATGCGCCGGATTACTCAACTTGCTCACCGGAGGCGAGGCGGGCATATTTGCAGTGGTTATCGGAAGGCCGCAAGTCGCCAACCGCAGATATTGGTTATGTTTTCTTATTTTTCTATGGTTTAGAGCATCGAGTGCTCATTGATGCCGCGATAGATCCTATCGCTAAAAAAGAACTCCATATTATTGAATCTGAAATTAATCGCCTGCTAAATATTTACGGAAGAAATAACGCATTCAATCATTATGCGCAGAATCTATTGGTTTATATCACTAGAGTGAATATAGATGAGAAACTCTATCTTTCTGCGCCACCTGAAATCCGCGAGGCCTCAACTGAACTGCCGCTGGCGCTCTTGGTTGGATTGGGGCAATTAGCGCTTGACCAGAAACCCTTACCGGCAGCTTGGGCACTGGCTTGGGGAGAGGCAGACCCGGCTATCAACCAAAATATCTCAATGGCACATTGTGCTGATATTTTTTCCACCTTGTTCTGCCAACGCTATCAACAACAATATGGCGATGGATTTTTATTACCGGTTAATAAAACCAAACTACAAATATTCTATCGCCCAGCCTCTGCGGGCTTAATGGGACAAGAGTTTTTCCAACAAATTGCGGATCTGCCAAATGTCGCGGTGTGTAAAGCGCATCGAGATAAACTGCGAGCAATATTTGCCGCATGTCAGCAGGATCTTGATATTTATAACCGTTTTGCCAGTGTTAATCCGAAGAAAAAAATGTCGCTCGAAGGCCAGTTATTAATGCCGATGGCATTGTGGTCTGCGGCATTAACCACCGAATTAGCAAATATCAAGGCCAGAGTAGGCTATGGTTTATTGATGGTCACTTTGGGCGAGCTTTTTGTGCAACTCGGCGCGGCCTGTGGTACTAAGCCATTAGAGCGTTTATCGCGCAGCCATGTGATGGCATTGACCTATGCATTAGCCGCTTTGCAAGTGGGTATTGAGCCTGATGTCAGAGCCGATAATCGCACTCCCGTTTTGCAAGATACAGTGGCACTTTTTCCTATCGAATCGCTGGTTGCTGAGTCAGCAACCTTTGATACTTACCGCGTCACGATGCTAACGGTCGAACTGGCTTGTGCGGCGGTCATGTTTGATGGGCGTATTGGTGAGCCTGAATCTATAATATTGACCAGGCATATTGATGCATGGGGTTTTCTTAGCCCCGGCCAACGTATGCGCTTAAAAGCTTATTTGCAGCCGGGCATACGAAAAAACAATACATTATTGGCCCTGAAGAATAATTTGGAGCCGCTCTCGCTAGAACATCGCCGTGTTATTGCGCGCTTCCTGGCGCACCTGATTCAAGTCGAAGGGACAATCACACCACCAGAAGTGAAGTTTCTCGAGCGTGTATACCAACGTTTTGCACTGGACAGTAAATGGGTTTATACCGACCTTGATAGCCGAGCAACCCCCATGACATTGAGTTTACCGTCAGCGGCGGTTGAGGCGGTGACTGATGCCGACCGCGTCAATTTGCTGAAAAAGGAAAGTCAGGAGCTGGCCAAATTACTGGAGGGCCTGTTTGTTACTGATACAGTTAAAGCTGACAGTGCGCCAGAGCTGAACCCGCAATCGATGGCAGCAATCACCGCTGATTTGCCTGAAACAACGGTTACCTTCTTGAAATTATTGATGTCACGGGATGCATGGGAACGCGAAAAATTGCAGGATATCGCCGCTGATATGGAGATAAAGCTTGATGACACGTTGATTGAGATTAACCGAAAAGTATTAGCCGCGTTTGATAACCCGCTTATCACCGGTGACAGTGATTTGGTGATAAACCGCGAAATATCCACCGCACTATTAATGGTGTAACGGCAATTAATGGTGTAACGGCGATTAATAGTGTAACGGCCATGAAAAAGTAGCTTGGCTTGAGCTGAGTCACAATTATCGCTACCATAACGCGCCTAATAATGTCTAAGAGATGAGCGTAATGAAATACCAATGGATACTGTTCGATGCAGATGAAACTCTATTTCACTTTGATGCTTATCAAGGGCTAAAGCTGATGTTTTCGCGCTTTAATGTGGATTTCTCTGTACAAGATTTCGACCATTATCAGTTGGTTAATAAACCGCTCTGGGTGGATTATCAAGACGGTAAAATATCGGCAGCCGAATTACAAAATACGCGCTTTGCCATGTGGGCTGAAAAGCTGGGTGTGACAGCGCCGCGCCTCAACAGTGAGTTTTTGATAGCCATGGCCGATATTTGTTCACTATTACCCGGGGCGCGCGAATTAGTGGATGCCCTCAGTGGCAAAGTGAACATGGGCATCATTACCAATGGTTTCACTGAGTTACAAACTATTCGCTTGGAACGTACTGGGTTGAGAAATGTTTTTTCTCCTCTAATTATTTCAGAGCAAGTCGGGGCGGCTAAACCTGATGTTGCTATTTTTGAGCATGCCTTCCATTTAATGAATAACCCTGCAAAAGAAGATATTCTGATGGTGGGCGATAACCTTCATTCGGATATTCAGGGCGGTATTAATGCTGGCATTGATACTTGCTGGCTTAATACCAGCGGCGCTATCGCCGATGATAATATTGCGCCACGTTATCAGGTCAGTTCACTGGCAGAGTTACAACAATTACTGCTGGCGTAATGCCGTGCTATTTAATGAAATAAGGGGGCGTTAGCGATATATTGTCGATAATGCCCCTTATTCTTGCAGTCATCCTTTATTTATTGCCATAGAGCAGCCAGCATTCATCATCCCTGATGGGGCATTAATGATGGTGTACCTACCACTGCGGGTTTATTGCTTTGTAGGGCTTGCTCATCCTGATGAATACTTCCGCTATTGGCAGCCCAAACACCTTCTTGTGTTTTAGTGACCGCTTGATGCTGAGCATTCAAGTCTTGCCCAACGGCGGCGATATGAGTGGTTTCAGTTGCGCCGCTGTTATCAGCCCAGGGTATTTGGGGATCGGCCGCGCGAGCCATATTAGTGCTCGCTAATGTCATGATGGCTATGGCGAATGCATATTTGATTTGAGTGTTCATAATATACCTGCTTATTGGGGTCGCAAATACGTTGTCTGCCATGCGGCAGAACCCTCTCACTCAGGCGAATAATTGTCGGGGGAGATACTGCTCAGCTTATGCCCGTGTCATGCATCAGATTTAGCAATGGATGCGGTATGTTGCATTTTTGTATATTAAAATGTAATTAATATTGCCATTAAGTAATTTAATGTGTGCCACAGCAATGTCAATTAAAACATGGGCAAACTGAAGAGAACTTTGCCCGACACTGCCATTTATTCGCCGCAGTGTCGGCCGGTAATAACTGTGGCATTAGCGCTGATTGGCGACTAAATCCTCAACCCTATCAAAAATAGGCATTTCAGCGTCAAAGCGACAAACCTGAAGCACATCCTCGAGCTTTTCAAGCTGGCTTATCATTTGCTGTAAACGTTGGTCATCTAAGACTTGCAACCAGATTCGGCTTTCTTCGCCGCCAGCCAGCGGCATACATAATATCCCATCAACGTTAAATGCGCGGCGGGCGAATAAACCGCAAATATGGGACATCACCCCCGGGTGGTTGCGCACGGTTAGCTGCAGTGTGACGCGCGCAGCCGTGGCTGGTTGTGGCGCTATGTGTGGGTTAGTCATATTACTCACCTCCAATCATATCAATATTTGCCGCACCCGGTGGCACCATGGGGTACACTTTTTCATCCACATCGATCAGGGCATGGATCAAGACCGGGCCAGGGCGGTTTAATGCCTCATGCAATGCGCTATAAGGATCATCGGCAGCATTGAGATCACAAGTCGAGAAGCCAAAGCCTTCAGCGATATGAATAAAATTAGTGCGATAAGGGTAATCCGCGGCAAAGATCCTTTTGCCGAAGAACAATTCCTGTTGTTGATGAACTAAGCCTAATGATTGGTTATTCATCAAAATAATCTTAACGTTAAGTTGCTCTTCTGCTGCGGTGGCCATCTCTTGAATATTCATCATCAAGCTGCCGTCGCCTGAAAAACACACCACTTTAGCTTGTGGTTTGGCCAGCGCAGCACCAATGGCCGCGGGCAGGCCAAACCCCATGGTGCCTAGTCCGCCAGAGGTTAACCACTGGCGCGGGCGATGCAGAGGATAGGCTTGTGCGACCCACATCTGATGCTGGCCGACATCGGTGGTAATGATAGTGTCGTCATCCAGTGCCGCCGCGGCTGCTCGAATCAAGCCATAGTGGCACAATGGATTGGCACTGTTGGGTTGATTGAACGGAAATTCGCGCTGCATCTCACTGACCACGCGCCGCCACTCACGGCGCGCTTGTGTGTCAATCAAGGGCAGCAAATGGGTTAATGCCTGCTTGATATCCGCATTTATCGCCAGATGCGGGCGGCGAATCTTCCCCAATTCTGCCGGGTCAATATCAATATGAATAATACTGGCATCAGGGCAGAACTGTTCGGCTTTTCCGATAGCCCGATCATCAAATCGCGCCCCCAGTACAATCAATAAATCGGCTTGTTGCATAATGAAATTGGTTGAACGCGCGGCATGCATCCCCAACATTCCCAATGATAATGGGTGGTCAACCGGCATCGTGCCTAATGCCATTAATGTCATGGTGGTGGGTAAGTCGGCTTGTTCCGCCAGTTGTATGGCCTGCTGATGGGCCTCGGAGCTGATGATACCGCCGCCCAAATAGAGCACCGGGCGCACAGCGCTGTTGATCATCGCGGCGGCTTGTGCCATCGCCAGCGGATCAATGGGGCAGGGGTTATCAGCGAAACCGGGCTCTGGCAGGGCATCAAGCTCGATTTCCGCGGTTTGCACATCTTTAGGAATATCAACCCATACTGGGCCTGGGCGTCCAGACTGCGCGATACGGAATGCGGCCGGGATAACTCGCGTCAGTTCGCTAATATCCCGCACCAAATAATTGTGTTTGGTGATGGGAATCGACATGCCGTAAGTATCGACTTCCTGAAACGCGTCGGTACCAATCATTGAAGATGATACTTGGCCGGTAATACAAACCAGTGGGATGGAGTCGAGTTTGGCATCCGCAATCGCGGTCACCAGATTGGTTGCCCCCGGGCCACTGGAGGCTAGACAGACAGCGGTTTGCCCAGAGGCTCGCGCCATTCCCTGAGCCATAAAACCAGCACCTTGCTCATGGCGCGCCAACACATGGCGAATAATGCGGCTTTGTCCCAGAGCATCATACAGCGGTAGTGCGGCTCCACCAGGAATGCCCGCAACAGTGGTGATGCCTTGCTGTTCCAGCAAACGAACGATTAATTGGGCGCCTGTATAACGCATGGTTATATCCTTCATCAGGGCCGGCAGCTAACAGAGTGGGGCTAAAAAGAAACCCCGCTCGGCTGGCGCCGGCGGGGTTTGGGAATCTTGCTGGATTCGGTACCCGTTACGGCGCGCTGCCGACCACCACCACGCGCACGACGACTACCGCGTCAACATGCGCGGTGTTTAGTAGAGCGAAATTGGCAGAGGAATAGTTCACGAGGTATCTCATCAATAAGTGTAATAAGCATTAAAAGATAACCACGATTTGTAAAAAGGCACAAGCATGCTGAATGAGAAGAGTGCAAAAATCCAAGATTGATCACAAAGTGACTCGAAGCGGTCTGATTAAGTGTTTTGTTTAATTATTTGATAAATATGAAATTAATTGATTTTCTGACTCTGCTCGACCTGATATTTGGGGGCAAAAAAAGTGAGCCAACTTAAGTGCTATTCTCTGCTAATTCCCACAAATAAGATTTTGTTTATGCCTTGTTTAAATTTTAAACATTAAGGTAACAACTCTTAGCTTGAATGGAAATATCTGATAAGACGCAGAAGGGACTTATGCATAAATCGTTATCTTTGGTTTTACTTGCTGTTTTAGCGGGCTGCAGTGCGCAAAACAGCGCCCATCAACCCGCCAATATTGACAGTTATACGGCTAATCGAATCAATGACATCATAGAGAATCAAGTTAAAACATCGGATAATCGCAATCCCGGCGAGGTCATTAATAAAGTCTCGGCTGAGTTTTTGGCAACCCCCTATAAAGCCGACATGCTGATTGGGTCACCGACAAAACCCGAAGAATTAGTGATAGATTTCCGTGGGCTGGATTGTTTTACTTATCTTGATTATGTTAATTCATTGCGCAAGGCAAAAAAGAAGACAGACTTTGTGCAACAGCTGATAATTACCCGCTATATTAATAGCGATATTAGTTACAAAAATCGCAAACATTTCTTCACTGATTGGTCACACCAACCACCATTAAATGCGCAAGATATTACGGCAAAAATAAGCTCTCATACCGTGACCGTAACCAAGTTCTTGAATCAAAAAAAGGATGGTGGTGAGTTTATTCCAACATTAGGAATAGTTAAACGGGATATTGCTTATATCCCCGCACAGTTCATTAATGAAGCCGTTATTAGCCAATTAAAAACCGGCGATTACATTGGTATTTATACAAAAATTGATGGCTTGGATGTCACTCATACCGGTATTTTTATTATGACTGCTGATGGGCCAATGTTGCGTAATGCCTCTTCGTTGCAAAAGAATATGAAAGTTGTTGATTCACCTTTTATCCAATATATCAAAGATAAGCCGGGGATTATTGTACTGCGAGCGTTATAGCGTTGATATATTAAATCATGCATTCATCAGTACACAGTAATCACTAACAACCCGTGGTCGGGAATATCCACTGGCAACCGGATATTCCAGACCTGAGCAGTTTAGCCCCTCTCAAATCATCCCTTCTGCATTGTTTCATCTTCTGCTGTGTATTCATTTAATTATTCAGTATGATTTCACATTTATTAATAGATCTAAATTAATTAAGAGAGCCACGGTGTGAATATTGCACCCTTGCCTGAATTTAGGTGATTAATAAACAATATTATTAATATTTTCAATTTAAATCAATGTGTTGCGTTGATACTGGGAATGAGCATTAATTAGGGTAGATAACTAAAAATGGAGAGTACCTATCTTAACTGTATATATTTTGCTAGTTAAGAGTTAATTAAAACTGTTTTATTTTATTTTTTCCAGACATGAAGTAATAATTCCGCCTCTTAAAAATCGAAGAGTGGAAGTTTAGTTATGTATAAAAGGAAAAAAGATATTATTAAGGATGGCGGTAATTTAAAAACAAAAATTGCTCCAATTATGTGTTTAGCATTTTCAGTACTCTCTACTTCACCTCATGCTGCGGCTGAAGATGGCACTATTACTTTTACGGGAGCAGTCTCTGCTGTTACTTGTGAAATAACTGGCGGAACAGAAGAAGGGGGGGCCGGGACTAATGATTTTACCGTTCCTCTTAAAACTGTCAGTACTTCTGCATTATCAAGTATTGGTCAACGTGCGCAAGCAACTAAATTTTATATCGCATTAAGTGGAGCACAATGTACTGATGGTGCAACAGCAAATGTAAGTTTTGAAAGAGCCAGAGGCACAATTGACGATAGCACTGGCAATTTGAAAAACTCCGCTACAGGCGCTGCTGCTAATGTGCAAATTAGTATTCTAAATAAAGATGCTACGCCTTTAAATTTAGCGGAACCAAATGATAAACATCAAGAGCAAACTATTTCAGGTAACAGTGCTCGATTTGATTATTGGGCAGAATATGTAGCCACAGGTGTGGTGACTGCAGGTAATGTAGAGTCGAGTCTTATTTATTCTATAGTTTATAACTAATTTTGGGGGGCTTGCTCTTTAAGAGCCTGTCCCCGATGATTATTTTTGCAATGGTTTTAAGGTGTGGAAAATGAGGTTATTAAAAATACTTCTAATAGGCTTTTTTGCGTGTGGTGGATATTCGGCCTATGCCTCTATTCAAATTATGGCAACACGCATAATTTTTGATGAAAAAAGCAAAGAACAAGTTATTAGAGTCAATAATATTGGGGAACTCCCCTCTTTAGTCCAGGTATGGTTAGAATCCGATAGGGATTCCATGGACTTTAGTGATGTTGAAAAAGAAGATTTACCTTTTGTGATTAGCCCACCAGTTTCGCGAATAAATGCGGGGAAGGGAAAGTCGTTTAGAGTTTTTAAAACAGAAGAAGCAAAAGGAAAGTTTCCCCGTGACAGAGAGACATTGCTCTGGGTAAATGTGCTTGATATACCACCAGAGGTGGAAAACGATAATTCAAAAAATAAGCTAAATCTTGCGTTTCGTACACGCTTAAAGTTTTTATATCGTCCGATCGGCCTATCTTCAGACCCCAGAGTTGCAGCAGAAAGTGTTAGTTGGGTGGCAAAAAGGACAGGTAAGGCGATTAATATCAAAGGTGAGAATAAGTCACCGTATCACATATCAATCGGTAAATTTGTAGTAACTGATGGCAGCAAGAAAATTGATTTAGCGGGAGGAATGATCCTTCCATATTCGAACTATGAATTCAATTTTAAGGTTGCAGAACTTAGTAATCAACCGGTTAAGCTATTTTATAGTTATATTACTGATTTAGGTGCATTTGTAGAAAAGGAAATAATATTGGAATAATAAATTAAATATAAAATAACAATACAGGCGCTATGATTATAATGAAACCTTTCATTTTTAGTATTACTCTATGTTTTTTTCCACTACAGTCATTTTCTGCGGTAAAACATAATGTTATTCCTCAGGGACAGGTTAAATTTAAGTCTGGCTTTATGAGGTTTTATGAGCATGGAATTAATTTAGAGGATTTTGATGGAGAAGATACAGTAAAAGCTGGAAAGTATTATGTAGAAATCAACTTAAACTCCAAAAATATTGAAAGTTCAAATGTAAACTTTATTGAAACAGATAAAGAACCAGGTATTCAACCATGTTTCACACCGAAAGATATACTGGCTTTTGGTGTCAGACAGAACATGCTCCCGCCGGAGTGGCAAAACAAAGATTGCATCTTAATTAACGATATTATCCCAGAGGCAACAATAAATTTTGACGATGACGAACAGAAGTTATATCTAACGATACCGCAGGCCTACGTGGAGAGTATGCCGAATGGATATATTAGACCAGAGTTATGGGACGAGGGGGTTCCAGCATTAACCTTAGCTTATAGTTTGAATGCATCTAATTATAAAAACTCATCTGAATACAGTAACCAGAAAAAAAACAAACAATTTTATTATGGCAGCTTGAATACATCAGCAAAGCTAGGGTCATGGCGACTCTTTACTAATGGCACGGCAAATAGTAGTAGCGATGAGAGTGTAAAGTGGAATAATCAATCTGCTTATATACAGCGATCTCTAGCGGCCAGTCAGTCACAATTAATTCTTGGCGATGTGAATACCAATGGTGTTATGTTTAATACAACGCCACTTCGTGGGGCCAGTGTATATACTGATGATCGCATGCTGCCGCATTCTATGCGGGGATATGCACCTGTTATCCGAGGGGTCGCCGACAGTAATGCCTTGGTCACCATCCGACAAAATGGCAATGTTATCCATGAAACAAATGTTCCTCCTGGCGAGTTTATTATAAATGATTTAAATACAGCTGGTTATGGTGGGAATATTGAAGTCACTATCAGAGAGGCAAACGGGAATATAAGAGTACAAGTTGTGCCTTATTCTAGTATCCCTCAACTTTTACGTGAAGGATACTCAAAATATACCGCCACATTAGGTGAAGTAAGAACCTCAAATCTTAGTGACCCCCCAATGTTATTTGAGGGGAGCTATCAATATGGATTTAACAATTACATCACTGGCTATGGTGGTGTACAAAAAACTATATCAAATGATTATTTTGCATTACTTGGTGGGGTGGCATTTAATACGCCAGTCGGTGCGCTGAGTTTTGATGCGACACGCTCTTCAACTTTAGTTAAAGCAGATGATGAATCGCAGTGTCACTCTACATTTTGCAATATGAGTTTTAAAGTAAGCCTGGCGAAGGTCGTTGAACCAACAAAAACAAATTTTAGCTTAATGGCCTATCGCTACTCAAGTAGTAATTATTTTACATTAATGGATGCACTAAATACGGTTGAAGCCCAAAAGAGTGGCAACGGTATTCGTCCTGAAAATTATCGCGAAGTACTTGAGGCAAATATAAATCAAAATCTATCCCCTGGTTGGGGAAGCCTCTTTTTAACAACCTATTATGGTCGATACTGGAATAAAGATGTTGATGAGAAAAATACGTTAAACTACCAAGTTGGTTATGCAAACTCGCTAGGAACAGTCAACTATAGCTTAGGTTTTAATCGGTTAAATAATCGCTATGGTAATAGTGATAATACCTTACGTTTATCACTCAGCATTCCATTAGATACCGCATCAAGTTATCGTAATAGGCCAAGATTAACGTCGACAATAAGTCATAATGATCGTGAGTCCCGCTTAAAAACAGCGATTAGTGGCACAGTTGGCGAACATCAAGAATATAGCTATGGGACCTGGGTTGATGGAACAAGCAATAGTGATCGCAATTTTGGTGTTAACGGTGGATATACTGGCAACACATCATTAATAAACCTTGGTTATAGCCAAGGTAGATCAAACTCTATGGCTTCAGTAAATTTAAGCAGTGGCGTTGTCGTGCATGCGGGCGGTGTGAATCTATCGCACTCGATTAGCGATACCCTAGGTATTATTGAAGCCAAAGGTGCAACGGGAGCCAGTGTTTATCCTTATACAAATGCACGGGTTGCTAAAAATGGATATGCTATTTTACCGTATTTGTCACCATTTCAATACAATGATATCTCACTTAATGTAAAAGATATGCCAACTAATATAGAGATTGAAGAGGATAGAATTAAAATAGTACCAACAGCAGGTGCTTCTATATTGGTGAAATTTGATACTAAAAATGTTAATAACCAAATTCTTAAGATTAAGAGTGAAGCAGGAAACTATATTCCCTTTGGGGCCAACGCCTATAATGCTGCTGGTGATTCACTAGGTGTGGTTGGTCAAGGTGGGAATATCATTCTCTCGAATGAAGAATCGCAGAGTATTTCTATTGTTTGGAATAGTAAAGAAGGTACACAGAAATGTTTTATCAATTATATACCTGAATCCTATTCTGAAGATGAAAATATAAAGATCGTCAACACTATTTGTCGTAATGAAATTATCTAACCTAATTGAGGTGAGTATTAGATGTTAATTATTAGGATGTTAGCCATTGTTATTTTATCGTTAGGTTGGATAAGTTCGGGGGCAATAGCGGCAACTTGTTCGGGGAATATAGCAACGGCCTCTATGCTGCCATTGGTTCTTAACCCAGCAGAGAATGGGGGGATAGGTACAGTTCTTGGCACACAGCTTATTTCCGTCAATGCATTAAATTATACCTGTGGGTCAAATATAAAGACCCGACTAACGTCTACTTATACACGTGGTAACTCTTTATCAGCTCTGCCTGATGTATATAATACTGAAATTGGTGGGGTAGGAATCAGAATAAAATGGCCCGTTAGCCGTGCCACTGCCTATTTACCAACTATTCAAGATTGTCAGTCGCCTTGCACCATAAATAAAGATGATTTATTAATCGAATTTGTTCAAACCGGAAAAGTCATTGCAGGCGATATCCCTCTGGGTGAAATTGCAGAGGTTGTTCTTACGGCAGCTGAAGAAACAAGCAATAGTGTAAAATTATTATCTGTAGTGTTAGTAGCCAATACTTCAGTTGTTGTACGATCCTGCATGATCGCAAATTCAAATTTAAATATTGATTTGGGTAGTTACCCTCTTTCTGATTTCAATACCGGTAATAAACATGGAAATAAAATCCCTTTTTCAATTTCAGTATATTGTCCACAAGAGTCCTCCGTGAAAATAGCCTTTACTACTGTTGAACAACAACCTGTAGGTTCATCTAGAGGGGTTATTCAAAATACTATTCCCGTAGAGAGCGGTGGTGCCAAAGGAATAGGGACAAGGATGTTAACTGAGAATGGAGTTATTCCTCAACAGGTAGATGGTACAGTGTCATCAAAAATTTTAGTTAATGCAGATGAACATAAAGATCTGAAGTATTCCGCTCAAATATACATAGTGGATACAGATAGAAAAAATATCACATCAGGCAATATTTCTGGCCAAGTTTATTTTAATCTAACGATAGAGTAATATCATGTTTGGTATAGTCAGAATGGTTATCATTAATAGGATGTATTTGACAGGCTGCATTGTCGCGCCATTTGCATTTATATGTGCACACGTTAATGCTCAAATACAGCCACCGCAACTAAATACTCAGGCATCAAACGCATCCAGAGAATTAGATAGACTGGAGCGAAGTCGCACACGCTCAATGATTCAAGATGAAAAACGTCGAGAGAGTGAAATAAGACGTCAGAATAATATTCTCAATGAGCAGCACGAGAATAATCTTTTGAAGTCAAAACATATGTTTTTTATTCATCACATCAGTATTGAAAACGATGATATCTATGCCCATTCACCACAAAGGCAGAAGATTATCATGCAATTCTTAAATACTGAGATGGGGCAAAAGGAGATAATGGAATTGGTTAAAGATTTGACCAATTTCTATGTTGGCAAGGGTTATGCGACAACTCTGGTAACAGTTCAACCGGGCAGTTTACGCGAGGGAGTGCTTAAATTAGAGGTATTATGGGGGAAGATTGCCGGGTTTAGTGTTGATGGGAATCCACCCACATTCTTTGAAAAGACCAGGCTGTTTAGTGCCATTCCTTTTGCCCAAGGGAATAAGCTTAAAATGTCAGATATTGACCAAGGTTTGGATAACTTACTTCGAGTTTCAAGAACTGATAAATTACAAATTGTTCCAGCGGATGACTTTGGCTACTCAACGTTAGACCTTCATAATTCAACTTATTCTCCTATTTCGTTCTCGGTAGGGATGAATAACTCAGGCCGTGAAGATGATGGTTGGCATCAATACAATTCGACTTTGACAGTAAATAATTTTTCCGGATTTAATGATTCTTTGTCTGTCTATTATGCTTACAATGATTTGCATGCCAAAACTGATACTCAAAATTCTTGGTCTGTAAATTACAGTTTGCCACTTGGCTATTGGTTGCTAGATGCATCCTTATATCGTTCTGAATATGAAAAGGTGATTGGTGGATACTTTGGTGGCTATCACAGCGAAGGGACTTCCCAGCGAGCTTCTACTAAGCTAAGCCGAGTCATTTTTCGAGACTCAGTGGGGAAGTTTAGTGCTTATACAAAAGTAGAAGGCCGCGATAACACCAATAAAATAGAAGATATAAAAATAGGAGTTAGTAGTAAAAAATACAGCAGCATTGCCTTTGGGGTAACTCGAGTTGGTACACTTGGGGGAGGCGGTTTATTTTGGGATTTGAGCTCGACAGCGGGCGTTCCCTGGTTTGGTGCAGCATGGAAAAATGAACCTGACTTAAAGGGGTTTGATCTAAACTACATAAAATATAATGGCATCGTTAGCTGGTCTAAGGCATTGGCCCAATATGGTCCAGTGAGTTTAACATATGAACTTAATTCAGGATTTCAATTTACAAAAGATATATTAGTGAGTGATGGTAAACAATCAATTGGCGATGAATATACGGTCCGCGGCTACAAAGAGAGTTCAGTATCGGGACATAACGGTGGCTACATTTCCAATACAGTTCAACTGCCCATTGCTATCAATAAATTGGGGATATGGCAGCTGTCGCCTTTTGCTGGCTATGATCTTGGTTTTATTAAAAACAACTGTACTGATGATATGGGCTCATGCCCCGCAGAGTATTTAACTGGAGCTGCTCTTGGTCTTAAGGCTGTAGGTAACCATTTCTCCACTTCATTAACATTAGGTTATCCCCTAACCAAACCATCAATATTAAGGAATTCTGATATTGACTCTAGAACACTAAGCTACAGGTTTGATTTGCGATTCTAAATAAATAATAAATTCTATCTTAATAAAGTTATATCCAGCAAACTGCAGGAGTTTTACGTATGAGTAAAAATAAAGTTAAGACCAATAATTATGCATCATCTTTTATTGGCAAACTAACTCAAGAAAATCTACATAAGAAGTTGTGCCCTATTTATTTGGCCTTGGTTGCAGTATTGCCTAGTTTGTCTTATGCGAACTTAGTTCCCGATACAAATTCAAATGCACCAACGATTTCAGAGTCAGCCAATGGAACACCAACAGTCAATATTATTAATCCAAACGATAATGGGATTTCTCACAATAAATTTGAAGACTTTAATGTTGGCCCAGATGGTTTGATTTTTAATAACAGCATACAGGATGGTGTTAGTAGTATAGGTGGTTATATAATTAAAAACGGCCAGCTACAACAAGAGGCTAGCGCTATCATTAGTGAGGTTACGGGTGCCAAGGGATCGTATTTGAATGGCACAATGGAAGTATTTGGGAAAAAAGCCGACCTTATCATTGCGAATGAAAATGGTATATCTGTCAATGGCGTTTCGACCATTAATGCCAATAATTTGACTCTCAGTACCGGTCGAGTGGAATATGGTGAAAATGGTAATGTTCAATTAAATGTTAATAGGGGTTTGATTGCAGTAGAAGGACAGGGCCTGTCTACTGAAGGATTAACCCATTTTGATATGATCAGCCGTACAGTAAAACTCGATGGTGAAGTATCTGGGAGTGCCGATATTAAAGTTGTTGCGGGCCTCAATACTTACGACACAAAAACGCGACAGCACCAGGTGCGTGATTTATCGGCTGCAGATACCCCTAAAGTTGCTATTGATGGCAGTTCATTGGGTTCCATGTATGGGGGAAAAATACAGCTAATTAGTACCGAAAGCGGTGTTGGGGTTAGACATAAAGGTAGCTTAGTCGGTAATCAGACTGTTGAGATATCGGCCGATGGTGATTTAGTGCTGACTGCCATTAGCAGCAAGTCAGGTGATGTTAATTTATCCGGCAACAATATCGATATTTCAGTTAATGAAAATACAGGTTTTGGTGGTGTCATCAGTAATGGCTCTCTAATTATTAGAGCTTTATCTCAAGTAACACTCAGCGCTGATGCCGTATCAAATAATGGCAATATTAGAATTACTGCTGATTCATTATTGCAAAATGCCGCACGTATTTTTGCAATGAGCGGTGATAGTGACAAAATAGATGTAACATCAATTTTTATTGATGTTAAGGGTGAATATGAAATAACGGGGACACTTTTCGCTCTTGATGCTTCAGGAAAAAAAATAGATAATGCGATTATCTCCCTTGTAGATGGTAATTATGTTGTATCAATTAATGGTGAAGCTATTGATTCCGCGACTATAATTTCTGATGCGGCTATTAGCAGCCAGTCAGGCAATGTTGTAGTCAATGCTAATTCATTTTTAAATCAAGGCGGTGGAGTTAATAGCCAGAACGGGACGTTAAGTTTTACCATTAACGAACTATTTGACAATGATGGTGTTGTCAATGCGAGTGGTCCGCTGAGCATTATTGCTAATAATTTACATAATAAAGGTGTTTTATATACTGATCAAAACGCAAATGTTATTGTTGGGTCTTTAGTTAATAAAGGTCTGCTACAATCTGAAAAAAACAACACTATTAAGTCAAATAGCATTCACAATAGTGGCAATATCACTGCAGCTAAAGATTTATCACTCAATGTCAGTGAGGAAATTAATAATCAAAATGGGGGTAATATACTCTCAGGTGCCAACCTGAAAATAAATAGCGACGGATTGCAAGCTGTTAATATAAATAATAACAACAGTTTAATTCAAGGTGGTGCTATTGAAATTAGTAATGCTAACACAATTACAAACAGTAATGATGCAAAACTAATCTCAGAAAACTCTATTAAGCTCAATGATATTAAAGAGTTAAATAATAAAGGTGGTTTGTCACTCATTCAAGCGAACGAGATTCAATTAACGAATGTTGATAGTATTAAAAATACGGATGAAGCAAAAATACTCGCCGCTGACCAACTATCAATTAGTCATTCGTCAGAGTTAATTAATCAGAACTCATCTATACTCTCCTCTGGTGATATTTATTTGAGTGATATAGAAACGATAAAGAATGTAGATGGATTTATTAATGCGGATGGGACTGTAAGCATAAATAACAGCACTAATTTGCTTAATATAGGAACTGGAGCGGTACAATATTCAGGTTCAGGAATAATCGCGAACAATATTGATATTCATTCTGTTAGCAATGTGGAAAATTCCGGTGGAAGTTATATTTCAGCATTGGGAGAATGGTTAAAGTTAGAACTCATTAATAGCATTATTAGTGATGAGAGTAGTGTTATAACATCAGATAATGATCTAATGATATCTAATGTAGATAATCTAAATAACAAAGGTGTTATTTACTCCGGTGCTGACATGTCTCTAGCTAATATTGGGGTTTTATCCAATGTAGGTGATGGCACGGGGAATATCGGTATTATTAATTCGGGAAGGAATTTATACGTCAGTTATGTCAGTAGTTTTATTAATTCCATTGCGGCAATTATTAATTCTGATGGTGATGCCATCTTCAAAAACATCAATAAACTAGATAATGTTAATGCGATAATTCAGGCATCAGGATTATTATCCGTAGAAGCAAAAACTATCGTAAACAGTAGCGGTAAAGGGGTATCTACTGGCGATGCTATCATTATCGGTGTCGGTGGGCTTGCAATAGAGTCAGACTCTATTTCTAACCTGAATGGCGCGACCTTATTTTCCGATGCTGATATTTCTATTAAAGCAAAAGATGTCAATAACAGTGAATCTAATATCATTGGTGATAATGTTGACATTCAAGGTGACAACTTAAATAACAGTGTCGGTTATATCTACTCAGCTAACAGCCTATTAATTAAGCTAGCCGAGTCGTTGAATAATTTATCTGGTGATATTTTTAGTGATAATAACCTCTCATTGATTCTCTCTAACGATTATCACTACAATGATGATAGTGGGGATATTAATTCTCGAGGTGAGTTCTCTATTAATACTACGGGATCCATCATTATTGATCGCATTCTGGAAAGTGCGGCAAGCATACTGCTTAACGCGGACCAGAACATTAAAATATCAAGCAATCAATCTATTTTGAGTCTTAAGGATATCATTCTTAAGGCAATTAATATTACTAACAGTAGCGGAGCTTTGATTTTCTCCTCGCAAAATATTGTTCTTGACGCTGAGAAAGGTAATTTTCTAAATGAAGATAATGCTAATGTTCTTAGTATGGGTAAAATTGATATTGTTGCGGAGAATATAAAGAATGACGGTGGTCATATTAGTTCTCAAGGCGACATGGCATTAGATGCTAAAGTTATTGATAATATTAGCAAATATGATAACCCTGGATGGGTTGCAGGCCCTGCGCAAAATGCTGTAGGTTCGCATGAATGGAAACAAGGTTTTGGAAGTTTCGCATATTATAGTGCAAGCCTGTCAGGTTCAATTCCAACGTGGATTGGCGATTTAAAATTAACGACAATGGCCGAAATCTCATCCGGCGGTAACTTAAATATTAATCAAAAGAATATTTATGCTGATAAAACAGTAAATAATACAGGTGGTATTATTCAAGCAAGCAAAGATATGACAATAACTGGAACTGTTAATAACTCACCAGAATATAATGAAATGTCAGTTTACGATTATCTGACGGAGACACTTAGCACCCCGATTACACTAGAAGTGTATAGAAAATTCATGAGTGGCAAATCTCACTATGCTGAATTTGACTCGCTATATCAATTACTGGACTTTTTCTTAGGCAATGGAAGCCCGGCCTCGATCTCTGGAAAGGAGTCCATAATACTTGATACACAGTCCAATAGCTTTAATAGCTTAAAAGAAATGGCTAAGCAGAGTGAACAATTAAACAGTATTATGAAAAGAGTGTTTGGTGATGCGTGGCTGTCAGATAGCCAAGAGAAGCTATCACAAGATTGGGCCAAAATAACGGATGCAAATAATTCGTCTTTGAAAGGTTTAAAAGATTATGGCTTGTCAGATAATAACGGTGGAATTATCGCAGGGGGTAACCTGACTCACAATGGTGGAGCATTTAACAATGGATTGTTCGATTCGAATCTCGACGCTAATAAAATAATAGTTAATATTGGTGATAAGGAGGTTGTGGTCACTCAGAATCCTTACGAAATTAATATTGGCTTGAAAACCATTGCCGAACTGACTAAAGGATTAAGTACCACAAAAACCTATACTGAACTCGCGAAAATTCAAGGGTTATTTGTTTCTAACCAGAAATGGAAAGATGTTGATTTCACTGCCAAGGTCGGGGATGGTGCCAGTAACCCTATTTATCCGTTTTATGAAACGCGAACGGAGATGATTGATCAGAGCCTTTTCTTTGGATCACAGTATTTCTTTGACCAAATTGGTTATATTCCAGAAACACCTGTTTTGGTTGTGGGCGATAATTATTTTATTAGTGAAGTTATTCGCCGTCAATTAAACGAGTCTGTTGGCACCTTTTTCAGCGTGCGCGATGGTGTTGATGGTACCGAGTTGGTTGAGAAATTAATGTCCAATGCGGCAACTGTAAATGGTGTAGAAGATTTTACCGTCGGTAAAGCGTTAACTGATGAGCAGATTGCCGGACTGGATAAAGATATCGTTTGGTTTGTAACGGAAAATATTGATGGGCACGATGTACTCACCCCTAAAATTTATTTCGCCACAACAACGTTAGAACAATTAGAAAGTGGCCGCTATGATGGTTCTGCCGTAGTCCATGCGGGCGGTAATATAGATATTGATGCATCCTCCTTTAACAATGTTAATGGCCAGGTCAGTGCCGGTGGCAATATTAATATTCAATCAGAAGGGAATATTAATAATAGTAGTGTCGGGATGAATGGCGGTATCACCTCTGGTGGAGATTTATCATTGGTCTCCAGTGGCGGTTCTATAACCAATAGTGGCGCAGCTCTTAGTGCCGGTAATGATATTACTTTACAGGCGGATAATGGTTCCATTGAGCTTACTGCCAGCCAAGGCGCTAACGTTTCCGGTAATCAAGAACTGCATTATTATGATGATGGTGTCACTGCCGGTGGCAGCATTGACATGAGTGCCAAAGATATCACTGTTAACGCTGTTGATATTGCTGCGGGAAAAGATATTAGCCTGACTTCAACTGAAGGTGATGTCACCTTCAATAATATGTATGAGGTTGAGGGTAATTATGAATACAGCCATAAGTCTACGGGGATACTAAGTCACGAATCGACAGAAACTATTAGCTCTAGCGCGACAAGTGTCGATAGTTCAGTCAACGCCGGCGGCAAGTTTACCGTTAATTCCGCGAATGATATTGTTCTCAAAGGTGGTGAATATAATGCGCAATCTGGTGAATTGAAGGCTGCTGGCGATATAGACATCCAAACATCACAAGATTACAGTTATTCTGAAACCACGGTTGAAAGTACTGACCTAAAATTTGGCGCAGGTGCGAGTGGTTTAGGGCAATCGGTAGCTTATGATATTAGCGGTCTGGATGGGGAAAGCACCAGTAGTAGCACGGGTGAACATAATAATCTTGGGTCGGATATCACCAATGCCGGGTCTAGGCCGGGTCGAGCTCCAACATCTTCCTCTGGTAATTTCCAAGCCGGGTTAGAAACCGTCACGACAGTTGATACGCAGCAAACGACGACTAATAATAATGCTTCACTTAACTTTACCGATTCTATGACATTAGAAGCGGGCAATGTGGTTGATATTGGCGGCGGTAATTTTAGCACCGAAGGGGCGTTAAATATTGTTGCCGATGAAGTTAAGTCGACAAAATATGAAGATGAAGTGATAACGACCAGTGAGGAAACCGTATCATTTTATGGCGTAAAGGGTGAAGCTCATAGTTCATTGGTTGATGCTTTTGATAAAGCCGGTAATTTGGCTGAAAAGAGCAATGACGGGCAAGAAATTAATGCCGGTTTAACGGCGCTAGAAACGGCAGGTAGTGCCTCTAACCTTATATTCAATGATTTACTTGGAGGCTCAGTCACCGCTGGATTCGATACCACCACGACCAGTAGTTCATCGACGACTAAAAGTGAAAACATTACTAATATAAATGCGGGTAATGTATCAATTACTAGTAATGGCGATACTACGTTAAAAGGTGTTGAATTATCGGCAGAAAGTGTCGCGATCACTACTGGTGGTGATTTGAATATTTTAGCCGCCGAGTCTTCAACTGAAGATTGGTCGCAAAAAGATACCCATTCTGCGGGCGTCAGTGCTGGGGCTTCCGTCGCACCGACAGGGTCTGGTGTGGGAGTATCTGTTGATTACCATGGCAGCACTTCAACCTCAACTGGCTCAAGCCATACATATACCAACTCCAACCTTAATAGCGGTGATATCAGCATTAACACTGGCGGAGATATGACTTTAGCTGGCGGTAATATTCAGTCAGAAACCGCAGACCTTAATATTACTGGCGATCTGAATGTGCAGAGTGTGCAAGACACAGTCAATAACCAGACTAATAGCAAGGAGTGGGGGGGATCAGTCGGGGTTGCTGTTGCAACCAATGGCGGCCTTATTCCAACAGTGGCAGGGAACTACGGTCAAGGTGGCGAACATTATGATTCGAAGACTACCGGGACCCAGACCGGTATTAATACCAGCGGTGAGCTGAATATCGCTACTGGAGGGGACCTCAATCTTACTGGCGCGCACATTGTCTCTGATTCCAAAACCGGAACTGTAGATGTTGCGGGCAATATTAATGCAGTCGAGTTATCAGATACTATTGATCAAGATGGTGCCTACGGTGGTGGTGGTGGCGGTATTTCTAAAACAGGCATACCGACAGTCAATGGCTATTACAACACGGTAGAAAAAGTTGAATATCAGGAAGATCAAAAAGCGACAATCGATGTTGGTAATATTAACGGAAATGTACAAGGTGAATTGAATACCGATGGTGAAACACTTTCTCAAGTGAATGTGGATAAAGTGACCGCATCAAATAGTATTTCATTTACTGCTGGCAGTTTATCGAGTTCAAATAAACCGGCAAAAAATAGCAATACATCCAAACCATCGAAAACCACTGCGGCGCAAACCGACAAACCGACACCGCCGAAAACCAAGCCGGTAGAAACGGACAAACCGACACCGCCGAAAACCAAGCCGGCAGAAACCGATAAACCGACACCGCCGAAAACCAAGCCGGTAGAAACGGACAAACCGACACCGCCGAAAACCAAACCGGTAGAAACGGATAAACCGACACCGCCGAAAACCAAACCGGTAGAAACGGATAAACCGACACCGCCGAAAACCAAGCCGGCAGAAACGGATAAACCGACACCGCCGAAAACCAAGCCGGTAGAAACGGATAAACCGACACCGCCGAAAACCAAGCCGGTAGAAACGGATAAACCGACACCGCCGAAAAGCAAGCCGGCAGAAACGGATAAACCGACACCGCCGAAAACCAAGCCGGTAGAAACGGATAAACCGACAGCACCAAAGAATCGTCCATCAAAACCAGTGAAAGGAGAGGAGAGGCCAAATCATATGAGCCCTAGTTATCCGGGCTCTAAATTGGGGGGTGATTTCAAAGGTCATTTACCTAAAGATGATAAAAACTCTTCTCAGTGGATCAAAAAAACCACCACAGGAGCTGAACCAATATCCTACCCTAAACCATCCGAGATTCGGCAGCCTACAGCGCCGTCTAAAACACCAGTGTCTTCGGTTAAATCACCGGTAGAAAGCAATCCAAATCATATAAGCCCAAGTTACCCAGGCTCGAAACAGGATGGCAGTTTTATTGGCAATTTACCTAAAGATGATGGTACATCGTCAGGTTGGATCAAACACCCGACAACTGATTCGTCCAAACGATAGCTTAGACTAGGTTTATCGAGATAATACTAATAACAGGCTGTCATTACTTGGCAGCCGGTTATTTATTCTCCATTCTTTCTACTGCTGCTGAGTTTTAACGCAATGGCGATAGTTCGGTATATAAAAGCCGAACAAATTTCACCTACTTAACTATAAGGGAATGTACAATCATCGGAACGAGATGAAAATAGAATATTTATGAAAAACACACTCGCCGTTATTTCAAGTTGTGGTGAGAATCCTAGTTCGTCGTTGTTCCATCCGAGTCAGATTAACCTTTGTGACGAACTGCTAATTCTTGGTAGATTTGCCATCGCAATGTTCTCTTTTATTGATTATTATTGCTGACTATCTATAATAAATTTTTGATACGTATCATTGGAAATAATTGGCATGAGTAAATGTTATACTATAAATGATAATATTACATTTTACCCTGAAAGTGGTATCCTTTCATCCTCTTCGGGGGCTCGCATTAAGATCAACGTGCCAACAGCACAATTACTAGAGGCATTTGTTAATAGAGTTGGTTTGATCATATCGCAAAGTGATTTGTATTCAATTGCTTGGGGTGACAATGGTGTGAATGTCACACCGAACACTCTGTATCAGAACATTTCATTGTTACGTAAGGCATTGCAAGATATCGGGTTATCTGGTGAAACCATCACGACTGTCAGAGGAAAAGGTTTTATCTTTACGGTCACTCAAGTTGCAGAATGCGAAGTCAATATTGATCCTGAAGATGAGGTCGCTGAAGTTATTCTCGAGAATAGTGCCCCTGAGCAACAAGATGAAAAGTCAGCAACCAAAAATAGCTATAAAATATATAATATAGTATTGCTGTTTGCATTGGTATTAATTTTCTTTGGCGCTGTATTTTATTTTATTCATAAAAGTATTCCTAAACGTATACTTGATTATCCTAAAAACTTCACCTTTTTATCAAAAATTGATGGGTGCAGTATCTTCACCAGCACTGAATTACATAACTTAGAAAATCAGGAGAAAGTCAATGCGTTTCTCAGTGCCCAATCATTAGAATGTAATACTTACCCCTACATTTACTTAAACCATACAATAAGACACCCTACAATATCAGTCATTTCTTGTGAGTTTGAAGTTAACTACAGTAAGAAGAATAATTGTAGAACTGAAATATTCATTAATCATGGTGGTTTTAATGAAGTTAAATACTAAATACATACTACTGATTTTCATATCAGTCATCATGATTGTTTCCGCTATTGCTTATGCTTACTTTTTAGTGGATAACAACAATAAAAAACTAAATTGCCATGGCTTGCATTATACATATAGTAAAGATTTTAACATAAAGTCCAACATTGAAATAAACCTATATAACAAAAATGGTTATATGATAATAAACGGAATTGTGACTAACAATAACATACCATATCAATTAACCAGGAAGACACTATTTAATATCTCTGATGTTGATAATAAAACCATTCTGACTTTTACTGGTATTGAAATTAGTCTTTCAGACGAAGTGAGCCGAACTAATCTTGAGCAGATGCTACCTAACTTTATGTCTCAAATCGGGAGTAACCTCTTAATTTCCATTTATAGAGTTAACGATAATAACTATATTATTGAGTCTAATGGCGTGGCAAGTTTTCTGTGCAATAAGGATTAGTTTATTGGCTACTCTGCTTAAACGTCACCGTGATTTTGACTATGACAAACTGTGATATTTAAGCATTTTTTCTAGATTCCATGCCTTTATTTGTTCTTTTTAAGGTTATATTCATTATTCTGAATATTAACCAAGTCTTAACTGGGCTAAATTTCGCTCAACTAAAGCCCATCCGCCTCCCACAGTTGCTGTAAAATCCCCATAAAAAAACCACATAATTTATTTTTATTTCAATGGGTTATGCTGTTCTTGAAGCGCTTTGATATGGCCCTATCTGCATAATTTCATTAATTAATTTTTATTAAGACCTTATGATTTATATTGTTATTTAGCTTGTGTTTTAATTGTCGTCCTAATTTTTTAGAGTCTATTTTTATGCGCTGCATGATAACTATATCTGACCACGATAAATTTTTTTCGCATGGGTTGTATCATATATTTAAAAACCACCTTAAGGCTTGTTTATTGGTTAAGGCTACCAACCTGGGCAATGAAACTGATGATGACTTTATCACTATATCCTTTTTTGAGGATGTCAGTGTGATTCTCAAAATTAGGGAAAAAAAACATATGGTAAAAGAACTGGTTTCAGAAGTTGTACTTTTTAGGAGTGACAGTAGTCATCAATTAATCCGTAAAGTTGAATCTGTAATCGCCAAAATGAAAAAGCATGGTCACCAGTATAGTGCCCCCAATAATAGTCATGAAACTATTCAATTAACGCCAACTCAAATAAAAATTTGCAAATTTTTTTATAATGGGATTACCACGAAGACAGCGGCTATATTGTTGAATCTAAGTGAGAAAACCATTAGCACTCACAAACGAAATGTTATGAGGAAGATAAATGTTATGAATAATCAAGATTTTTACCGGTGGATTAAAAAGAATAAGAATCACTATTTTTAAATGGAAGTGAGAATAAGTTAACTTCAAACAATAAGGTTTTACTTTGATAAACGATGTTGCTCTTTCGAATAAAATTCATCTGATATTAAAAATAATGCTGTCTATCGTATTTGTTTTTTTGCTTTCATTTTTACTGCTAAAATTTAGACATGATAAAATTGATATTATTAATTGTAATGCGAATCTTACCATTCATAGAGAAGAATTGGGGCTCACAACAAAACTTATGGTCGAGTTTTCCATGAATAATAAAAATGGAATTGTCTATATTGATGGTGTTGTTTATAAAAACCATGAAAAAGTAGGCACGGTAAGTCGTAGAACTTTTTTTGATGTCACCGAGGTTAATGATGATTTGTTATTAACATCGAAAAAAAACTGGGTGACTGAAACGAATAATGTGAGTGAGTCTTTATTTGCAGATCTGATGCTATCTAAATTTTATTTCGTCGATGGTCATCCTATGGCGGCTTTCTTCACTAAAAGTCGTAACGGAAGTTATTATATTTCGACTCGAACAATGCCCCATGTGTACTGCTCTGAACGCTAGAGTTAGACTTTTAACAATAGTGATCAATTATCATACTGAGGGTATAATTGCTGGTTAGCCTGCGGTGAGTAACCCGTCAGCGCGCACTCTTCATTGCGGCATACTGATTATATCCCTTGGGAGGGATGGTCATGTGTCAGCGCCATTATCTGTTAATTGTCTTTATACCGATCAGGCTCCGCCTGTATAAAAAGCCGCTGTCTGGCATACCTGCAATGCATCCACTGTGTATTCAGGAATACACAGTGGCGGTGAGCTTAATGAGTATCAGTGGGCTTGACCAAAGCGAGTATCGCGGCTAAATGTTGCCGTTGCTGTTCAGTGATTTCAGTGCTGGCCGAATAGCCCTCATTGTGAATAATCATTTGCCCTAAACCCACTAGCCAGTCATAAATATAAAATGCGGTATTATTCGTCGGTGTGAGGGCCAGTTTAGTCAGGCGCTGAGATGCCCCCAAAGGAGAGGTTGATGTGGGCGGTTGAGCAAAAATTTTATAGCCGCGATTAATTCGGCTGTCTGGCCGCTGGGCTTCAGTGATTTGCAAGAATCCCAACCAGGCAGTGAAATCTCCCAATACGGTCAGGGCGCGCGACACTTGGCGCTCAGCTTTAATATCACGATGCAAACCCACTTGCTCATTATCGGCCAATATTGTGACCAATTGCCCGGTGATATCCAATCTGATGCTGGCGGTGATTAACTCAGCCACCAGTAACTCAAGAGTGGGTTTGGTGATGCCCAATAGCGCAATGAGTGGGCTGTTATCCGGTAGCTGCCGCAGGTGATTAACCCAGTAACGTTGCACATTGGCGGCATACTGCGCCTCATAATCGCCGCCGGTGGCGATTGCCTGCGCGCCTGGCCGCGCTGGAGATAAAGGTTGGTCGCTAAATAAGTCGATATCAACCCCAATACTGAATGACTCATTATTATTTATCGCCGTGGCAGCGGTTATCTCCACCGCCCGATTTGGCTGCTGCAAATAGAGGGCGCGCAACTCATCACGCGACGGTAATAAGCGCTCTAACAGCTCGCCATGCAGGCCGGTGCGGGTTTGTAATGCTTTGAGTAGCGTTTCGGCGATGCGCTGTTTTTGCTGTAATTCATGACTGCCAGGCTGAGCCCAGCCCGCCAGCACATTGTCAGTCAGATCACGTTGTAGCTCACTCAGTTGTTCAGCTATCCGTTCCGCCTTAATATCACGGCGAATTTCTTGGCTCAGATAAGTCACCATGCGCTCAATACCCCGCGCATCTAGTGCCAGCAAGCTGCCCCAGCTATCACCGGGGTGGCCGACATAGCGCTGTACCGCTTCGTCATGGTTTTTCGCGCCAGCTGAAGTTATCCGCTGGTCAAAAGGTGTCAACGCCCAGATAAGCCCCGGATTGCGCCGTGAGCGCACCGGGGTATTTTCGCCCTGAGACTGTTTAACCCAATAATGGAGGGCTTTGCCCACGGTTTTGACATCGGCACGGCTGCTGGCGGCATTGCACACCAACAACAAGTTTATTTGTTGCTGCTCGGTATAGCGCTCAAGTAAATAGGCATTCTTGGCCAGTGATAATGACGAGGCCAATGCATATGGCGCAGGCTCAAGGGGCGTCGGGCTTGTGAACACGTCGCTAAAATTGGGAAAGTCCAATAAATCAGTGGCTGCAAAGGCATTTTCTGCCGCAGATTTGGGCAGGGGGATCTGTAACTCAACCGACAGGAGAGTTAACTCCGCCAGTGACACTGTCACGGGGGCGCCGACCTGGCTGTCTTTCAGCGGCAGCACTTGTATCTGGCTATCCGCCGCGGTGTTGAGATAGTTAAGTGCGGTAACATTCATGATGCCATTAGCCGGCAGCAACATATCATCAACTAACAAGCTAAGCGGGGCCAGCAATCGCGATGCGCCAGTTAAGTGCTGCAAAGTATAGGCAAAATGGCGATAAGCATCCGTCAGTGGCGCCGACTCTGCCCACAAAAGTGAGAATAAAATAGCACGGTCATCAATGGTTAAATAAGGGGCCAATTCCACCGCGATAGGCCAGAAATGCGCCGCCAAATACTTTTGGCGCACGGCGTCATGGCGCACTAAATAATCCCAAAGACTGATGACATCATCACTGGTGACTCCGGCCATGGCCAGCGGCTGCTTGCGCATCACCAATTGTTGTAGATGCTCGGCAATATGCTGCTCATCCAGTGAATGCTGACGGATGTCTGGCGGATTATCCTGTAGATAGGCACCCGCCACGATTTTAGCCATATCCACTTCATTGAGCAGCGCCAGCTGTACCGGATGGCTGGCGTGATTTATCGCCGTTTGATGACTAAAACGGACCACCAACCCACAGGATTGATAGCCAGGTTTGATCTGCTGCCAGAAATTGAGGGTTTTTCCCGCCAGCGTGGTGGTCAATTGCCCATATTCATCAGCAATCAAGGCCGCAATCAGATGCTGTTTTCCGCCTGAGGATTGCCCGATAAAACCGATACCCATCGGGGCTAACGCCATCTCAGACAAATAGCGCGCTTGGTGACGATGACGGCGCAGCTTGACCAGCAATGGGTCGGCTTCGGTATCCAGACGGACGGCATGCTGGCGGGTATGGTTAATCCAATCAATCGCTTGATCAATACCTTGAGTCACTTGTTGCAGCTGGTCATTAAGCTGGCGGTGAGTTAATGATGTCATTTTTTAAATACACTCCCACTATCAATCCAATAATGGGTTGATGCTGAACCATTGCTGGCTAATGTGTTTAGTTTGAGACGCAAATGATGCAATGGCACACGGCTGCCATCTTGCAGCACGGCATCCGCTATCTCAAAACGTGCCGGGCGACTGTGTTTATCCATGACGGTTTTATCATTAGCCAGCTTA
The DNA here is from genome assembly GCF_004124235.1 of Yersinia hibernica. Classification (NCBI taxonomy): domain Bacteria; kingdom Pseudomonadati; phylum Pseudomonadota; class Gammaproteobacteria; order Enterobacterales; family Yersiniaceae; genus Yersinia; species Yersinia hibernica. Next base: position 1,832,692 of record NZ_CP032487.1, read on the forward strand.
ACCGTACTGGCCAGTTTCAATCTGACATGCAACGCACTGTCACCGGCGACTTTTCGTGCCAGTTCTTGATCCACAATCGACAAAGTATAAAGGGGAGATGCTGGCCAGCGGTCATTATCAAGCTGGCGGAATCCTAAGCATAATGTTCCTCTTACCTGAAAACGCGTATCGGCTGGCAGGGTGAAATCAGCGCCGTCCAGATCAATATCACGGTAATAAACATGGTCATCAGTCAGGGTCTCGCGGCTGTCTAACATCCCGAGATAGCGTATGGTCGAATAGGGCTGAAAATCACCGGCTTTAAAGTAAAAACCGGCTAGGCGTAAATCCAGTGACAATAAACACAGCATCGCCCCTACTGCGGCCGTCGATTTAGGATTATCAATTCGCCCTTGTTGATTAAAAGGATACCAATCGCTGGTATGGTATCCATCCAAAGAGATAATACGGTTATTGGGCAGCGGTTGCAGATGGCGGAATAATGCTTGAATCCCCGGGAAGCGCGAAGGGCGGCCGGTTAATAACAGCACATCACAGTGATAAAGTGACACCACTTCGGACAGCGAGCGCAGGTTTTGCGTAATACTCATGCGGTGAGATAAAAACTCGCCGTGTAATTGACTTAATTTCAACACCAATGGCACGTGCAAAATATCAAATTCACCCGCCTCGGCGGGCAATTCGCGTTGGATTTCACTGTTGATATATTCCAATACTTTTGCCGTGGGGCGCTGGGATAATAACTCAGCGAAACTGGCGTCTATTTCTGCGCTAATATCCAGTGGGTCAAAACGTTCATAGGCGGCAAGAATGGCGTGTCCTATGGGCATAAATATCTGTAGCGTGGTTTGCTGGCGCAGTGCTGATTGACCATCCATTCGGCCATCATTGCCGAACAATTTATCCATCAGAATATCAGTATTGGCCACCGCCGCTTTTTTAAGCCAGGCCTGCAACGCGGGTAAAATATAAAGCTGGATAACATCGAGCAATATATCATCGCCTGCGACTTTAAACCCTTCGCGAAATAGCAGGCGAGGGCTGATTTTGACATTATTCCCCATGCCATCATCCAGCCAATATTGCGTGATAGCCAAATCTGTTGTGCCGCCGCCAATATCAATTGAAGCAATACGCAAGGTTTTCCCGGCAGTTTCTCCGGCATCGAGTTGTTTGTCCGGCCGCGCCATACTGGCAAAAAAAGCGGCAGTTCGGCCACCAAAGTTAACTTGCGTTTCGTTATACAGATAAACCATCTGACCACAGGTGGCCTCGTCCCACTCCATTTGGACGCTAGGGACGGGCACCTGGCTTTTAGCGCGGTCGGCTTCAGAGACAAAGTTATCATCAGTCGGATGCCAACCCATTGATTTCCAGACCAGAGCAATAGCTTCATTCATCCGCTGGCGGAAAATATCGCGCTCGGGTTTTGGCATTGCGGACGGCAAAGTCAGAATAATGGCCCGTAATTGCCGTGGGGCGTTGGCATGGGTCATTTTCAAGCGCTGGGCCGCACTGTTAATCTGCATCAGCGCCTGGGCTAACAGCTCAGAGAGCATAAATGTCATTAATGAACTGCGGCTATAATGCGGCGAAAATACCGGCAATCGCTCATCCACCGGCAGGCTATACAGCGGCTGGCCTTCATCATTGACCAGATTTGTCAGCGGCGATGCCGTGGCGAGCGGCTCCGGTGTCGCTGGGTTTGCGCTGCCATTAAAGCGCCAACCAGGGGGATACATTTCTTCATCCCACAGATAACGACGTGGGCTGGAGATACCGGTCGCCCCCTCGCTCCCCAAGCGGTGTAACGCCATGCGGCTGGCTTCACGGCCAACGCGGATAATTGATGGCCAGATAAAGGCATCATCACGGCCGCTTTCAACGGAAAAGTTCTGCTTGCCGAATTTCGCGGCGGCGAACTCAACCCGGCTATCAAATAATTCGTTATAGAGATAGTGAGGCTCGCTCAAATCGCGAATTTGCAATTCATAGGTTTGTTTAAGACCATGACTTTCATCGCTGCTGTCTTCCACCAAAATACCGCAGGTATGTGAGTTCCCGACATCCAGAATAAGGTCAACATTCACTGCTGGCTCTTGCAATGTACTGGTCTTGATTTTGATTTCAGGTACACCCACTTGGCTGCCCAGTAATTCCAGCACATTAAGATAGTGGGCTTGATATTCAAATTCGCGCAGTGAAGCACTAATATGGCGCGCGGTGCGCTCTTCCTGCTCGCCAGCTTGCTGAATAAAGACTTCCCGCAGCCAACCATCCACCCAAGTCAAATCAAGAAACTCAGCTAATTCTTCATTGTGGTAGGCCAAGGCGAAACTTAATCCGCTTTTGATGTCATTTTCATTCGGGGCCAAATATTCGTTGGCATGACCCTCAGCATAAACTTGAGTGTCAAAGGCCAACGTGACTCGCAAAGTATTGCCATCTTGGTCTGGGTTATCCAACACTAAAATTTGCACTCTGGCCCAATTATCTGGCCCATTGACGAAGGAGCGCGGTGGATTAAAACGCAGAAAAGGCAAGGGCAGCCAAATCTTATTCAGCAGCTTCAGGGATTGCGCCAAGGGAAAACTAAATTCCGGTTTAACAATCTCTGGGGCCGCTCCGGGCACCAAGAGCGAATATTTACCATTATGTTGCTGGTAATTGAGGCGCAATAGCGGGCCATTGGCACTTTTGCGCACAAATTTATTCGCCAGCTCGGCATCTAATTGCGGTGTTAATGCAAAGTCCAGAAACTGAATGCCACTATTCTGAATCAGGGTGATGCTCTGTTTATAATCAGTGATCGTTGCCAGCATAATATTATTTACTCTCACGCTTCATCGTCATGGGAAGTGTTGTATTGGCATCGTAGCGGCCTTTGCAATCAGCAATACCGCTAACGCCTTGCTTACAGACGATCTCTGGCATTTGATATTTTGAACCATCACTGCACTGTGCTCGATAGCGGCTGTTAATCACCAAATTGCCCGATTTCATTAGCCCGGCGGTAATATTGGCCTGGCAGGTAACATTGTCACCATGGGTAATTTTGACCGTGCCTTTACCCTGTTTAATCTGATATTTCAGGCTCGGGGCTCTCCCGGTTTGGGCGGCTTTAATATCCGGGCTGACGCGCCAATGGCCATTAAGGAATGTGGTTGACCCCACTTTTACCGCATCGGGCGGCAGTATTAGCGCACTTTTCAGCTGTGTTGCGCTGAGCTCGACAACCGGTTCGGCGACGGCCGGGGTGGGTGGTGTGACGGTGGCGTTATCCAATGGCAGTTGCGGCGCAATGGTGGGCGGTATAATTTTGCGGGCCGGGCGGCTCAGCACTGGCGCGGTTTCTGGCCCCGCTGGGGCAGGCTCGGCCTTATTCTCAGCCGCCGGTTTCGGCTCGGGAGCCGCCAGCGCGGTTTCTGGCATGCCCCCACTGAACTGCACGATTAAGGCGATGATCAAGGCCAGCGCCGGCAATATCCAGCTTAATCGCCACCATCGGGCTCTGGGCTTTTCTGTGCTGAGTGGCGCGGCTGAGGTTATCACCGTCGTGACGGGTATTGCAGGGGCAATGTCGGCTTGTGGTGCCGGTTCCACCGCGGCGGTGACGGGGGCTAGCGCTGGCGCACTCAGGGGGGTGAAAGTCGGCTCAATAGCTTCAGCGGTTTGTCGTAAACAATCAAGTGGGTCACTGCGCGTTTTTTGATCCTGACTGACAAAGCCCCAGAAGGTCAGTACCGGCTTGCCAGCCACGAGGTAGACATGATTCTGGTCGGGAAACTGCATGGCTTTAGCCAGCAACACCCCTAATAACCGCTGGGCGGCGTTATCTGATTCTTGCGCGCGCTGACATAATTCATTGGCACTGGACAGGCAGGCAGACAGTTGCTTTATGGCGGATTTTCGCTCTGTGGTGCTGGCCGCCAGCCATGAGGTCACTTTCCCCGCAATCGGGGTATACCAGTCAATGCGGTCTCCTTGCTCATTGAGCTGAGGAATGGCCAGACAATCCGCGATATGTTGCTGTTGCTTCAGGCGCAATGCCTCTCTAATCTGCAGTGCGCAAGCATAAACCGGTTGCCCGTTCTCGCCCAACGCCAGAATATCGTCCAAACTACCACTGCGTAAAAATGATTTCGCCACGCAAAAGAGACCTTTTCAAAGCAGAAAATAAAGTGTTATCTGCGACAGTGACTATTTTAATGTTAATAAGAGTGAATCAAACGCGGGAATAAGTGCCAAAATGGTACGTTGTTTATTTGCTATTCACCGCCTTACACGTATTGAAAGGAGATACCTTGAATCAATCACAAGCGACCCCCCATCTCTCGGCCGTTGCGGCGATAGAAAAACTGGAAGCATTATACGAGGCGGCGCTCACGGCCTTGCGTGATGCTATCAGTGCTTATATTCGGGACGGTGCGTTGCCGGATGTGGGTGACCGGGCGAAAGGCTTATTCTCGTATCCACAGCTCAGTGTCAGTTGGGATGGCCGTTTTCGTGACCATCAGCGCACGCGTGCTTACGGGCGTTTCGCACGCACCGGCCAATACAGCACCACCATTACCCGGCCCGCATTATTTAGCGAATATCTTACCGAGCAACTGACCTTGCTTGAAACGGAGTATGGTGCGGTGTTCGAAGTGACACCGTCACAGCAAGAAATGCCGTATCCCTTTGTTATTGATGGCTCCGACCTGATTCTTGACCGCTCGATGACCGCCGGGCTGGCCCAGCATTTCCCGACCACTGATCTGGCCAAAATCGGCGATGACATCACTGACGGCATTGATATTGCCGGTGCTGATTTCCCGCTCTCGCATTTTGATGCATTGCGCACGGATTTTTCACTGGCCCGGCTTAAACACTATACCGGCACGCCAGCTGAACATATTCAGCCCTATATTTTGTTTACCAATTACAGCCGCTATGTTGATGAGTTTGTCAGTTGGGCCTGCGAGCAAATCCTTGACCCTGCCAGCCCTTACACCGCCTTATCTTGCGCCGGTGGCAGCTATATAACCGCGGACAATGCGGATCCAGAGAAGACCACATCGGATCTGGCGTGGAAAAAACACCAAATGCCGGCTTACCATCTCATCGCCGAGAGCGGGCACGGTATTACGCTGGTGAATATTGGGGTTGGCCCATCCAATGCCAAAACTATTTGTGACCATCTGGCGGTGCTGCGGCCGCACGCGTGGTTGATGATAGGGCATTGTGGCGGTTTGCGTGAAAGTCAGGCGATTGGCGATTATGTATTGGCGCATGCTTATTTACGCGATGACCATGTGTTGGATGCGGTGCTGCCGCCGGATATCCCGATCCCGAGCATTGCTGAGGTCCAGCGCGCGTTATATGACGCCACCAAAGCCGTGAGTGGCATGCCGGGCGTGGAAGTTAAACAGCGGTTGCGTACCGGAACCGTGGTCACGTCCGACGATCGTAACTGGGAATTGCGTTTTTCTGCCTCCGCCCGGCGTTTTAGCCTCAGTCGCGCGGTGGCCGTTGATATGGAAAGCGCCACTATTGCGGCACAGGGTTATCGATTCAGAGTGCCTTACGGCACATTACTGTGTGTTTCAGATAAACCATTGCATGGCGAAATAAAACTGCCGGGGCAAGCCAACCATTTCTATGAAGGCGCAATTTCCGAACATTTACAGATTGGTATTCGGGCGATAGATTTACTGCGTGCGGAAGGTGACCAACTGCATTCACGTAAATTACGCACCTTTAACGAGCCGCCGTTCCGTTAATATTCTCCGCCATCACTGGCAAAGTATCGGGCGATATTTTGTCAGTGATTCACGGCTCACCGTCTGAATAAAATTATCCCGCACTAAATCCTCAATGGCACTATTCCAGGCGATGCCCACTTGCCAATTGAGGTGATGCCCGCTGAGTGGAAGAATATGCATGCCAGATGGTGCGATATGCACCACACTCTGGGGTAATAGCGCCACGCCGATGCCGGCAATCACCAGCGCCAATATGGTTTGGATATCCTCGACTTCTTGTGTCTGCGCGGCATACAGTTGATTTTGCTGTAAAAAAAGGTCGATTTGCGCATTTAATCCACTCCCGCGTTCAGTATATAAACGCAGTAATGGCAAATGTTTTAACCACTCATCAACAGAAAATGCATTATCTGACGGGGTCACTAATACCAAGCGGTCTTCAAATAAAGGGGAATATGCCAATGGCGCTTTTGCGGGCCGGCGAACAAAGCCTATTTGCAATTCACCGGTGGTTAATAATGCATATTGTTGGGTGGAGGGAATATCTTCTAATGTGATGGCAATCGCCGGGAATTGTTGCCTAAATTGCGCGATACAGTGGGGGGCCAGATAAAAAGTCGACAAGCCAAATCCTATCGCGATAAACCCCTCCGCGCCACGGGACACTCGGGCCGCGCGTTGCAAAAAACCGTCAGATTGACTGACGGTTTTCTCCGCCTCGGCCAGTAATTGTTGCCCACTGGGGGTCAGCACGGCACCATGGCGGCCGCGGCTGAATAAGTGAATATTAAGCATTGATTCCAATAAGTTAATTTGCTTGGTCAGGGCGGGTTGTGTCACACAAAGGGCCTGTGCGGCAGCACCATAGTGGCCTTTGTGTGCCAGCATCACAAAGGCTTTCAGCAACTTAATATTCATATTTTCATTCCCATTGGTAATCAATAAAGGAAAATAATTCATTATAAAGTTATCAATACGGCTGCTGTAATAGCAATAGTAAAAATCAACAGTGGGCATCCGGGAGAAGAGTATGACTGAGTCATCATTGATACGTGCAGCAACCGTGCAATTCCAGCATCAGGCCAACAACAAGCCCTATAACCTGTTCGTTATTGAGAAGTTTATTGAGCAGGCCGCCGGGCAAAATATCAACATATTGGTGTTCCCGGAGATGTGTATTACCGGATATTGGCATGTGCCTAAATTGACTGCGCCACAAGTGACAGCGCTGGCTGAGCCTATTGAAAGTGGCCCATCCATTGCTTTAGTGCGGGCTTTAGCCGTGAAACATCAAATGTTGATTGGTGTCGGGCTGATTGAACTGGCTGATGATGGGCGACTGTATAATGCCTATGTGGCCTGCATGCCAGATGGCAGTTATCACACCCATCGCAAGTTGCATGCTTTTGAACATCCAGCCATTAGCAGCGGTGATTCTTACACGGTGTTTGCTACGCCATGGGGGGTAAAAGTCGGGATTCTTATCTGCTGGGATAATAATTTGGTCGAGAATGTTCGTGCCACCACCTTGCTCGGTGCCGATATATTATTAGCGCCGCATCAAACTGGCGGAACTCACTCCCGCAGCCCTTATGGTATGAAGCCGATTGCACTTGATCTTTGGCAGCAACGTGCTGAAAGGCCAGCGGAAATGACTGCGGCGATCCGCGGGATAAATGGCCGCGAATGGTTAATGCGTTGGCTACCGGCTCGGGCGCATGATAATGGCCTATTTATTCTGTTCAGCAATGGTATTGGAGCCGATGATGATGAAGTTCGCACCGGCAATGCCATGATATTGGATCCCTATGGCCGCATTATCAATGAAACCTGGGTCGCGGCAGACGCTATGGTCTGCGCCGAGTTAGATCTCAGTTTGATTCCACTGAGCACCGGACGGCGTTGGATCTATGGCCGCCGCCCTGAATTGTATTCCATTTTAACCCAGCGCCAAGGCTATGAGCGCGATGCTATTTCAGCGCGCTTTTCGCCTGATATTCCGCCGCTAAAAGGCCGTTAAATTCGCGATAAAGGGGCCAGGCCCGCCAGTTTACCGACGAACGCCGGTGCCAATACTGATACTGGATATACCGCTCGAACCGCCACTCACCCCGACGTGGCCAGTATTGGCACAGGCCACCAGTAAGCAGGCTAGCAGCACGAGAGTTAATTTTTTCATTTGACGCCCTTGGTTAGGTCAATATCAACAGCTTGTATCATAGCATTCAGTATATAACTAAAGCTGCTGGCGACCGACAGTTCAGTCATGCGTGACAGCGGAATAGGTCGCCTGACTGACCATATACAGCGCAAATGTATAGCCGAAGTGGGCTTATTCAACCTGATTGGTGACAGTATCTGTTTAATAATCAGATTAATAGTTTCGCCCCCAATCATGAGAACCGCTTATGCACTTTACTCAAGCCATTGCCAGACTTCCTGCGGATACCTGCGGTCACGGCCAAACCACTGCCCAACTGGGCGCACCGGATATTGCCGCCACCGGGCAACAATTTCTGGCCTATGTGGACACCTTGCTGCGTCTGGGCCTGAAAGTCACCATCCTGCCTGCGGCGTCGGACTTCCCCGATGCGCACTTTGTCGAAGATACCGCGGTCATCATGCCAGAACTGGCGGTGATAACCCACCCCGGTGCGCCGAGCCGCCAGGGGGAAGTGGACACCATTGCGCCGCTGTTGACTGACCGCCCGGTTTTTCGCATGAACCAGCATGGGCATCTGGATGGCGGTGATGTGTTATTGGTTGATAAACAATTTTTCATCGGGCTGACGTCGCGCACTGATGCCGAGGGCATTCGCCAATTTACTGCGGCGGTGGGGCGCTACGGCTACAGTGTGACGGCGATTGAAGTGAGTGCCGGGTTACACCTGAAATCGATTGTTAATTATGTGGGCCACAATACCTTATTGCTGACAGAAGATTATCAGCACCATCCGGCCTTTGCGGCCTTTAATACTATTGTGATTCCGCAAGCCGAATCCTATGCCGGTAATACCTTATGGATCAATGACACGCTGATTACCCCGCAAGGTTATCCTGCTACATTAGCGCAGATTGAACAGCTGGGAATGCCGGTTGTGCAGCTTGACACCAGCGAATTTAAAAAAATGGATGGCGGCTTAACCTGCCTCTCACTTCGTTTCTAACGATTTCTTGTTTCTCACGGCCAGCGATGGCTGGCCAACATCGGGGTTCAACATCATGAAAAAGACCATAGCGGCATTACTGACTGGCTTGATACTTTCCGCGCCAGTGGCGGCTCAGGCGCTAGAGACTATCAGCTTTGGCGTGGATGGCGGCTATCCACCTTTTGATGTGCTCGCACCCAACGGCGAGATAACCGGCTTTGATATTGATATCGCCAATGCCTTATGTGCCAACCTGCATGCCAAATGCGTTTTCGTCAAACAGCCATTTGAAAGTATGATTGCGGCCCTGAACGCGCATAAGTTTGATGCCATTATTGCCTCACTGAGCATTACTGATGAGCGCAAAAAAGAAGTTGATTTTACTGACCGCTATTACCGCAGTGCTGCACAGTTAGTGGCGCGCAAAGGCAGCCCATTACAACCTGATGTTGCCAGCCTCAAAGGGAAAACCGTGGGGGTTCAGACCGGCTCTATCCATGAAACTTACGCGAAAAAACATTGGGGTGGGCAGGGGGTGAAAATTGTCTCTTATGCCAACCAAGATAATGTGTATCTGGATTTGATGTCAGGGCGCATTAATGCCTCGCTGCAAGATAACATTCAGGCCGCCAGCAGCTTCATTGATACCCCGCGCGGGCAGAAATTTGCGTTTGCCGGCCCGGTGATTCAGGACGAGACTATCTCCTCTGATGTCGGTATCGCCGTGGGTAAAGATAACCCGGCACTGCGCGATGCCCTCAATGGCGCACTTAAAGCGATTCGTGCCGATGGCACCTATGACGCCATCCAGAAAAAGTATTTTAGTTTCGATATTTACGGCAATTGATTGCTTGCCGTGATTTTTGCGACCACCGGGCGTTGACACCGATGCCCAGTGGTTATTGGTCCGCCTCGGGAGGTCAATAATGGTCATCGACTATTTGCCGATATTGGCTCAGGGAGCAGGGTTGTCGCTGTGTGTGATGCTGCTATCACTGGCCGTGGCACTGGTACTCGGCCTTATCAATGCGGTCATCAAGCTTTTTGGCCCGGCGTGGTTGCGTTGGATCTCGACGGGCTACACCACCTTGGTGCGCGGCATTCCTGAGCTGGTGATTATGCTGCTGCTGTTTTTTGGTGGCGAAATGCTGGTTAATGGTGTTCTCGGCCTCTTGGGGCTTGGGCCGGTGCGCTTTAATACCTTTATTTCCGGGGTGCTGGCCATCGGCATCGTCTTTGGCGCGTATTACACCGAAACCTTCCGCGGCGCTTTTCAAACCGTGGATCGCGGCCAGTTAGAAGCGGCGGTGGCTTACGGCATGCGCCCGGGGCAAATCTTCCGCCGTATTATGCTGCCGCAGATGCTGAGTTTTGCCATTCCTGGCATCAATAATAACTGGCTCGGCTTGATGAAAGCCTCGGCCCTGATATCCATTCTCGGATTGGAAGATATGGTGTGGTTGGCGGAACAAGCCGGGCGCGCGACGCAAAAACCGTTTTTGTTCTACTTCTTGGTGGCGCTGATTTATATGGTCATCACCGCGCTGTCCAGTTGGGGCTTTAGTCTGTTGGCACGGCGCTATGCGCTATCAACCTCTACTGCGGCGAGGGCGCGCGGATGAATCTGCAAACCGTACTGGAAGCGGTGCCAACATTCTTATACAGCGACGGCTCTGACACCACCGGCTTAGCCATGACGGCCAAATTATTTTTATTGTCGGTGGTGCCCGGTTTATTGCTGGCATTGCTTATGGCCATCGGCCAAGCATTCGGCCCACGCCCGCTGGCTTGGCTGATCCGCAGTGTGACTTATTTCTTTCGCAGCACGCCGCTCTATCTGCAATTAATGCTGATTTATTATGGTCTTTCGCAGTTTGATATCGTGCAGTTGGGCTGGCAGGACGAGCAACCGTTTTGGTTGCTGTTCCGTGATGCGACGTTCTGCGCCACCCTGGCTTTAGTGCTCAATACCAGTGCGTATGTCGCGGAGTTATTGGCCGGCATGATGATAACGTTCCCGCGCCAAGAGTGGCTGGCGGGCGAGGCATTCGGTATGAGTCAATGGCAAATCATTCGTCGTTTGGTGCTACCGGCGACACTGCGCCGGGGCATTCCGGCACTGAATAATGAAATGGTATTCTTGCTGCATGCCACCTCCCTGGCCAGCACCGTCACACTGTTGGATATCACTGGCGTGGCGCGGGCTTTCTATGCGGCCACCTATTCGCCGTTTATCCCGTTTTTGATGGCAGCAGCGCTGTATTTGCTGTGTACTTTCGTCTTAATTTTTGCCTTTTCACGTGCAGAACGGCGCTGGCTGGCCTTTGCCCGCCATGATTGAATCTGGTAGGTCAAGCCCGCGTCAGGCGCGCTTGATCGCCTGTAACTCGGTGATGGTGACGATTTTATCCACCCGGAATTTTTTGCTGGTCAACCAGGTGTCGGCCAGCAATCGGTAATGTTCCATATTGCGACAACCAATGCGCAGCAGAAAATCAAAGCTACCCCCGACCAGCCAGCAATCCAGCACTTCTGGCGTTTTGCGTACCTCTTGCTCAAAGGCGGCTTGAGAATGGCCATGGTCAGCCAAAGCAATCTGCGCTTGGATAACAAACGCATGCTCGGGTTCCGGCAACGCAATTATGGCGCTGTAGCCACGAATAATACCGGCGCGCTCCAGCAGCCGAACCCGCTCCAGACAGGGGCGGGCGGTCAAATTGACCTGCTCAGACAGCTTTTGATAAGAGATACGGCCATCCTGGCTCAGGATTTCCAGGATTTTTTTGTCAATTCGGTCAAGCCGGGGTTTCTTTTCCACAGATAGGACGTCCAATGAAAATCAATAACCATAAGTTACCTGAACATGCCCTAGGTGGGCAGCGTCAATTAACCAGTTTTCATTTCGGCCAACCGGGTGTGGGCGAGAAAATTTACCTACAAGCTGGCCTACATGCCGATGAACGACCCGGAATGCTGGTATTACATTATCTTAAAAGATTACTGAGTCAGGCGGAACGGCGCGGAGAAATTCAGAGTGAAATAATTATTGTGCCCATCGCTAACCCGGTCGGTATGGCGCAAGTGCTACTTCACAGTGGAATAGGCCGCTTTGATTTGGTCAGTGGGCGTAATTTTAATCGCGATTTCCCTGATTTGGCCCAAGCGGCCCAGCAACGGTTGGAGCCGAGTACATTAAGTGAAGCCCCGCCGACGCGCCAAAAAATCCGCCGCGCGATGGTCGAGGCATTACAGGCTTTACCCGCCCGCAGTGAAGTTGATGCCTTGCGCCAACATTTACTGATGCTGGCGTGTGATGCGGATTTGGTGCTGGACTTACATTGCGATGACAATGCCATTTTGCATTTGTATGCCGACCCGGCCTGGCAATCAGCGGTGGAAATTCTCGCGCGTTTTTTACATATCGACACCGTGCTACTGTCGCAAGACAGCGGCGGCGGCTCCTTTGATGAGGCCTGTGGCTTGCCTTGGCATCGGCTGGCAGCGCACTATCCGCAGTTGACGCCCGCTTGTATGGCCGTGACCGTTGAATTACGCGGGCAGCAGGATGTCAATCACGCACTGGCCAGTGCGGATGCCGAAGCTATTTATCAGTATCTGCAATATCGTCGGGCCATTAGCGGCCCGCCGGCACAGATTCCCACGCGCGAGGTAATGATGTTGCCTTTTGCCGCCGGGGAAATTGTCAATGCCCCGGCCAGTGGTCTGTTAGTGCCATTACGTCAACCGGGCGACTGGGTGGCAAAAGATGAGGCGGTGGCGGAAATCATCGACCCGATTACCGATACGGTGCAAGCGGTACGGGCCAAAGCGGGCGGGATAATCTATGCCAGTCGGCGCGCACCTTTTGTTACCTTGGGGGCAGAGATTATGAAGATTGCCGGGAAAACGCCCTACGCCGGCGGTGGCGGGCTGGCATCCTGACAAAATAATCGCCCTCAAGGCGATAAAACAAAACTTGAGGGCGATGTTAGTTACTTGATAAGACGGTCAAAATCCGCTGCATCATGGCGCTCAGCTAACTGTTCTGCTGGCTCGCCCCAGGTTTTATTGACGATACGGCCGCGCTGTACTGCCGGGCGCTTAGCAATGGCTTCGGTCCACCGTATCAGGTGGGTATAGGATTTCACATCCAAGAATTCACCCGCCTCATATTGCAAGCCCAGCACCAAATTGCCGTACCATGGCCAGATAGCCATATCCGCGATGGAATATTCATCACCGGCAATATATTCATGGGTGGCCAGCTGGTTATCGAGCAGCGAGAGCTGGCGCTTGGCCTCCATGGCGAAACGGTCGATGGCATATTCGATTTTCACCGGCGCATAGTGATAAAAATGACCAAAGCCGCCGCCCAAATACGGGGCCGCGCCCTGTAACCAGAACAGCCAATTGAGCGCTTCGGTTCGTCCTGCCACCGAGCGGGGCAGGAAATGGCCAAATTTATCCGCCAAATACAGCAAAATGGCACCAGATTCAAACACCCTGACCGGCGGCGTGGTTGAATGGTCCATCAGTGCCGGAATTTTTGAATTCGGATTAACCGCCACAAAACCGCTCGAGAACTGATCACCATCACCGATCCGAATCAGATGGGCATCATATTCTGCCCCTGTTTCGCCCAATGCCAACAACTCTTCCAGCAAAATAGTGACCTTCTGACCATTCGGCGTCCCCATGGAATAGAGCTGCAATGGGTGTTTGCCGACGGGCAGGGTAGCCTCATATCGGGCGCCCGCCGTCGGGCGGTTGATCTTAGACCAGACACCGCCGCTGGCGTGGTTTTCTGTCCATACTTTCGGTGGCTGATATTCACTGTCTTTCATCATGGATGACCTTATTTGAGAATGAATACGAACTTAATAATGCGCATAGTGATGATGCTCAATCATAAAGAATAACAGGGATAATATTTCTGTCACCCCAACACCGTGGCGGCGGCTTTGACTTGCCGTTCAAGAATATTCAGGGTCTTGGCTAACATATTCTCTTGCTCAGTGAACCAGTGGTCTTTATCCGGCAAAGAGGTGGCGAGCCGCCATGACTCTTCCGCGTCCAGCGCGTCCAGCTCCTGCAAGAGGGTGTCAATGTGCTTTTTGACCTGATCAATTTTCTGGCGCAACCGGCCAAGGTCATCAATAACATCACTGGCCATCAGCGGCTCTAGCCCTTGCATCAAACTGGCCAATAAAGCATGGATCGCCGGGAAATCACCACGTTGGCGGGCCTGATTGAGCTGAACCATCAGTTGATGCGCTTGCTCTTTAAACTCATCCGCCACTAAATCGGGATGGCACAGCCGGCTGGCTTGTCGCCACAATCGTTTCAGTTCCTGGCGCTGTTCCGCCGACAGTTTGCCTTCATGAGTGAGACGTTGCTCCGCATCAGTTTGTTGTTCTTGATAACTTTCGTATTTCTCTTTTGCCTCTTCACGGGCTTGGCGGGTGGACTCGGTATTGCGGGTACAAAAGCTATTTTCCAGCTCTTTTATCTCGGCCAGCAGGGCGCTAATTAACTCGCTTTGTTGCTGAATTTTATGCCGAATTTCAATGGCTTCGCTGGCGATAGTCGGCAGCGCCAACCAGCGCTGTTTTAGCGCGGCAAGTTTATCGATGGCTTGAGAAATATACTGCTGACAGTGGCGATAATCGCGCTCTCTGCGGCGGGCTTCCGCCTCGGCTTTACGCAAGCTGCTTTCGGCTAACTGCTTGCGTAAATTGAGAATTTGTTTCATCAATGGGCCAAGGCGCACCAGGTACAGGTCATTAAAATCATCCAGCAACTGAATGCGCTCATTACGTTTATCAATTAAATCGCTTAATTGTTGCTCCAGCGCTTTCAGCTCAAGTTTGCAAGCCGACAACTCAATATCCTGCCACTGGGTGACCCCTTGCTGACTGGTGAGCCAGGCGGAAATGGCCTCTAATGCCTGGGTAAATTTCCCCTGTTCAATCGCCGTGACGATAAAAACCAGCACCGCGTCCTGAGTCTCACTTTTAAGATAAGGGAGTTGATGGCGAATAATGTCGTCATCTTCAAGCTCGATACCGCTTTTGATGATCTCCAGTCGTTTAATGAGTTTTTTCATAAATATAGGATTTGCTGATAGCGAAAACAAGTTACCTACATACTAAACAAGGGTTTCATTTTGTTCCAGATGAATGAGCGCCGATCGCGTCAGGAAAGTCAGAGATAAACCGGCATGTGCGATAAATCACATTCAACACTTGGCGGGCAACATCGGCCAGAATAACGGGCAGGGACGTTTTGTCGGTCACAATCCAGCTCTCTTTATCCTTATGCGGCCCCGGTTAAGCCCAATCCGACGCAAAATGGCGCGGCGAAAATATTGAAATGGCGTTTTAAAAAACGTAAGATCACCACGTTAACCATCATGCTCAGTGACTAAAAGTTGCCAAAATGAACCAAACAAAAAAGAGTGAGTGCAGGGCAACCCAGCGTCAGACTCGAACAGACATCAAAATCAGTTTGGGGCAAAGTGAGTGAATGCGACGACCGCAGTGCCATATTCCCGCCATGTATTTCACTACGCACCCTTTCGAAACTTATTTTTCGCCCGGCTGCTAACCGTATTAGGCAATGGCATTGCGCCCATTGCCTTGGCTTTTGCCGTGCTGGATATCGGTGGCTCGGCCACTGACTTAGGGGTGGTGATCGCCGCGCGTTCTATTTTCAATGTGGCTTTTTTATTGATTGGTGGGGTACTTGCCGATCGCTATTCCCGCAGCCTGGTTTTATTGTCTTCATCGCTGATTGCCGCGTTATCCCAAGCGGTGGTTGCTTGGCTGGTGCTGGACGGAGCCGCCACGGTGATGGGGCTGGCGCTACTGGGCACCCTTAATGGTGCGGCGGCCGGCATCGCATTACCCGCCTCCTCGGCTATGGTTCCGCAAACCGTCCCGGCGTCTAACCTCAGGGCGGCCAACGCTTTTATTCAAGTCGCTATCTATGGCGGAACGGTGATTGGGGCCTCATTGGGCGGCGTGTTGATAAGCACCATTGGGCCTGGCTGGGGCTTGGCCGTCGATGCCTTAGGTTTTGCGGCTGCGGCACCGCTCTATTTCTTGATACGCACTCATCCCGCCGTGGGGCTGTCATCCAACAGCAACATCTTGCAGGACTTGCGCGCGGGCTGGCAAGAATTCATTGCTCGCTCATGGGTGTGGGCTATTGTTGCTCAGTTCACCATAATTAATGCTGCTTTCAGTGGCGTCGTGATGATCCTTGGGCCGATAGTGGCTGATGCGTCATTTGGGCGAGCAGGTTGGGGCATCATTGTAGCGGCCCAAAGCATGGGATTGATTATCGGCTCTTTTATTGCACTGCGCTGGCGGCCAAGACGTGATCTGTTTATTGGTGTCATGCTGGTTTCGCTGTGTGCCGTGCCCATTGTGCTGCTCAGTATGGTTTCTTCGATAGCCATGCTGATGGGCGGCTTTTTTGTCGCCGGCATCGGGTTTGGCCAATTCGGCGTTGTTTGGGCCAATTCGCTGCAAACTCACATTCCTGCCGATAAACTTGCGCGCGTTTATGCCTATGATGCGATGGGTTCATTTGTGGCCATCCCGGTCGGAGAACTGGCCGCCGGCCCACTTGCTGTACAATATGGCAACAGCGCGGTTTTATCGGCCGCCGCCATTGCCGTGGTGATAGCCACCATCGCGACCAGTTTGACCCCCGCGATTAGACAACTCGATAATGGCCCTAAAGTGAAGCCCTATGATGCGTAACATTCACCACGATAGCGGCAACATTGGGATGGATTCAAGGGCAGGGAGTGCCCCTATTTAAACATCGCTACGTGAATTCTGCTGACCCTATGTACTGATAAAAACCCAGAATTCACGTAGCGCGATCGGTGGTATATTATTATTTAAATTCAACAAGTTAATCAGAACAGCCCGTCATAATGCTGATTCAACCATCGATAATCATAAAAACCATACGCACATCACGGGTTTTTTACCCGACAGCGACATTGACACATGGTAACGAATTCGTTACCGTTAGTTTATGAAGATAAAATATTACACCACATCAGATGACGTAATACCGCTGCAAAAATGGTTATCAAAAAATCGTACTGCCATCAGTAAAGTATTAGCCATTGAAGAGCGTTTAAGGCTCGGGAATTTATCCTCAGTGAAGTGGTTATCCGGTCGGCCCGGTATCGGGGAATATCGAGTTAATTGGGGGGCTGGCTTACGGGTTTATTTGATGAAAGAAGGTGATGAGATAATTATTTTATTGTGTGCCGGATTCAAAGATATGCAAGACAGCGATTTAGACAAGGCGCAAAGTTACCGCGCCGATTATTTAAAAAGAAGGAGTTAATTATGCCAGCAACAGACAGTCATAAAATGTGGGCTGACTTGCTCCATGATGACCCGACAGCCAGTCAGGATATTTTGGCCGAAGTGCGTCAGCGTATTCTTGAGGGTGAAATAGAAGTCGCCAAGGGAATGTTGAGAACATTAATTAAGGCTACCTGTGGTTATCCGGCAATTTCTGACGACGTAGGTCGCAACTCAAAATCTATTATGAGAATGTTGTCGCCAGATGTTGATCCCGGTATTAAGGCGTTTATGAGCGTCGTCAATGCCGCGGAGCGACATTCACATAAACCCGCATAAATAGAAGCCCGCATAAGTGCGGGCTTTTTTGTCTCGGTTATTGGGTGCAATCTGCCGGGCCATCATGCTGTCAGCGCGATGGATTTCACCTAGCGTCACCGGTCAATAATGAGGGCAGGGATTTGATTTGTCGTTTTGCTGCTGGTCATTGAAGTCGCCGCTGTGGCTTTGACTGCATTGGATTCAATTTAACATAATATACATTATGCGCACCAAAGTAGAGATAAGCGGTTTTTAACGGATTTCGGTTATGGTTGATGGTTGCTCACAGGCTGACGCGCCTGCGGTTTGTCCAACTCGGCGGAATTCAACGCCGCTGGCGTAAATAATATTATACAATGCTCAGAGTAAAGCCTTTTTGAGGAGCGATAGCCATGTATGAATCAAAAAATATGCCACTCATTCCATTCGGTGCATTTTTAAAAAGAATACTCGTGCATGTGAGTTATGCGTTTATTCTTATCATCATCACGTTGCTCATTGGTATAGCTGGACATATGGCTTTTGACGCCGAAATAAATTGGCATGATGCAATATTAAACAGTGCATTTATCGCCAATGGTATTGGCCCTTATATATGAGCCAGACTGCCTTACCCAGCGCTGCTCTGCCACTGTTGGTCGCCGGTGCCTTCTTTATGGAAAACCTTGATGGCACCGTGATTGTCACTGCGATGCCACAAATGGCTGCGGCATTTGGCGTACATCCCATTGATATGAATATCGGTATTTCTGCTTATATTCTTACCCTAACGGTATTTATTCCTGCCAGCGGCTGGATTGCCAATCGTTTTGGCGCACGAAATATTTTTACCGCCGCTATGGTGGTGTTTACCTTGGCATCAGTATTTTGTGCATTAAGTTCTGATCTTGCGACATTCACTGCCGCCCGAATTTTACAGGGTATTGGCGGTGCCATGATGGTGCCCGTCGGCCGCTTGATTGTATTGCGCAATACCTCTAAAGCTGACCTGATTAAAGCCATCGCGACGATTACCTGGCCGGGATTAGTCGCCCCGATCCTTGGGCCGCCGCTGGGCGGTTTTCTGACCACTTATGCTTCTTGGCATTGGATATTTATTTTAAATGTCCCGCTGGGGATGGTCGGGCTATGGCTGGCGTGGCGTTTGATTCCGCTGGAACCGACCCCGAAAGCCACCCGTTTCGATCTGCTGGGTTTTGTGCTGACCGGTTCAGCCTGTTTCAGCCTGATGTTTGGCTTGGAATTATTCAATCACCAAACCCTGTCACACTGGGTTCCTGTGCTGTGTCTGGCCGCGAGTCTGCTGTTGGGGATTTGGGCGGTTTATCATGCCAGACGGCAGATTTCTCCGTTGGTCGACCTGTGGGCGCTGCGGATAAAAAGTTACAGTGTCACCATCTGGAGTGGCAGTTTATACCGCATCGCTATTGGTGCTGTGCCTTTTCTGTTGCCATTACTGTTCCAACTCGGGTTTGGCATGAGCGCGTTTGATGCAGGCTTATTAGTGTTAGCGGTTTTTGCCGGCAACTTGGCGATGAAACCCTTTACTTCGGCTATCTTATATCGCTGCCCTTTTCGTTCAACCTTGCTGGTGAATGGCTTACTGAATGCCGTGTCTATTTTCGCCTGTGCGCTGATTACCCCGGACACCCCTCATATCCTGATTATATTGCTGCTTTTTATCAGCGGGTTAACGCGTTCAATGCAGTTCACCGCGCTCAATACTTTGGCTTACTCTGAGATTCCCAGTGATAAAATGGGTGGCGCGAATACGTTTTCAAATATGGTGCAACAACTGGCTATGGGGCTTGGGATAGCGATTGGGGCCTTAGCGCTGCGCATTGCCGAATGGTTCCATCCTTATCGTGCTGGCGTTATTCCGTTGGAAAATTTCCAGATAGCATTTGTGGTTATTGGCGTGGTCGCATTACTATCGATGGTTAATGCCTTAACACTCAGCCCTGATGCGGGTGATGAAGTGCGTAAGCGAGCATCCACGCGGAAGTGAAAGATAGCTTATGGCGCATGGCGCGCTGCGGTACTGAAGAGTATGTTAGTCATATCAATGATATTATTGGCAACGAAAAACAAGGAATGCATATGATCATTTTCGTCACCGGCGCGACCTCCGGGTTTGGTGAGGCTATTGCCCGCAGATTCATCAACCAGGGCCACCAAGTTATCGCCGCTGGCCGTCGTCAAGAACGGCTGGTTGCGTTGAAAGCGGAACTGGGCGAGCAACTGCATATTGTGCGCTTAGATGTGCGCAATCGTGCGGCGATTCAACAAGCGATTGATGAGCTACCTAACGCGCTGAAAAATATTGATGTGCTGGTGAATAATGCCGGGTTAGCTTTGGGGTTAGAGCCGGCGCACAAAGCCAATATTGACGATTGGGATACGATGATTGACACCAATACCAAAGGTTTGGTGAATATGACGCGCGCTTTACTCCCAGCCATGGTGGCACGCGATGTCGGCCATATCATTAATATTGGTTCTACCGCCGCCAACTGGCCGTATGCCGGGGGGAATGTGTATGGCGCAACCAAAGCCTTTGTTAAACAGTTCAGTTTAGGTCTGCGGGCTGACCTGCATGGCACCCGAGTGCGCGTCACCGATATTGAGCCCGGTATGGTCGGCGGCACCGAATTCTCGGCGGTGCGCTTTAAAGGCGATGGCGATAAAGTCAATAAAACCTATGATGGCGCTAACCCATTGACCCCAGAAGATGTGGCTGAAGCGGTATATTGGGTCGCCACTTTACCGGCGCGGGTGAATATCAATACTTTGGAAATGATGCCCGTCAGCCAATCTTTTGCTGGCCTGAGTATTCACCGCGGAAATTAACCGTTTGCAGCAGTAATGAAAGTCCCCGGGGCGTACACCGCCCCACCCCTAATTGACGCGCCATCCTGCGACAATAATCAACATCCCGGCTAACGCCACGCCAGCACCCAGCCAATCAAATACTGACAGCTTCACACCATCAACCACGCGTAGCCAAATTAATGCCGTCGCGACATACACGCCACCATAGGCCGCATAAACACGGCCGCTGGCGGCCGGATGCAAGGTTAATAGCCAGACAAACAGGGCTAAACTAGCGGCGGCGGGCAGTAATAACCACATTGAACCGCCTTTGCGTAGCCATAAATAAGGCAAAAAGCAGCCAATAATCTCGGCCAGTGCCGTGACAAAAAACAGTAACGATACCTTTAACACGGCAACATCTCTTGTAGGCTAGACAATGGCTTAGCGCCAATTGTCAGTGGGATTAACATCAGGTTACTCTACAGAGTCTCAACAAACCTGTCGCTAACTAGTCTATCAGCTATCAGCAGTGATATAATTTTACTGACTGATAATGACATAATGATTTTGTATCACCGACTCATAAAGGATTTAAGACGATGAAAATAACCAGCCTGCCCCGCCTAATACGCGCTGTTCTGCCCATTGCCGTACTGGCTTTACCGCTGGCATGGCAGGCACCTGCGTTGGCGCAATCGGCCAACTGTACGCAGGGCAGCACCTGTGTTTCGGTGGGTGGCAACAATGATCCGATGGCAAAAGAGCAATCACGCCAAAGCCAACAGCAATGGGATGATACCCAGCGCCTGCGCAATAAAGTGAATAATCGGGTCGAAAAGAATTTTGATAAAGATGACCGCGCTGAAGATGCCAAAGATAATTGTGATCGCAGCGAGAATATCAATGCCTACTGGGAACCTAACACCCAACGTTGTCTGGATCGTCTGTCCGGTCGCCGGATTAATCCGTAATGGGCAATAATGGCTCAGATTAACTTGAGGTTATGGGAACCAGAGCTATCCTTAGCGTAGCAAACTATTCATCCACATAAGGATTTCATGATGAAAAAAACGCTTATTATCAGTACATTGTTATTATCTCTGGCCCCTATAGCGGCGTTGGCATCCTGTGAAAGTGTCAAGGCCGATATTACACAAAAGATTATCAGTAATGGCGTGCCTGAGTCTGGCTTTAAACTGGACATTGTGCCTAATGATCAGGTGCAACAAGCGGGCGGGCAAGTCGTTGGGCATTGTGAAAATGATACTCAGAAGATTGTCTATACCCGCATCACTGACAGCGAATAATCTTTTAACACCAATAGGGTGCACTAATGGGTGCGCCCGACTGTTTTCCCCTCCGCTGTCAGCGACGCAAGGTTAATCAATGATGCCAGAGCCCCATCTGCGGCCCCACCGCTTGAGTTTGGCTGAAGTTATTAACGATTTTTTCCATTTCATCGCCGGATAATCCCTTATTGTGCAGATATGTCGCTGAATGTGGCACTGGTGGTGTTTGGCCTAAATCACAGAAAAACTCGCCGGCCGGATTATGGGGAAATGCGGCCCGGCAATTCTTATAGCAGGCCGGCCCTTGATGCATACAGGCAAATGCAGGTACAGCAAAGGGTAACAGAGCAAATAACACGAGCATTCTATATTTCATAGCAACCTCGATTTTCTTGTTTATATAAAACTTAATGAAACGGCTTCAACTCCGTTTTAAATGTTACGCCCTGCACTCATCGGTTCTTCTGAAATAACAAACTATCTATCAATAATGCTTTTAACTATCAATAATGCTTTTAATCTCTGCGCCCGAATAAGCACCTGGTGAAAAGAATAAATATTCGCTAGCCTTTCCCTTATTCACACGTAACAATGGTCGCCCCTAAATTTAGCGCCAGTGGCTTTGTATGAGATGGCCTGCCCATATATATGACTACCGTGCCATGTTACGCCGGTTGATGATTGCCATCATGCTGGGCATGATATCTGCGGTGATTGTTTGGTTATTCCATCAAGCCATGCTGGCCATCGAGTGGCTGTTATTTGCGCGAACTGACGGCAGTTTGGTGGCCGCCGCCGCGTCCATTGGTGGCTGGCGCCGCGCAATAACCCCGGCCTTGGGTGGGTTAGCGGCGGGCTCATTATTGTGGTTTTATCAGCGTTATCAACAGCGTAAGCCCAGTGCGCCAACCGATTATATGGAAGCTATCGAAACCGGTGATGGCCGATTAGACGTTTCCGCCAGCCTGATCAAATCCTTAGCCTCACTATTGGTGGTTGCCAGCGGCAGTGCCATTGGCCGAGAAGGTGCCATGGTGCTTTTGGCGGCATTATTTGCCTCGGTTTTCGCCCAGCGCTATGCCAAACCCCAAGAGTGGAAACTCTGGGTCGCTTGTGGTGCCGCCGCTGGGATGGCCAGCGCCTATCATGCGCCCTTAGCGGGTAGTTTATTTATTGCAGAAATTCTGTTCGGGACATTAATGCTGGCGTCCTTGGGGCCGGTGGTGATCGCGGCGGTCAGTGCATTACTCACCACCAACCTATTACACGGCGGTCAGGAAACACTTTATCAAGTCCAGACACTAACATCCCCTTGGCCAATACAGTATTTCCTAATGGCTTTATTGGGGCTGATCGCCGGCTTCAGTGGGCCACTGTTTCTTAACGCCATGTCCGCCAGTGGCCGTGCTTTCCGCGCCTTGAAGCTATCACCACCACTCCAGTTAGCCTTGGGCGGGATGATTGTCGGGCTATTATCACTTATTTTCCCTGAAGTTTGGGGGAATGGTTACAGTGTCGTGCAATCACTGTTGACCACGCCGCCGGGGATTTTATTGATAGGCGGGATATTGATTTGCAAACTATTGGCGGTACTGGCCAGCAGCGGCTCGGGAGCGCCCGGCGGGGTCTTCACCCCCACCCTGTTTGTTGGCGCGGCATTGGGCATGTTATGCGGCCAGATATTTGCTTGGTGGCCGCTGTTTGGTGACAATATCGCCCTGTTAATGGCGCTAACCGGAATGGCAACCTTGCTGGCGGCAACCACTCACGCGCCCATTATGGCCGCGCTGATGGTGTGTGAAATGACCGGCGGATATGCCTTGCTGCCCGGGCTATTATTGGCCTGTGTTATTTCGACCACCATCGCCCGCGGGTTACGCCCTGACTCGGTATATCACTCTCGCTAAAATAGGCTGATAATAGCATTGCGCTATTATCCTATATTTAAGCAATATTGTTATTGAGCGGCCAATAGCGTTAGCCACAAAATAGCCAAGCGTAAAATAGATTATTGCGCCATTGCGGTGAGGTCTAAATATTTTGCCAACGGCTTTTGTTCTGGATGGGGCAAATAAGGCAATTGCCCTAATTGGGGGGCCGGTAACCGTTCGCGCAGCATGGCAATGGTTTCCGCATAATGTGCCAGCCCCGGATTAATCCTATTCGCCACCCAACCTAATAAAGGTAACCCATCGTTGATAATTGCTTGCGCGGTTAATAAGGCATGATTAATACAGCCTAATTTAATTCCGACGACTAAAATTACCGGCAATTGTTCTTGTATCACCCAATCAGAATAAAAACGCTGGTCATTCATCATGACTTTCCAGCCCCCGCAGCCTTCGACTACCACGGTATCGGCTTTAGCGGATAAGCGCTGCAATCCTTCGGTCATTTTATTGTAATTAATCAGGGTATCCGAGCAAGCATGGATAACATCCCCGACCAGTGGGTATGGGTTAACCTCTTGATAATCAAGCTCAATTGAGGATGAATCTTGTAAAATCAGGGCATCCTGGTTACGCAGTCCATTCGGCGTTTCTTGACTCTCTGTCGCCACCGGCTTATAGCCTACAGCGGTTCTGCCATTTTGGCTTAAGGCCTGAAGTAAGGCCCGTGACACCACGGTTTTACCAACAGCTGTGTCGGTACCCGTCACAAAAACACGCGTTAACATAACAATACTCCGCAATCTGGCCACTTCGACTCACGTCTTTCCGCCTAATATTAGCGAAATGGGTAACATGGATAAAAGTCTAGGCGATGCCGACAGCAAACAGCTTGCGTTAGCGCAATGTTTTGCTGAACTGAGCGCGGTTTTTAACAAATAGTGCGCAATAATAGGGGGAATAGATCCCATATACCCATTATTAATTAACGCTTTATGATTAGTATTGCCCTAGCCTTGCAATAATTTCACCAATAAAGAGCCATTATATAATGCCTCTTTTACCAGCGCCGCACCGGGCATGGTGCCCTGATTAAAAAATGCCGTTGGCTCCACCAGAATATGTTCACTGTAAGCCGGTAGTGCTTGCTGACGAATACAAGAGGCAATGGCGGGATGCAGAATAGCCGCGGCTTTATTTAAGGGAGAGCCGACCAAAATCTTTTCCGGATTAAATAAATTGACCATGATGGCAATAATACGGCCGACACTGTGACCAACGCCCAAGATAATATCTTTGGCTAGTTGGTCACCAGCCAATGCCGCATCACATAATGACTCAACATTCAGTGGTGAGCCGTGTAATAACGAACTCATGGAGCCATTTAATCTTTGCTGGGCAATTTCCAGCATATTTTCAATACTGGCCACCGTTTCCAGGCAGCCATGATTGCCGCAATAACAGCGTTTGCCATAGGGATCAACTTGAGTGTGGCCAATCTCAACCACACTGCGGCTGCCGGCATGCAATACCCGGCCGGCACTAATCACCCCGGCCCCGACGTTATGGTCAATCACCACTTGAATCACATTCTGGCAACCGCGCGACGCGCCATATAAGGCCTCAGCCATCGTCCAGGCACAAATGTCGTGTTGCAAATAGACCGGCAATCCGGTGCGTTGCTCGAGCGCCGGGCCAAGTTGCATCTCATCAACATCATAAAATGGCATTTTATGCACGATACCGGCGGGCGCATCGATGATGCCTGGCATGGTAATGGCGATAGCGGTCAGTCGTTCCAGTTTTTGCTGATGACGGATAAAAAACTGGTCAACTTCGCTCAGAATGCGCTGGAGCAACGGCTGCGGATGGCTATCAGGCAGTGGGATGTTATCTTCAACCACCAGTTTACTGCTGAGGTCGCGTAGCGCAAGGGTAATGGCCCCCCGGCTGATGCGTCCGGAGACATAGTGCCAAGCTTCGGTATCAAGCACCAAACCAATGGCTGGCCGCCCACGGCTACCCACATCTTGATATTCGGTTTCTTTGACCAGATGCGCTTCGACCAATTCCCGCACAATCTTGGTGATGCTGGCGGGGGCCAGTTGCGCCCTCTTAGACAGTTCAATACGCGATATCGGGCCGAACAAATCAATCAGCCGATAAACGGCCCCTGCATTGGTCTGCTTGATTTGATCAATATGCCCAGGCTGCCCATCCGTTATCACCAAACCGGCTCCTTCTCTGTCACCGAGTATTTTTCGCGCTTCTAAATAAAGATTATCGGCTATGTTGCGGCTTTTAGTATATGGCGTCAACTATTTGATTAGTTATGTGATTTAACGCACATAATCGCCGATGTCCTGCGCCTTGCTGCGGGTTATTTATACGAAGCTTGGATAAAGCCTGTCCATCGTATTGATGGACTCCGCGCGGTCAATGCCGCATCAGGCGGTTTCCGGTGGCGTATCCGCAACCATCAGGTCAATCAATGCTTGCGCCGGGGCGGTCACTGGGCGATGTTTATGATTCACCAACCACACCTCGGTGGTCGCGCTGGCCTCTGCGAGGGGTAAATATTTCACCCCGTCCACTTTGACCCGAGTAAAAGACGCCGGCAGGATAGAAACGCCTAAACCGGAGGAGACCAAACCCACAATGGTCATCGCCTCGCCCACTTCTTGCGTGATGTAGGGGGTAATTCCGGCCCGCGCTAACAGCGTGAGGATTTCGTCATAAAGTGCCGTGCCCACCTCGCGGGCAAAGAACACAAAAGGTTGCTCGGCTAACGCGCTAAATTTGATACTGCCGGTGGGCAAGGCGGCTAACGGGCTTTCTTGGTGGACGACCGCCACTAATGGCTCACGCAGTAGCACGCGGTATTGTAGTGCATCGGGCAAACGGGTGTTGCGCATCACCCCCAGATCAAGCCGCCCATCCAGCAACGGCTCAATTTGCTGTTTGGTGTTAACCTCCTGCATTTTAATATGAACTTGTGGATGGCGCTGGCGAAATATGCGCAAATTTTTAGACACGGTACTGATAAACGGAGCCGACGAAGTAAAGCCAATGGTTAACTCGCCAGATTCGCCACGATGCAAGCGCGCGGCTTTCTCCGCCGCCGAATTCACTTGTGCCAGAATTTGGTAAGCCTCTTTTAAAAACAGTGCCCCTGCTTGTGTAAGGCTGACATTGCGGTTATTGCGAGTCAACAGCCGAGCGCCAATTTGCTCCTCCAAAATTTGAATTTGTTGGCTCAGCGGGGGTTGAGAAATGCGCAAACGCTCGGCGGCGCGGCCAAAATGCAACTCTTCGGCGACCGCAATAAAATAACGTAAATGTCTGAGTTCAATACTCATCTCGCCCCATTGATACTTTTAACGTCTTATTGTGAATGATTAATATATTAGACAAAAAACTTAGCTATTTCTACTATCGACAGATAGCGCCGAATAGCCGTTGAACCAGGGTGCCGGCGGCGAGTAACTTGTTTTTGACTGTGTATGACTTTTGACTGTGTTATGACTAAGGAAATACCGTGACCACCTCTTTGCGCACGCCTGATAGCCAAGTGCCAACCCCCGCAGCAAATGATGATGCCACGGCCGTTAGCCCGAATAAACCCGTCACTCGCTTAACGAAAAAACCTTATATTCAACGCGGTTCGCCAGAATTTATCCGCGTGACGCTGGCTTTCTTTTCCGCCGGATTAGCCACTTTCGCGCTGCTTTATTGCGTTCAACCCATTCTGCCCATGTTATCGCAGGATTTTATGATTTCCCCTGCCGGCAGCAGTTTATCGCTTTCGGCCGCCACCGGGATGTTGGCGGTTGGCTTGATGTTTACCGGCCCATTGTCGGATGCCATTGGCCGTAAGTCAGTGATGGTGGTCGCCTTAATGTTGGCGGCTATCTGCACGCTAATCTGCTCGGTGATGACCAGTTGGCAGGGCATTTTGCTGATGCGCGCCTTGATTGGCTTATCCTTAAGCGGTGTGGCTGCCGTGGCGATGACCTATCTGAGTGAAGAGATCCATCCCAGTTTTGTCGCGTTATCCATGGGGCTGTATATTAGTGGCAATTCGATAGGCGGGATGAGTGGCCGTTTGGTGACTGGGGTGCTGAGCGATTTCTTTTCCTGGCGTATTGCATTGGCGGTGATTGGTTTATTTGCCTTAGCCGCCGCGGCGATGTTCTGGCGTATTCTGCCGGCGTCTAAACACTTCCGCCCGACCTCATTGCGCCCCAGGACATTGGCAATTAATTTCAAACTGCACTGGCGCGACCCCGGTTTACCGCTGCTGTTTGCCGAAGGTTTTTTGATTATGGGCAGTTTTGTGACGTTATTTAATTACATTGGCTATCGTTTATTAGCGCCGCCCTATAATCTCACTCAAGCCGTCGTCGGTTTATTATCGATAGTTTATCTCACCGGGTCTTATAGCTCCCCGAAAGCGGGCGCATTAACCAGCCGCTATGGTCGAGGGCCGGTATTAATGGCATCAATCGGCATGATGTTAATTGGGGTCATTATTAGCGGATTCTCGCCGCTAATCGCAATCTTTATCGGTATGATGGTATTTACTGCCGGTTTTTTTGCCGCGCATTCCGTGGCCAGCAGTTGGATTGGCCGCCGCGCTCGGCGTGCTAAAGCTCAGGCTTCATCACTTTATCTATTTTGCTATTATGCCGGTTCAAGTATTGCGGGAACATTAGGCGGTATTTTCTGGCTTAATTTAGGCTGGCTTGGTGTGGTTTCATTTATCGCCCTGCTGTTGTTAACGGCATTGTATGTTGGCCAGCGCTTGCGTCAATTGCCCGAAGCGGCCAGAATTTAATCTCAAATTAACTTAATACGCTAAGACGTCAAATTACAATTTGACGTCCTCTCTGCTATGTACCTATGATTAACAGGAACCATATTAGGGGATTTTATTACCAGATATTTCCTTAGTTTATTTAATGTCAGGAGAAAATATGACAAACCACTTTCTTACCCTTTGGGATATATTGGCGACAACCTTTTCAATCTTCTTTTTCATCGCCTATCTGCTGATTCTGTTCCAGGTCATTTCTGACCTGTTTAGGGATCATGAGCTGGGTGGATTTTATAAAGCAATTTGGATTTTGTTCTTACTCTTCATCCCACTACTGACCTCTCTGGTATATCTGATTACCCGTGGCAAAGGTATGGCACAGCGCTATCGGGCGTCAGTGCAAAAATCGGTTTCGGATACTAACGAGTATATCCGCCATGTGGCCGGTAAATCTCCCGCAGAGCAGATTGCTGATGCCAAAAAATTATTGGATGAAGGCACCATCACTGACAGCGAATATCAGCAATTAAAAGCGAAAGCGCTGTCCTGATATTCTATTTGACGACTCAAGGCTAAATGTCATTCACCCTGCCATTTAGCCTTTTTTATTGCCACCAGTTTCGCTGACAATAATAGGCAGTGGTGCTCAGCCGACACCGCGTTTATAATCCTCGTTTTATGCTTATTATTTGCGAGATTCAGGAATGAAACACTCTGCGCTGCGGCGTTCGCTATTATTAGCCGGGATAACACTGCCCCTCACCCATTTTGCCTTGCCCGCCTGGGCAGACGCGCTACCGACCACAGTAGGTAAACAACTGGCTGAACTGGAACGCACCGCTAATGGCCGTTTAGGTATTGCGATGATTAATACTGCCAATGACCATAAAATTCAATATCGCGGCACTCAGCGCTTCCCATTCTGTAGCACGTTTAAGTTTATGTTGGCCGCCGCCGTTCTGGGCCAGAGCCAGTCTCAGCCAAATTTGCTGGATAAACATATTCATTATCATGAGAGCGATTTATTATCTTATGCGCCAATCACGCGTAAAAATCTTGCTCACGGGATGACGGTTTCTCAGTTATGTGCCGCAACTGTTCAATATAGTGATAATACGGCCGCGAATCTGTTAATCAAAGAATTGGGGGGTTTAGCGGCGGTTAACCAGTTTGCGCGCGATATTGGTGATCAGATGTTCAGATTAGACCGCCAAGAGCCTGATTTAAATACCGCCCTGCCTAATGATCCACGCGATACCACCACCCCTGCGGCAATGGCCGCGAGTCTGCAGAAACTGGTCTTGGGTGATGCATTGCTGCCCGCTCAGCGCCAGCAACTGGCAACGTGGTTAACAGGGAATACCACCGGCGATGCGACTATCCGCGCGGGCGCACCAAAGGATTGGATGGTGGGTGACAAAACGGGCAGCGGCGACTACGGTACCACCAATGATATTGCGGTGTTATGGCCCCCCGAGGGAGCCCCGGTCGTTTTAGTGGTTTATTTCACGCAACGTGAAAAAGACGCGCAACCACGCCACGATGTTTTGGCTTCCGCCACTAAAATATTACTGTCTCAGTTCTCCTGATCTCCGGCGCGGGTGCTATCACCCGCCCTCGAATGCGCGTTTTAATCGCTGTAGAGGATGTTGCGTTGGTGCATATACCCGTTAATTGATGGTTATTGCGCGCTTTCAGATTGCCTCTTTTACTGATATAACCTAGTGTATGTTGTAACTAAAATGGCTTTTATTACAAATGTCGATGAATAAATATGATTTGATCGCGCGACTAAATCACCGCTTTAGCGCATTGGAAATCGGCTTGCAGCAGCTCCACCAGCAGCTTGAGGAGTTACCTTTACTTGCCGCCCGGGTTTTTGCCTTGCCTGATATCGAGAAAGGCACCGAGCATCAACCGATAAATCAGATTGCCGTGAGCGCAACGGTGGGTACGCCGGCACGAGACTTGGCGTTACAGCATTATCAGCGGTTGTTTATTCATCACCAAAGCCAGAATGTCAGTAGCAAAGCCGCCCTGCGCCTACCTGGGGTGCTCTGTTTTGCCGTGACCGATAGCCAGTTAATTGCTTGCCAAAAAAGCATTCAACACATTAATCAATTAAAAACCGAGCTGGAACATATTATTACCGTTGAATCTGGTTTGCCGAGTGAACAGCGTTTCGAGTTTGTTCACACTCACTTGCACGGGCTGATTACATTAAATACCTATCGTACCCTTACCCCGCTGATAGATCCCAGTTCAGTGCGCTTTGGTTGGGCTAACAAACATATTATTAAAAATGTCACTCGCGATGAAATTTTGGCTCAGCTAGACAAAAGCCTGCATGCCGGGCGCGCCGTGCCGCCATGGACTCGTGAACAGTGGGCGCAGATGATTAGCCAAGAAATCAATGAGGTGCGCCAATTACCCGAAAACGCCCGCTTAAAGATCAAGCGGCCAGTCAAGGTGCAACCGATTGCGCGGATTTGGTATCAAGCGCAACAGAAACAAGTACAGCACCCCTGCCCGATGCCACTGATTGCATTTTGCCAACTGTCGTCCGCGG
This sequence comes from Yersinia hibernica, assembly GCF_004124235.1. Taxonomy (NCBI): domain Bacteria; kingdom Pseudomonadati; phylum Pseudomonadota; class Gammaproteobacteria; order Enterobacterales; family Yersiniaceae; genus Yersinia; species Yersinia hibernica. The sequence goes on from NZ_CP032487.1 coordinate 1,863,619, forward strand.
CGGAATTACCTAAATTAGGCGAATTAACCGATTATGATGCCAGCCAGATTAAACATAGATATAAACCCGATGCCAAGCCGCTGCAGCTATTGGTGCCAAGACTGCATTTGCATCTCGAAATAGAAAAATAAATCATTATATTTGATGGGATTTTATCGATATTTATTTACATTGTTGTGCTTAAAATTATACATCATACTTATTATTGGTTTTTCCTAAATATGGCGATATTACTCTCCACTATACTGTGTTTTAAATTGAAACACTGTGGCGAGATGATATGAAAAAACTCATCTTGTTAGTGTATGGCGCAATTTCTTATCTGATTGGCATGACCGGATTATTCTTTCTTATCAGTCTGTTGCAGGGGTGGGTGTCAACAGCAATGTCCATCCCTGATGTCAGTTTTAGCCTGCGCGCAGCACTCATTAATATAAGTTTATTATTGCTGTTCTCAATTCAACATTCTTATATGGCACATCATTCATACAAAGACAGATTCAATCTCTCGCCAGCCGCAGAACGGGCAACTTATGTTCTCTTTTCTGGTGTTTTAATGATTTTGCTATTTTTATACTGGCAACCTTTGCCCCATTATTTATGGCAGTTACCGCCGGGCTCTACGGTAGCCATATTATTACTGACGCTGGGATGGATCGGCTGGTTAATTGTTTTTGCTTCGACATTTATGGTAAGCCACGCAGATCTTTTCGGGCTACGTCAGTCATGGTTGCAGTGGAAACAAAAACCCTACACTCCGCTGCCGTTCAAAATTAATATTTTCTATGCGCTATGCCGCCACCCTATCATGGCCGGTTTTTTACTCGCCTTTTGGGCCACACCGGATATGACCAGCAGCCGCATACTCTTTGCCGCTGGCATGACCATTTATATTTTGATTGGGATTCATCTCGAAGAGAAAGGCTTGCAAACCGAGCTCGGCGAACCCTATATCGACTATTGCCAACGGACACCCAAGCTGATTCCGCAGATTTTTCATCGACATAAAAACGCCGAGAACAACTCCCGGCGTCAATAGCACGATGCGAATAGCGGCTACTTCATGCTGCCAACCATATCTTCTGGTTTAACCCATTCATCAAACTGTTCAGCAGTGAGATAGCCGAGCTTCAGGGCGGCGGCTTTCAGTGTCAGCCCCTGCTTGTGGGCGGTCTTCGCAATGTCGGCCGCTTTGTCATAACCAATATGGGTGTTCAGTGCCGTCACTAGCATCAATGATTCATTCAGCAACTGGGTAATACGGTCGCGATTAGGTTCAATACCCACGGCACAATGCTCATTAAAGCCGCGCATACCATCAGCCAGCAGACGAATAGATTGCAGGAAGTTATGAATAATCAGCGGACGGAACACATTCAATTCAAAGTTACCGGATGCCCCACCAATATTGACCGCCACATCATTGCCCATCACCTGCGCGCACAACATGGTCATAGCTTCACATTGGGTCGGATTCACTTTACCCGGCATGATAGAACTGCCCGGCTCATTTTCCGGAATTGAAATTTCGCCAATACCGCAACGCGGGCCAGAAGATAACCAGCGCACATCATTGGCGATTTTCATCAGCGAGGCGGCCAAACCTTTCAATGCGCCATGGCCCTGCACTAAGGCGTCGCAGGCGGCTAATGCTTCGAATTTATTCGGCGCAGTGATAAAGGGTTGATGGGACAAGGCGGCAATCTCTTTGGCGACACGCTCGGCATATTCGGGATGTGTGTTCAGGCCGGTGCCTACCGCAGTGCCGCCCAATGCTAACTCACACAGATGGGGGATTGTCGCTTCAATATGTTGCACATTGTGGGCCAGCATCGCCACCCAGCCGGAGATCTCTTGGCCCAGTGTCAGCGGCGTGGCATCTTGTAAATGTGTCCGGCCAATCTTCACAATATCGCGATAAGCCGCGGCTTTATCGGCCAATGTCCGCTGCAATTCTTTTAGCTCAGGCAGCAGCTGCGTTTTTAGCCCAATAACGGCGGCGACGTGCATTGCGGTTGGAAATACATCATTTGAACTTTGGCTTTTATTGACATCATCATTAGGGTGAACCAGACGCTGCTGACCTCGCTCGCCGCCTAATAATTCACTCGCGCGGTTCGCCAGCACCTCATTCATATTCATGTTGGTTTGAGTGCCAGAGCCAGTTTGCCAAATAGAAAGCGGGAATTCGCTAGAATGTTGGTCAGCCAAGACTTCATCCGCCGCGCGCATAATCGCTTTCGCCCGCTCTGGCGCAAGCAGCCCGAGATCCATATTAACCTGTGCGGCCGCGCGCTTGGTCAATGCCAGAGCATGAATCAGTGCTGTCGGCATTTTCTCTTGTGAGATGCGAAAATGCTCCAGTGAACGCTGGGTTTGTGCGCCCCATAATTGACTGGCCGGTACATCGATAGGCCCCATTGAGTCTTTTTCACTGCGGGTGGTCACCATCACGGTCTCCTTAGCACGTAGAACAAAAGGTTGAGGTATGTCATGCCCGTCGCATTGGCAGCATAACTGTTATAATGGCATATTTAGCGCCAGCTTTATGCGACTGATTCGCATTTCTCTTATTTAGTTGCTCTCAGCCGCTAGAGCGAATGGCATTACCACTTGCAACCCGATAGACCCCATTGTTTACTAAGGGACTTTTTTTATTCGGGCGATGAATATCGCCAAGTTTGATGGCAGATGACCAATATGCAAAAAATGAAGAATGCAGTACAACACTATGCTTGGGGCAGCACCGATGCGCTCACGAAGCTTTATGGCATTGAAAATCCGCAAGGTAAGCCGATGGCGGAATTATGGATGGGCGCACACCCTAAAAGTAGTTCTGAAGTGGCTGATGCACAAGGTCAATGGCACTCATTGCGGGCCGTTATTGCGCAAAATCCGCAGGCCAATTTAGGTCACGCGGTTTTTCAGCGCTTCGGCGAATTGCCATTCCTGTTCAAAGTGTTGTGTGCCGCACAGCCCCTCTCCATTCAGGTCCATCCAAGTAAGGCGGCGGCAGAAATCGGCTTTGCCAAAGAGAATCAGGCCGGTATCCCACTGGATGCCGCCGAACGCAATTATAAAGATGCTAACCATAAACCAGAGTTGGTTTATGCCCTTACCCCTTTCCAGGCAATGAATGGTTTCCGCCCGTTGGCGGAGATTGCGGCGCTGCTCCAGCCCTTAGCCGCCGCTCATCCTGATATCGCGGCATTTCTACGCGCCCCTGATACTGCGCAGCTAGCCACATTATTTGCCAGTTTGCTGAGCATGACTGGCGAAGAGAAAACGCGCGCATTGGCGATATTGAAAGCGGCCTTAAATAATCAATTGGGGCAGCCCTGGGATACTATCCGCAGTATTGCGCATTTTTACCCTGATGACAGCGGCTTGTTCTCGCCATTATTGCTCAATGTGGTCACCCTGCAACCTGGCGAAGCGATGTTTCTGTATGCCGAAACCCCCCATGCTTACTTAAACGGTGTGGCGCTGGAAGTGATGGCCAACTCTGATAACGTATTACGCGCCGGGCTAACCCCTAAATTTATCGATATCCCTGAGTTGATGGCGAACCTGCAATTTATACCCAAACCCGCAGCGGCCCTGCTCACTACACCACATCAGCAAGGTCATGAGTTGGTATTCCCCATCCCGGTGGAAGATTTTGCTTTCTCCCTGCATACATTAACGCCCCAACCGCAGCAGTTGGCACAAAACAGTGCTGCTATCGTGTTTTGTGTGCAAGGCCAGGCGGTCTTGCGCAAGCAGCAGCAAGAAATCACGTTGCAACCGGGTGAGTCCTGTTTTATTGCAGCGCAGGAATCCCCAGTGACAGTACAAGGAGAGGGGTCAATTGCCCGAGTTTACAACGCAGGGTGAACGAAGTGACTCATTTTGTTGTATATTGCTGGCCTTTTAATGCCACGATAGTTAGATTTCGCTATCGTATTCAGCCGTTATCGTCGTAATAATTGTGGTATGCGGTTAATCTAGGCCTATATTTGTTTGGTGAATGTTGTTTTCTTACCAATGTTATAGCCGAAATAATGTTATAGCCGAAATAAAGCAACCAACGCATACGCAGCTTGCAGTATGGCGGGGATATTTTTAACCAGTGATGCATTACCGCGTTCAACATAGTGAATTGGGTGTATTAGAAAAGGATGAACAGAACAATGAAAAAATCGTTAGTGGCTGTCAGCGTCATTGTAGTACTTGGCGCAGCATGGACTGGGGCCTCATGGTATACCGGCAAATTAATTGAACAACGTATGGGTGAATTGGTTAATAACGCAAACGACCAGATCAGAACCTTACTACCTAAGGCGGGGGTGAAGTTCGCCTATAAAGATTACCAACGCGGCCTGTTCAGTAGTCAGGTTCGTTATATATTACAGCCAGATAGCAGTGTTGCGGGTGAAAAAGCCCTAAAAGATGGCGATGAAATAGCCTTCATCGAGACTATCGACCACGGCCCATTCCCGCTGGCGCAATTAAAAAAATTCAATCTGATCCCTAGCATGGCCTCGGTACATACTGAGCTGGCGAATACTCCAGCCTTGAAAAAACTGTTTGAGGTGACCAAAGGCCAATCGCCGTTTACGGCGGACTCGCGCATTTCCTATCGCGGCGATACCTCTTCCGCCATTACGTTTATTCCGATTGAGTATCAGCAAAATACCACCAGCATGAAGTTCTCTGGCGCTAAAATTGATGCTGATGTCTCGCGCGACCTGCGTAATGTGACAATGAGCGGTAACAGCGATAGCTTGGTTTTTGCCAGCAAAAATCAGTGGGATCAACAGGAGCAATTTAGCCTGCAAGGGTTGGTTATCAAAAGTGATACTAATGTGGGTAAGTTCGACCTGAGCATTGGATCCCAACAACTCAGTATCAAACAAATCGGTTTTAGTATTGATGGTAAAGACGCCGCCACTCTGGTTGGCTTTAACCTGAATACTCAACTCGGTGAAACAGATAAAGACTTGAACGGCAAATTGGCCTACCAGTTAGATGCCTTAAAAATTCAAGGTAATGACTTTGGTTCCGGCACATTGGCTTTCACGTTTGATAATCTGGATGGTCAAAGCCTGAAACAGTTCTCCAATGCCTATAATCAGCAAGCATTAAAAGCGATTCAGGCGGGTGAAAATCTGGATGCTGAAGCCTATCAACAACAAATGACCGAGATGTTACTGGCCAATCTGCCGGCCTTGCTGAAAGGCAATCCGACCATGAGCATTGCGCCACTGAGTTGGAAAAATGCTAAAGGGGAAAGTACTTTCACACTCAATGTCGCGTTGACGGATCCGGCGCAAGCCAAAGCCGGTGCCGGTGCCGAGCCACAGCTCGCGCCGCAGTTTGTCAAAAAAGTCGATGCGACTCTGACCATTCCAATGGCTATGGCGACCGAGTTAACCACTCAAACTGCACGCCTGCAAGGTTACAGCCCAGAAGAAGCACAAAAACTGGCACAGCAGCAGGTGCAGGGCATTGCAGCCATGGGCCAGATGTTTAAACTGACCACCACTAAAGATGATGTTATCAGCAGCAGTTTCCACTTTGCTGATAATCAGGTCGACTTAAATGGTCAAAAAATGTCGCTGCAAGAATTCGTTGGCCTGTTTGGTATGTTCGGTGGTGCCCCCGCGGATGAAGATAGCGGTGCAGAACCCGAAGATGCTGCGCCAGCAGCGCCAGCAGCGCCCGACGCACAATAAGTTTTAAGCGCAAAGTATTTAACACATAAAAAACGGGGCCTGATGGCGCCGTTTTTTTATTTCAACGGATCACGCCGATCCGCGCCGGATCAATACCGGCGGTAAGATGACGTTTTGCAGTTGCAAGTCGACACCCGCGATGCGCTGGAGTAAGCGCTGCCCAGCACTGTAGCCAATCTCACGGGCAGAGCTGGTGATAAAAGTGAGTGGCGGCTCAGTCAGTTCCGCCGCAGGAACATCACCAAAACCTATCAATGCAACTTGCTGGTCGAGATAAGTATCCACTCCCGCGCTGCCGATGGTTCTACCGGTGCGTAAAATACCAAAATAGGCCCCGAGCGCCACAGAGGCCTGGTGGCAAACAATGGCGCTGACATTGGGATGGTGGCGTAATAGCGCTTCAGCGGCGTCTGCCGCGGCCTGTTGTTGACTATCACACTCAACTACCCACTCCGAGCGAAACGGTAAACCATACTGCACCAGTGTGGCGCAAAATCCCCCGAGCCGCTCCGCCCGCGTTAATGAGTGTGAATGCCCACCAAGATAGGCTATTTGGCGATGACCCCGACCAATCAGAAACTCGGTCGCCATTTTAGCCGCTTGCATATTATCTGGCCGCACCACATCCACCCCATCCAAGGCATTTGAGCGCGCAGCACAAATCAGTGGAATATCATGTTCGGCGGCCTTTTCTTGCAGCCCCATATCCGGTGTGGCACCACCGCCTAGCACCAAACCGTCCACACCTTGATCAATCAGAGTATCAAAACAGCGCAGTAGCCCTTTGCCCTCGCGGCCACTTTGCGTCAAGAACAGCAATTTGCCGCCGGCCTCAACCGCCTCACTTAACCCGGCGGTCATTTCCGCGTAGAACGGATCGCCAAGATCACGCACAATCAAGCCAATCACGCCAGAATCCCCGCCGCGCAATTGCGCAGCCTGACGGTTACGGACATAACCTAACTGTTCAATGGCCTGATTGACCCGCTCGGCGGTGGCCGGTGAGATTCGCCCTTTACCACTGATAGCTAATGAGACCGTCGCCACGGAGACGCCGGCAAATTTAGCCACATCGGTAATTGTTATTTTTTTAGTTGTCATAACCGCTGATAAGCATTGTTCACTCAGACTTGTCAATCTTCGCACCTTAGCACGAAGCCCAATACCTGCGGGCCAATATTACAGCCACAATAGCAAAGTCATCCCATCCAACAAGCCAAGTTAAACGTTTAATCTGATGATTTACTCTAATACAAAAATAGGATCCGTAATTGTGACTTGCCACTCATATTATCTCGGTTAAACGTTTTATCTTATTTTACCTCCAGACAGGGAGACAAATTAATCGCCGTGGCTCATCAATACACAGTCAACCAACGGCATTTTTAACATCAGGTGTGTCAGTACAGGAGTCACTATGTCAGCGGTAAAAAAACCAAAAATTACGCTGTGGGAGTTTTTCCAAAGCCTCGGTAAAACTTTCATGCTACCGGTCGCCCTGCTCTCTTTCTGCGGGATCATGCTAGGGATCGGCAGTTCACTCAGCAGTAAAGACGTCATCACCCTCTTGCCGGCCATTGGTCATCCCGCCTTCCAGCTATTGTTTACCTGGATGAGTAAAGTTGGCTCATTTGCCTTTAGCTTCTTGCCGGTGATGTTCGCCATCGCGATCCCACTGGGTATGGCGCGCGAAAATAAAGGCGTGGCGGCGTTTTCCGGCTTTGTCGGTTTTGCGGTGCTGAATTTGGCCACTAACTTTTACCTCACCACCAGCGGCGTGTTGCCGACCACCGATCCCATGGTGCTAAAAACCCATAATATTCAGAATATTTTAGGGATTCAGTCCATCGATACCGGTATTCTGGGGGCGGTGATTGTCGGGATCATTGTTTATTTGCTGCATGAGCGCTTCAATACTATTCGCCTGCCTGATGCATTAGCATTCTTTGGCGGCACACGCTTTGTGCCGATTGTCACCACGGTGGTGCTGGGATTAGTGGGTTTATTGATCCCGCTTATTTGGCCTTGGTTCGCCGCGGGTATTAATGGCTTAGGGCGTTTGATCAATGGTGCCGGTATATTCGGGCCCATGATCTTCGGCAGCGGCGAGCGCTTATTATTGCCGTTCGGCTTGCACCATATCTTGGTGGCGCTGATCCGCTTTACTGAAGCAGGCGGCACCATGGAGGTCTGTGGCCACAGTGTGAGCGGTGCGCTGACCATCTTCCAAGCACAATTATCCTGCCCGACCACCAGCGGCTTCTCCGAAAGCGCCACCCGCTTCTTATCACAGGGTAAAATGCCCGCGTTCTTGGGCGGTTTGCCCGGGGCCGCACTGGCAATGTATCACTGTGCCAAGCCAGAAAATCGCCATAAAATTAAAGGGTTGCTGATTTCAGGGGTGGTGGCATGTGTTATCGGCGGAACCACTGAGCCGATTGAGTTCCTGTTCTTGTTTGTTGCGCCGTTCCTGTATTTGATTCATGCGATTTTGACCGGATTAGGCTTTACCGTCATGGCGTTACTGGGGGTCACCATCGGCAATACTGACGGCAATATCATTGATTTTGTGGTGTTTGGCATCCTGCACGGCACCGCCACCAAGTGGTATTGGGTGCCGGTGGTGGCCGGGATCTGGTTTGTGGCTTATTACTGTATTTTCCGTTTTGCTATTCAGTATTTCAATATCAAAACCCCCGGGCGTGAGAATGAAACCGCGGCCAGCAATGAGGCCGAAAAAGCGGCCAGTCACAGCCTGACCGGTAAGTCCGGCTATAACTCCCCGGCTATTCTGGCGGCGTTGGGCGGTGCCGATAATATCGTCGCCCTCGACAACTGCATCACTCGCTTACGGATGTCAGTGAAAGATATGGGATTGGTGAATAAAGAGGCGCTGAAAGCCCAGCGGGCCATTGGCGTGATTCAACTCAACGACCACAATCTTCAAGTTGTTATTGGCCCTCAAGTGCAATCAGTGAAAGATGAATTAGACTCACTGATAAACAATGGCCAATTTGCCACACCATAACCTTGTCGGGGTATTCAGATACCCCGCTGATGAATAAGCGAGATACTGATGTTCGATTTCTCCACCCCGGTTGACCGTCATGGCACTTGGTGTACCCAATGGGACTATATTGCCGACCGCTTTGGCGCTGCTGACTTGCTGCCATTCACCATCTCAGATATGGATTTCCCCACCGCCCCAGTGATTTTGCAAGCGCTTGAGCAGCGACTCAAACACGGTGTTCTGGGCTACAGCCGCTGGCAACATGAAGATTTTCTCGGGGCGGTTCGTCACTGGTATCAACAGCGTTTTCAGTGCCCGATTGATACCTCGCTGGCGGTCTATGGCCCGTCGGTTATCTATATGGTGGCTCAGCTTATTCGCTGCTGGTCAGCTCCGGGGGATTTTATTGTCACCCACACCCCGGCTTATGATGCCTTTTATAAAGTGGTCCTCGGCAATCAGCGCCAACTGCTCAGCTGCCCGCTGCATAAAATCGAGCATCAGTGGCAGTGTGATATGGCGCATTTGGAAGCATTACTGGCGCGGCCGCAAACCAAAATCTTGTTATTGTGCAGCCCGCATAACCCCACCGGTAAAGTCTGGACGCCGGGCGAACTGGCACAGATGGCCGAGTTGTGTGAACGCCATGATGTTAAAGTCATCAGCGATGAAATTCATATGGACATGACCTGGGATAATCAAGTGCATACCCCATGGAGTCAGGTAGGACAAACAGCGTGGGCCTTGCTGACCTCCGGCTCCAAGACATTTAATATTCCGGCATTAACCGGGGCTTACGGTTTTATCAGTGACACAGAAACCCGCGCTACCTACAGCCAAATGCTCAAGGGGCGCGATGGTCTCTCTTCGCCGGCCATATTAGCCATTGTCGCGCACATCGCCGCTTATCGGCAGGCCGAACCCTGGTTGGATGAACTGCGCCAATATCTGCAAGCCAATCTGGCTTATGTGGCACAGCGGCTCAATCAGGCTTTTCCCGCCTTAAACTGGCAGCCCCCTCAGGCCACATATTTAGCCTGGATAGATTTGCGCCCACTGAATATTGATGACCATCAATTACAAAATATCCTGATCGAGCAAGAAAAAGTCGCCATTATGCCCGGCTTCACCTACGGCGAAGAGGGCCGTGGCTTCCTGCGCCTGAATGTCGGCTGCCCCCACAGTAAAGTTGTTGCGGGGATGGATAAACTGATTCACGGCATTCAGACGGCTCTGCGGAGCGCGTAAGCCATTTGCCCTATTTTTGCCCCTTTTGGCCCGACAAAGGGGGCAAAATGAGATTTTCGTCACTTTTTTATGCAACGCGGTGGATATTTTCACTATTTTGTTTTTATAATGTTCTGCACTTTACCCACCAGAATCTATTTTAAAAAGTGAGTGCCGCTATGATTGACTCTCGCCTTCCCTTGACTGACATTCATCGCCACCTTGACGGCAATATTCGGGCGCAAACTATTTTGGATCTGGGTCGCCAGTTCAATTTGCCCCTGCCGGCGGATGAGTTAGCGGCTTTACGCCCACATGTGCAAATTACCCACACTGAACCTGATTTAATCAGTTTCCTGCAGAAATTAGATTGGGGCGTGGCGGTATTAGCCTCGCTGGATGCTTGCCGCCGTGTGGCCTATGAAAATGTCGAAGATGCGGCCAACGCCGGTTTACATTATGCCGAGCTGCGCTTCTCGCCATTTTACATGGCGATGAAACACCAGTTGCCGGTCGCCGGTGTGGTCGAAGCGGTGATTGACGGCATTCAATCCGGTTGCCGCGATTTTGATATTGATATTCGCCTCATCGGGATTCTCAGCCGAACATTTGGTGAGCAAGCCTGTGAGCAAGAGCTGAATGGGTTACTGGCCCATCGTGATGGGATTACCGCGCTGGATCTGGCCGGTGATGAGCTGGGTTTCCCCGGCGGCTTATTCCGCAGCCACTTTAACCGCGCGCGGGATGCCGGTTGGCACATTACCGTCCATGCTGGTGAAGCCGCAGGCCCTGAGAGCATCTGGCAAGCAATCCGCGAATTGGGGGCTGAGCGCATTGGCCATGGTGTTAAAGCCATCGAAGATATTAAGCTGATGGATTATTTAGCTGAGCACAATATTGGCATTGAATCTTGTCTGACATCCAATATCCAGACCAGCACCGTCGCCTCATTGGCCACTCATCCCCTCGCCACTTTCTTGCGCCATGGCATGATTGCCTCCATCAATACGGATGACCCCGCGGTTCAAGGCATTGAAATTGCATATGAATACCACGTGGCCGCCCCGGCGGCAGGGTTAACGGCAGCAGAAATTCGTCAAGCGCAAGAAAATGGCCTGACCATGGCCTTTATCAGCGCACAAGAGAAACAAGCACTACGCGATAAAATTCGCGGCTAAACCGTCAGAGATAACCGCGCGCCGCACTTTTTCCTGCGGCGCGCGGGCAAGTCAATGATTACGATGTCTCGCCACTCTGCCCCGTGAGCGCTTCGGCATGCTCGCGCGCCACACGTTTGGCATAACGCTGGGCTAATACCGCACAAACCATCAATTGCACCTGATGGAATATCATCAGCGGTAATACCATAACCCCCACCACCGAGGCCGGAAACAGCACATTGGCCATCGGGATCCCATTGGCCAGACTTTTCTTCGAGCCACAGAACACAATGGTAATCTCATCGGCGGTGTTGAAACCTAGCCAGCGGGCCGCCAACGTATTGACAACCAATACCAATGTCAGCAGAACCATTGAGCAAATCAATATTGCCAGCAACGACCAGCCATCGATTTGATGCCAAATTCCCTGAACCACCGCCTCACTAAACGCCACATAGACCACCAATAAAATCGATGACCGGTCAGTGATATTCACCAGTTTTTTGTGGCGCTCCACCCATTTAGCAATCAGTGGGCGTGATAAATGCCCAACAATGAATGGCACCATCAATTGCATGATGATAGAACCAATAGCATGCAAAGTATCAGTGTCGCCGCCCTGAGTCTGCATCAGCATGCCCACCAGAATCGGTGAGAGGAACACGCCGAGAATACTGGATGCCGATGCACTGCAAATGGCCGCGGCGACATTGCCCCCTGCCACCGAGGTATAGGCGATGGCCGACTGAACCGTGGCCGGCAAGGCACACAGATAGAGGAACCCCAGATACAGCGTGGGTGTTAACACGCCAGGAACCAACACATTCATGCCCAAGCCCAGTAATGGGAAGAGCGCGAAGGTGCTGAGGAAGACCACTAAATGCAGTTTCCAATGCCCCATGCCGGAAACGATTGCGGCGCGGGATAGTTTGGCACCGTGCATAAAGAACAATAATGCGATGGCCGCCGTCGTCAGGTGTTCAAACCACACCTTAACTTCCCCCTCACAGGGGAAGACAGAGGCAATAATCACCACCAATATCAGCACCAATAAAAACTTATCTATCTGTAAACGTTGTAACCAAGACATGCCGCTGTATTCCTTCAATCTATACCTTTCGTATGGGAAATACGCAGGGATGTTAGTTACGCACACTCACGGGCAGCGCTTTTTTCTGTTGATCAGAGGCGATGCCCAGTTCAATCAACTCCATCACTTTGATAGCTTCACAGGCGGGTACCGGATTAGCGCCAGTGCCCCAAATGGCATCGCGCACACCAGCATAGTAAGCCGGATAATTGCCCGGTAATGTCAGCAAAGGTTTCTCCGCCAGCACACCATCACGTGACAGTGTCACTACGCCATCGCGCATATCATAGCCCCAATCAGCTTGCGGCAGGCGCTCGCCCGCTTTCAGCCGGTCTTCCTGAGGATCTAAACCAAATTTGATATAGCTGCCTTGCATCCCGTGGACGATATAGCGCGCCGTTTCAGCCGCTGCCAGCACGGTTCCGTGCAATACCACGCGCTGTTGCGGATAACTGAGAGTGGCATGGAAATAGTCGACAGATTGCGCCCCGGGGCGCAGCATCGCCAAATCAACATTCAGGGTGTCTGGCAAACCAAACAGTTGCAGCGCTTGATCCAACAGATGTGGCCCCAAATCGTACCAAATGCCGCTGCCCGCACCGGCCTGCTCACGCCAACGCTGACGGATTTCGGGGCGATAGCGGTCAAAGTGAGATTCGAAATAGACCACCTTGCCCAGTGACCCTTCCGCCAGCAGTGTTTTTAATGTCAGAAAATCACTGTCCCAACGGCGATTATGAAACACTGATAATAGCAGCCCGGCGTCATCGGCTTGTTTTTTCAGGTCATGCGCTTGTGACAGTGTCACGGTAAACGGCTTATCCACCACCACATGTTTACCGGCGGCCAGTGCCTGTTGCGCTAAGGGGAAATGAGTGTCATTCGGCGTAGGAATGACAATGAGATCAATCGTGGGGTCAGCAAATAAAGCTTGCGGGTCAGACACCACCGCCATCGCCGGCCAGTCAGCATGAACTTTACTGGCATCACTGCTAGAAACCCCCACCAGCTCCAGCCCCGGCGTGCCCATGATAAGTGGCGCGTGGAACGTTTTACTGGCGTAGCCATAGCCCAGTAAACCTACTTTGATTTGTTCAGACATGCTATTTCCTCTTGCCCGGAATATTTGCTATTTGATATCACTCGATTAATCGATTTGACACCATGATGATTCCCGCGACAAGAGGTAATTTTTTGCTTAAGGTGGCTGACCGGGCTAAACCCGCCCAAGCGCCTCTGAATTATCCCGCCATTCGGGATGGCGTAGACTGCGTTGCGGGTAGTTGGTCTCTATGCTGCGCCGCCTGAAATCACTGGGGCTCACGCCCACGCGCTTGCGAAAAACACGGGAAAAATAGAGTTGGTCGTCATATCCCACCACCCGGCCAATAGTGGCAATAGGTTCTTGCGTGGTTTGCAGGAGTAATTTCGCCCGGATAACCCGCTGATCTTCTCGCCAGCGCAGAATATTAATGCCAACTTGTTCACGAAACAGGTGCGCTAGCCGCGAAGGAGACAAACACACATGGCGCGCCACTTCATCAATCCGCAATTCGCCCGCCAAGTTGCCGGTGATAAACTGGCAGGCCTCGATAACCCGCGGGTCCATAATGCGCTGCGGGCTAAGGGGGTCTTCTTCCATCGAGCGCAGTAGCAGCCGCTCCAGTAAATTCATGCCTAACTCTTCACCAAAACGTCGGCCAGACTTTTGCGTTTGTTCTATATTGGCAAACAGCCGGTCAAATTCCAGCAACAAGTTGTTGTTAGGTAAGGATAAACGCCCGACTTCATGGGTTTTGCTGTGCCATTCTAGCCAATCTGCCCAGTAGGCGCGCGGGCGGAAATACACCCAGCGGTGATACCAGCAATCACTGTTGGGTGAGCGGCCATAATAGTGAGCCGCCTTGGGGGGAAAGAGCAGCAAGTCACCGGGATTACTGTAAAACGTGTTTTCACCATCAAAAATCTTACCCTGACCTTTAATGGTTAAATTGAGAATATAGCCTTTCATGCCGCCGGGCCGGTCGATAAAGAAATCGAGTGGTCCGTCAGCCAGAATCGGGGTTAATCCAGCGACCAGATACGCATTGAATGTGTAGCCTGGCAGCAAGGGATTGGGTTGCGGTTCCTGAACCATTCGATGGTACATTGAGTCTCCTTAGCGTCCTTTTCTGCGGGTATGCACTTGTACCCGCCATACTTCAGTTTATCGGGCAGATATCAGACTGCCCGATAGCGATGACAGAATTGTGAGCCAGAGTGGGTTTTTATGGACATTTCTGTCATTCGAGCGCTTATACCGTCCGTTTAGCCAACTGTTTGTAACGGTCGAAGATAACCGCCGCCAGTAGGATCAAGCCCCGCACCACATATTGGGAGAACGGCGAAATGTTCAGCAAGTTCATGGCATTTTCCACTGTGCCCAGAATCAAGATACCCGCGATAACGTAGGAAATTTTACCAATGCCACCTTTGAGTGACACCCCGCCAAGTACACAGGCTGAAATGACAATCAACTCGTAACCAATCGAGGTCATGGGCTGACCACTGGTCATGCGCGAGGCCAAAATGATCCCCGCCGCGGCAGACACCAAACCAGACAGCACAAAGATAATGATTTTGGTGCGCACCACCGGCACTCCGGCTAAACGCGCCGCATCTTCATTGCCGCCAATCGCCAAGGTATTGCGGCCAAAAGTGGTTTTGTTCAACAAGAAGCCAAACAGCGCCAAACAACCAATAGTTATCCAAATCGGGGCCGGCAATCCAAGCCAGTTGGTATAGCCGAGGGCAAAGAAACGCTCATCTTCAATCCCCACCGCTTTACCATCGGAAATGATATAGGCCAGACCGCGCACAATCTGCATGGTGGCCAATGTGGTTATCAGGGCATTTATCTTCAGCCGAGCAATCACAAAGCCGTTGATCAAGCCGCACAGCGCGCCCAACAACAGGCCGGCCCCCACGCCCAGCCACAAACTTTCGCTCATATTGATGACCACCGCAGTGGTCACCCCGGCACACGCAATGACGGAGGCGACGGATAAGTCAAAATCACCGGATGCCAGGCAAAATAGCATGCCGCACGCCACCATCCCTGACATCGAGATGGCCAGCCCTAAGCCTTTCATATTGATAAAGGAGCCGAAGTTAGGCACGAAAATCACGCAGCCGATAAACACCACCGCGAAGACCACCAGCATGCCGTAGCTATCCCAAATACGGGAAAGCCCTAACCCCGCTTTGGAGGGCGCGTCTTGCGGTGGCTGCGCTGGGCTTTTTTTATCTGAACTCAATGTGACACTGGATGTTGATGCATTCATGACAATCTCCTTCATAATCAGGCCACCGCAGCTGCGGTATCCGTCGCAATATTTGGGGTACGTAGCATCGCCAAACTGAGCGCTTGCTCCTCCGTGGCATAACCGTGGTCTAGCTCACCGGAGATAGCCCCCTCACGCATCACCACAATCCGGTCTGCCAAACCGAGAACTTCCGGCAAATCACTTGAGGCAAACAGCACCGCAATGCCCTGTTTCGCCAGTTCATAAATAACGTTATAGATTTCATGCTTGGCCCCGACGTCAATGCCGCGCGTCGGCTCATCCAGCAAAATCACTTTCATATCCTCAGATAACCAGCGGCCTAAAATGGCTTTCTGCTGATTACCGCCGGAGAGATTCATAATCAACTGCTGGGGGCTGGGTGTTTTGATATTCAGTGACTGAATACGCAGCGCCGCATTCTCTTGCTCCCAGCGATGATTAATCAGGCAACCCGCCGTCAATGTCTTGCGCCGGGCGCTGATGTTGATATTGTCCTGCACTGAATGCACCGCAATGATGCCGTCGGCTTTGCGATCTTCGGGGCATAACATTATCCCGGCGCTGATGGCATCAATGGGCGAGCGGATCGTCAGCGGCTTGCCATCCAACAACACTTGGCCGCTGGTCAGTTTGGTGCCACCAAATAACCCTTTGAGTAATTCACTGCGCCCGGCCCCGACCAGGCCAAACAAGCCGACAATTTCGCCTTGATGCACCGTTAAGCTAATGGGCGACTGCACGCCGATGGCTTTTACCTCTTGTAATGTCAGGCGCTCTGGCCCGATATCACGCGGCTGATAGCCATAAATATCCCCCAGATTGCGCCCGACCATGGCTTGCACCAGTGAGTCATGATTAACCTGCGCCATATCAGCAAAAGTGCGCACATAGCGGCCATCTTTGAACACGGTAATGGCATCACTCAGGGCAAATATTTCTTCCATCCGATGCGAGACATACAAAATGACCCGCCCCTCAGCGCGTAATTCACGGATAACCCGGAACAATTGTTCGATTTCTCTGGCGGAGAGTGAGCTGGTCGGCTCATCAAAGGCAATGATTTTGGCATTGCGGGCCAGCGCTTTGGCAATTTCCACCATCTGCCATTGGCCGATGGAGAGATATTTCAGTGGCGTATCTGGGTCAATATCCAGCCCTAAATGGGCCAGTTGCAAACTGGATTCATAGCGCAGCAATTTGCGGTCAACCATGCCCATCTTGCTCGGCAATTGGCCCAGATAGATATTTTCTGCCACGGTCATTTCTGGCACTAAATGCAGTTCTTGATAAATAATGGCCACGCCGCCATCCAGTGCCTCAGTGGTATTGGTAAAATTAACCGCTTTACCTTTAATGCGGATTTCCCCCTGAGTCGGGGTGTAATTACCACTGAGAATTTTTAGCAAGGTCGATTTCCCGGCACCATTCTCCCCCATCAGGGCATGGATTTGACCGGCCTGACAGGTAAAACTGATGTCATCCAGCGCTTGCACACCGGGGAAACTTTTTCCGATGCCACAAAACGCCAGATAAGGTGACTGTTCGGCTTCCAGCTCGGCTTGTAACGCAGAATGGAGTGCTGACATGATGGCTTCCTTGATAGAGTTTGGGTTGCACCACACCACTGACTGCGTGGTCATTGGGGCAAGCCGTAGCCTGCCCTCAGTGCGCCATAGCGTTTAATGGATTACATCAAACCTTTTTTCTCCAGCTCGGTTTTGAAGTTATCCCGGGTGATGAGCACCACATCAGTCACTTCAGTAAATTTGGCGGGTTCAACATCTTTGGTCACCCAGTCATGCAACATCTGAATACTCTTGTAGCCGTGAATATCCGGACTAGGTAACAATGAGCCATAGAAGCCCGTTGCCTGACCTTTAGACAGTTCGCTGACCGCATCAACACCATTGATACCAATCCCGATGACATTCGGTGCTTTAAAGCCCTGCCCCTCAGTTGCCCGCACGCCACCCAATACGGTGTTGTCATTCATCCCCACAATCAGCCAGTTTTTCACTTCAGGATGCTGCACTAACATCGAGTTAGCGGCATCAAATGCCCCAGGGATATCATTAGATTTGGTCGGCACTTTATAGATCTGTTTTTCCGGGAAGCCGGCGGCTTTCAGCGCATCCATTGAACCTGTCGTGCGGCGGCGCGCAGTGTCCAGCTCATCAGAGGTGATCGCCATCACGGCAGTTTCCCCGGGTTGCCAGCCGCGATTATTCATTTCTTTCCACAATTCCTGCCCTTGGCGCTCACCAATTTTGGTGGCCGCCATCATCACTAACGGCACGCTATCCATCGGTTTGCCTTTGGCATTGACGAATTGATCATCCACCGCGATGACTTTCAGGTTATAGCTGCGCGCTTTCGCTTCGATGGCCGGCCCAAGTTTGGGATCCGGTGTACAGATGACGAAACCTTTCGCCCCACTGGCGGCCAGGCTGTCGATGGCATTCAGGGTTTTTTCACCATCTGGCACGGCAATTTTTATGACTTCAAAACCTAAATCTTTGCCGGCTTTATCCGCAAACTTCCATTCGGTCTGGAACCAGGGCTCTTCAGGCTGCTTGACCAAAAAGCCTAACTTCATGCTTTCGGCAATAGCTGAATGTGACATAACTGCCGCTAACCCAACCACTGCCAGCGCCTTAGTTAATTTATGCATAGTGTTCTCCGGACTTTTTTTGTAGGAAGAGATAATTTTTGGTTATTTAATCGTCAACCACGGCAATCAATCGATTTTTAGTGGAAACGTTATCAATAGTATTTTTTAACTTATGTAAGGTTAAAGCCAGTGTTTAAAGCGACTTAACCTCACCCTACCCGGTAAGACGCTGACAGTTTTAGCGTTAATTTCACCACAGAATGTAGAGCGCTATCACATCCAGGGATTACAGTTTATTTATCCATGTATTCAGCAAAATTAACCTATTACTAACTTTTGACTGACATCACAAAAACGCTATAGGAAGCAGAAAAGTACATACTTCCAGCTATCGGCTCCTCGCATCTTGCGGTCACTCACTTCTATCTTGGTTAGCAATTAATGGGCAATGACCAATGAATTCTTGTTTTCAGCACTGTGTTAGGAGCAACCACCATGACAGGCGACGTTATATCGGCAGACCGCCCTTTATTAACAAAAGAAGCGATAGCGCTCGGGTTGGATTTTGGCAGTGATTCAGTTCGGGTATTGGCGGTGGACTGCCAGCATGGCACCGAGATAGATACTGAAGTTGTCTACTATCCTCGCTGGCAGAAAGGTCTCTACAGCCACGCGGCACAAAACCAGTTCCGTCATCATCCCCTCGACTATATCGAAGCCATGGAACAGGCGATTCGCCAAGTCGTGGGCCGCCTGTCGCCAGAGCAACGCCAACACATCATTGGTATTGGCGTCGATACCACCGGCTCGACACCGGCTCCCATCGATGAGCAAGGCCAAATCTTGGCATTACGCCCCGATTTTGCTGAAAACCCCAATGCCATGTTTGTGCTCTGGAAAGACCACACCGCCATTGAAGAAGCAGAAGAAATCAATCGCTTATGCCGAAGTGGTCAATTTGATGATTATTCGCGTTACAGCGGCGGGGTTTACTCTTCAGAGTGGTTTTGGGCCAAAATTCTGCATGTCACCCGCGCGGATAAAGCGGTGTGTGATGCGGCGGTATCATGGATTGAGCTGTGCGACTGGATCCCCGCCCTGCTCTCAGGCACCACCGCGCCGAAAGATATTCAGCGCGGCCGCTGTGCTGCGGGGCATAAAAGTTTGTGGCACCCATCATGGGGCGGCTTACCCCCCCGGGAGTTTTTGGCAGCCCTGGATAGCCGCTTGGTCGACAATCTCGATGACCCGATGTTCACCGCGACCTATACCGCTGAGCGCCCGGTGGGGTTAATTACCGCGCAATGGGCTGAGCGGCTGGGGCTGCCAGCGACGGTGGTTATTGCCGGTGGCGCATTTGATTGTCATATGGGGGCGGTGGGTGCTGGAGCGCAACCTTATACACTAGTGAAAGTTATCGGCACCTCGACCTGCGATATTCTGATTGCTGACGAAAAATTAGTCGCTGGGCGCGCTATTGCTGGGATTTGCGGCCAAGTCGAAGGCAGTGTGGTGCCAGGCTGGATTGGTATGGAAGCCGGGCAGTCCGCATTTGGCGATATGTACGCCTGGTTCAGCCGTTTGTTGAGCTGGCCATTGCATCAGGCTGCTTTAGCCCACCCCGAGTTACAACCGCAGTTAACAAAGATTGAGTCAACCCTACTGGCAACATTGACCACTGAATGGGCTAAAAATCCATCACTTGACCACCTTCCCGTGGTGTTGGATTGGTTCAATGGCCGGCGCACCCCGAATGCCAATCAGCGGTTAAAAGGCGTGATTACTGACCTGAATCTGGGGACTGATGCCCCTACGTTGTTCGGTGGTTTTATTGCTGCCACCGCCTTTGGTGCTCGCGCCATTATGGAGTGTTTCGAACAGCAGGATATCCCGGTGGAGAACGTGCTGGCATTAGGCGGCATTGCTCGGAAATCACCGGTTATTATGCAGGTTTGTGCTGATGTCATGAACCGACCCCTGCAGATTGTGGCATCAGACCAATGTTGTGCATTAGGTGCGGCTATTTTTGCGGCGGTTGCCGCCGGTATTTTTGCCGATGTGCCGACGGCACAGCGCCACATGGCGTGTAAAATTGAGACAACCCTGACACCCAATGCGGCACAAGTGGCTCGCTATCAACAGCTTTATCAACGCTATCAACAGTGGTGTCTCTCCGCAGAGCCACACTACGCAGCGATAACCGAAGCGACGCTATGACCTTGATGCTCCGGCTGATTTATCACTGTATGCTTTATAAAAATTGATTAAATGGAGTATCCGATGGACGTATTCAAACAGTCAGAAGTGTGGTTTGTGATTGGCAGTCAGAACCTGTATGGTCCTAAAACCCTGCAACAAGTGACAGATAATGCCCATCATGTCGTCAACAACCTGAATCGCGAAGCGGGTTTGCCGGTAAAACTGGTGCTGAAACCTTTAGTGACCACGCCCGATGAAATCACCGCGTTGTGCCGCGAGGCTAACTATGATACCGCCTGTATCGGGGTCATGACTTGGCTGCATACTTTCTCTCCGGCCAAAATGTGGATTGGCGGGCTGAGCATTCTGAATAAACCTTTATTGCAATTCCATACTCAGTTTAATGCTCAGATCCCATGGGAAACCATGGATATGGACTTTATGAACTTGAACCAAACTGCCCACGGTGGCCGTGAGTTTGGTTTTATCGGCGCGCGTATGCGTCAACAACACAGTGTCATCACCGGCCACTGGCAAGATAAAGCCGCACATCAGCGTATCGGGCAATGGATGCGCGTCGCCGCGGCCAAACAAGAAAGCCAACAGCTAAAAGTGGCGCGTTTTGGCGATAACATGCGCGAAGTAGCGGTGACCGACGGGGATAAAGTGGCCGCACAAATCCAGTTTGGTTACTCAGTGAATGCTTATGGCATTGGGGATTTGGTCACGGTGGTGGATGCCGTCAGCCAAGCTGATATTGACACCTTGGTCGAAGAATATGAAGCCACTTACCGCTTGACTGATGCGGTAAAACTGCATGGGCCTAAGCGCGAAAACTTGCTGGATGCCGCGCGTATTGAGTTGGGGATGAAGCGCTTCCTGGAACAGGGCGGATTTAAAGCTTTCACCACTAACTTCGAAAATCTTTATGGATTGAAACAGTTACCTGGCTTAGCCGTTCAGCGCCTGATGCAGCAAGGCTATGGTTTTGGTGGCGAAGGCGATTGGAAAACCGCCGCGTTACTGCGCATTCTGAAAGTCATGGGAACCGGTCTGCAAGGTGGCACATCCTTTATGGAGGATTACACCTATAACTTCCAACCGGGTAATGATCTGGTGGTGGGCTCCCATATGCTCGAAGTTTGTCCGTCTATCGCCAAAGAAGAAAAACCGCTGTTGGATGTACAGCATTTAGGGATTGGCGGTAAAGCGGATCCCGCGCGGTTGATCTTCTCGACACCGGCGGGCCCAGCACTGAATGCCAGCTTGATCGATATGGGGAACCGCTTCCGCTTGCTGGTCAATGTCGTTGATACGGTTGAACAGCCGCATCCGTTACCCAAACTGCCCGTCGCCCGAGCTATTTGGCAAGCGCAACCCTCGTTGGCAACGGCGGCCGAAGCTTGGATTATTGCCGGTGGCGCGCACCATACTGTTTTCTCACAAGCCATCGGGGTCGATGAATTGCGCCTGTATGCTGAAATGCATGACATTGAATTCCTGCTTATCGATAACGACACCACCTTACCGGCCTTTAAAAATGAAATTCGCTGGAATGAAGTGTATTACCATCTGAACCGCTAGCGGGCCGCCGCTGGTGTGCTTAGCCTTATCACTCATCTCAAGGGGCTTATTGCCCCTTGTTACTGGGTTTTTAACTCGATTTTCACTTCTATTTTCAACCCGATATCTAGCGCGACGGCCATTGCCAGTCAGCCCTTGCCGCTGGTTGTACCGTGGTTTCGCTGAGTTCTTTGCGCAACAAGATAGAGTGGCAATCATTTTCTTGTTGCAGTGCACTGACTAATGCGGCGGCATGAGACACCACAATCACCTGAGTATGCTGTGCTGCCTGACCAATCAACCGGGCTAATGGTTGTAGCAAGTCAACATGCAAACTTATTTCCGGCTCATTAAGGATAATCATTTCTGGCGGACGCGGGGAGAGCAATGCCGCCACCAGCAACAAATAACGTAAAGTCCCGTCCGACAATTCAGCCACTTTGAGTGGTCTCAATAAGCCCTGCTGTGACAGCAACAGTTCAAAGTTAGGTTGAATAGCTAACGTGGTGCCCGGGAAAGCATCGGCGATGGTATGGTTTAAAGCATCAACATCCCCTATTTCCCTGATGGTTTGCAGTGCCGCCGCCAAATCCGCCCCATCACTGGCAAGCACCGGTGTATAAGTTCCGATTTGGGGTTGGCGTGCTGGTGCCTGGCGGTCTGTGCGCAAATTGTCATAAAATCGCCAGGCGCGCATGCGCTCTCGCATGAGTAAAATCTCCGGCGCATCGCGCGGGTCGGTGCTGTGTGTCATCATGCTGTCATGGCTGGCTAACCCGTGATATGCCTCGCGCCAAATGCCGTGGTCATCACGCAGGCGGACTCTCGGCCCACGGCGCTCGGCAAAAATATGACTGTGGTGCAAGATATCGCCACACCATAGCGTTTCAATCTTGATTTCGGGGTCACGAGTGAAGTAAGAGCCGTGAATACTGCCGTCACCTGCCGGGAAAGATCCGCGAGAGTCCGGTAGCCCTAGATTGATGGCATAGCCGTAGTCCGCCGCGGAAAAGCCAAGCTTTAGGCTGACAGGATGATGGCGGACCACACCTTGAATGGGTTGTTCGCCAGTTTTCATCGCCCGAGAGAATGATTCAGGCCCAGCCCATAGCGTTGACTGTAATCCCCCTTCTGCTGCCAGTGATTGAATAACCTGCCCTTGACCAATGTCAGACAGTAATCTCAGCGCCCGATAGAGGCTGGATTTGCCACTGCCATTAGCGCCGGTAATTACATTCAGTGGCCCCAATTCCAGCACCACATCACGTAGAGAGCGATAGCCCGAGATAGCCAGCCGCGTAATCATAATTTTCCTTATTGAAATGCCCCGTCGCGCCACCCACTGACTATATATACAGTAGTCATTGATTGCACCACTTGTCTCGCCCTTGTTTAGCCGCTATTGACTGTTTGGCGCAGGGGTTGAGCCGTTGGCCCCGCTTTACTCTGTCTGTAATTGCCACAAACGTGCATAAGTGCCGGACTGGGTGAGCAACTCTTGATGACTGCCATGTTCCAATACTTTTCCCTCTTTTAATACAACAATGCGATGGCATTGGCGCAATGTATTTAGCCGATGTGCGATGCAAATGACGGTGCGGTTGCGAGTAATTTCCGGGAGCTGGCGCATGATTGCCGCCTCTGACTCATAATCCAGCGCACTGGTGGCTTCATCAAGAATCAGAATTTTTGGCTCCGCCATCAATGCTCTCGCCAATGCCACTCGCTGGCGCTGTCCGCCAGATAGCAGGCCACCCCGCTCACCGACTGGCGTGTGATAGCCCTGCGGCAGCGCCATAATAAAGTCATGGGCGCCGGCTAATCGGGCAATACGCTCAACGTCGCTATCCTGCGCATTGGGGCGGCACTGACAGATATTGTCGCGTATCGACCCGGAAAACAGGATGCTTTCCTGCAACACCACACTCATCTGGCAGCGCAATGTGGTCGCATCGGTAATCGCCAAATCCTGCCCATCCACCAGAATTTGCCCGTGCTGTGGGGTATATAGCCGTTGGAGTAGCTTGGTTAGTGTCGATTTCCCACTGCCTGATGGCCCAGTAATCCCGATAAATTCACCACTGGCGATAGTTAAATTTAAGTTTTGTATCACTTCGGCGCTATCAGCCCGATAACGAAAACGCACCTGTTTAAAGGCCAAACTCCCTGGCCGATGATGATTGGCTAACAACCCCGTACTGCCCGGCTCGGTCGGAGAATCCAAGATGGTGCCAATGCGCTGTAAAGCCACTCGCGTATGCTGGAAATCTTGCCAGATTTGCGCCAGACGCAGGATAGGCTGAGTGACATAACCTGAAAACAGTGTGAAGGCGATAAATTGCCCCGGGCTTAGCTCGCCCGCCAATACCAACGTCACTCCCCGCCACAATAGGATTGCCGCCGTCACTTTATGAATGAGCGTGATACCTTGTTCGGCGATGTTCGCGGCTCTGGCACTGGCAAATGAGGCCCGCACATAGCCTGCCAGTGATTGCTGCCAGCGCCGATTAAACAGCTTTTCCGTGGCCGATGTTTTGATGGTTTCCAACCCACTGATAGCTTCAGTGAGAAAGGCGGTATTCTGCGCACTGGCTTCATATTGCCGCTCCACCCGCCGTTGCAGCCCCCCGCCAACCGCGCGCCAGAACAACAGATAGCCCAGCAGAGAGCACAGCACTATCCCGGTCAGCTGTGAGCTGTAGCGAAACATCACCGCGATAAAGGTGCTGACAAAGAGTAAATCGAGCAACATCGTGAGGGCAGAACCGGTCAAAAAACTGCGGATTTGCTCCATTTCTCGCACTTTCGCGATAGTTTGCCCGGTTTGCTGCCCGGCAAAGTAGCCCAGCGGCAACCCCATTAAATGACGATACAGGCCACTATTTAGCTCCGCCCCCACGCGGCTGGAGAGATGTGAAAACAGCCAACTGCGCAAAAAGGTATAACACGGCTCCACAATCGCCAGCGCTATCATGGCAATCCCCAGCACCAGTAAACTCCCCATGCCACGGCTGACTAACACTTTGTCGATGACAGATTCAAATAGCAGCGGCGTCACTAGCAAAATGGCCTGTAATAGCAATGAAACCAGCATAATGTTACGCAACTGATGGCGGTATTTGGTGATGGCCGGGATAAACCAGCGAAAGCCAAATGGGGTTTTCTTGATTTCAGGCGGCTCCGCCTTGGCCAATAATATGGCCTCACCGCACCACAAGCTGGCCAGTTGCTGCGGGTTTATCTGTTTCTGCTGGTCATCAGAAGAAAAATAGACGCTCGCCCCTTGTTCATTCAGGGCCAATAACACATACCACTGAGTGCCACGACAAAACAGCAGTGGCAGCGGCAGCTTGCTCAGTTGTGAAAAGCGGTAATTGACGATTCTGGCGCGTAACCCAATCCAAGCCGCACAGCGGCACACCGCAATGTTATCTATTGCTGGCGGGGCTAATCCGACCTTATGTGCCAAGTGTGAGGCCTCGACCGCCAGATCAAAACAGGCGGCGGCGCGGGCCAACGCGGCCAATGGCTGAATCGGCGGCGCAGAGGTTGAGTTCATCATATCAGCGCTCCCTCATGGCTTCT
The DNA here is from genome assembly GCF_004124235.1 of Yersinia hibernica. Taxonomy (NCBI): domain Bacteria; kingdom Pseudomonadati; phylum Pseudomonadota; class Gammaproteobacteria; order Enterobacterales; family Yersiniaceae; genus Yersinia; species Yersinia hibernica. The sequence continues at coordinate 1,889,107 of NZ_CP032487.1, forward strand.
GCTTGGTACTGTTGTAGTGGGCTAAGTAAATAATCAATCACGCGGCGGCGGCCGGTTTTAATTTCAGCACTGACCGCCATGCCGGCCGATAAACGTACCGGTTTGCCCTCAACAATGAGCGTATCGCTATTGAGTCGGATACGCGCCGGAAACACTAAACCTTGCTGTTGGTCTTCCAGCGCATCACGGGAGATATATTTGACCTCACCGGAGAGTGTGCCGAAGCGGGTATAGGGGAAACTGTCTATTTTGACTTCCACCGCCTGGCCGGGTAACACAAAACCGACATCTTTATTGAGGATCATCACATCCAGCTCTAGCTGATGATTTTCCGGCACCAAAACCATCAGTGCTTGAGCGCTGGTCACCACGCCGCCAACAGTATGCACCGTGGATTGCTGTATCACGCCCGCCACCGGGGCGCGTAAGGTCTGTTGCCGCTGCTGTTCCATCAATTTCACCCGCTCTTGCTGTAATTGGTTCACCACCTCATGGGTCTTATTTAATTGCTCCTGATAACCGCGTTTTTTTTGCGCCAAATAGTGCAATCGGGTTTGCATCAGCTGGTTTGCTTTCGCGTGCAAAACATCCTGTTCATTCTGCAAGCGGCTGGCCTCGGCATTCGCATTCAACCACTCGCGCTCTTGTAGCAAAACCTCAATTTGAGCAATTGACTGAGACTTCACCAAGGTCTGCAATGCCTGCAAGCGCTGATAAATATTCTTCATCAATACGCGTTGGTGGGTAATATTGCTCTCCCCGGCCTGAAGATATGCTTGATTAACCGCCTGCTCACTGTCTTGGCGCGCCAGCTCGGCATTCACTTCGTGATATTCTTTCAGCAACAGGGCTTTGGCTGTCGTCACCAAATTTTCAGGGGTGTTATGGCGATAATTGAAGTGTGCCAGTGGGTCATCGCTCAGTAGCGCCGACATTCGCGCCACTTCGAGCGAGCGATGCATTAATTGTTGATTGATATTACTGACCTCGGCATCAATCCCAATGGGATTAAGCGCGATTAACACTTGCCCCGCATCCACCCGGTCACCATCACGGACATTAATTGCGGCCACCACCCCCGGTTGAAAGGATTGAATGACTTTGGAATGTTCAGCAACCATCACTTTGCCACTGGCCGAGGCATGAATATCAAACCGCCCGACAATCGCCCAAATCAATACCAATAACAGCGTGAGTGCCAACCCCCAGGCAGTGCGCCGCGCCAATGGGGCGACCGGCCGCTCGACAATCGCCAGATAAGCGGGAAGAAAATCATATTCATCGCGGGTTCGCTCGGCAAAAAAGTGGCTTTGCCAACGTTTTTTGAGTCGGTTAAAAATCGCTAACTTCGCCAAAGTGTGCATTGGCATCATATTGATTTCTCCTGACCGAAATCGGCTTGCTGTCGCCACAGCTGGGCATAAACGCCATTTTGCGCCAGCAGCTGTTCATGAGGCGCCAGCTCAGTCACCCGGCCTTGAGTTATCACCGCAATACGGTGGCAATGGCGCACCGTTGAGAGCCGATGGGCGATGGTGATAACTGTGCGATGAGCGATAATGCGCGACATATTTTTCTGTACTTCAGCTTGTGACTCGTCATCCAGTGCGCTGGTTGCTTCATCAAAAATCAAGATGCGGGGATTGGCCAGCAGGGTGCGGGCAATCGCAATACGTTGACGTTGCCCCCCAGAAAGAGAGGCTCCGCCCTCGGACAATAGGGTGTCGTAGCCGAGCGGCAAAGCCAGAATAAAGGCGTTAGCACCAGCCAGTGTGGCGGCGTCGACAACCTCACTGAGCGAAGCTGTTGGCCGAGAATGGGCAATATTTTCACGGACCGTGCGGTTAAACAGGTAGCTTTCCTGCATCACCACCCCCACGTTACGCCGCAGATATTCAGGCGAGAACTGACTTATTGGCCATCCATCAATATTGATAACCCCTTGCTCAGCAATATAAAGGCGTTGTAACAGCCGCGCGACCGTGCTTTTACCTGACCCCGATGGCCCCACCAGCCCGATATGCTCCCCGGCACGCAGTGACAATGAAAAATCAGATAGCACCGGGTCAAGGTCGGGGCGATAGCGAAAAGTCACATTTTTCAGGGCGATATCACCGTTAATCGGGGTGGTAGGCGCTGCGTTTCCCGCGGTTTGCTCGACTGGCAAGCGCAAAATATCGGCGATTAGCGCCAGCCCAACCTGCGCACGGATGCTCTGTTGCCATAAATCAACCAGCTTACTCATCGGCATTAATGCTTGAACCGCCAGCATGTTAAAGGCAATTAATTGCCCGATACTCAGGTGCACAGACATCACTTGATATGCCCCAATCACTATCACCAGCGCCCCGGCAAATTTTTGCAATAATTGAGCGCATTGGCTGCTGAGGTTTTGCAGATTTTGTACTTGAAAATTGGCTTGGGCATAATCGCGCGTTTGTCTCTCCCAGCGCTGCTGCATGTGTGGCTCTAATGCCAGGCTTTTTACTGTTTCAACACCTGAGACGCTTTCGGTCAAAAATGCGCCATTGCGGGCCGCGCAGCCGCACAACACTTCGACTTTTTTTTGCAGCGGGCGCGTGGTCAAGGCGGCTAATAACAGATAAAACGGTAGCGTCGCCAAAACCAATAATGTCAGTAGCGGCGAAATACACCACATGACGCTAAATAATACCAAGGTAAAAACCACATCCACACCTAAGGTCAGGGCCGAACCGGTAATAAATTCACGAATATTGTCTAATTCCCGCACTCTGGCGACAATATTCCCCACCTGGCGTTGCTTAAAATAACTGAGTGGTAACTTAATTAAGTGTTTAAATAGCTTGCCGCCCAGCAAAATATCTACCCGGGTCGTGGTGTGGCTAAAAATATATTCACGCAAAAACTTCAGCACCACTTCATATATACCGACCACTAATAATACAATAATTAACACATCAAGGGTTGCCAGTGCATTGTGTACTAAGACCTTATCCATAATGACCTGAAAAAAAAGGGGCGAGATCAATGCCAGGAACTGCAATAACATGGATAGCACTAAAACTTGAAACAGTGATTTACGGTGGCGGAATAAAACCGGAATAAACCAGCGGATATCAAATCGTGAATGGCGACAATACAGCACCACCCCGCCCCACATCATACTAAGCTCTTGATAATTTATTATTTTTGGCTTTTTGCTGTCAGCGTATTGCACTAATGCCTGATTATCACTCAGCCGAGCTAATACTATAAACCGGCCTTGAGCATCACGAAATGCCAGTGGCAACTGCTTAGTTTTAATTTTATTTAACGGTTGTTTTTTGATATTGAAACGGAGGGATGTCGCGCGCGATAATTGGGATAAATATTGCTGTAATGCTGTGAATGTCACCTTGGCTGAGATATCAACGGCCGCTTTCTGGCTAAATATTTTCACCGGTTCTGCATTAATTCCGGCGAGACAAAGCAAGCGCGCGGCACAAACTAAACAAGAATGAATATGGTTTTCCATAAATAATATTGCCTATATTATCGTCAAAGTCAGATAACTTTCTGTGGTCATAGAATATAACCCCGCAAGGGTATAATACCTGTGACACTCCCGCCTGATAAAATAAGGTTTTATAATAAATTCAATCTCAAAATTTCTTTAATTTGTTTAAAAAAACAAACTCACTCTCAAAGTCATCAATTCAATAATATGAATCAGCATTCTGGTATTACTGGCCATGTTGTCAACACCCCTGAGTGGCCCGTGCTTGGCACTTCACATTTATTGATTTGTATCGCTAATTCCTCAGTATTTTGTGTGATAATTCCGCGGTGATTGATCGCCATTGTGATTGGCCGCCGCCGTTTTATCACTGATAACAGGAATTTCCTCACCATGACACCGACACTACCGCCGACTGCCGATGCTCTCACGCCCCTATCTGATATAAATCCTGCTGCCAATCTGCTGCCAATCCAATGTATTGCTCAGCAATTAGGTCTCAGCGCAGATGATTTAATCCCTTATGGGCATCATATGGCGAAAATCGATATCCGGGCATTACGCCCCGGTAGCGCGCAGGGCAAGCTGATTCTGGTTTCCAGCATTACGCCAACCCCGCTGGGAGAGGGTAAAACTGTCACCACTATTGGCTTGAGTCAGGGGATTAATCGATTAGGTTATCGCGGCGTGGCTTGTATTCGCCAGCCCAGTCTTGGCCCAGTTTTTGGTGTCAAAGGGGGCGCCGCAGGCGGTGGCTGCGCGCAAGTGTTGCCCATGGAAAAATTGAACCTGCACCTGACCGGCGATATCCATGCTATCAGTGCTGCACATAATTTAGCCGCCGCGGCGCTGGATGCGCGGCTCTATCATGAACAGCGCTTGGGGCACGCCTTTAGCCAGCAAACGGGCAGGCCGCTGTTGAATATTGATGCACAACAAATCCTCTGGCCGCGGGTGGTTGATCTTAATGATCGCGCGCTGCGGCAGATTCAAATCGGGGTTGGCGGAGGCAGTCACGGGGTGGCGCGGGCTGATCATGTCGAAATTACCGCCGCATCAGAGCTGATGGCTATTTTGGCGTTATCAGAAAATTTGCATGATATGCGCCAGCGTATTGGCCGGATTATTTTGGCCAAAAACACCGACGGCCAGCCGATTACCGCAGATGACTTGGGCGTAGCCGGTGCCATGACCGCACTGATGAAAGAGACAGTCCACCCGACACTGATGCAAACCAGTGAACAAACACCGGTGCTTATCCATGCCGGGCCATTTGCCAATATTGCCCACGGCAACTCCTCCGTACTGGCTGACCGTCTAGGATTACAATTAGCGGAATATGTGGTCACCGAGGCCGGTTTTGGTTCCGATATGGGCATGGAGAAGTTTTTCAATATTAAGTATCGCCAATCCGGCATCGCCCCTTCCTGTGTGGTTTTGGTCGCCACATTACGCAGTTTGAAAGCCAATAGTGGCGTTTTTGACATCAAACCGGGGCAGCCGCTTCCTGCAGAAATTCTTAATACGCATATCCCCTTATTGAGTCAAGGCTGTGCCAATCTAGCCTGGCATATTCAGCACGCCAGAAGCTATGGCTTGCCGGTGGTAGTGGCGGTCAATCGCTTTCCTGACGACAGTGCCGAGGAACTGGCATTTTTGCGCGACTATGCCCTCTCCGCCGGTGCTGTTGCCTGCGAAATCAGTGAGGCTTTTGCTAAAGGCGGTGCCGGCACCGCCAACTTGGCACAGCAGGTTATTGCCGCGTGTAGCCAGACCACAGCCCCCACTTTGCCCTACCCGGATAACGCCGCGCTGGAGCAAAAAATACAGATTTTGGCGCAACGCTACGGCGCCCGAGAGGTCACCCTCACCCCACTGGCGCGTCAGCAGCTTGATGAAATAACGGCGGCAGGTTTTGCTCATTTACCGCTGTGTATGGCCAAAACGCCACTTTCCATCAGCGCCGATGCCAGCTTGAAGAATGTTCCTGTGGACTTTGTGTTGCCTATCACGTCGTGCGCAGTATCCGCCGGTGCCGGGTTTGTCCGCATTTTTGCTGGGGATATTATGACCATGCCGGGCCTAGGAACCGAGCCTGCGTATTATCATATTGATATAGATGACGAGGGGCGTATTCACGGGTTAAGCTAGTGTGATACCAGAGTAATAAGTTAATCGACAAATAAGGTTTATTATGTCTCAACAGCAAGAATATCAACGAGTTGGCGGTTGGCTATTGGCTCCGCTGGCCTATCTGATTGTGACATTGCTCAGTGCCAGCTTGATGTTGGCACTCTATGCCATGGCGATTTTTACGCCAGAATCCAGAGAATATCTGGTGACTAACTCACAAGCATTTACACTGCAATGGTATTTCTCTGTGGTCACCACGGCTTTAATGTGGATTTATACAATATGGGTTATCTGGCTGTTGTGTAGCCGCTCACAACGTTTCCCCCAATGGTTTATTTTATGGTTATTGCTCACCGTATTATTGGCGTTAAAAGCATTTGCGTTTTCCCCTATCAGCGATGATATCGCCTTGCGCACCTTGGGCTGGCCCCTATTGGCCGCCGCGGTTTTTGTGCCCTATATCAAACGTTCTCAACGGGTGAAAGCCACATTTATCGAAAAATAAGCGCGTATTCTCCTTCTTCCTATCCCCAAAGGATTTTTGTGTTACGGCCAGCTCGCCCCGCAAGACACCCAAGGAGTTGAGGTAACTCAATGACTTGGGTGAGCAATCGCCGCCCACCGCCCCCTATCTTGCAAGATGGCGAATAAAATCGTAATAACCTTGTATTTCATCTGTTGTCCTTCGGCTGCCAATTTTGGATAATAGGCGGCTTTTATTTTTTTAGGCTCTGCAATGACTGAATACCTGCTCCTGTTTGTCGGTACTGTTTTGGTAAATAACTTCGTTCTGGTCAAATTTCTTGGCCTGTGCCCTTTCATGGGCGTCTCCAAAAAACTGGAGACCGCCATTGGTATGGGGTTGGCAACCACGTTTGTACTGACACTGGCCTCGGTGTGCGCCTGGATGGTTAACAGCTTTATTTTGCTGCCTCTTGGCCTGGTCTATTTACGCACGCTGGCCTTTATTTTAGTTATCGCGGTCGTCGTACAATTTACTGAATTGGTGGTGCGCAAAACCAGCCCCGCGTTGTATCGCTTGCTAGGGATCTTTTTGCCCTTAATCACCACAAACTGTGCGGTATTGGGTGTCGCCTTGCTTAATGTCAATCAATCTCACAATTTTATGCAATCGGCGGTTTACGGCTTCAGTGCTGCCGCCGGTTTCTCTCTGGTGATGGTGCTCTTTGCTGCCATCCGTGAACGGCTGGCGGTTGCTGACGTCCCGGCACCGTTTCGCGGCTCATCCATTGCGCTGATAACCGCTGGGCTGATGTCATTAGCCTTTATGGGCTTTACCGGGTTGGTGAAGTTCTAATGATGTCGTTATGGATTGCCATTGGTGCATTAAGCACATTGGCGCTGATTTCCGGTGCTGTGCTGGGTTTTGCTGCCCGCCGTTTCCAAGTAGATCAAGACCCGGTTGTCGAACAAATTGACGCCATTTTACCGCAGAGTCAGTGTGGCCAGTGCGGTTATCCCGGCTGCCGCCCCTATGCCGAGGCGGTCTCCGCTGGCGGCGAGTACATCAATAAGTGCGCCCCCGGTGGCGAGCAAGTGATGCTCAAACTGGCCGCGTTACTGGCTGTTGAGCCACAACCATTAGATGGCGATGAAGCCGCCGCCCATCCGCAGCGCAAAGTTGCCTTTATCGATGAGGCCAATTGCATTGGATGCACTAAATGCATTCAGGCCTGTCCGGTGGATGCCATTGTGGGTGCGACTCGCGCGATGCATACCGTATTGTCTGATCTCTGTACCGGTTGTGACCTCTGCGTCTCACCTTGCCCGACCGATTGCATAGAAATGGTCCCGGTGGCGACCACCACGGCCAACTGGAAGTGGGATTTGAGCACCATTCCCGTCAAAAATCTGCCTAACTCGTTGGCGGCCTCGCAGATGATCCCGGTGAAAATGATAGATGTGGAGCAACATGTTTAAGCTGTTTACTGCCCGTCAACACGATAACATCTGGGATTTTGACGGCGGCATTCATCCGCCGGAAATGAAGTTGCAATCAAGCACGGTGCCAATGCGCATCGCGACCTTGCCTGAACACATGATTATCCCACTGCAACAGCATCTGGGGCCGGAGGGCGAATTGCGGGTGCGTACCGGTGAGCGGGTGTTAAAAGGGCAACCCCTGACCGTGGGCCGTGGCCGCACCGTGCCAGTGCATGCACCGACTTCCGGTGTCATCACCGCCATTGCCCCCCACACCACCGCCCATCCCTCCGGTTTGGCCGAGCTGTGTGTGCATCTCACCCCTGATGGCGAAGACCGCTGGCGCGAGCAACAGCCGTGGGCTGATTATCATCAGCGGAATAGCAGCGCCCTGTTGGATAGAATTCATCAGGCGGGTATCGCCGGGTTAGGCGGTGCGGGTTTTCCAACCGCCAGTAAGTTACAGGGCGGTGTGAACAAGGTTACCACACTCATCATCAACGCGGCTGAGTGCGAACCTTATATCACGGCCGATGATCGTTTGATGCAAGACCATGCTACAGAAGTGGTCTTGGGGATTCAGATTTTAATCCACCTGCTGCAACCCCAACAGGTGCTGATTGGCATTGAAGATAATAAACCCGCCGCTATCACCGCGCTACAGCAGGCGCTGCGGGGTCAGAATGCAATACAGTTACGCGTGGTACCCACTAAATATCCATCGGGCGGGGCCAAGCAACTGACCAAAATCCTCACCGGCAAAGAAGTGCCTTTCGGTCAACATTCGTCATCGATTGGCGTATTGATGCAAAACGTCGGCACCGTCGTGGCCATCAAGCGGGCAATTATTGACGATGAACCCTTAATTGAGCGGGTCGTGACCTTAACTGGCGATGCATTAACTCAGCCGGGCAATTTCTGGGCCAGAATCGGCACCCCCGTCAGCCACTTATTAAAGCTGGCCGGTTTTATAGCGCAAAACCAGCCGATGGTTATTATGGGTGGCCCGTTGATGGGCTTTACTCTGCCCAGTTTGGATGTGCCGATTGTTAAAATCAGTAACTGTATTTTAGCCCCGACCGCGGCTGAAATAGGGTTAGCCGAACCCGAGCAGTCTTGCATTCGCTGTGGTTTATGTGTGGATGCTTGTCCGGCTGGCCTATTGCCTCAGCAGCTTTATTGGTTTAGTCGGGGCGAAGAGCATGAAAAAGCTCGCAATCATAACTTATTTGATTGTATTGAGTGCGGTGCCTGTGCCTATGTTTGCCCGAGCAATATTCCGCTGGTGCAGTATTATCGCCAAGAAAAAGCGGAGATCCGCGCCGTTGACCAAGAAAATGCGCGGGCTGCAGCCGCAAAAGCGCGTTTTGAAGCCAAACAAGCCCGTCTGCAACGGGAAAAATTGGCGCGCGAATTGCGCCACCAGCAAGCCGCAGTCAAACTCAGCGATGGCGACCAACAAAAGGTTGAAGCAGCCATCAGCCGCTTAGCTCGCACAGCCAACAATACTGATTCAGCTATCAGTGTCACCCCTGGGGAAACACCGGATAACAGTGCCGCCATTGCCGCGCGCGCAGCCCGTAAAGCACAAGTTAGAGCACGCCAGGCCGAGAAAGTGACGGAAACCACCACGCAGGCGCTGGACCCACGTCAAGCCGCAGTGGCCGCCGCCATCGCCCGCGTTAAGGCCAAGAAAGCCGCACAGGCGCAGCTTGATGCTGAACCGGTCAAGGTGGAAAGTGACGCACCGGAGCAAGACCCGCGTAAAGCCGCAGTGGCCGCCGCCATCGCCCGCGTTAAAGCTAAGAAAGCTGCCCAGGCCGCCGCTAATCCAGATTAAAAGCCAATGCCCACTGGACTGACGCCCGCTAATCAGGTGTCAGTTCACTGACATCAGATAGGTATAGGCCGCGCTGATATCACGCATTTTAGATTCAGCATGGCAATTATCTATTTCAATAACTTCCATTTCTACCCCACCGCCATACTCATCCCGCAGCTTAGGCAATACTTCGTTGAACAAGTATATAGAAAACTTTATGCATTCTTTGGCGTTACCCTGATGGGATATCGACAAAAATTCGCCCGCTGGGATAGCAAGATGGTCTATCTCGCGATGCCCTTGAATTTCATGGCGTTTGTCTTTGTCAATGGCCGTCGAGTAATACACACTTTTCTGCCCTTGCTGGCACTTATTGGCAGAAAACAGGGAATATACCCGCTGGCAAGAGAAGTTAACTTCCTTAAAGAAATCGAGCAAAATTTCATCTTTCATCGCCATACAAGATGAATGCTGGCCACTGCAATGATTATGCTCATCAAAGTCCAACCGCCGGGTAAAGCCCACCAGCTCTTGCTCTGGCAAGGATATCCGTTTGATTTCTGGCGTATAATTTTCATAGAAACTGAACCGGGGCAGCATCCCTTCCACCGCCCACTGTGCCATCTGGCGAAAACTATTGGGGGTCACGCCAAAGCGCTTCTTAAAGGTCCGCGTAAAGGTTTGTTGCGAATCGAACCCCAGTTCATCCGAGATTTCAATGATTGGTCGGCGTGATATACGCAACGCCACCGCAGCGCGCGTCAATACCCGCCCACGTATATAGGAAGCTAATTGTAACCCCACAATACTTTTAAATTTGCGTTGCAGATGCCATTTTGAATATCCGGAAATCTTTGCCACATCATCCAGTGTTGGGCGTTTTTCTAAATTAATTTCAATCCATTCAATTAATTCATCTATAAACAATATGTCTTCGTTTACCATTTCATTATTCTTTAAATATATAATTATACTGCATACTACATACTACATTAATCTATCATTATGCCAACGCTTTTCTCAACTCTCATCTCAACCGTTAAAAAATCGTTAACTTACAATTAATTACAAATACCCCCTCACTAATCATCCCGATTAAAATCATACTATTGAGTCTCACACTTACTGGCTAAAGTCTAATTACTTTCGCCGAGAAAAACATATTTTTTCTATTCGCGCTGTTACGATTCAGATATAAATTGCAAGCTAATTTTTTTGCTGGGTGTTGCTTATTAACCTGCGATTAACCTAATGCCGCGCGCTATATGCGGAATAATACCCCTATGATTAAGGCGTATTACACTCTGTCTGAATAGGGTAGAATGCGGCACGCATATTACCCCTGACGGCTGAGTGTATTGATGCCCGTAAGTATTGACTTACCCGCGCGATGCCTGCGTTTGAGAACCCGGTTAAGAATTCGACATATGGTTGTAATTTCATGAAATTCAGGCCTGTTACATCGACCCAAAACAAAGGGTTGCAGATAGCCAGCTCCCCCTTTACACATCAGCAACGCAGCACCCGCAGTATTATGCTGCTGGTTATTTTGGCCTGCATTCCGGGGATTGTCGCCCAGACCCTGTTTTTTGGCTACGGCAGCCTGATTCAAGTGGCGCTGGCCATGGTGACCGCCGTGCTGGCGGAAGGCGCGGTGTTGCAATTACGCAAACAACCGGTGCTAGTGCGGTTACAGGATAACTCTGCCCTGCTCACCGGGTTACTTTTGGGGATAAGCCTGCCCCCACTGGCCCCTTGGTGGATGATTGTATTAGGCACCTTATTCGCCATTGTCATTGCCAAGCAACTCTATGGCGGTTTGGGGCAAAATCCGTTTAACCCCGCCATGGTCGGCTATGTCGTTCTGCTAATTTCATTCCCGGTACAAATGACCAGTTGGCTGCCCCCGCAGCCATTACAGGGAACCGCGGTTGGGTTTTATGACAGCGTGTTGACCATATTCACCGGCTTTACCCATAACGGCGCGGATATTCACCAACTTCAAATAGGTTATGACGGCGTCAGTCAAGCCACGCCGCTTGATAGCTTTAAAACGGCGCTACGCTCCCAAGCGCCAGCGCAAATTTTGCAACAACCTATCTTTGCTGGGAGTCTGGCGGGGGTGGGCTGGCAATGGATTAACCTCGGTTTTCTGGCCGGCGGCCTATTCTTACTGTGGCGTAAAGCTATTCACTGGCATATTCCGGTGAGTTTTCTGTTGGCCTTGGCCGGGTGCGCCACCCTCAGTTGGCTGATAGCGCCACAAAGTTTTGCCCCACCGCTGTTGCATCTGTTTTCCGGTGCCACCATGTTAGGGGCTTTTTTTATTGCCACCGACCCGGTCAGCGCCTCAACAACCCCCCGTGGTCGCCTGATTTTCGGCGCCTTGATTGGTATTCTGGTGTGGCTGATTCGGGTTTACGGCGGTTATCCCGATGGCGTAGCATTTGCCGTGCTGCTGGCCAACATTACTGTGCCGCTGATTGACCACTATACCCAGCCACGCGTTTATGGCCATCACCGTGGGCGCAAATAAGGATCCGTTATGCTAAAGACTATGCAGCGTCACGGCATCACTCTGGCACTGTTTGCCGCCGGCGCCACCGGATTGACCGCAGTGGTGAATGCCCTGACCGAAACAACTATCGCCCATCAGGCCGCCCTACAACAAAAAGCCCTGCTGGATCAGGTTGTTCCAGCTGAAAACTATGACAATGACATGCAAGCTGAATGTTACGTTGTCACGAATTCGGCACTGGGCAATCTGGCCCCGCACCGCCTCTATCTGGCACGTAAAGCAGGCCAACCGGTCGCCGCCGCGCTGGAAACCACCGCCCCCGATGGTTATTCCGGGGCCATCCAACTCTTGGTCGGGGCCGATTTTCACGGCAATGTATGGGGCTCTCGGGTGATTGAACATCACGAAACCCCCGGCCTTGGTGATAAAATTGATATCCGCATTTCTGATTGGATTGACCATTTCCGTGGTCAACATGTGGCTAATCAGCAAGATAAGCGCTGGGCGGTGAAAAAAGACGGTGGCGATTTTGATCAGTTCACTGGGGCCACCATCACCCCAAGAGCAGTGGTGCGCGCGGTGAAAAATACGGCGCTGTATTTAGAAACGCTGCCGGCAACGCTTGATGGGTTGCCCGCCTGTGGAGAGAGTCAATGAGTGAAGCCAAAAACCTGTTAGCCCAAGGCCTGTGGAAAAATAACTCTGCATTGGTGCAACTGCTGGGCCTCTGCCCGCTCCTGGCGGTCTCATCAACCGCGACCAACGCGCTCGGTTTGGGTCTAGCCACCACCTTGGTTTTAGTCTGTACCAACACCGCCGTATCCGCACTACGCCGCTGGGTACCGCATGAAATCCGTATTCCTATTTATGTCATGATCATTGCGTCTGTGGTCAGTACCGTGCAAATGCTGATTAATGCCTATGCCTTTGGTTTATATCAATCTTTAGGGATATTCATCCCACTGATTGTAACCAACTGTATTGTGATTGGCCGGGCGGAAGCTTATGCCGCGAAAAATCCCGTGGGACTGTCAGCATTGGATGGCCTGGCCATGGGGCTGGGGGCCACTTGCGCACTATTTGTCTTGGGTTCGCTACGTGAAATTCTGGGTAACGGTACCCTGTTTGACGGCGCTGATATGCTGCTCGGTCACTGGGCAAAAGTGCTGCGTATTGAAGTTTTGCATCTAGACAGCCCATTCCTGTTGGCCATGCTGCCACCGGGTGCATTTATCGGCTTGGGCCTGTTGTTGGCCGCGAAGTATGTCATTGATGAGAAAATGAAAGCGCGCGCAGCCAAAGCACCCGCAACCGCGCCACAAGCTCAAGATATCGTGGTAGAGAAAACGTAATGAATAAAGAAAAACGTATCGCTATTTTGACCCGCTTGCGGGATAACGACCCACATCCCACCACCGAATTGGTTTACAGCAGCCCCTTTGAGCTGCTCATTTCTGTGCTGTTGTCAGCACAAGCCACTGATGTCAGTGTGAATAAAGCCACTGCCAAGCTCTATCCGGTGGCCAATACCCCACAGGCTATATTGGATCTGGGGGTTGATGGCCTCAAGTCATACATAAAAACTATTGGTCTGTTTAACACCAAAGCCGCGAATGTCATCAAAACCTGCCGTATTTTGCTGGAAAAACATCAAGGTGAAGTGCCAGAGGATCGTGCTGCGCTCGAAGCCCTACCCGGTGTCGGCCGCAAGACCGCTAATGTGGTGCTAAATACCGCTTTTGGCTGGCCAACCATTGCCGTTGATACCCATATATTCCGTGTTTGTAATCGCACCGGCTTCGCCCCGGGCAGCAATGTTGATCAGGTTGAGGCCAAGTTGCTCAAAGTGGTTCCCGCCGAATTTAAACTAGACTGCCACCACTGGCTGATTCTGCATGGCCGCTATACCTGTGTCGCGCGCAAACCGCGTTGTGGCTCATGCATTATTGAAGATTTGTGCGAGTTTGATGACAAACGCGATATATAAACATGATTGTCCAGCGCGTTTCAGCGGCCCAGGTGATCCCGCGCCGCTGCTCGATTCATCGGCAGCCTTTGAAGTGACTCATAATGATTAAATAAAATTAATGTATTTTTTGGCGTTTTTATCAAAACAGACTCATATTTGTGATGCAGCAAAATAAATACAAATTTATTTAATGTATTTTTAAAATATGAGGAATCAATGAATGAGCAAAATATGTCTTTTTAATAATAGTGCTAAAGTCAAAAAATCTCATTACTCATTAGTCAAAATCTGTATAACACTCATCGGGTTCAGTAGCTTTGCTCCCCTTCCCTTATTAGCCATGACATATCGCGACAATACCGTTGATTTACCGGTGACAGCCAGTGGCTACAAATTGGTTAACGGCAAATATGTGATAAACAGTTTTAATATTACCAGTGGGCAAGATCCGAAAGGTAATATAAACAATGGTACCACCCGAACTTGGAGTGGTAATTCCGCGAGCATCAATTATCAAATCGGGCGCAGTGGTTCTAAGGGCGTGGCAAACTGGTTTTCAAGCAATATAAAAGCCAATCAAACGACATTTAATCATGACCCTGGTGATCTCAATTTTGCCTTCCTCGGCACCATGACACTGACACTGAGTGGCGGTGTGCTTGGCAAGAATCAAGACACTTATACTATTCCCAATGTAACCTTGGCACAGGGGCATGCGGGCTTATCAAACAACTGGTGGTTTGGCGGGAAAACCTGTAGTTATCAAGGAAATAATATGGTTCGTTGTAGCGGAACCAGCAGTGCGGGCTATGCGGCGACATTTGATTTTCGCCGCGGCGGCAGTGGGAATCCTGTTAACTCGGTTGAACTAAAAAATATTAATATCCCGCAATACACCACTTATGGCCTGCAAAGTGATTATTCAGGTGAAAATACACGATGTGTTTGGCAACCATCATCACAGTGCCCTCCTTTTGTCACCTATTACAACAGCACGCAATCCGCCACGATTAAATTGTCGGTTGCAAATAACCGTTTATATAATGCGCAAGGGGCACTGTTTGATACCACCCGAGCTAATCTTAGCCATAGTGGACAACCCGCCGCCATATTTGTCATGGACGGTTCAGGCAATATTTATGCAAGTAACCAGAATAAAGTCTATCTATTCCACCATTCGTCATTATTAGCCGGCACATCCGTCAGTGCCGCCGGAGAACTATTTGTTAAAGCTGGCGTTATTCAATCTGCCACCAATTGTTCTGGACATTATCGCACTCCGAACACCTCAATGGTTCAATTGCGGGACTCACTTAATCGCCAAGGTTATTCTGGCACCTATGCAGTCGACTATTGTTCCGATGACCAAATGAAACGCATTCTGAAATCTCAAGGTGTGGCACCTTAATCGCCCAAATTAATATCTACCGGCCCTGCTGTTTAAAGTGCAGTATGGCCGGCATAATTTCTCACGATAAACCCCCTCTATGCCGCGATTGCGCTATTCGATTAGACGCCGCTACTGCGCCCCACTAAACTTGTGACAAAATAGACTCAAATAGTTAATTATTTTGTTACCTATTTGAAACAAAAAACACCTGCGGCGTATCATCATGAAATTTAAATCGGCCATAAAACCCTATACCGGCGCAGCTGGTGGCTGGGGATCCCTTGAAGCCACCACGCGCTTTGTGTTGGACAGCAAGCAAGCATTGAAAAACATTCGTAATTTGCTGCGTGTTAACCAGGTTAAGGGCTTTGACTGCCCGGGCTGTGCTTGGGGCGATGACAATCACAGCACATTCAGTTTTTGTGAAAATGGCGCAAAGGCCGTCAGTTGGGAAGCCACGCGCAAAGCAGTGGAGCCAGAGTTTTTTGCTGAACATAGCCTGACAACTCTGCGCCAACAAAGTGACTATTTTCTTGAATATCAAGGGCGCATCACCCATCCGATGCGCTATAACCGCGACACTGACCGCTATCAGCCCATCAGTTGGGACAGTGCTCTGGCGCTAATTGCCAAACATATTAATGGGTTGGAAAGCCCAGATCAGTTGGAGCTCTATACTTCAGGCCGCGCCAGCAATGAAGCTTCTTACCTTTATCAACTGTTTGGCCGCATGCTGGGGACCAATAACTTCCCCGATTGCTCCAACATGTGCCATGAGGCCAGCGGCACTGGGCTGAAACAGAGTATTGGTGTGGGTAAAGGCACCATTCGTATGCAGGACTTCGAATTGGCTGACGCCATTTTCGTTTTCGGGCAGAACCCGGGCACCAACCACCCCCGCATGTTACACAGTCTGCGCCATGCCAAAGAGCGCGGTGCACGGATTGTCAGCTTCAATACCTTGCGCGAGCGCGGGCTAGAGCGCTTTGCTGACCCACAAAACCCAATTGAAATGTTGACGCCTAAATCCTCGCCCATCAGTTCGGCCTATTTCCAACCTCATCTGGGGGGTGATATGGCGGCGGTACGCGGGATGGTGAAAGCATTATTGGAAACACATCGCCAACAGCTGGCTCAAGCCCAACCCGGCCTATTTGATGAGGAATTTATTCGCACACATACCCAAGGGGTAGATGCGTATCTGGCAGCGGTTGATAATACCTCATGGGCCAAAATCACCCAGCAATCGGGCCTAACAGAGGCACAGATACGCCATGCCGCCGGGGTTTATCAGCATGCCGAACGCGTTATTTTGACTTGGGCGATGGGCATTACTCAACACAAACACTCGGTGATAACTGTCAGAGAGCTGGCCAACCTGCAACTGCTATTTGGTCAGTTAGGCAAGCCCGGCGCAGGTTTATGCCCGGTCAGAGGCCACAGTAATGTGCAAGGCAACCGCACCATGGGGATTGATGAAAAACCCTCAGCCGCGATGTTGGCGCGTTTGGGCCAGCATTTTGGTTTTACCCCGCCTCAAGCCGCGGGACATAACACGGTAGAAGCCCTGGAGGCCATGCTGCGGGGTGAAGTCAAAGTATTGCTGGCGCTGGGGGGGAATCTGGCCGCCGCGGCACCGGATACCGAGCGCACGGCGCAAGCATTACGCCGCTGCGAGCTAACTGTGCATATCAGCACCAAACTCAATCGTAGCCACCTGATTACCGGCACTGAAGCGCTTATCCTGCCGACCTTAGGGCGCACTGAGCGCGATATGCAAGCCACCGGCTCACAATTTATTACGGTCGAAGATTCATTTAGCATGGTGCATGCCTCTGAGGGCGTGGGCAAACCACTGGCAGAAACTCAGCACTCTGAAACCGCCATCGTCTGCGGTATCGCCAATGCTGTTTTTGCGCGCCAGCCTGTTGCAGCTAACCGGCTCGATTGGCTGGCACTGGCCGATGATTATAATTTGATTCGTGACCATATTGCCGCCACCACCCCGGGGTTCAATGATTTCAATGCCCGCTGTGAGCACCCCGGCGGCTTCTATCTGGGCAACGCGGCGGCGCAAATGCAATTTGACACCCCGAGTGGCAAAGCCGAGTTTTGTGCAGCAATGCTGCCCGAGGGCCTGTTCCCGCAGCTAGCCGGGGATCAGGCCCCTTTTGTGCTGCAAACCTTGCGCTCACATGACCAGTACAACACCACTATTTATGGTCTTGATGACCGCTACCGCGGGGTGTATGGCCAGCGGGAGGTGCTGTTTATTAACCCGCAAGATTTGGCGGCGCTGGCATTAGACGATGGCGATTTAGTTGAAATTGAAACCCTGTGGAATGATGGAATTACCCGCAAAGTTAGCGGTTTCAAATTAGTGAGCTACGATATTCCGCGCGGCAATCTGGCGGCTTACTACCCTGAAACCAACCCGCTGGTGCCGCTATCGAGCTTTGGTGATGAAACCCATACCCCCACCTCGAAATCCGTACCGGTGGCGGTGCGGCGCTGGCAGCCGCCGCAAACGCAGCGCATTGCTTGAACTCCGTGATAAAACTGGCCCGCATTGCTCGGGCCGTTTTATCTCAAGTGATGGCGCATAAAGTGGCAGCCAAAATACCCATACTTTTAACGGTGAATTCCCTAACCCGATGATATGCCGCTTGCCCGACGGGACTGATTCGCGTAAAACTGTCAGCCGGATTAATCCCTCTAACTCACACCATTCACTGGACGATATGTTTCAAGATAACCCGCTGCTGGCGCAGCTAAAACAGCAACTTCACACTCAGACTCCGCGCGTCGAAGGCGTGGTTAAAGGTACTGAGAAAGGCTTTGGATTTCTTGAGGTAGACGGGCAGAAAAGTTATTTTATTCCGCCGCCACAGATGAAAAAAGTCATGCATGGCGATCGTATTATTGCCACCCTTCACACCGATAAAGACCGTGAAATTGCTGAACCGGAAACCCTGGTTGAGCCATTTTTGTCGCGCTTTGTTGGCCGGGTACAACGAAAAGATGACCGCCTGTCTATCGTCCCTGATCATCCTCTGCTGCGTGATGCCATTCAATGTCGTCCGGTGCGTGAACTGACGCACGATTTCCAGACCGGTGATTGGGCTGTGGCTGAAATGCGCCGCCATCCATTAAAAGGTGACCGCGCCTTTAATGCGGATTTAACCGCATTTATTACTGATGGCGACGATCATTTCGTCCCTTGGTGGGTCACGTTAGCTCGCCATAATCTGGAGCGTGAAGCACCCGCGATGGTTGAATCTGCGCTGCATGATGGCCAACTGCAACGTGAAGATTTGACCGCGCTTAATTTTGTCACTATCGATAGCGCCAGCACCGAAGATATGGATGATGCCTTGCAGGTGCACGACAACGGCGACGGTTCGCTGTTGTTGACCATTGCTATCGCCGACCCTACCGCATATGTCGATGAAAACAGTGAGTTGGATTTCATTGCCCGCAAGCGCGCATTTACCAACTATCTGCCGGGTTTCAACATCCCAATGCTGCCGCGGGATTTATCTGACAATCTGTGTTCACTGCGCCCGAATGAACGCCGCCCGGTGTTGGTGTGCCGAGTCACGGTCGCTGCTGATGGCGCGCTGGGAACTGACATCCAGTTCTCGGCGGCCTGGGTTGAGTCAAAAGCCAAGCTGGTTTATGACGAAGTTTCAGATTGGTTAGAGGGGCAAGGTGACTGGCAGCCGCAAAATGCCGAGATAGCCGAGCAAATCACATTACTAAAACGTGTGTGTGAGGCCCGCAGCAATTGGCGTCAAGCGCACGCGCTGGTGTTTAAAGACCGGCCAGACTATCGCTTCTTGTTGGGCGAGAAAGGTGAAGTGCTGGATATCATAGTCGAACACCGCCGCATTGCTAACCGGATTGTTGAAGAGTGCATGATTGCCGCCAATGTCTGCGCGGCTATTGCGCTGCGTGATAATCTTGGTTTTGGTATCTATAACGTGCATACCGGGTTTGATCCGGCGCTGGTTGAACAAGCGGCAAATGTGTTGCAAGCCAATGGCGTTGAAGCTTCCCCAGCCGCGCTGCTGACGCTGCCCGGCTTCTGTGAATTGCGCCGTCATCTTGATGCGCTGCCGACTCAGTTCCTTGACAGCCGCATCCGCCGTTTCCAAACCTTCGCCGAAATCAGCACCGTTCCCGGCCCACACTTCGGTTTAGGGCTTGAGGCCTATGCCACCTGGACGTCGCCAATTCGTAAATATGGCGATATGGTCAACCACCGCCTGCTGAAGGCTATTATTACCGGTCAGCCAGCGGAGAAACCACAGGATGAAATCACGCTGCAACTGGCTGAGCGTCGCCGCTTTAATCGTATGGCGGAGCGCGATGTCGGTGACTGGCTGTATGCGCGTTATCTCCAGCCAGTGGCCGGTACGGATACCCAATTCCCGGCGGAAATCATTGATGTCACGCGGGGGGGCCTGCGGGTGCGCTTACTGGATAATGGCGCGGTGGCCTTTATTCCTGCGCCATTTATTCATGCCGTGCGTGATGAAATGGTGTGCAGCCAAGAAACCGGCACGGTACAAATCAAAGGTGAAACGGTTTACAGCCAGAGCGACAAAATCAACGTGCGCATTGCAGAAGTGCGGATGGAAACCCGTAATGTGGTGGCCCGCCCAGTAGTTTAGTGCGCTACTCGCCTGAAAATCTATGCCGTGGTGATGTACAGTATCCCACGGCTTTTTTATTCCCCCTTATTTGATCGGCAGATTCTACGTTTTGAGGTATCCGTAGCGCGCTATATGTAAACAAATGATACTAATTATGTACAAAAAAACAATTCGCCCATCACATTTCTTACTTTCGCTACTTTTCTTTCACATTAAAGCCCCTATGTTAACTAGCAGTTTGCATCTTTTTGCCAAAACAGGTGCGTATAGCCGTTAACTTCCTCACAGAACAAGGAGTCGTTACCCATGAAAAACGTCAAGACTGTCGTCATTTGGCTGACCGTGGCGTTAATTGGTGCATTTGCTTTTGCCATGCTGGCACTTAGCCGTGGCGAACATGTCAACGCCATTTGGCTGGTGATTGCATCGGTGGCTTGCTACAGCATTGCATACCGCTTTTACAGCCTGTTTATTGCCAAGAATGTCTTTGAGCTTGATGACCGCCGTTTAACCCCTGCGGAGCGGCGTAATGATGGCCTGGATTATGTGCCGACCAATAAATGGGTGCTCTTTGGTCACCACTTTGCGGCTATTGCCGGAGCCGGGCCACTGGTGGGGCCAATACTGGCCGCCCAAATGGGCTTCTTGCCGGGCACTATCTGGATTCTGGTTGGGGTCATGATGGCCGGTGCAGTGCAGGACTTCTTGATTCTGTTTATCTCCACCCGCCGCGATGGCCGCTCTCTGGGGGAGATGGCCAAACAAGAGTTAGGTGCTTTTGCCGGGGTTATCACCATGTTAGGCGCATTGGGCGTGATGATTATCATCTTGTCGGCACTGGCATTGGTGGTGGTTAAAGCGCTGGCCGATAGTCCTTGGGGCCTGTTTACCATTGCCGCGACCATCCCAATCGCCCTGTTTATGGGCGTGTATATGCGGTTTCTTCGCCCGGGTAAAATCGCCGAAGTGTCATTAATTGGTTTTGTGCTGATGATGGCGGCAATTATTTACGGTGGGAATATTGCCGCACACCCATACTGGGGGCCATTCTTCACATTGCACGGCACCACACTGACCTGGGTGTTAGTGATTTACGGCTTTATTGCCTCGGTGCTGCCGGTATGGCTGCTGTTGGCACCGCGCGATTACCTGTCTACCTTCCTGAAAATTGGCGTCATCATCGGTCTGGCGATTGGTATTGTATTCGCCATGCCGGAAATGAAAATGCCAGCCGTCTCGCGCTTTATTGATGGCAGCGGCCCGGTATTCTCCGGCAGCCTGTTCCCGTTCTTATTCATCACCATCGCCTGTGGTGCGATTTCCGGTTTCCATGCGCTGGTCGCCAGTGGCACCACGCCGAAACTGATTGAGCGCGAAAGTCATACCCGCTTTATCGGCTATGGCGCGATGTTGATGGAGTCCTTCGTCGCCATTATGGCGCTGATTTGTGCCTCCGTTATCGACCCCGGCGTCTACTTTGCCATGAACTCGCCAGCGGCGCTGATTGGCACCACGGTAGAAAGTGCCTCGCAAGCCATTAACAGCTGGGGATTTGTGGTCACACCTGAAACTCTGGCGATGGTTGCCAAAGATGTCGGCGAGAACTCGATATTATCGCGTGCTGGCGGCGCACCGACGTTTGCGGTCGGGATGGCACATATCATCAGTGAAGTCTTTAATAGCCGTAATATGATGGCGTTTTGGTATCACTTTGCCATTCTGTTTGAAGCCATGTTTATCTTGACCGCCGTGGACGCGGGCACCCGTGCCTGCCGCTTTATGGTGCAAGATTTGGTCGGCGTGGTGGTGCCAAGCTTGGCAAATAACCGTTCATGGTTTGGTAACTTATCCGGCACCACGGTGGCCGTCGCTTGTTGGGGCTTCTTTGTGTATCAAGGTGTGGTCGACCCACTGGGCGGTATCAATACCTTGTGGCCACTCTTTGGTATCGGTAACCAGATGCTGGCGTCGATGGCGCTAATTTTAGGCACCGTGGTCCTGTTTAAAATGAAGAAGCAGCGCTATGCTTGGGTAACCATCCTGCCCACTATCTGGCTGTTTATTACCTCCATGACGGCAGGCTGGCAGAAGATTTTCCATGAAAAACCGAGCATTGGCTTCTTGGCGCAGGCGAAGAAATTCTCAGCCGGTGTCGAGCAAGGTGTTTTAATTGCCCCGGCCAAGAGCATTAAGGACATGGAAACTATCGTGTTTAACAACCAGATCAACGCCGCCTTGTGTGCATTCTTTATGTTGGTGGCGGTGACCATGCTGATTTCATCGGTCTTCGTGGTTCGTCGGGCGCTGAAGTCCAGCAAACCAACCACCCATGAGACTGAAATAGTCTGGCGTGAGGAGAGTGTTCGTGGCTAATGCAGGGGTTCCGTTTCGCAACCGAGGTGGCGTTTCACCGGCCACATCACGGCAAATTACGCGCTGTATACCGCTGGTTCCGGTGGTTAAGCACCCGACCACGTTATGGGCTTGGGTGCGTCTTATAGCGCAGCGGGTGGCACAAAGTTTCCGGCTGATGGTCGGCGTACAAGATTACGGCAATTATGTTAATCATATGCGTCGTCATCATCCCGCTACGCCGCCCATGACTGAACGGGATTTCCACCGTTATTGCTTGGAAGCCCGCTTCCCCAGCAAGGGCGGCAAGTTGGGGAAATGCCCGTGCTAGGGTAAAAACCGCTTGAGGCCAACCAAGTAAGTGACACCGTCACGCCCGGTAATATTCTAGCCGGGCGTTTTTTATATTTCCGCCTATCAGTGCCGATACTAGCCCAAGATGGCGGAGCCAAATGCGCCCTGCCAATCATGTTCAAACTGCTCGACCGCCGCTTTCACCGCCGGGGTGCTAATAAATTGCTCGGCCACATCCACCGGGATAGTGACCGACTGGCAGCCCGCCAACAAGCAATCCAGTACCTGACGCGGGGTGCGGAAGCTGGCGGCCAATACTTTTGCCCCCGGGGCATGTAGGGTCAGCAACTGCTGCAACTCGCGCACCATCGCAATGCCATCCCCGCCCTGAGCATCCAAGCGATTGACATAAGGCGCG
The DNA here is from genome assembly GCF_004124235.1 of Yersinia hibernica. Lineage (NCBI taxonomy): Bacteria > Pseudomonadati > Pseudomonadota > Gammaproteobacteria > Enterobacterales > Yersiniaceae > Yersinia > Yersinia hibernica. The sequence goes on from NZ_CP032487.1 coordinate 1,912,083, forward strand.
ACATACTCAGCCCCTGCCAAGGCCGATAGCAGCCCTTGCCCAGCACCGTAAACCGCCGTGCCCAGTGTCGGGATGGACATTGACTTCAATTTTTTGATTGCCGCTAACCCCTCAGCAGTCGCAGGCACTTTAATCACCAACCCCGGCACGCGCTGGGACAGCAATACCGCCTCTGAGACCATCAATTCACTGTCACTGGCTAAAACCTGGGCGAAGAGTTTGCCGGTTCCCCCCAGCGCATCACGCAATGCCGGCAGCACCTCCCAGATAGGTTTGCCTGCTTTGGCTAAAATACTGGGATTGGTCGTCACCCCCTGCAAAGGCAGAACACGCGCCAGACGTTTAACTGCGGCCACATCTGCGGTGTCGAGATAAAGCTCCATAAAAACCTCCAGAATTGTTTACAACGAATGGATTAACCAAGAATCATTAGTCGCAATCATAGACCAAGCACTAAACCATTATGTGATCCTTATCAAATAACTTTCATTCGATAGTCATTTATACTTCAAACGAAAGTTTATTTAGTGGGCAGAGCCTGATGAACCTAAGACAGCAAACCATTTTACAGTTAGTGAATGACCGCAAGCGGGTGAGTGTCAGTGAGTTAGCACAAGCCACCGAGGTGTCCGAGGTCACTATTCGCCAAGACCTCAATGTGCTGGCAAAGCGGGGCTTACTCAAGCGGGTGCATGGCTCGGCTATCGCCCTTGAGAGTGAAGATATTGATGTCCGCATGATGCGCCATTTTGCCATCAAGCAAAAACTGGCCAATTATGCCGCCTCACTGGTCAAGGACGGCGAAACCCTATTTATTGAAAGTGGTAGCAGCAATGCGCTACTGGCCCACCAGTTGGCACAGCGCCCTGGCATCACACTGGTGACCGTCAGCGGCTATATTGCTCGACAATTAAAAAACTCTGCCTGCGAAGTCATTTTACTGGGGGGGATTTATCAGAAGAAAAGTGACAGCATGGTTGGCCCTCTGACACAATTGTGTTTGCGTCATGTCAATTTCAGTAAGGCTTTTATTGGTATTGATGGCTATCAAGTAGACACCGGATTCACCGGGCGCGACATGCTGCGCGCCGATGTTATCAACAGTGTATTGGCTAAAGGTAGCGAAAATATCATTCTGGCTGATGCCTCAAAATTTGGGCAGGTACATCAAAACTTACTTGCCCCGACCTCTGGTGTCAGCCGAGTGATAACCGATAGCCGCTTGCCGGCCTACTACCAACAACAACTCACAGCCCAAGGTGTTAAAGTCGATATTATAAGCGAATAATCAGTAATTTACCCTTAGTGCAACAACGTTGCTGGAGTGATAATCGTGGCAGAAATAACCTTTACTCGTGAACAAACACAGCGCATGACATACAAACTGCAGCGCTATCTGGAGCACGAACACCATATCGAGCTGGAAGACTTTGATGCGGAATTTTTACTGCAATTCATCAGCCGCGAATTAGGCGCGCATTTCTACAATCAGGGCATCAATGATGCCATCACACAAATCGAAGCAAAAATGCTCGATATCAGTGACGCCATCTTATGGCTGGAAAAACCCGTGCAAGACTGAGCACGGGGTTGTCACCCCTGGCCATTATTGGCCGTAATAGGCATTTTTGCCGTGTTTACGCAGGTAGTGTTTGTCCAACAATTGTGGCTGCATAGTGCCCAGTTGCGGGTTCAACTGGCGAGAGAAAATCCCCATGTAAGCCAGTTCTTCTAATACCACCGCATTGTGGACGGCATTGTCAGCACTGGTTCCCCACGCAAATGGCCCGTGCGAATTGACTAAAACAGCGGGCACATCCTCAGGTTTAAGCCCCCGTTTATCGAATGTTTCGACAATCACATTGCCGGTTTCCCACTCATAACGGCCCGCGATTTCCTCGGCTGTCATCAGCCGGGTGCAAGGAATGGTGCCATAGAAATAATCAGCATGCGTGGTCCCCCAGGCGGGCAAATCCAGCCCGGCCTGCGCCCAGATAGTGGCATGGCGCGAATGGGTATGAACAATACCACCAATTTGTGGGAAATTAAGATAAAGCACCCGATGAGTATCAGTGTCCGATGACGGTTTTTTACTGCCCTCCACCACTTTGCCGGTTGCCAACTCGACCACCACCATGTCCTCCACGGTCATGACATCATATTCCACCCCCGAGGGTTTAATCACCATCAGCCCACTTTGCCGGTCGACGGCACTGACATTGCCCCAGGTGAAGGTGACCAGATTGTGGCGCGGTAGAGCCAGATTAGCAGCCAGCACTTGCTGCTTCAGTGGGTTGAGCATGATCGTATCCTGAATAACTGAATTTGTCCCATTTTCAGCGCGTCAGGTGAGAACCGGTATGGGCGAAATAGCTATAAACTGCGTGCAGATCAGCTAGAAAGTGCAGTCTGAGAGATGGGCAATCGGTGTCGCCGAGCTTTGTTGCGCATAGACAATGAGTTAATTCGGCTTTTAGCCTCAGATAAAACTTAATTCCGCCCCTGCGCTGAGTAAATTAAGACTATTTACCTATTAAATGTTTTACGGATATTTATACTGGTTTACAGCGGCAACAAAACCCATTTTTAGCATTAATTCTAAATTAAAGTCTAAATGCCACTTTTTATTCCAAACACTAACTTAACAAGACTTCGGCTAAAATTGATACAATGTCTATACTTAGTAAGGCAAGATAACTTTGATACGGATAATTCAGTAGCTATCACCTGCTCATCTGTATATAGCCACAGTCTGGAGAATGATGATGATAATCAATAAACGCTTTGCTACTGCCGCACTGGCACTGACTCTGACTTTATCTCTGTCTGCATGTTCTAACATGTCCAAACGTGACCGTAACACCGCAATTGGTGCCGGGGCCGGCGCTGTTGGTGGGGCGGTATTGACTGGCAGTACCCTAGGGACGTTAGGGGGTGCGGCGATTGGTGGGGTTATTGGCCATCAGGTTGGTAAATAACTTTTATCCTTTGTTCTTGAAACTGTAGCATTGTTGGCGGCTCTCAGGCACCCGGATCACTGAACCCCCTCAGCTCATCGGGATTTCTTCGTTTGCCGCCTAGCTACAGCCCCAATAACGTCGGATAATCTCTTTTGTGCTTGAAACGGAAGGTTATTTTCACCCTCCCGCCAGCTTCACTTGCATCCCTTTGGCTTCGAGCAGTTGCTTGAGAAGGTCCCGTTTATCCCCTTGAATCTCAATGATGCCGTCTTTCACCGCCCCACCGCAGCCACACTTCTTCTTCAACTCTGCCGCCAGTTTCTCCAGCATTTCATCACTGCCATCAATCCCGGTAATCAGACTCACACCTTTTCCCTTGCGGCCACTGGTCTGGCGCTGGATTCGAACAATACCATCACCCTTAGGTCGCTGTGGTTTTACCTCAGCCTCCGTGATACGGCCAGTATCAGTTGAATACACCAAACGGCTATTATCCTGGCTCATGATGCCCCCTGAGTCAGGGAGGCGCGAATGTCAGTCAGCGTTTTTTCCGGATCAGGGGATTGGGTGATCGGGCGCCCTATCACCATATAATCCACGCCAACACTAAGCGCTTGTTCTGGCGTCATAATTCGGCGCTGGTCACCCGCCTCGCTACCTTCAGGGCGAATCCCCGGCGTCACCAACTTGAAATCCTCGCCACACACCTGTTTCAAGCGCACAGCTTCATGGGCTGAACACACCACACCATCCAAGCCACAATCCCAAGTCAGTTTCGCCAACCGCTCAGCTTGCTCTGCGGGGGTGATGTTAATACCAATATCACGTAAATCTTCACCATCCATGCTGGTCAGCACCGTGACGGCAATCAGCAAAGGGGCTTGCTGACCGTAAGGTAATAAAGCCTCTTTGGCCGCAGTCATCATGCGCGCCCCACCACTGGCATGGACATTCACCATCCACACCCCAAGCTCGGCCGCCGCTGCAACAGCGCGGGCCGTGGTATTGGGAATATCGTGGAATTTCAAATCAAGGAAAATCTCAAAGCCGCGCTGTTGCAGGTCACGAACCAATTGCGGGCCATATAAGGTGAACATCTCTTTGCCCACTTTTAGCCGGCAATCATGCGGATTAACACGATCAGCAAAGGCTAGCGCCGCGTCTTTATTGGCATAATCCAGTGCAACCACGATCGGGGAAGATATTGAGCCACTGTTATTAGTGTGAGTTGCAGACGTCATTTTCAAGCCTTTTTCAGTCAGTTAGTCATGATAACCACGACATTCTACAGGGTGTAACACTGAAATTACAGCATTCGGGCTGCACCGCGATGTGCCCCTATTTGTCAAAGTTTGCTTGGCTAGGTCAATTCAGGTCAAGCCAATCGCCAGCCCATAACCGCCATTAAGTAAAAAAGCTTCAAGAAACGTAAAATATCAATCAAATAATTTGATTATATCGCTCAGTTTTTTGTGATTTTATTTAAATAACCATACCGTATCATACACTCCATCGCAGACAACGAATGTCTAAATAATGATTTAAATAATAATTTATTATTCAAATCATAAACATGAAACTGGAGTTCTTAATGAAAAATATTAAATATATTATCCCTGCATTGGCACTGTCTTTCGCTTCATTCGCCAGCGTTGCCGCAACACAAATTCAGCATGCGCCCGCTACAGGAGCCAATGAAATTGGCATCATCTCCGCCAGTAATGCAGGAACATTGACCGAATTAGAGCATGCATTGGCTAAAAAAGCAGACCAAGCCGGTGCCACATCATTCCTGATTACCTCTACAACCGGTAATAATAAATTGCACGGTACCGCCATCATTTATCGCTAAGCTAGCGCTTCACCTTGGCTATCTCCGGGCTTGCAGCACTAACGGCAAGCCCGCAATCTATTTCTCCTGCTGCTGACAATGACCATCCCTCTCACTGTTTCCCCCTGTCGTGCAGTAGCTCGCGCGCCGGAAAACTGAGGATCAGATGCGCGATGACACCACCGACTACCCCCCAGAACGCGGAGCCAACGCCCAACAGTGTTACACCACTGGCGGTTATCAGAAATGTGATAATCGCGGCATCACGCTGGCGTTCATTTTCCAGTGCGCGATACATGCTGCCAGCAATGGTGCCGAGCAGTGCCAGCCCAGCAATAGTGTGGATCAGCGCCAGCGGCAGTGCGCTAAAGAGCATGCCGATAGAGCCGCCGAACACCCCTGCGACCAAATAAAAAAAACCTGCGGCCACCGCCGCCATATAGCGTTTTTTCGGGTCAGGATGAATATCTTCGCCCATACAGATTGCCGCAGTAATGGCAGCAATGCAGATAGTAAATCCGCCGAATGGCGCCAAAACGAGCGCGGTCAGTGCAGTCCATGAAATCAGGGGAGAAACCGGTAAATGATAGCCATGCGCTTTCAATGTGGCGATGCCCGGCGCATTTTGCGAGGCCATGGTCACGATGAAAAATGGCACCCCGATACCAAGAACAGTTGCGAGTGTGAAATGCGGCATCACAAATGTGGGGGTGGCAACGGTCAATGTCTGGCCATGTAGCGCAATATCGCCCTGAGCCCCTGCCACCAGCAGCCCGGCGGCCAAGGCAAGCACAATCGCATAGCGCGTTAACAGGCGTTTTGCCAGTAAGTATACCAAGCACATGGTACTGACCAGGGCAAAATGACTTGATAGCGAAGTAAAGGCATCCAGACCGAAGCGCAGTAAAATCCCCGCCAACATCGCCGCTGACAGTGCCTGGGGAATATAATGCATCAGTCTGGCAAATAAGCCTGTCACGCCACATAACAAGATAAGCCCAGTGGCAAACACAAAAACCCCCACGGCCTCATTGAGCGGCGTACCGGGCAAACTGGTGACCAACAGTGCCGCGCCGGGCGTTGACCAGGCGGTGACCACCGGCGTGCGGTAATAGAGTGATAAGCCAATGCTGGTCACCCCCATGCCTAGCCCCAGCATACTCAGCCAGCCGCCGATTTGCGCCACACTGGCCCCCGCCGCCGCTGCCGCCTGAAAGATTATTGCCGCCGAACTGGTATAACCGACCAAAACGGCGACGAATCCGGCGATAACCGCCGAAAAAGTTAAATCTGATAAACGCAAATGCAATGCCATCGGGGAAAATCCTTCTGATTATTGGCTGCAGGCGGTATGCTAATGTGCGTTATAGCGCACAAACAGTCACTCAACATAGCACTGTGCGTTATAGCGCACAATGAAAATCGCAAACCGGGTTTCCAAAGGAGTCAAAATGCAAGAACTCACCCGCCATATTGGCAGTCAGTTGAAAGCCGTTCGGCGTGAACGGGGCTGGAGTTTGAGCCAGACGGCAGCACAGACTGGCGTCAGTAAGGCGATGCTGGGGCAAATTGAGCGCGGCGAATCCAGCCCTACCGTGGCGACACTGTGGAAAATTGCCAGCGGTCTGAATGTCTCTTTTTCGCAGTTCCTTGAAACGCCCCCGGCACAATCTGCGGCGCTGCACCGCCACGGTTTATTGACCACATTCAACAGCGAAAGCGCGGGAATGCGCGTTGTGCCGCTCTTTCCTTATGACGCAACACTGCGTATGGATATGTTTGTTATTGACTTAGAACCGGGGGGATGCAGCGAATCCGCGCCGCACGAAGCGGGGGTTATTGAGCATGTCATCGTGATTGATGGTGAACTGGTGCTGACCGTCGCTGGCGTCACCCGCACACTTAGCGCCGGCGAGGCGCTACGTTTTGCCGCCGATTGCCCGCATGCATATCGCAATGAAAGCAGTAATTCGGTGCGTTTTCACGATTTGATACATTACCCACACAATCGTCCGTAACCGGCATTTATCGCCATAAATTGGCGATAGAGATATTACCTGCCAATTTATGAGCTGGTTTCACCACCAGCTAATGTGAATTTTTTGTGACAGTTGTGTTATCCCCTAGACAGTTTCGCTTAGCTCGCTTAGCTTGGTATTTTCCCCTAAGTTGAAGGTTATATGATGAGCGAAATATCTACCTTAACCATTAAAATCCCTCTGGAATTAAAAGAGAAAGTGAAAGCCGCCGCCTTAGAAAAACAGTTTTCTCTGAGTACCGAAGTCTGCGAAAGATTAGAAAAAAGCTTTGCGGTTGAGGTTAAAAACAGTAAAAGCAGCCGTAAAGATGCCAAACTGCATCACAGCGAGATTGATAACCAAGGGGTAGAAGAGATTTCAGAGCTGCCGTTGAGCCAGAAAGAGTTGAAAAAACTGCGCCAATTACTGAAAGCACCGCAGAAGAAAAAGTAGATTATTGGATCAAAATGCACCGTCTGGCCGTCGGGTGAGTCAATTCACCCGATAGCGCTAATTATCGCGCAAATTATTGCCAGCCTAACTATTGCCCGTCTAACCCTCTGATTGGCTTAACGGATGCCCACGCACGGCATGATGGGCAATGCCAGTAGAGTGAGTGCGCGGTAAAACCACATTTATGGCAGCGATAACGCGGTTTGGTGCGAATTTGCTCCCCGACCATATCGCGCAGCAACAGCAAACTCTCTTTCGCCCGCCCTTCTTCTGCATCAGCCAGGTGATAGTCCATCAATCGATAGAAAACACGCATGGTTGGATGGCGCTGTAACTGGCGATTAATATAGGTTTGTGCCACATCGCGGCCTTCATGCTGCTCAAGAATTTCTGCCAACATCAGTTCAGCCGTCGCGCCGGTATTATCTTCAACACAGCGTTTGAGGAAATTCGCCCAGGCATCAGGTTGTTGTAGATGCTGGTAGCACTCACTCAGCATCGGCAATGCTTCGCTCACCACTTCTTTATCTTGCTCTAACACCCGCTCTAGCGCGTCGACACCTTTGGCATACTCACCCTTGGCCAAATACACCCGGCCTTGCATGATAGACACTCGCGCGCACTGTTTATCGGCGGAGGCCGCTTTCTTCAACAGATTCATCGCCTTATCGAGGTCATCACTGCCCATGGCTTGCAGCGCCAGCTCGCAATAGAAATGAGCAATTTCCAGGCGCTGATTATCTTTGCCCATCTTGACCAGTTTCTCAGCCACTTCAATGGCATTGTTCCAGTCACTGGTCGCCTGATAGATAACTAATAACTGCTGTAAGGCACCGAGCCGAAAATCTTGCTCTTCAACCAATTGGTTGAACATATCTTCCGCTCTGTCATATAAACCCGCCGCCATGTAATCGCGGCCCAGTTGCTGAACCGCCAGCAACCGTTGTTCAAATGTCAGAGAGGCACTTTCCATCAAGGCCTGATGAATGCGGATAGCGCGGTCAACTTCGCCACGCGAGCGGAAAAGATTACCTAACGTCAGATGCGCTTCAACCGTTGAACTGTCTTCTTTCAACATTTCAAGAAACAGGTCAACCGCTTTATCTTGCTGGTTTGAGAGAAGGAAGTTCACCCCTGCCACATATTCACGAGACAGGCGGTTAGCATCCTGCTGCTTATCCTGCTGAGCACTTCTACGGCCCATATACCAACCATAGGCGGCAGCGACTGGTAACAGCAGAAACAGCATTTCTAACATAGAAAATTATTCCTTGCTGACAGCAGGTGTGGCTGCAGTCGCATGAGGGTCCGCCGCTGGCTCTTGCTGTGATTCCAGGCGTTTAATTTTCCGCTCGGCACGGCCCAGTAAGATGCGAACCCGCAGATAAAAAAGCCCACAAATAATCCAGCCCAGTACCAAACCTGCGGCAAAAAGCGTTGCCAACAAAGTCGATACCCGATATTCACCCTGAGCCAATAAATAATTGAAGGTAACGACCTGATCGTTATTTGCTCCGAGCGTGACTGATATCACGAAAATCACGAGCACTAACAAAAAAATCAGCAAATATTTCACATTTTTTCCTAAAGGCCGAATCAACCTGATGAATTATGCCAAAAATGTGGCGTCCTTAGTTAATAAATTAGCACTTCCTTACCCTGCAAAGAAACCCTGCACCAAGATAAAGCGCTGAACCCGAGCTTAATAGAGATTATTTTAAGCAACTTAACGGCGAATAATAGTTAATCGCCTAATTTTCCTTATGCGCGCGTTTTTCAATCTCTTGCTGTTCTGGCGACACAATAGTTAATGGGCCAAACCAGCGCTGCACCCAATTGCATACAATAGCGACCAGTAGCGCACTGAGAACTGTCGCCGCCATCAGATCACCGGGCCAATGCATACCTAAGGCCAGCCGGCTCATCATCACACCCTGCGCCCAAAGCAGCAATAAAATCACCGTTTTATAATGGCGGCGCGGCCATAACAATCCAACCCCCAATAGCGCCCAACTGGCAGCAAAAACAGTATGACCAGAGGGAAAAGCAAAACCGGTTTCAAATTGCCAGTGGCGACTTAACCAAGCTGGGACGGTAGATTGGTTCTCAAGTTGCTGTTTGACTAACGCGCTGCGCTCGGCACGGGGTAAGGAGTAAAAAAAACGATTATCGACATGATGTTCAGCTTCAAGCCACACCACGAAGGGTCGCGGCTCCTGCACTTGCTCTTTAATCAGTGACTTTAGGCCTTGCCCCACCACAATCACCATGCCGAGTATGACTAACAGCCCGATGGCCGGTTTTATCCTAAAACGCAGGCACCACAAAAACCAGCCGCTGAGTAGCACACTGGTCAGCACTCCCCATGGCGCGGTGACAGTTTCAGTCAGCCAAAAAAGCCCTTTTAGCCAGCTTTCACCGCCACCGGGATGCCACTGCCAACCCGAGAGCCAAATGGCAAATGTTGGCAGCAGTAAAATAACTGCCCCCACGGTAATTCGTTTTGCTATATTCCACATCTGAGGCCCTTTCTTGCTGGCAATTCCCACAACATATTACCCATAGTGATAGCACAACTTGCATGAGGGCTATATCTATATAATATAAGCCGCTCTAACCATTGATAATATAGACAAATTTTCGTCACTCGCGAAATAAGTCCCGAATGAACCTTCACACCGGCTTTCTTGCTGCTTTGTTGAACAGCAGCGCGTCAAAAATTATGGCAATATAACTAATAATGATCGCGGAAAATTTTTTATTTAACCTTATCACCTAAAATACAGGGGATAGCGGGTTAAAACGGGCATTCACGGTAGGATATCAATAACCTACTTAAGGGCATGAAGTTATAATATGAACAGTAAGATGCAGCTAAAACGTGTAGCAGAAGCCAAATTACCGACGCCTTGGGGTGATTTTCTGATGGTCGGTTTCGAAGAGTTAGCCTCCGGCCATGACCATCTGGCATTGATATTGGGTGATATTAGCACCGATATGCCAGTGCTCTCGCGGGTTCATTCTGAATGTTTGACCGGTGACGCCCTGTTTAGCCTGCGTTGTGATTGTGGCTTCCAATTAGAGGCGGCACTGGCACATATTGCCGAAGAGGGCCGCGGTGTGCTGATTTACCATCGCCAGGAAGGCCGCAATATTGGTCTGCTGAATAAGATTCGGGCTTATGCATTGCAGGATCTTGGGGCCGATACGGTTGAAGCGAATCATCAGCTCGGTTTCGCCGCTGATGAGCGCGATTTCACCCTGTGTGCTGATATGTATAAGTTATTGGGTGTTAAAGCCGTGCGGCTGTTGACCAACAACCCGAAAAAAGTGGAAATTCTCTCCGAGGCGGGGATCAATATCGTCGAGCGCGTGCCCTTGATTGTCGGGCAAAACCCGAAGAATGAGCAATATATGGCAACCAAAGCCGCCAAAATGGGCCATTTATTGGCCAAGTAATCACTTTAGCTTAGGGTTTATCTCTATAAAAAGGGGGCGGCTGGCCCCCTTTTATCATTACGCAAGTTGATCACTGACACCAATAGTGACACTGTCACTCTATCTTCACAACATTTTGCGGATAACATAATGCAAAATGCCGCCATTCTCGAAGTAAACCAATTCAGTAGCAGTATCTATGCGGCAGAGGGTATCAACATTTTGTTGCCGGCCATCAGCATAGGTTAGAGTCACTGGCACGGTTTGCCCGGGTGACAAACTCTGTAACCCACTGATACTAATAGACTCATCCCCAGTCAGGCCCAATGTTTTGCGATTTACACCTGATGGGAACTCCAGTGGCAGAATGCCCATCCCGATAAGATTTGAGCGGTGAATACGTTCGAAAGATTCGGCAATCACCACTCTCACCCCTAATAATCGCGGCCCTTTAGCCGCCCAGTCCCGGCTGGAACCCGAGCCATACTCCTTACCCGCAATGACGGCTAATGGCACATTTTCCTGCTGATACCGCATGGCTGCATCGTAAATAGCCATCTGATTTTGTGATGGAATATGGCGAGTCATTCCCCCCTCAACACCTGGCACCATTTCATTGCGGATGCGGATATTGGCAAAAGTGCCGCGCATCATCACCTCATGATTGCCCCGGCGGGAACCATAAGAGTTAAACTCTTTAATCTCGACCCCACGATCACGCAAATAGCGGCCTGCGGGGCTGTCGAGCTTGATATTACCGGCCGGTGAAATGTGGTCGGTGGTGACGGAATCTGCCAAAATCGCCAAAATACGTGCATGCTGGATATCCTGAACCGGCTCCGGTAAGGCTTTCATTTCACTGAAGAAAGGTGGCAAGCGGATGTAGGTTGAATCACTCTGCCAGTCATAGGTCGGCGTGCTGTCGACTTGAATCGCCTGCCACTCCTCATCACCATCAAACACGGCAGCATATTCTTTGCGAAACATCTCGGTTTTCACCTCTTCCACCGCTTTGGCGATGTCAAGGCCGCTCGGCCAGATATCTTTCAGATAGACAGGGGCCCCCTCAGGGTCATGGCCCAACGGGTCTTGGCTCAAATTGACATTCATGTTACCAGCCAAGGCATAGGCCACCACCAGCGGCGGTGATGCCAACCAGTTAGTTTTCACCAAGGGATGGATGCGCCCCTCAAAGTTGCGGTTGCCAGACAGCACCGCACCGACGGTTAAATCCCCCTCTTTGATGGCTTTTTCTATTGAGTCCGGTAATGGGCCAGAGTTACCTATACAAGTCGTACAGCCATAGCCCACCAAGTTGAAGCCCAAGCGGTCAAGATAGGGCGTCAAGCCCGCAGAATTAAGATATTCAGTGACTACTTTAGAGCCGGGAGCCAGTGAAGTTTTCACCCAAGGTTTGGTTTTAAGGCCCTTTTCTGCGGCTTTCTTCGCCAGCAAGCCCGCGGCCATCAACACGCTAGGGTTGGAGGTATTGGTACAAGAAGTAATGGCCGCGATGACCACCGCGCCATGTTGTAGCTCGTGGGTTTCGCCGGCCAGAGTGAAGGCAACATGGCTGACTTTGTCTTTTTTGCTGTTGATTTCCAGCTCTTCAAAGGCGCTAAATGCTAACGGCACTTTAGCTAGAGCCACGCGGTCTTGTGGGCGCTTCGGCCCGGCCAAACTGGACTCCACCGTGCTCAAATCCAGTGCTAACTGGCTGGTAAATATCGGCTCATCCCCTGGGTGGCGCCACAATCCTTGCGCTTTACTGTAGTTTTCGACCAAGGCTATCTGTTCGTCGCTACGGCCACTTAAGCGCAGATAACTCAATGTCACATCATCGACCGGGAAGAAGCCGCAGGTCGCGCCATATTCCGGTGACATATTGGCAATAGTGGCCCGATCCGCCAGAGGTAAATCGGCCAATCCATCGCCATAGAACTCGACAAATTTACCCACCACGCCATGTTTTCTCAGCATCTGGGTGACAGTCAACACCAAGTCTGTGGCGGTAATTCCTTCGCGCATCTTGCCGGTCATTTTGAAGCCGACTACATCAGGGATGAGCATCGAGACTGGCTGGCCCAGCATCGCCGCTTCGGCCTCAATACCGCCAACCCCCCAGCCAAGGATCCCCAAGCCGTTAATCATGGTGGTGTGAGAATCCGTCCCCACCAAAGTATCTGGATAGGCAATCTGCTTGCCGCCCTGCTCTTCATGCCACACAGTCTGGCCCAGATATTCCAGGTTCACTTGATGGCAAATCCCCGTCCCCGGCGGCACCACACGAAAACGGCTAAAGGCTTTTTGCCCCCAGCGCAGGAAAATATAGCGCTCGTGGTTGCGCTCCATTTCTAAGCGGACGTTTTCACCAAAGGCCGCTTTATCACCAAATTCATCAACCGTGACCGAGTGGTCGATAACCAAATCCACCGGGGAGAGTGGATTAACCTGCGCAACATCCCCCCCCAGGCGTTTGACCGCTTCGCGCATCGCGGCCAAATCCACCACCGCCGGCACACCGGTAAAATCTTGCATTAATACGCGCGCGGGCCGGTAAGCAATCTCTTTGTCAGCATGCCCGGTCTGTTGCCAGGCAATAATGGCGTTCAGGTCATCCTGCTGAACTTGCTCACCATCGAAGTGGCGCAGTAAATTTTCCAATAACACTTTCAGTGATTTCGGCAGTCGGTCGATATCCCCCAGCACTGCCGCCAGTTGCGGCAGGCTGTAATAGTGATATTCGTGATTGAGGGCGACCAACTTGGCCATACTCGTTTTCCGCAGATCCAACGACATAGCGCCTCCATGATTTCTTATAGTGTTCTAAACAACTGTCATCTCAACAAGGCTATTCCCTTGAAATTATGAGGTCTAGATTAAATATAACACAAAGAAACATTAACATTTTGGCAACAATGCGATTACTGTGATAGATGGCCTATATACTGTTTTATTTGAACAAATCATAACGGGTAGTTAAAGCATCATGATATCCGTCCGAATACCCATTATCGTAAATTATCTTCATATCTACTTCTGCACATTCCTGAGGTATATCATCCTCAATATAAATACCTTCAGGTTCAAAATTACTTTCTAGTATCATCGACCCAAACTGCGCTTCGGTTAAATTTTCAAATGGTGGAACCCATATGTCATATTTACCGGCTGCAGACGATACAGCATTCGCAATAGTATCAGAGTTGAGAGTGAATAACGCTTTAAACCACTCTAAAATCATTTTTATTATACCGTTGCGGTTAACGTCACTTCTTAATTCGCTAGAACACTGGTTCTCAAATTTAAAAGAAACGCGCGATTTCTCTTCATTTAACTCAAAGTTTTTACCTAAAAACAGCTGACAATCCAATGTGAATAAAGGTTGGAACCCATCGTTATAAGGTACTGAATAGTGCATTTCAAGTCCATGATGTCTATCTGGCTTAAATTCCATTGAAATATCATCATGATGTAAATAAGGATGCCCTCTTTTGGCATGTTCAAGAGCCACTGTTGCCATGGAGTATTTACTCAATAAATTCAGTACAGCAACTCTTCGGTCATCTTCCTCTTTATTCCCTGCCTCTAACCAACCGATATCGACTAATTTCTCTAACACTTCACTAATATTTCTATAGCCTGTCAAACGCCCTTCAATATGAAATTGAGTTTTTTCAACAGGGGCATTTTGAGCCTCTAATGCACTAACTGTATTAGTCAGCCCCAGAGACTCTATTGGGTAAGATATTCTATTCATTTATTCCTCTTAACTATGTTTATATAAAAACCAAGATTCCATATCAATAAAATATCAAATTAATTTTAAATTATCTTTTGAATTTACACTTGTTATTTTTGTTATTGAAATACCCCCCCCAGATAAGGTAATTAAATTATTTTAAGTAAATGTAATTTGAATATCATGCTGTATTTTTATACAGTCCAAGTCATGCATTGTGTTAATAAAACACAATATCAGGTATATCCTATGAACAAAATGAGATTAAATAATGTCAAAAAATAAAAAGAAAACATCAGCATCAGTAGCCACGCAGGCAGCAAGAATACTCAAAGACCCTAATTCTTCCGCGATTGAAAAAAGTCTGGCTGGCTCGGCACTCTCTCAATCTAGCACCGACAACCAAACCGGTGCGCATATGGAGGATGTCGCGGCACAAGTACTGGCAAACCCTGAATCCAGTGAGAAAACCAAAACACTGGCCGGGTCGGTACTCGCTCAGGCTAATAAAAAACGCTAATTAGGCAAAAGCCCCTTTACAGGGGCTTTTTTAGCTGCACGCAAGAAGTTACTTAGTTGGCAGTTTAATATCTTTAAACATCGCCTCGATATCTTCATTTGAGCGCAACGCAACCGCTTTATCCACGACATCGCGCGTCAGATGCGGCGCAAAACGTAGAATAAAATCATACATATAGCTACGTAGGAAGGTACTGCGGCGGAAACCTATTTTAGTGGTGCTGTAGGTAAAGATATCGCGCGCATCCACCGTTACCAGGTCAGGGTCTTGAATAGGGTCAACTGCCATGCTGGCAATAACCCCAACACCCAGTCCTAATCTGACATAAGTTTTAATCACGTCCGCATCTGTTGCAGTAAAGACAATGCGAGGCGTCAGACCCGCCCGGTTAAACGCGGTATCCAGTTCAGAACGCCCGGTGAAACCAAAGGTATAGGTCACAATAGGATAGGCGGCTAATTCTTCGATGCTGACATGGGCTTTACCGGCTAATGGGTGATCGGGCTTCACCACCACCGCGCGATTCCAGTGATAGCACGGCAACATAATCAGGTCGTCGTACAAATGCAGCGCTTCGGTTGCGATGGCAAAGTCAGCACTGCCTTTGGAAACCGCTTCTGCAATTTGTGTGGGTGACCCTTGGTGCATATGCAAAGAGACACGCGGGTAGCGCTCGATAAAGCCTTTAATCACATTAGGCAATGCATAACGCGCTTGAGTATGAGTCGTTGCGACATACAAAGAACCTTTATCAGGATAAGTATGTTCACCGGCAACTGCTTTGATGGCATCAACTTTTGATAATACTTCACGAGCAATACGAATGATTTCCAGCCCGGCGGGAGTGACCTGAGTAAGGTGTTTACCACTGCGGGCAAAAATCTGGATACCCAGCTCATCTTCCAGCATTCGCACCTGTTTACTGATCCCAGGTTGGGAGGTGTACAGGCCCTCAGCGGTAGATGATACGTTAAGGTTATGATTGACCACCTCAACAATATAGCGGAGCTGCTGCAATTTCATATCTATACCATCCTAGGTTAAACACTGCGGGAAAAAACCACCGCTTGGTATATCGGTATCACCCGGTATGCCGAGAAGTTATTAACTGAAACCCATAACTGCATGATGCCAAAGTGGTCAGTATTGACCTTATAATAACATTAGGTGATAAAAAAATATTTTATATAACCACTATATCATTTCATCAGAAACTGTATACACCTTCTCACGTGACATTGCAGCGCTATTGGCGGTTTTTTTTCGCCTAACTCACTGATTCGCATCCATGTGTATACCGCGCTATTAACAAACCTTAGCTATCGAGTATTAGCCTAAAATAATCGTGTTTTTGATAAATGCAGACAGCCGCTAAAGATTGATAGTATCAACGGATTGACCAAGACTATAAAGCACTTGGATAAATTAGCCCAATAAAAAAACCAGCCATTAAGGCTGGTTTCAATTGCACAACTCAGTGCTTCACTTAGCTTTAATCACAGTTAAGCAAGTGAAATGCTGCCGCTGGCTCAGTAAGGCACTTACTTTTTAGCTTCAACCCATTTGCCGTCGATATAGAAAGCAGACCAACCGGTGGCTTTGCCATCTTTCTCTGACGAAACATACTGTTGCTTGGTTTTACGGCTAAAGCGCACCATGGTTTTATTACCCTCTTTATCCGTCACTGGCGCATCAGCCAGATAACGTAATTTCTCAGGTAATCTATCCTTGAAACGCACCAACTCTTCTACCAATGGCGCACGGGTTTCGCGCGATTTAGGGAAGGTATTGGCCGCCAGGAATACGCCAGCTGCGCCATCTCGCAACACAAAATAGGCATCAGACTTTTCACAAGGCAACTCTGGCAACGGCACCGGATCCTCTTTCGGAGGAGCGACTTCACCACTGCGCAAGATTTTACGGGTATTCTTACACTCATCGTTAGTGCAACCCATGTACTTGCCAAAACGCCCCATTTTCAGGTGCATTTCAGAGCCACATTTCTCGCACTCCACAATCGGGCCTTCATACCCTTTGATGCGGAATTCGCCCTCTTCTATCTCATAACCATCACAGGCTGGGTTATTACCACAAACATGCAATTTACGTTGATTATCAATAAGATAGCTATCCATTGCCGTGCCGCATTTCTGACAACGACGGCGGGCGCGCAATGCGTTAGTTTCTGCATCATCACCTTCCAGGATATTGAGAATTTCAGTTTCCGGCACCAGATTGATGGTGGTTTTGCAACGTTCTTTCGGGGGTAATGCATAGCCCGAACACCCTAAGAACACACCGGTGCTGGCGGTACGAATCCCCATTGGACGGCCACAGGTTGGGCAATCAATGCTGGTCATCACCATCTGATTTGGGCGCATACCGCCCTCTTCAGGATCTTTTTCAGCTTTTTCAAGTTGCTCGCTGAATTCGGCGAAGAAGCCATCCAACACCGCTTTCCACTCAGCCTGATCATTAGCCACCTGATCCAGACCACTTTCCATGCGCGCGGTGAAGTCGTAATTCATCAGCTCGCGGAAGTTTTCTTCCAAACGGTCAGTGACAATCTCACCCATTTTCTCGGCATAGAAACGACGGTTTTCGACCCGGACATAACCGCGGTCTTGAATGGTCGAAATAATCGATGCATAGGTAGATGGGCGGCCAATGCCACGTTTTTCCAACTCTTTCACCAATGATGCTTCACTGTAACGCGCCGGTGGCTTGGTGAAGTGTTGGCTGGGGATAAGCTTTTGTAAATCCAACTCACTGCCCACTTCAATCACTGGCAGAGTCCGGTCTTCATCGCCTTTACGCAGGGCGGGCATCACCTTCGTCCAACCATCGAATCGCAAGGTTCGGCCTTTCGCCCGCAGTTGGAAATCACCCGCCTGCACCGTCAAGGTGGTCGAATCATATTTGGCCGGTGTCATCTGACAGGCCACAAACTGACGCCAAATCAGCTGATACAGCTTCTGGGCATCGGCTTCCATATCTTTTAACTGCTCAGCCAGCACATTCACATCAGATGGGCGAATAGCTTCATGCGCTTCTTGTGAATTCTCTTTGCTGCTGTATTGGTTAGGTGCAGATGGCAAGTATTTATCGCCAAAATTATCACCAATATATCCGCGCACCATGGTCAAAGCATCCTGACTCAGGTTGGTGGAGTCAGTACGCATATAAGTGATATGGCCCGCTTCATACAAGCGCTGCGCCATCATCATGGTTTTCTTCACACCAAAGCTCAGGCGGGTACTGGCAGCCTGCTGCAAGGTTGAAGTAATGAACGGCGCACCCGGCTTGCTGCTGGTCGGTTTGTCTTCACGATCCAGCACTTTATAGCGGGCGTTTTCCAGCAGCTTCAGCGCAGCGTGAGTTTGCTCGCGATTGACGGGTTTAAACGGTTTATCGTGCGCATGGGTGACTTCCATTTGAATAGGAACTTCACCTTTTGCCAGCAAATCAGCATGCAGCTCCCAATACTCTTCAGGAACGAATGCTTTAATATCCCGCTCGCGTTCAACCACTAAACGCACGGCAACCGACTGCACACGCCCTGCGGACAGGCCACGGGCAATCTTTTTCCACAACAGCGGAGAAACCATATAGCCCACAACCCGGTCCATAAAGCGACGAGCTTGCTGGGCATTCACCCGGTTAATGTTCAATTCACCCGGTTGATTAAAAGCCTGTTGGATAGCATTTTGGGTGATTTCGTTAAATACCACACGGCTAAAACGCTGGTCATCACCACCAATCACTTCCCGCAAATGCCAGGCAATCGCCTCACCTTCGCGGTCAAGGTCGGTTGCGAGATAGATGTGGTCAGCGTTTTCGGCTAATGCTTTCAGCTCGGCAACCACTTTTTCTTTGCCGGGCAAAATTTCATACTGCGCTTTCCAGCCATGATAAGGATCGACACCCATGCGGTTAACTAATGCAACCTTTTCGTCTTTCTTTACTTTAGTTTTGGGTTTGTCGGCTTTCTTGGCTTTATCTTCAGTTGAGTTAGCGCTCTTCTTACTGGCTGAGCCACTGGTCGGTAAATCACGAATGTGACCGACACTGGACTTAACCACGTAGTTATTCCCTAAATATTTATTAATAGTTTTGGCTTTTGCCGGGGACTCAACTATTACGAGAGCTTTACCCATAATTACCTTTACCTAAATTATTTCTTCTAAAAGAAGGTTTTTATCTTGCCGTACCGCGGCATTCTGCATCTCTTTTTTATATTGCGGTACTTTTTCAGGATATCAACCTGTTTTTTTTGAGCAAAGCCCTAAAAGCACTTTGCGAAGTTCAGTTGACCATCCTCAAAATCTTCGCCTGCACCCAGAGCAACAGCCGTAAACTCTGCCTTATGGCGTCAACAAAACCTTCCACCTAATAGTATAAAATCCCACACTCTACCTGATAAAAAGCGACGCGCAACCTAATTAGCTCGGAATCTGAATTTATCCAATAGTGATGACAAAGCCATCAATGACTCGAATAAACCTTAGTCGGTTTGCGAACAAATGCTAACCCGCAGTACAATGGATAAGAGAAATTACCTTGTTCTGAGGAAATATGATTGTGGTGAGGAAATATAATGATTGGAAACACAACACCTATTGAGCGTAATAAATTATTGGCAGAAGCCAATGAGATTATTCGTCAACATGAAGATTATCTGCAGGGTATGAAAGCAACAGAGGTTGAGCAAAAAGGCCCGGTATTAGTCTTTCGCGGCGAGTTTTTCCTCGATGACGCGGGGCTACCCACCGCAAAAACCACCGCGGTATTTAATATGTTCAAACATCTCGCGCATGTTTTATCTGCCAAATATCATTTAATCGATTAATTGCAGATTATTCGCTTTTGCAGCGCCCTCTTTTAGCCAGTGCGCAAAAAGGAACAGGGGGCCAAGCCCCCTGCTGTTATCGCGCCAAATTCGGATTACATTGGATTATAACAAAGGTTTCTCACCGCGTTGCCACCAGCGTAATAGTAGACGGTCAACACTTTCTGCGGCACTCCCTGTAAAGCGATCCATCAGACGTTTGCGGCGGGTATAACGCACGCCAATAACTTCGTGATTATCCATTTCAGCAATCAGTAAATCATCGCTAGTACCGATGGCATCAACCAAACCTTTTTCTTTGGCTTGGGTACCAAACCAATGTTCGCCGGTGGCGACAGCATCAATATCTAAAGAAGGCCGTTGTTGCTGGACGAACTGTTTGAACAATAGATGCGTTTCATTCAGATCTTCCCGGAATTTTTCGCGACCTTGCTCCGTATTTTCACCAAACAGTGTCAGAGTGCGTTTAAATTCACCGGCGGTGTGTAACTCGACATCAATATCGTTCTTTTTCAGTAAACGATGGAAGTTAGGTATTTGAGCCACCACGCCGATCGAGCCGATAATAGCGAAAGGTGCGCTAATGATGCGGTCCGCCACACACGCCATCATGTAGCCGCCACTGGCGGCAACTTTATCTACCGCCACGGTGAGGCGAATACCTTTATGGCGCAGGCGCTCCAATTGTGACGCCGCCAGGCCATAGCCGTGGACCACACCACCCGGGCTTTCCAGCCTTAACAACACTTCATCCTGGGCTGTGGCCACTGCCAGCACCGCTGAAATTTCTTCACGTAATAAAGTGACTTCATGGGCATCAATACTTCCTTTGAAGTCAATAACATACAAACAAGGCTTAACCGCAGCTACCGCGCCCGCTTTTGCCCGCTGCTTTTTAAGTTTTTGATCCGATTTTTGCTGCTTTTTAAACTCTTTACTCCAGGCTTTTTGCTCCGCATGACTCATGCGCGCCAAGCGCATTTCACGCTGCATTTCCTTATATTGCTCACCCAGGTCAACCAGATTGAGTTCTCCCCGTTGCCCTTGTTTCCTCATTCCTTGGCTGACAACCAACAATACTATCGCAGCAATCGCAACCACGATGGTCACCACTTTAGCGAGAAACAGTCCGTACAGAGAAAATAACTCCACAAATACCGCCTTTATTCATCTGCTATTAAAGAGATATATGCATTCTAGCGAACCCGCAGGCCGCCGTCTTGCGCAAATGAAGAATTGCATTGGTTTCGCTTAAATATAAGAATATAAGAGATATCGCGGCATATATGAGTAAAACTTCCGCCGCCAGTAAAAGGAATAATTATGCATTACCAACCCAAACATGACCTGCTCAATAATCGCACTATCTTAGTGACAGGTGCTGGTGATGGCATTGGTCGCGAAGCGGCGCTGACTTACGCACGTTTTGGTGCCCGTGTGATTCTGGTGGGTAGAACAGAAAGCAAATTAGTGGCCGTGCAGCAGCAGATTGGCGAAGCAGGAGGCCACCCGGCCTTGGTTCTGGTGTTAGACCTCCTGCACGCAACACCGCAAGATTGCCAACAATTGGCGCAAACTCTCAGCAGCCAAATATCTCATTTAGACGGCGTGCTGCACAATGCCGGCTTATTGGGTGAGATAGTCCCCATGAGCGCTCAAAATATCGCGGTCTGGCAAGATGTTATGCAAGTGAATGTCAATGCGACTTTCATGCTTACCCAAGCATTATTGCCATTGCTGCTAAAATCGCCCAGCGCCTCTTTGGTTTTCACCAGTTCCAGTGTTGGCCGTCAAGGGCGCGCTGAATGGGGCGCTTATGCCGTGTCAAAATTTGCCACCGAGGGCATGATGCAGGTGCTTGCTGAGGAATATAAGCAGAGTAACCTGAGGGTAAATTGTATTAATCCCGGTGGAACCCGTACTCAAATGCGCGCCAACGCTTTCCCTGACGAAAACGCGGATAAGTTAAAAACACCGGCAGATATTATGCCGCTGTATCTCTACCTGATGGGCGATGATAGCCGCAGAAAGACAGGAATGAGCTTCGATGCACAACCCGGCCGTAAAGCCGGCCCCGCAGAATAAAGGAAGGTTTTATGTCTGAAGAACGCCACCAACAGCGTCAACAAAAAATAAAAGAAAAGGTTGAATCACGGGTTGCCGCCGCACAAGAAATCCGCGGCATCTTGATTGTTTTTACCGGCAATGGCAAAGGCAAAACTACGGCGGCATTTGGCACAGTGACTCGCGCGGTGGGCCATGGTCTGAAAGCAGGTGTGATACAGTTTATTAAAGGTGAATGGCCGAACGGCGAGAAAAATCTGCTGCAACAACATGGTGTTGAATTTCAGGTCATGGCTACGGGTTTTACCTGGAATACACAAAATAGAGAAACCGATACTGCCGCCTGCCAGCAGGTATGGCAACACGCGCTGCGCATGTTAGCTGACCCGACGTTAGATTTAGTGGTGCTGGATGAACTGACTTATATGGTGGCTTATGATTATCTGTCGCTGGCTGAAGTGGTCAATGCGCTACAACAGCGCCCAGCCCATCAAACTGTCATTATAACTGGCCGTGGTTGTCATCGGGACTTGCTCGAAATGGCGGATACAGTGAGTGAATTGCGCCCAGTGAAACATGCTTTTGATGCTGGGGTGAAGGCACAACAAGGTATTGACTGGTAATTATTCAATTTCAAAGGAACAAGGGAAGAAAGTCATCTCTTCCCTGATATCACTTAACCGCGTTTGTTGGATCCGCGACGCCCAGCGGGTGCTGCTGCATTGCCGGCATTTTGACGAGTAGAACCTTTACGGGCTGAGCTTTGACGCCCTGCTGCCTGACGGCCAGCAACTTCAGAGTGGCGCTTAACTGCACGACGAATCTGATTAGCTTTAACCCGGCGTCGGTCTTTCTCCACTGGCAATTTACTGACAGTTTCGGAATCCAGTTCAACCAGTTCGCGCAGATAATTGGTCGCAGCCAAATCTAATTCAGTCCAGCCACCGCGAGGCAAGCCTTTAGGGAGATTAATATCACCATAACGCACCCGAATCAGGCGGCTGACCTGTACACCGACGGCTTCCCATAAACGGCGAACTTCGCGGTTGCGCCCTTCGGTCAACGTGACGTTGTACCACTGGTTAAGCCCTTCTCCGCCTTGGAATTTAATGGTGCGGAATGCCGCCGGGCCATCTTCCAATTGCACACCACGGCTAAGCTGCTTGATTTTTTCGTCATCAATTTGACCAAACACCCGCACCGCATATTCGCGCTCAACTTCACGGCTGGGATGCATTAGGCGGTTAGCCAGCTCACCATCAGTGGTGAACAACAATAAACCTGAGGTATTCACGTCCAAACGGCCGACCGCAACCCAACGCGAACCGCGCAGTTTAGGCAACCGGTCGAACACCGTTGGGCGGCCTTCAGGGTCATTACGCGTACAAAGTTCACCCTCCGGCTTGTAATACGCCAGAACCCGGCACACTGCTTCTTCAGATTCTTTAATAGAAAGAAGATGACCATCCAGGCGAATTTTAGTGGCCGGCGTAACTTCAACACGGTCCCCTAACTTTGATATTTTACCATCAACGCTGACGCGGCCCTGCTGAATGATTGTTTCGATTTCCCGACGAGAGCCATGGCCAGCCCGTGCCAAGATTTTCTGTAATTTTTCACCCACAATTTTATCGCCTTGTGATACAGGGCTTTGTGGCTTTGAGTTTGTTAACTTTTGGTCTTCTGACTTCTCGCTCATTGAGCAACCTCTAATGTCGCCTTCACAGGCGTCGTGTTATATATTGTAATCAATAAGTTAAACCCACAATCAAGCCAAACTCACTGATTGTAATACATTTTGGAACCCAGCATGGCGCGCAAAACTGGCGTAAAAGCCCCCACATGCTGGTTCGTGACCGGATATATTACACTAATTTCACTGTCAGGGATTGAAAAAGTATTCCGGCAGCGGAAATGAAATTGCCGGATTATACCGGCAAATGCGAAGGTCAGTTACGAAAGCGAATTTTAGATAACTCAGAGAATGGGCGGAACAAACTCAACACACTAAACAACTACACCATCGCATATTGTGGCTCAATGCCGATATTTTCTAATAGTTGCGAGACAATCCCAGCATTCATAAGCATCGGTTGTAAAGTTGGGATACCCAATTTCCCCAGCGCACTCCGCTTGTGGTAGCTGATAGTTTTATTACTGAGCTGTAAATGAACCGCGATATCATTGTTTGATTTGCCTTGCAGTAATAAAGCTAACACGGTTCGTTCGCGCTTGGATAATACGCAGGCCCGCTTCTTACTCTGTATTGCCGAGTTTGAGAATACCCTGTTTAGTTGAGCCACAAATTGGCTAAGAGGGGCATTTTGCGCGATAACGGTATAAACCTGTTCGACGCCGCAAAAATACTGAGTCAATAGATCAACACAAAATTCATCAGCGATAACAATCACGCGACAGTTTGGGCGGTGTATCCGTAACCAATCGACAATCAGACTAAGACTATCGCCAGATGTATAATCCTCACCACGCAACCTCAAAACAGCTAAATGTGCTGCAGGGAACTTCACTAAATTATCATAACAATCAGTCAGTGAGCCAACGCTGGCCACAATATCGGTCAAGTATTCAATGTGTTGATCATGCGGTAGAATCACTCTTTTTGAAGTGTGCATCTGATGGCTAAAGTTGACGTAAAATGCACGTTTTGTGAGCAAATCGAATCTGTTAAAAAGCATGGCCTGGGTAAGGCCAAACTTCAGCGCTATCGGTGCCAGTCGTGCTGCCGTACTTTCCAGCTCGATTATGCTTATCGCGCCTGCCAACCCGGCATGAAATCACAAATTGTCGACCTTGCAATGAACAATGCCGGTATTCGAGACACTGCCCGAGCTTTACATATCAGCATTAATGCCGTTGTGCGCACACTAAAAAACTCTCGCCGAGAGTTGTAACCACGCTTCCTCTGGATAACCTGCAAATTCAGCTTATCTGTGAAGTTGATGAAATGTGGTCGTTTGTTGGCAATAAAAAGCGTCAGCGTTGGCTGTGGTATGCATGGGAGCCTCGTCTCAAACGTATTGTTGCTCATGCTTTTGGGCGCAGGAGCAAAATGACGCAGTGCAAATTACTGGGTTTACTGTCGGGCTTCAGAGTCGCCTTCTGGTGTACAGACAACTTCAGTGCTTATGAGATGTTACCGGCTACAAAACACATCACAGGTAAGCTTTACACCCAGCGGATTGAACGCGAAAACCTGAATCTTCGTAACCGGTTAAAACGACTGAATCACAAAACGCTTGGGTACTCAAAATCGGCAGAAATGCATGACAAGATAATCGGCACGTTCATTGAGCGTGAGCATTACCTGCAATGACCCTATCTACACATTGAATACGTGACCCATTATTTCGTCTAACTCATCTGCACGAACAGACAGCGATATCAGCGGTGTAAATGCGATAGATATAGGGAGCAGTAATTGCATTAATAAGGTATTAATTGCAACCAGTCTCATAAGTGATTTATATGAATGGAAACCGTTCATAGTGAATTCAAAGTTCCGATTTTGAATGGCGATATCCGTTATCACATAGATATAAGCCGTTTTATTATTGACAGACATATCAAAATCCATCACTGGCTAGTATTAATGATGGATTATGTATCTCACCCAATAAACGCAGTTTTTTAATGGTGCAATAAAGCATCCCAATGAAAAAAATGAGCAATCTAGCTGACTAAACTGCCCTATTCTTAATGGCAATACTGAAGATAAATCATTATCACACACTCTTCATCTTCACGAAAAATGCGAAAAATAATAATATAAAAACGAGCCAAAGGTATAATCACCTGGCATTGTTATAATATTTTAGCACTGTGAAATCACAGCACTTTAGTCAATCACTGATTAGATTCGTGATAGATAATTCACTTTATTTTGGACTTCATTAAACGCAGTATTTCTAACTCTGGCACACACCATTTTAAGTTTTGAATCTAATTCAAGAGAGATAAGCTGTTTAGGGTCATTGTCCAAAATGTTTCTATTTTGCTCTAAGAATGCGTACATATCATTAATTTTATCGAACTGTCCTCTAAATACACCGAACTCATTCGTATTCAGCTTTTTCACCATGGAAAAATTATTGACACACTGGTCATTGGTGCTCTTTTTAATAATGGCTGCGGTCTGTTGCTCGGAATCAACCTTTGCTTTTGTGCTGCACCCTCCCAATACCGCACTTGCCATCAATATTGCTATCGCCACTGCTTTCATAAAATGCCCTCATTAATCCTTTATAAGTACTCAGCCTTCTATTGGATATGCAACCCCTAACGCTAATATCACTCACGCCCTTTCCGCATAGTGATACTCGCTGCACTTGTTCAATAGAATGCAATCCACCTTTTGTAGCAGCGACATTCTACAATGCGTTTTTTATGCTGTAAAAGCGAGTTATATCAGATCCAAACACTACTTATGCTAGACATACCAGTTGTTTTGACCAAATAAAGTTCTTGAAATGGAGGGATAGATCAAATTTCAATGAATTAATAGTTTTATATTTCAAATTACTTGTACAAAACAGTTGATCAACCTAATTAAATTTAAGGCAAAAAAAAACTAAATTTATTTAGAATTATTGACACAGTGCAAAAAATGAAATTTTTATTATTCCCCTCCATCACAAATAAAACACTCCATCAGCAAGCTGACAACAAAAGATAATATGAAGGGGATCGGGGTTGGATATATGAGGAAAGTGAGATTCGGAATTATCTTGGTTATCGAAAATGCTCATCATAAAGAAAGCATTATTTCAGTAAGAAGTAATGCTTTCTATTTTAATATAAACAAGTTTTTTAGCGTTTGATTTATCGCCTTAACACCTAATTTACTGTATATATTTCTCCGGTGGGCACTGGCCGTTTTATTCTTCATACCTAGTGCTGCTGAAATATCACTATTAGTAAACCCTAACAATATATACTCCAACACTTCATTTTCTCTACTTGTTAATTTTCTTTTTATTTTCTTCGTCAACTCCGCTTGATTAAATTCCATTACTGGCTTGTGTGAAGATAATAATTTAATAATCAAGTTTTCAATGCGTTCAATCGGCGCTGTTTTGCATAATATTTCATCAGATATGATGGAAAAATAAATAAAGTCTTCAGTTTGCTCATCTTTGCGGCAAAAAACCACAATAGAAGCCAATGGGCTTGCCTCTCTTATCTGACTAATTGTATGAGATATCTTAACAACACAAATATTATCAACATCAAAGATAATAATATCTCGAGCATTTGATTGGTTATATATATCTTTATTATCGACAGAGTAATATAACTCAGAATCGATATTACGGCCTTTATCTACAATAAGCTTTATTCCCTTAATAATGATATCTAAGGACAATTTAGTTAAGCCACAATCACTAATCACAATAACTCTCATGACGTTATATCTTACCTTATTTATAATTTATTCAGAATGAGATTTTATTCAAGGTGTGATACATCAATAACGGTGCCGTGGCACCGCTATTGATGAAAACTAATGATGATTAGAAG
This sequence comes from Yersinia hibernica, assembly GCF_004124235.1. NCBI lineage: Bacteria > Pseudomonadati > Pseudomonadota > Gammaproteobacteria > Enterobacterales > Yersiniaceae > Yersinia > Yersinia hibernica. Next base: position 1,939,496 of record NZ_CP032487.1, read on the forward strand.
TTGTATTTCACCCCTAACATAACAGCCGTGTCACTGTAGCCTTTATCGCCTAATTGCTGGCCCACATTACCCCAGACATTCAGTTGCTTGTTCAATTGCCCCTCAACACCCAGTTTCAACTCACCGATGTTTTTCGCACCAGCCTGCTTCACTTCTACCGTGTTCATGTTGGTGCCAAAGTCCTTGGTATTATGAATCCAATTGGCTTCGACAAACGGTTGGAACTCGCGATCTTTACCATTGTCGATGGCATGGTGCCCTTTCATATAAGAACGTACCCCCAGACGGGTCTGAATATTACCGTCGCCCTGACCGCTCACCTGAGTGCCATTGGCTTCACGGTGTTCGTCAGCTTTCACACCCATCCAGGTGATTTGCGCTTTGGGCTGAATAAAGTAGCTTTCGTTCTTAGCCTTATTTTCACCAATCTTAAAGGTATAGCCGCTTTCAACCGAGGCAGTAATCCCTTTCGACTTGTACTCTTCGCTCGCCAGACCTTCGCCTTGCACGGTATTGTTGAACCAGCTATATTGCGCCCAGCCGTCGACATACAACCCCGACTTGTCTTCATCATTGGCATACCAGGTGCTGTACACACCGGCAGAGTAACCCTCCACCGAGCCGTCTGACTGATAACCGGATGTCGAGCGCGTATTGCTCTTGCTGTTACCATAACCAGCCATCACACCTAAATGTAAACGGTTGAGATCATTGTTGCTCCACTGCGCGACATCGCCCCCCAGTTGCATCACATAGCGGTTACTTTGGGTTTTCAACTGCCCGCTGGTATCACGTGAACGGTTATGTCCACCTGCATTACGTAACCACATACTGGTCACTTTCTGCTCGCCGGTCAGGGCATCGATATACTGGGTTTCACCCAAACGATCGTGCAGGCGGGTGACAAACATATTGTTCGCGCTGGCCAAGTTGGCCGTGTAGCTGCCCGCTTCAGGACGTTTAGCTGCTTCGCCCGGAGCCACTGGATTTTCTGGGTCCACCGGATTCTCGGGGTCAACTGGCAAATTGCTCAGGCTGGTCAGATACCAATTCGCGGCATTCTGGCCCACACCACGTACCAGAGAGTAATCATATGCCCCCGCCACGATACGGCCACTGCTCACGAAATTACCGTCTGACTGGCCGTTGACCTGAATCAGCTCAATACCATTGAGCGTTTTAGCCCCCAGGCCGCCCGCGTTATCCACACTCACATTGGTGGTGCCGCTGGTGTTGCCATTAACTATCATGCTGTCCGTGGCTGAGTTGTCATCACCCAGCGCGGTGTTGAAATGCAGCAGACCGTTGTTGCCGATATAGTTACCATTCACCACCAATTGATTGCCGGTGGTGCCCGTGCCGTCACTGGTTTTGTTACCGATAAAGACGGTGCCGCTGTTGGTTAAATCGCTGCCAACGGTAAAGATATTACTGGCCGGAGCCAGACGGCTCAGTCGCGACGTTACCGATGCTGCAGGGTTACCCACAAACAGTGTCCCGCGGTTATCTATTGCACCGGCCACCCCACCAAAACCGCCCATAAAGGCACCGCTGGCGATGTTTACCTGCTGGCTAGCCAAGGTCATTGGCTGTGCATTGCTGCCTAATATCAGACCGCCAGCATTGATATCGGTCTGCCCGGTGTAGGCCGCGGCTTGAGTCAATGATACCGTCGCACTGCCGTTTTTAGTCAGGCTGCCGCTGCCGCTAATGCTGTTTGTCAGCAACCAGTCACTCTCGCTATTGAGCACCAATGAGCCGTTATTGGTGAGCGCAGCTGTCCCCAGATGTTCTGCTTGAGCAGCCGTTAACTGGCTGGCGTTGTTGATATCAAACAAGCCGCTGAACAAACTGTTATCGCCGGTTAATGTGATGTCGCTGTTATCCTGCAACACCACGCTCCCTGCAGCACTGACTGCATTCGCCAACTGACCGCTGGCCCCTTTCAGGGTCAACAGACCGGCGTTGACAATAGCGCCATTCCCCAGGCCGGCAGCATTATTCAGGAAGGCTTGCGCACCATTAGCAATGGTGGTCACCGCACTCAGGCCGCTATTCGCGCCATTAATGGTCAAGACATCAGCAGCAATGGTCAGCGCGCCACTGCCGGTCAGTTCCCCCTCGGAAACACCGCCCTGACTCAAAGTCAGGTTGCCGCCATTCAAATTCAACAATGAATTTGCCGTGCCATTCAGCTCGCCCACAGTTTGGCTGTAACCATTCATATCAAAGGTGGTGTCCGCCGCCAGTGATAACAGCGCAGTCTGACCCAGCACATTATTATTCAGCATCTGTAAGGTGCCGCTGCGGACATCGGTAGAGCCGGTGTAATCATTGTCCAGATTGGACAGCGTGACGGTATTGCTGGCACCGGTATCAATCGCCAAGTCACCACTGCCGGTCACTTTGGCACTTAAATCCGCCGCCGGGCCGGTTTTATTGGTGGCGTACAGTGACAACGCATCCGCGCCGCTGCCCAACAATTCAACCTGTGTCAGGCCGTAACTCACATACAAACCGTCATTACTCAGGCCGCTGGACAGACGATAATCGTAAGTTCCCTTGGCAACCGTGGTGCCATTTTGCGCAATATCTGCGGTGGTGGCATCAGTAATCAGATTGCCATCTTGGTCTTTTAACACCAGATTGCCGCCATTGCCTTGCACCGCCACATCACTGACCGCCAGTTGTAACAGGGTATTGGCATCATCCTGCTCCATAATAGGTAAGGCAGGATTGACCGGCGTCTGGCTGTTATCGACACTATCAATATTCACTTCTACCGTGCCGGTACCGAGCAAATTCATCTCTTTGGTGGTATGAATGGTGCTTTTCGCCACGGTCTCGCCCGGGGTGCCGGTGTTAAATTTCACCGTCCCGCCAGCGAAGGCCAACCCGCCAATAGTCTGAATGCCATCGCCCACAGTCGTGAGGCTATCAGCGCCGGCTTGCAAAGTGGCATTGACTAATGCCGCGGTGTTATCCGCTGCCAGTGTAAAGGTGGCGTGTCCCAGGGCCAGTACGCCGTTAAAAGCATTCTGTGCCGCGTTAGCCGTAAAGTTAAACGCGTTCCCCGCCGTATTGACCGCAACGGTGCCGAGACCATTGAGTTTGCTGTTAAAATTCACCGCATTGAGGTGATTAATCTGCAACAGGCTGCCATCGCCCAAGTTAAAGCCGGTGTTGGCGTTATCATCCTGCGCATTGCCCAGCGCCAATAACACATTGTCCAGCGTCAGTGTGGAATTATTAATCAGGTCGATATAATCCATATTCTGGATGGCAGCAGCATCTTTCAGCGTATATACCGAGTTATCAAAGGTCAGGGTATCGCTGCCGCTGCCGCCGTTCAGTGAACTGAACACGCCGGTGTCCGTGGCCGTTAGCCCGGTCAGAATAAAGTGGTCATCGCCACTGCCGGTGGTGAAATCAGTCCCTTCACTGCCCTGCATCAGGGTGACGGTGTTGTTACCGGCCAGCAAATTGACCTGGCCGACAATGTTGCCGCCCGTCTGGTTGGTAAAGGCCATGCCGGTGCCGGTGTTAGTGACGACCGCTTGTTGCGCGGCACTGTTGGCATGAATGCTGCCGCTGTTGATAAAGCGGGTGACATAGCCGTTATTGATGTCCACCACTGGGCTGGTGAGTGATTTGGATACCAAGTTGCCAGACTGATCGACATGTTCGGTGGTGCCTTTAACAATCAGAGCGGCCCCGCCGGCGGTGTCATAGACATTTACACTGGCACCGGTTTTCAAATCTTGACTGGAATTCGTGACGATCCCTTTGCCCGCCGCAGAATTAACATTAATGACCAGCCCCGCCGAGTCAGACATGTCCAGCGTATTATCAGTAATGGTATCGCCGGTATTGGCAAACAGAATCCCCGCGCCGCTACCATTGACATTAATCACGCCCGAGTTGGTCGCCGCCATGGACGCCCCGGTGCGCACACCCGTGCCATTGCCGACAGTCAGTGTGGTATTTTTTAACTGAATACCCGAAATTTCCGCTTTGTTTTCAATAGCATTCCCGGTGCCACCGGCGGTCATGGTGATAGTCGCGCCATCGACCGTTAGTGCAGTAGCGCCGGTATCGAGCAATACACCATGGGCAGTGCCGCCGGCGTTAGTTTGACCATTGCCAGACAGGGTTAAACTGGCCCCAGTGCCCAACAGATAAGCAGCCGTGCCATCCGTTGCAGTGACGGTACCCGAGTTATTGACTGTCGAGTTTGCCCCCTGAATATTTACCGCAGTGCCATTCACCGAGATATGGTTTTCATTGGTCAAGATCCCGCCATCAACCAACACCCCGGTGCTGCCAGCTTGGGTAAAATCAATGGAACCTTTATGGACCAGCTCCCCGCCATTACGGGCGACATAGCCATAGGCACCCGAGGCCGTGTTACCGGTCGTCAATACTGCTGAACTGGTCAGAACCGATTTGCCCGTAAGGCCAGTTGCCACACCATCAAGACCGTAGTAATTACCGTCAACAATACCGGCGGTGGCACCATTACCACTCAATTCCAAACTGGCATTGTCAGTGATGGTGCCGGTGGCTCCACCTTCGACTTTCACCCCGGTGGCACCCTCGCCAGACAGAACCATATTTAGCGCGCCAGAACTAAAGCTACTGCCCGCGCCGGTCACCTGAATCAGCGATGAGTTCTTACCGGTTGCATTCATGGTCGATGCCGTCGTCCCCGTAAAAGAAGCTCCTTTATCAACACGATATAAAGTCGAACTCTCGGTTGACACGGTCTCAGCACCAATGGCGGTGTTATTGACGCTGGCACCCGCACCATAAATCAGGTATCCCACTTGTTTTGTGCCGGAAACAAACTCAACCTGACCATTACCGGTAACATTAATGGTGCCTTGGTCTTCAGCCACGACCCCGATAGCCCCATCGCCGGAGAGATTCACCTGGCCGGAAAGATTCGCCACCGCACCGCTACCCACCGCCTGAATACCGTAGTTGGCTAAATTGGTCGCCGCATCAAGTCCTTTATTGACATAAATGTTACCCGCATTGGTCGCGGCACTGTTTGTCAGCACCTTCATCCCCACGGTATTGATACCATTGATAATGATATCGCCATTATTGACGACATTCGTGGCATTCAAGCTGGAAGAAATACCCACATTTTGTGCTGCTTTTTGTCCAGGTACTGCGCCGGCACCATTCAACTCAATGATGCCATTCTGATTAACCGCGGTTCTGACACCTTGTGCAATAATGGCCGTGGAGTTTTCAGTTTTGCTGCCAATTACAATTTTAGCGCCCACATTATTGATAAACGTGGCGATATTGCTCAGATTGACAGTGTCTTGAACTAATTTAATCGCATACGACTCTGTTTTTATTGCCAGGTCAGCCACTACATCACTCAATGAGCGCTGTGCCTCGCGCCCCACATAGACAGTGCCATTATTTTCAAAAATAGAGCCTTTCTGAACACTCACTCCTTCGTTCAGATAGCCTGCAGCAGGAGATAAATCCGTCGTTGCCGCGATATTAATCGCGCCGTTGTTAATAAATGTTGAAGTGCCATCAATAATAGCGGCGCGGGTATAAACACTGGTGCCACGTGAGGCGGTATTAATCACACCATTGTTAGTCACTGAAGAGGTGCCATTCGCCAAAATCGCGGTATGACTCCCACTGGCGATATTCAGTGGTAATGTGGCGGTCGGGCTAGATTTGAAATCCAGCATGTCAGGATTAGTCCCGGCATCTAGCACCCCCGTGGCTTCATTAATGACCGTACTGTCGGTGGCAAAAACAATGTTAGTGCCCCGAACACTGGCGGCAACGGAGCCTAAGATCCCGGCATTGTTCAAGGTTGCGCCGTCGTTCAAACGCACCACTGAAATATCACTATTAATGGCCTGAATATTGGCATCAGCGCTAATATTTACAATGGCATGCTGACCATCACCATGAATAAAAGCAACGCGCGAGGAGTCAACGATGTGATTGACGGCATCATTGGCATCAATACCCATATCAAGATAGATTGGGGTAACTTTAGGTGAAGTATTGGAGCCGGTTGTGGTATAGGCTCGGGCCAGCTCAGCTTGGTAGCCTTTACTGTCCAGAACAATCGCACCACTTTTAATACCGGCGATCAAATCATTATTGTATTTCTGGAAATCTGCAAAATTTTGAACATTCTGGGCACCTAAATACGGGCTGGTGAATGCACCGGTAAAGTCATCAAGTGGCGCATTAGCTACTGAAGTGCCGCTATCACGAATGTTGTTACTGTTATAACCCAGATTGACGACTGTTTTGGCATTATAATTGAGTACAGTATTCTGAGATGATGCATTATTCGAATCGACATAGAAGCCAGAGGATGTGGTTACCGCCGCCTCATTTTTTAAGCCCCCTTTCATAATGGCGCTGAAATAGTTCGTACTGTCATTAACCCAACCTGCCGCGCTGCTACCAACATTCACCGCCAGGTCACTGCCATCCTGCACATGGAATAAATTACGATTCACATACTGGCCATTCTCGCCGACGGCATAGGATACCGGCACCACAAAATCAGCCAGGGGTTTAATTGACATCGCCGTGCTGCTGTACACATTAATAGTAATTAATGCGCCCGTTCCTTTAGGATCAAGGAAAGTTTCAGTCACCATGTCGCCTAAATTGAAAATATTTTTACTGATCAGACTCCCTGCACCATAGAGGAAGTTTTCAGTTGGAATATCCCCTAACTTGACGTTTTTAAAACCAGAGTCACCTCGAGCAATGTTACTAAAGCTCCCCGATAACGTATTCCCGGCACCAGTGAATGATTGTTCAAAATCAACTTCAGGTGTAAAAACCGGAACACTGATATCTGCCGCAAAAGCAGAGTTCGCCCCCAATGTGAAGACCAAAGTAATAGCCACCTGGCTCAGGCGGGATGGTGCCGTTAAACCTAAAGTTGTATCGACATTTGCTGAGCAAAATGACTTAGTCTTTTTTCCTGACTTAGAAAACTCAGACGCAACATCATAGCGGCCTAAGGCACTATTCCAGATCACTTTAAATACTCGATTCATAAAACTCTCAATCCTCTCTATATTATTGGTTGTAATTAACGAGCAACATCCTTACTTAACTAAAAAGTAATTAAGCAGGCGAACTTTCACTGGTGATTGCCTTAATTATGATATTGCATCATTGACACCGATAATAAACATGCAGGGTTATACAGATATATAGGAGTGAAAAACCAAGTTCGTAGGAAAAATCCCACAATTATTGATATCTTGAAAATTAAACCCTATAAATCAATATATTAAAAACAAAAATAAGATAAGAATAATCTTGCTGGAATATAAAAACCCTATATAAATCAGCCTTATGAATTATTAAAAATAATCAGCTAATTATGGATATTTATCGGCAAGAATAAATAAAAAAGTTATCTTTCAAAGAAAGAGACTCCCCTTTTGATTTTTACCAAGCAATTTTTATTTAGTCTGAGCAATTTCATTTTATTGAAAATTCTTAACTAAAATCGCTCAATTGTACATAAAAATCAAGTTTATTAGTGTTTATGATCATAAATTTAATAAATGCGATACATTACTCCATAAAAAGTTGCCCTGTGTGGATTTTACAGATACTTATCCTGAAGAATGGTTTAAATACTAGAATAAAAGATCGTCAAATTAAATTAATAGCAAAATAAGCGCATTTACAATTATTTTCGCATTGGATGTGTCTTAAAATAAGTCATTCATGAAAATTAATTAAATAAGCAGTAAAATATAAAGTTAATTATCACAGAGAAATTAGTTAGCAGAAAAATACCGCAGTATATTAAAGAGTGATTAATGTTATAGATAAAATAAAAATGAAGGTTTATTGGTTTCAAAAATAATGAAATTAAATCAACAAACTGAAATATAACATTATTTTCACCCTGACACAGAATTATGCCATAAGAATAAATTAAAATATGAGCTATCTTTCTCAATATAAACTACACAATTTAAATTAGCATTCAAATATAATAATAGTAAAAATTGTGACTCATTAAGCAATTAAAATGAATCCCGACCCAGACATTGGCTAAGGTAGCGTAGGATAGCACTGTGGCTTTTAGCGGGGGGATTTAGCGAAGTTGGCCTAGATATCACATCAACGGGTTGGATACCCACAGTACAAAGCCTGCTGATGGCCGTATCCAACACTCGTCTATCATGGGGCATAACCCCCCTCTTTAGCGGAAGGGGGTCGCGTCACCTGCACCTTCACGGATGACTTCCGGGGACGAATCTGTCAGATCAATAACAGTGGTGGGTTGTTGGCCCAGTGAGCCGCCGTGGATGATTAAATCCACTTGTTTGCCCAAGTGCTCTTTGATCTCTTCAGGGTCCGACTCAGCAAAATCATTGCCCGGCAACATCAATGTAGTCGACATTAACGGCTCACCTAATACATCCAACAATGCTAAGGCAATGGGATTAGAGGGCACTCGCAGGCCAATTGTTTTACGTTTGTCATTCATCAAACGCCGAGGCACCTCTTTGGTGGCTTTCAGTATAAAAGTGTAGTTGCCGGGGGTATTGTTTTTGATCAGTCGAAACGCCGAGTTATCCACATAGGCATAGGTGGATAGCTCGGACAAATCACGGCATACCAAGGTGAAGTTATGATTGCCATCCAACTGGCGAATACGACAGATGCGTTCCATTGCGGTTTTATCTTCTAAACGGCAGCCAAGGGCATAACCAGAATCTGTCGGATAGACAATCACCCCGCCTTTACGTAAAAAATCAACACTTTGGTTGATTAATCTTGGCTGAGGGTTTTCTGGATGAATATAAAAAAATTGACTCATGACTCTACCTCATCATTCAACATACGCGTTGGCGGGTTTTCTATCGGCCAATCACGCCATACCGGCTCCACCCCAGCGGGCAGCCACAATTTGCGGCCCAACTCAATCCAGGAACAAGGTTGATGAAAATCAGACCCCTGGGATGCAAGTAAATTATAGTCGCGAGCATACTGGGCAAGTTGCGCCCGTTCATGAGGGGCCTGTTGGCATTGAGCGACCTCCATGGCATCCCCACCATGCTCGGAAAAATGTGCTAATAAACGTTTCAGCCATTTTGCCGTTAAATCATAGCGCCCAGGATGCGCCAGCACTGCTTGCCCACCAGATTGCTTAATAGCATCAATAGCTTGTTCTATTGTACACCATTGCGCGGGAACATAACCGGTCTTACCTTTGGCCAGATACTTTTTAAACACCTGCCCGACATTGCTGGCTAGCCCTAATTCAACCAGATAGCGGGCAAAATGACCACGCGTCACCTGACCGCCCTCTGCTAGCCGATTCGCCCCTTGCCAAGCATCAGGAATACGCGCCTTTGCCAGCCGGGCACTTATCTCCTGCGCCCGAATATAGCGGTGTTGTGACTGCTCACTTAACAACTGACAGAGGCGGCCATGCTGTATATCCATCCCTAATCCCACAATATGGATCTCATGGTTTTCCCATAATGTGGAAATCTCAACCCCGGGAATCAGCTGTATTGGCAACTGCTGCTCTTTGATGGTGGCTGCGGCTTCTGCCAACCCCGCGGTGGTATCGTGATCGGTAATCGCCAACACGCCGACGCGCATTTGCGCCGCCCTAATGACTAAGGCCGAGGGTGACAAGGAGCCATCAGATGCGGTGGTATGGCTGTGCAAATCATAGAGTGTAAAAGCCGTTGATGCGGCGCTAACATCAGTTAAATCAGCCGTATCAGGTGGTGTAGCGTTATCAGATAAAACGAGTTTATTTATCAAAGCGGTCTTATTAACCAAAGCGAATTTATTAGCCAAAACAAAGGCGGAAAAAGCGTGGCTAGCTATCATACTCGCTAATGTGGTATTCACGTTAATCAATCTTGTTTCGCTCACTGCCCATCACGGCAAATGCCACGCCAGCAAGTCTTTGTTAAAAAACAGTCATGGAGGGGTTGACATTCACCTCGCGAACCAGTTAACTAGTACACAAGTTCACGACAGACCAAGATGCTGCTCAAGAACATTGAGCAACACAATGAAAGCAATCATAGCGAGTGACTAATAATGAAAACGTCCCTGATTTCCTTACTGCGTTGGTGGCACATCTCCCTCTCTCGGGCGGTGTAATCACGCATCTCAGTCATCAGACCATGCAGATTGCTTCAGCCCGCTTACCGCGGGCTTTTTTATGGACAAATTTCGGCGTAATACTTTTTTCAGGAAAGACAAATAATGCAAACCTCGCGCCCGACTTTACAGTTATTGACCACCACGGGATGCTACCGTGATGACCCAACCGCGCTGTTCCACCAGCTCTGCGGCGCACGGCCAGCAACATTGCTGCTTGAGTCCGCGGAAGTGACCAGCAAGCAGAACCTGAAAAGCCTGCTCATCATCGACAGCGCATTGCGCATCACCGCATTGGGGCAAAAAGTGATGATTGAAGCCCTGACAGCCAATGGCGCTTCATTATTACCACTATTGGATGGCGCATTACCCGCCGAGGTTGAGATTCAGGTGCGCCCTAATGGCCGGGAATTAACTTTCCCCATCATTAATGATGTGCAGGATGAAGACTCCCGCTTACAGGCGCTCTCGGTTTTTGATGCCTTACGTTTGCTGCTGCAACTGGTCGAGGCCCCTGAAGCTGAGCGGGAAGCCATGTTCCTGGGGGGATTATTTGCTTACGATTTGGTCGCCGGCTTTGAAAGCTTGCCGCCATTGCGCCATGAAAACCGCTGCCCGGATTTCTGCTTCTATTTAGCCGAAACACTATTGGTGCTCGATCACCAACACCGTTCGACTCGATTACAAGCCAGCCTGTTCACCCCAGATAGCCGTGAGCATCAGCGTTTATCCGCACGTTTAGAGCAACTTGCCCACCAATTGCAGCAAGCACCGCTACCCATTCCGGCTCACTCAGTGCCAGAGATGACGTTACAGTGTAACCAATCAGATGCAGAATATGGTGCCGTTGTCAGTGAGTTACAGCAAGCCATTCGGCAGGGTGAGATTTTCCAAGTGGTGCCCTCGCGCCGTTTTTCGCTGCCTTGCCCCTCACCGCTGGCGGCTTATCAGACACTGAAAGACAGTAATCCCAGCCCCTATATGTTTTTTATGCAAGATAATGAATTTTCTCTGTTTGGCGCGTCGCCTGAAAGTGCGCTGAAATATGACGCCATGAATCGCCAGATTGAAATTTACCCGATTGCCGGTACTCGCCCCCGTGGTCGCCGGGCCAATGGCGAGCTAGACCGCGATTTAGACAGCCGCATTGAACTGGAAATGCGCACCGACCATAAAGAGCTCGCTGAACACTTGATGTTGGTGGATTTAGCCCGCAATGATTTGGCGCGCATCTGTGAGGCGGGCAGCCGCTATGTGGCGGATTTAACCAAAGTTGACCGCTACTCTTTTGTGATGCATTTGGTTTCTCGCGTGGTGGGGACATTACGCGCTGATCTCGATGTGCTCCATGCCTATCAAGCTTGTATGAATATGGGCACCTTGAGCGGCGCGCCTAAGGTGCGGGCCATGCAGTTAATTGCCGGCAGTGAGGGCGTGCGCCGCGGCAGTTATGGTGGCGCAGTGGGCTATTTTACCGCCCATGGTGATTTGGATACTTGCATTGTTATTCGCTCGGCTTATGTCGAGGACGGTATCGCCACAGTACAAGCCGGTGCCGGAGTGGTGCTCGACTCTGTTCCACAGGCGGAAGCCGATGAAACCCGCAACAAGGCACGCGCGGTGTTACGGGCCATTGCCAGTGCACATCATGCCAGGGAGCTGTTCTAATGGAAAATAATCACATGGCCGATATCTTGCTGCTCGATAATGTCGATTCCTTTACTTACAACCTGGTTGACCAACTGCGCTCCAGTGGTCACCGAGTGGTGATTTACCGCAACCACATTGCCGCTGACACCATTATTGCGCGGTTGCAGCAGCTCGAACGCCCGGTGTTAATGTTATCACCAGGCCCCGGCACCCCGGCACAAGCGGGCTGTATGCCGGAGTTATTGCAACGCCTACGCGGCCAATTACCCATTATTGGCATTTGTCTCGGTCATCAAGCCATTGTCGAGGCCTATGGCGGCCATGTCGGACAAGCGGGTGAAATATTGCATGGCAAAGCATCGGCCATTGAACACGACGGCCAAGGCATGTTTGCGACACTGCCAAATCCTTTACCGGTTGCCCGCTATCACTCATTAGTCGGCAGCAATATCCCAACAGAATTAACCGTTAACGCGCGTTTTGGCGAGATGGTGATGGCGGTTCGTCATGATGCCCATCGAGTATGTGGTTACCAATTCCACCCAGAATCGATTTTAACCACCCATGGTGCCCGGTTGCTTGAGCAAACATTGGCCTGGGCTTTATCCCCTGTGCGCACACAATCGCCAGGGTATTAGTAGCCACTCCACGTCAATGGGCGGATGTCATTAAGGGATATAACATGAAGAATTTATTAGCCACAGAGTTATTACTAGAAAAGCTGTTCCGAGCCGAGTCAATGACTCAGGCAGAAAGCCAATGTCTGTTTGCCGCGATTGTGCGTGGTGAACTGGAAGCCAGCCAATTGGCGGCGGCATTGATAAGCATGAAAGTGCGCGGTGAAACCCCGGCTGAAATCGCCGGTGCCGCCCAAGCTTTATTAGCGGATGCACAACCTTTCCCGCGCCCAGATTATCTGTTTACTGATATCGTCGGCACGGGCGGCGACGGCACCAACAGCATTAATATTTCGACGGCCAGCGCCTTTGTGGCCGCCAGTTGTGGCGCGAAAGTCGCCAAACACGGCAACCGCAGTGTCTCCAGCCGCTCCGGATCATCGGACTTGCTGGCCGCCTTTGGCATTCGCCTAGATATGAGCGCCGAACAATCGCGCTTGGCATTGGATGAATTAGGGGTTTGTTTCCTGTTTGCGCCGCAGTATCACACCGGTTTTCGCCATGCGATGCCAGTGCGCCAACAATTGAAAACTCGGACCTTATTTAATGTATTAGGGCCATTGATTAACCCGGCGCGCCCCCCTTTGGCACTGATTGGGGTTTATAGCCCTGAATTGGTCTTGCCGATTGCCCAAACCCTGAAAGTGCTGGGTTATCAGCGCGCTGCGGTAGTCCATGGCGGCGGAATGGATGAAGTGGCTATTCATGCGCCAACCCAAGTCGCGGAGCTCAATAACGGCAGTATTGAAAGTTACGAATTGGCACCGGAAGATTTTGGCTTAAACCGCTATGCACTTAGCACATTGCAAGGCGGCGCACCGGAAGAAAACCGTGACATTTTAGCGCGCTTGTTACAAGGTAAGGGTGAGGCGGCACACGCCGCAGCCGTCGCCGCTAACGTCGCGTTATTACTGAAATTACACGGGCAGGAAAACCTGCGCCACAACGCGCAGCAAGCATTGGAAATGATTCACAGCGGCCAGCCTTTTGACCGGGTTACCGCTCTGGCAGCTAGAGGATAAATCATGCAGGAAACTGTACTTCACCAAATAGTGCGCGATAAGGAAATCTGGGTTGCCGCGCGGAAATTGCAACAGCCTCTGGCTAGCTTCCAACATGACATCACCCTCAGTCAGCGCGATTTTTACCACGCGCTACAGGGCGACAACACGGTGTTTATTCTGGAATGTAAAAAAGCCTCGCCATCCAAAGGGGTGATTCGCGATAACTTTAACCCGGCGGAAATTGCCGCGGTTTATCGCCATTATGCGTCGGCTATTTCCGTATTAACTGACGAAAAATACTTCCAGGGCAATTTTGATTTCTTGCCCCAAGTCAGCGCCGTCGTCACTCAGCCGGTGTTGTGCAAAGATTTTATTATCGATGCCTATCAAATTCAGCTCGCCCGTTTCTATCAGGCTGATGCTATTTTGCTGATGCTCTCGGTGCTGGATGATGAAACATACCGTCAGTTGGCCGCCGTGGCGCATAGCCTGAAGATGGGGGTGCTAACCGAAGCCAGCAATGCGCAAGAGTTAGAGCGGGCGATTGCCTTAGGGGCGAAAGTGGTGGGCATTAATAATCGTGATTTGCGCGATTTATCCATCGACCTGAATCGCACCCGTGAACTGGCACCACGCCTGCCCGAGGGCGTCACCGTTATTAGCGAATCTGGCATCAATAATTACCGGCAAGTTCGTGAGCTAAGCCACTTTGCCAACGGTTTTCTTATTGGCAGCGCCTTGATGTCGGAGGCTGACTTAAATGCTGCCGTGCGCCGTGTGTTGCTGGGGGAAAACAAAGTGTGCGGGCTGACGCGCGCCCAAGATGCCGCCGCCGCCTACCAAGCCGGCGCGGTATATGGCGGCTTGATTTTCGTCGGCAATTCACCTCGCTATGTTGACATTGCGCAGGCGCGAACGGTTATCAGTGGTGCTCCGCTGAAGTATGTCGGCGTGTTCCGTGATGCCAAAGTCGAAACCATACAACAAACTGCCGAGCGCTTATCTCTGGTGGCGGTGCAATTGCATGGGCATGAAGATCAAACTTATATCAACCAACTGCGCGAGGTATTACCCGCCAGTTGCCAAATTTGGCAAGCATTGAGTGTTAATGGCTCAGTGCCGACACGCAATTTACAGCATGTTGAGCGCTATGTTTTGGACAATGGCCCAGGTGGCACTGGCCAGCGCTTTGACTGGTCATTATTAGCGGGTCAGCCATTGGATAACGTGCTACTGGCGGGCGGGCTGGGAGCTGATAACTGTGATGCGGCGGCGCAACTGGGCTGCGCGGGTCTGGATTTCAACTCCGGAGTAGAAAGCGCCCCCGGTGTGAAAGACCCGCAAAAGATTGCTGCGGTATTCCAAACTTTACGCGCTTACTAAATTAACGACTAACGGACAGAAAAATGACCACATTAAATCCTTATTTTGGCGAGTTCGGTGGAATGTATGTCCCCCAAATTCTGATGCCTGCATTGAAACAACTGGAAGAGGCTTTTGTCAGTGCGCAGCTGGACCCTGAGTTTCAGGCCGCATTTCAGGATTTGTTAAAGAATTATGCCGGGCGTCCAACCGCGCTGACACTGTGTCAGAATTTGACGACAGGGACAAAAACCAAGTTATATCTGAAACGTGAAGACCTGCTGCACGGCGGCGCGCACAAAACGAACCAAGTGCTGGGGCAGGCTTTATTAGCAAAACGTATGGGTAAAACAGAAATCATTGCTGAAACCGGTGCCGGTCAGCATGGTGTGGCATCAGCATTGGCCTGCGCCCTGCTTGGCTTGAAATGCCGCATCTATATGGGGGCTAAAGATATTGAGCGCCAATCCCCGAACGTATTTCGTATGCGCCTGATGGGCGCGGAGGTTATCCCGGTACACAGTGGCTCCTCGACACTGAAAGATGCATGTAATGAAGCGCTGCGCGACTGGTCTGGTAGCTACGAAACCGCGCACTACATGTTGGGAACCGCCGCCGGCCCTCACCCTTACCCGACAATTGTACGGGAGTTCCAACGGATGATTGGCGAAGAAACCAAAGCGCAGATCTTAGCCAAAGAAGGCCGGTTGCCGGATGCAGTGTTGGCCTGTGTGGGTGGCGGCTCCAATGCAATTGGTATGTTCGCTGATTTTATTGATGAACCCGGCGTTGGGCTGATTGGGGTAGAACCCGCAGGATTGGGGATTGAAACCGGCCAACATGGTGCACCACTGAAACACGGTAAGGTTGGTATCTACTTCGGTATGAAATCGCCGATGATGCAAACCAGTGATGGCCAAATTGAAGAATCTTACTCAATTTCGGCCGGGTTAGACTTCCCATCAGTCGGGCCGCAACATGCTTATTTGAATAGTATTGGGCGCGCTGATTATGTGTCAGTGACCGACGATGAAGCCCTCGAGGCATTTAAGGCGCTGTCATGCAAAGAGGGCATTATCCCGGCATTGGAATCTTCCCATGCCCTGGCGCACGCCTTGAAAATGATTAAAGCATCACCGGAAAAAGAGCAGATTCTGGTCGTCAATCTGTCCGGGCGCGGTGATAAAGATATTTTCACCGTTCATGATATTCTGAAAGCACGGGGAGAAATTTAATGGAGCGTTATCAGCAGCTTTTCAAACAGTTGGCGGGCAAAAAAGAAGGCGCATTTGTCCCATTCGTACAATTAGGCGACCCAACACCGGCACTCTCGTTAGAGATTATCGACACTTTAATTGCCGCCGGGGCAGATGCGCTGGAGCTGGGCATCCCATTCTCTGACCCATTGGCCGATGGCCCGACCATCCAAAATGCGGCGTTACGGGCTTTCGCCGCCGGTGTGACCCCGAGCATTTGTTTTGAGATGCTGGCCGAAATTCGCAAGAAACACCCCACGATTCCCATTGGTCTGCTGATGTATGCCAATTTAGTCTTCCATAATGGCATTGATACTTTCTATCAGCGCTGCGCTGATGTCGGGGTTGACTCAGTGCTGATTGCTGATGTGCCTTTTGAAGAATCACTGCCATTCCGCACGGCAGCACTGCGCCATGGCATCGCCCCTATATTTATTTGTCCGCCGAATGCCGATGATGATTTATTGCGCGAAATTGCCTCCCATGGCCGTGGCTATACCTATCTGCTCTCGCGGGCTGGGGTGACCGGTGCTGAAAATCACGGCCATCTGCCATTGAATCATTTGATTGATAAACTTCGTGAATACCATGCTGCTCCCGCATTACAAGGTTTTGGCATTTCAGAACCTGAACAAGTAAAAATGAGTCTAGCTGCCGGAGCCGCGGGGGCTATTTCAGGTTCTGCGATTGTAAAAATCATTGAAAACAATGTCTCACAACCTGCCGAGATGCTGGCGCAACTGACTCATTTCGTCACCAAAATGAAAGCGGCCACACGTCGTTAATGCCACCAGAGCGCCTGATAATTGATGCTATTCAGGCGCTTTCTTCCTTATTTTCAATACCTTTCTTGCAACTTATCCGCTGTAAATTTGAATAAAAGCTATTCATAACCAATACTAATAATGTGTAACACACTAAGCATTTTTTTACATTTGGATGCGGTGGGTGTTCTCTGAACCTAAATGAAATATGCGTTAATAGTAGGTTGAACTGCGCTTGCGCTGGCGCTGTTGATACGGGTTATCCAATACGCCCTATAACATCAATACACATGGAGAGTCATCTATGAAGATTTTTAAGACCATTACAGCTTTATGCATTGCAGTGATTATGGCGATGGCAATATCTGCCTGTGCGCCAACAGCAAAGTCAGAAGGAACCGGTGGTTATATCGATGACACGGTTATCACCACGAAGGTGAAATCAGCGCTATTGGGTGAGAAAAATCTAAAATCGACTGAGATAAGTGTGGAAACGTTCAAAGGGCGGGTTCAGTTGAGTGGCTTTGTTAGCTCACGTCAGGATGCTAACCGCGCGGTACAGATTACCCGAACCGTACCCGGGGTGAAGTCAGTTAGTGACCAAATGCTTATTAGGTAATAAAACGGTCAGAGGCGCATTTCTGCGCCTCTGTGTGACTCCGTGCTGCTTATCAAGGACGACGGATAATTAGAAACGGTAACCCGCGCCAAACATAAATACCCATGGGTCAAGGCGGGTGTGAATGCTCTGCTCCTGGCCATTGGCTTTAAATTTCACATCAGTTTCGATATTCATCCACCAGACGGACATATTCACCATCCAGTTTTCACTGACCATATAGTCCAAACCGGCTTGCCCTGCCACCCCCCACGAATCTTTTAAGCTCAAATCCGTTAACCCAGCAGAAGTGCCCGTGTTGTTGAATTTCTCATCAAAGAACGTGGTGTAGTTCAGACCAATCCCCAAGTATGGCCGCAGTTTGTCTTGCTTATCGCGGAAATAATATTGTGCCATTAACGTCGGTGGCAATTGCTTAACTTCGGCAATATTGCCAGTCGGCCCGAGGCCAACCTTATGGCGGAACGGCGTCGCCGCCAGCAATTCTACCCCGATGTTATCAGTAATGAGGTAACTGAAAGTCAGACCCAACTGGGTATTATTATCCGCTTTAAAGGAGCCATAACCTAACACATCATCAGACCCTGCATTTGGTCTGACCGTTGCCGTCCCTGCCCGGAAAATATAATCGCCTGCCTGATGCGCACTCACCGCAGTCGATGCCAGAGTTGCTACGGCTAATAATACCAAAGTGACTTTTTTCATTATCCATTCCATTTGTAGGTATATTCGCGAACAGAATATACCTACAAATAAGTATTTATGATCCAATCGAGATCACATCTTTCGTAACAATTTTAATAATTCCTAAATTAAGTAGGGTTATTTAATTCCTTAATAACATTGAAATTGATCTGGATCATAAATAGCTATTTGCACCAAATTGCGCTAATTGCCATTGCTGAAAAAGACAACAGGCAGCATGCTGCTATGCTTGGATGTTGTCTGTGTGAAATCGCTACGGTTGACTGTTTACTTGGTAAGGAGCAGTGGATTAAAGATGAGCGCTGAAATAAATCCGTGTGTCAGTTGTGGTGCCTGCTGTGCCTATTTTCGGGTGTCATTTTATTGGGCAGAGGCCAAAGAGGGTGGCGGTTGTGTGCCCTGCGCCATGACTGAGCAAGTGACCCCCCTTTATTAGCTGTATGTCCGGCACCAACTGTAAATCCCCCCGCTGTGTTGCCCTGCAGGGAGAAGTCGGTCAGTCTGTTTGTTGTTCAATCTATGGCGAGCGCGCCCGTGCCCACTATGGTTTGCCGCCGTTACCTATTGATAACATCGAGGTCATTAGATTAGAAGAAATCATCCATTGGCCAATGACAAGATCCCACAGCGCACCATAACAAGGTATAATCATCGGCTAAGCGCTATTTTTTTATCCCAAGGAGTTTTCATGCCTATCACGGCTAACACTTTATACCGTGACAGTTTTAACTTTTTACGCAATCAGCTACCCGCCATTCTGTTACTGGCGCTGCTGACCGCGTTCATTACCGTCATGCTGAATCAGGCATTTATCCCTGATACTGAACAACTCAGTACACTCAACTCCACTGACAGTGATTTGGCTTCGTCCGGCAATCTCAGCATTACAGAATTGGTGGCGCAGCTCACCCCTGAGCAACAAATGGTCCTGCTGAAAGTCTCTGCGGCGGCTACTTTTTCCGCATTGGTGGGCAATGTATTATTAGTGGGCGGCATGCTGACACTGATTTCGATGGTCTCTCAGGGGCGTCGGGTTAGCGCATTGCAGGCCATCGGTATTTCAGTGCCTATCTTACCGCGCTTGCTGCTGCTGATGTTTATCGGTACCTTATTGATTCAGTTGGGAATAACTCTGTTTATCGTGCCGGGTATCATCATTGCTGTCGCGCTCTCGCTGTCTCCGGTTATTGTGACGACGGAAAAAATAGGCGTTTTTGTCGCCATGAAAGCCAGTATCAAGTTGGCTTTTGCGAATGTGCGTTTAATTATCCCGGCAATGATGTTGTGGATAGCGGCCAAACTGATTTTGTTGTATTTGGTCAATCACCTGACGGTGCTGCCGACCCCAGTTGCCAGTGTGGTTTTAGCTTCACTGAGTAACCTGGTTTCTGCATTATTGTTGGTGTATTTGTTCCGCTTATATATGTTGTTGCGCCCAACGGATGTCAGCGTGTAAGCATCCATGCCGATAATATGACAAAGGGCCATAACGGCCCTTTTTGTTATTCAGAATCCAGCACAGTGGCTGGTGGCTCGCCGTCAGATTCCTGCTTCTGCGCCACCCGTTGTTTACTTTGAATCAGCTTGAGGGCCAAATAGAGGTCAGGCACCAAAATCAGGTCATCATCATGACTTTTCAAACGATTAATACGGAACCAGCGTGTCAGCTCAGTGCGCCGCCCCGCCAATATCAACTTAATATTGCGCTGCTTTAAATCGCGTTTTAGCTCATCAATTGCCGCTAACACACTGACATCAGCATAGGTAAAGCTGGCGACGGCATCAATGACCACCCAATTCGCCGTATGTAGGGTACTGTCAACCAGATTCAGAATACGCCGTTTAAAGTACGCGACGTTAAAATAGGTCAGCGGCGAGTTAAAGCGGTAAATCATCACTCCAGGCACAGGTTTGATACCATTACCACTGCGCATTGAATGGATCATGCCATCGGCATTCACCCCCAACAACTGTTCTGTCGGGCGAAATACCGTGCGCAGAAATTGCAATAACCCCAGCAACACCGCAAGGCCGATGCCGCTAATAACACCGACCAACACCACACTGACGAAAGTAAATATCGCCAAATAGAAAGCTTGTGCATTGCGTTTGCGTAACTGCCACAAACTTCTAAACCCGAGCAAAGACCAGGCGGCATAAATCAGTACCACCCCCAATGCGGCTATCGGAATAAATTGCAGCGGACGGGTTAAAAACAGCAACACCATGGCAATCACTAGCGCGGCAATAATTGACACCAACTGACTCTTACCATTATTGGCATCATTCACTGCAGTCCGGGTGCTCGCGCCACTAATCGCAAAACCTTGCGATAAAGCGGAGACAATATTGCTGACACCCAATGCGCGCAGCTCAACATCCGCATCAACTTCATAACCATTCTTAGCCGCAAAACTGCGTGCTGTCAGCATCATACTGACAAAACTGACCACCGCCAGGTTCAGTGCGGGGATGACCATGTCGCGTAACAAGCCCGGCTGAAAATCGGGCCAATGCACCAAGGGTAAGCCGCCGTCAAAGCCGCCGACGACCCCCACACCAAATTGCTGCATATTGGCCGCCCAAGAGACAAAGGTCGCCATAGCAATCGCCAATAACGGTGCTGGCCAGTTCGGGCGCAACCACTTAACACCGTACAACACCACGAAAGTCAGTAATGAAATTGCCACCGTGGGTAAATGGCTATTAATCAAATTATGCGGCAGGGCCAATACCCGCTCAATCAATTGAGGTGGGCGAGTCATAAAACCAAAAACCTTACCCAATTGGTCAACAATAATGGTAATCGCCACCCCATTGAGTAAGCCGGTTAATATGGGTCGCGATAATAAATCCGCCAGTGCCCCCAGCTTAAAGCGGCTAGCCACCAGACACCATGTTCCCATCATCAGAGTCATCATGATGGTCAATTGCCAGTGAATTTCACTGTTGCCCGCCGCCAACGGTGCTACCACCGCCGCAATTACCGCACAAGTTGCGGCATCTGGGCCGACAATCAACTGGCGGGATGAGCCCAAAAAGGCGTAGGCAATCATGGGTAAAATACAAGAATACAGTCCCACCGCCGCGCTGACCCCCGTCAGCTCCGCATAAGCGATGGCAATGGGCAGCGCCACCGCGGCCACCGATAATCCGGCGCGAATATCTGGCTTGAGCCAATCGCGTTCATAGGCCATTAATTGGGTTAAACCCGGCATCCAATACCGGAGTAATTTTCTCTGCATACTTAATTCCACTCAGCTTTAACCCCATATTTATCACTTATCATGCTGGGTTAATCATTAACTGGCAATATACAGACAAAAACTGTTACTTGTTTATCGTAAGTTTCTGCAAATTCCACTGGCAGAGCGCGCATTCCGACAGATAATTAAGGATAATAGTCTTTTGCCGCAGGTACCCACACCTGACTGAATCCGGTATAGTCGGGCGGTGTATAAATGATGGATTGATTCATGAAGCAACTTTTAGATTTTCTCCCGTTGGTGGTATTTTTTGTTTTCTACAAGATGTATGACATTTTTGTCGCATCAGGTGCCTTGATTGTCGCCACATTGTTGGCACTAGCCTTTGCTTGGGTCAAATACCGCAAAGTCGAAAAAATGACACTGATCACCGCAGTCATGGTGCTGGTATTCGGTACTTTGACATTGGCATTCCACAGTGACTTATTTATCAAGTGGAAAGTGACGGTGCTGTATGTGCTGTTTGCCCTCGCCCTGTTGGTCAGCCAATGGTTTATGAAAAAGCCATTGATTCAACGGATGCTTGGCAAAGAACTGACATTGCCGGATGCGGTTTGGTCAACACTGAACCTGTCTTGGGCCGTGTTCTTCCTGGTTTGCGGGTTACTCAATATCTATGTGGCATTTTGGTTACCGCAAGATATTTGGGTGAACTTCAAAGTCTTTGGTTTAACTGCTCTGACACTGGTATTTACACTCATCAGCGGTGTTTATATTTATCGGCATATGCCCGAAGAACAGAAAAAGTCATAATTTTATAGAGTAGACAGAGATGACCCAGGAACAGATACCGCAATCATTACCTAACGGTGAATTGGTACTTCGCACCCTTGCAATGCCCGCTGATACCAATGCCAACGGTGATATATTCGGCGGTTGGTTGATGTCACAAATGGATATTGGCGGTGCTATCCAGGCCAAAGAGATAGCCCAAGGCCGGGTGGTCACGGTGCGGGTTGATGGCATGACGTTCCTCAAGTCTGTGGCCGTTGGTGACGTAGTTTGCTGCTATGCGAGCTGTATTAAGTCCGGTCGCAGCTCTATTACCATCAATATTGAAGTATGGGTGAAAAAGGTCTCTTCCGAACCTATTGGTCAGCGCTATAAGGCCACTGAAGCGGTATTCACCTATGTCGCCGTTGATGACATTGGTAAAGCCCGCGCCTTACCTGAAAACAGTAGAAATTTTGCAGTTGGCGCGACGCAATAATTGCCGCAGTGATGATGTAAAAAGGGTCGCGATAAAAGCGACCCTTTTTTTATTGGGGACTGTTGAACTGAAACACCACGCCGGCCTTAATTCATTTCCGTCGTGCCACCAATCTTGAACACGATGGTTGTGACATAATTCTTGGCAGCCACGGCTTCAAAACGCCATTTGCGCATCACCTGCTTCACTTCACGCTCAAAGGTATTGCGCGGTGTCGCTTCCAAAATTCGCACATTGGTCACTCGACCATCATCGTCAATGTCATATTGTACTTTAACCTGCCCCTCAACCCCCAGCGCCAAGGCCCTGGCCGGATAAGTCGGTTTTGCCTTACTCAGTGCTTTTGGCCCACTCGATATTGACGCGCCCGGTACTGATACCTTAGGTGCTGATTTTACTGCGGCATTGGTTGAAACCAGGGCTGACTCATCGGATTTAAACGGCTTGTCATCTGGCGGTGCCACCGTCTTTTTAACATCCGGCTTCTTCACTTCCGGCTTTTTGACTTCTTTTTTCACCGGTTTTGGTTTCGGCTTAGGTTTCACCGGTTCAGGCAGCGGGACAGGCACCGGCTCTGGCAGCACTTCAGGTTCTGGCGGTGTCTCTTCCACAGCTTCTGGTTCCGGCGCAGCCTGCGGCTCCGCAGCTGCTGGCTGTGGTGCCGCAAAAGTATCTATATTCACCATGGTAACCGCCAGCGGTGCATCCTCTGGCTGTGTATTCATTTGCTCTACGGAGACGTATAGCAATGCGGCAATGACGCTGCCATGTAAGCCGACTGAAAATGCGAGCGGCCAAGTGAGCCGTCGACCGAAGAAAAATTTATTTAGCTGCATAATAATTCAGTGTCCTCTGATGCAGCTAAGTTTAAATGCAAATAGCAATCATATTCAATAAGCAACTGCAAACTATCTCAACGATAGGTCATAAACGATGCTTTAAACGGCAATATCCACCGAATAACACTTTCTGTTTACGCCTGGTTATCATTTTATTTCATTATCAATTAGCAGTGTATTCGCCGGCTAATCACGCGTCTTGCAATTTACGCACCTTATTGAATTTATCCAGCGAACATGCTGTTATAGAACACCGAATAGCAATCATTATATTGAAATATATACTCTAAATAATTCGCGTCGCAGAAAGGCGGCAGCGCAGTGCCCGCCATAATCCCACGCAAGTCAGTGGCTGAGGGGCAAACTAGCCAGCGCGCATCTAGCTTGCATTATGGTGGGTATGACCATTTTAAAGGTGAAACATGCTGTATGTAATCTTGGCAACCGATGTCCCTGATTCACTCGAAAAGCGCTTATCTGCGCGCCCTGCACATCTGGCACGCTTACAAGCATTACAAGACCAAGGCCGTTTATTAACCGCTGGCCCCAACCCGGCCATCGACAGTGCTGACCCCGGAGCTGCCGGATTCACCGGCTCTACCGTGATTGCGGAATTTAGCTCCCAACAAGAGGCCGAGGCGTGGGCACAACAAGACCCCTATGTTGCTGGCGGGGTCTATCAATCGGTCATAGTAAAACCCTTTAAACGCGTATTTTGAGTCACTGATTGTTGAGCTGCTGCCGGCTATCGCGGCAGCCGCGCCCATGGCTGCTGAGCTATTACATGTCTTTAATCATCTTTACTTATAATTACGAAGAATTAGTGTCTAATCAGTTATCGGTTATATATCGAGACGATGAGCCATTTTGTTAAATGCGGAGATGAAGACTATGCAGTGTCCAGTATGCAAAGATACCCAACTGGTTATGTCTGAACGTAAAAGCATTGAGATTGATTATTGCCCAAACTGCCGTGGTGTTTGGCTTGACCGTGGGGAACTGGATAAAATCATTGAGAAATCAACTGAAAGTGCGCCAGCTGCGGCCTCTTATTCAGCCCCGAGAAACAGTGACCGTGACCGCGAATACGATAGCCACGGATATGCAAAACCGAAGCACTACAAGAAAAAAAGTTTTCTGTCAGAGTTATTTGACTAACCCTACTGCGGCACTGTGCGGCAAAACACAACGATACGCCTGCCATCAGGCGTATCTTGATTTCATCGCCCGCCACCAAACCATCTAAGCTTTATAGTGTTTCAGCCAATGATCCTCACAGGCTTCTACCGCTTTATCCAGCATATGCGCCGGTGATTTTAGTATCATATGGTCTTTTCTGACCCAGACAGGGTAAGTATGTTTGCCGGCAGCAATGATTTGTTCAGAATAAATAGCAGCGTGATATATCAGCTCAGCCTCTTCACAATAAATCTCATATTTATACAGTGCGGTGCTGGTTTTCAAATCCCCGAAGAATACTGTTTTAGCTAATTTATATTGAGACATTCACTGTAGCCTTGCTGGAATAGGGGTTACATCATCCACTGAACAGCATCATATAACTGTGATATTCACAGCAAAAAAGCGTCTAAGCTGATGTCCTATCGGCAAAAATTGATTTGTCTCGCACGACAGTCTTGTGCCCATGAAAGATAATTATCGCCTATTAACATAGTCATACTGGAGAGGAAGTTGGCTCACCGCCGCCAATGCACAAGAGCTGAATAAGTAACCTTGCATGGCATCAACCCCACTGTCCGCAAGTCGGCTAAACTGCAAATGAGTTTCGACACCTTCAATCACAACATGCTGGCAATAATCACGCAATCGCATCACCAGGTTGTCAAACGTAGCGCTTCCCCCCCATTGCCAATAAAAATGTTTATCAATTTTTACGCACTCGAAGAAGCCGCTAGCTGCCGCAGCAATATGCGCATTACCGCTGCCAAAATCATCCAACCATAAGGAATATCGTTTAGCCAATTTGCTTAATAGTGCATTCTCCGCACCATCACTAAGATTGGGAAAACTCTCCATTATCTCCAACCGGATAAAAGGCATTGAGTTCAATAACGAGATGACATTATCGTCATTCAGCACCGCATGTGCCATGTCAAAGTCTATATTAATTGAGAGTATTATTTGGTGTTCAATAAACCAATTTTGCACGTTTTTTACTTCAGATAATTGAGAGTGCAACAATTTGATCTTCATCTGAGCATTAAGTTGATGTAAGAAGCGCTCAGTATAAATAGGCGATTTAAAAGAGGTTGTTGTGAACCGACTCAATAACTCTACTGCCAGTAACTTACCGTCACTTTTGTAAACAGGCTCACAGATAAAAGTGCAATCAACTGCAATGTTTAGTCTGCTATCCACAGTAAAATCCTTTTATTTGATTAAGGAAGCAGTATTGATCAATTGATAAAATTGATCAATTTTTTATTATTGATCACTAAAAACGATAAATAATAGTGACATGAAAAAATACAACAAACAACAACTCATTGATAGATAAGAAGGTATTAGAAAAGAATGATGATTGTCATGTTGACTATCGCATAATCATTTATTTCGCAGGGAATGGCCGCCTCGAACAATCCAACAGTAACACCCCTGAAACTGAACGATTAGAACGAAGCGACCTAATATATAGGGTAGCGTGATCTGATTCTGATGTGAAATAAACTGCAAAAAGGGTATTTTGCACCTTTTATTATTAATATAGACATCAGAATTATCGCATTTTGCCAATTTAGGATAGATGTGATTTTTGTGCGAGAAAAAGTAAAATTTTAAGTGGAAAATATCATTAGAAAATATCTAATTGACATCCCTGCTTTAGCAATATGCCGAACAACATTCGAGTCTGACAATCTTTTTAGTGCGGTAATTTAAAGTTAAAATTAATACTCAGTTTATCTTCGTGATAGCAAAAACAAAAACAGCCTCATAAAGAGACTGTTTTTATTCCTCTCACAGCAAACTACCATTCATAAGCTACGGTGAACAATAATGCCCTACGATGCTGATGCTCGTGGAGTTGTCGCACACAATAGATATGACGATAGCGCCGTGATTGACCTTCAAGCCAGCGACTTCTACGCCGCTGATTTTGCCGTAACATACGCCAACGGCCGACCTCATTCTTACTCCGTCTCATGAAGCTATTCTTCCCAAGCTGAGAACTGGACTATTATAAACTTTTCATCTCTTGAGCCAAGCCGCTACTAGGCAAAAGCGCACCTTTAGCCTGAAATTACCTGACCGGGGCGATGGTAAAAACAGAGAACGCCAACTATATATGTATATTCGTCTTTGCAAGTCCTTTAGCTTAAAAGACTTTATCCAGTAATATATCCGATTAAAGGTTTCGTCTTTGCCATACAGTGCGTACACTCTTTAGTGACCGTTTGTGAACAGGATTTCCGCCCTTATGACAACATTTTATACCGTAATCAGTTGGCTCTCCGTTTTTGGCTATTGGTTGCTTATTGCCGGGGTCACACTGCGAATTCTGATGAAACGCAGAGCCGTTCCTTCGGCCATGGCATGGCTACTTGTTATCTATATTTTGCCCTTGGTGGGTGTTATCGCGTATCTCTCTTTCGGCGAACTTCATTTAGGCAAACGTCGGGCTGAGCGAGCAAAAGCCATGTGGCCCTCCACCGCCCGCTGGCTCAGTGAATTGAAAGACTGCCAACATATTTTTGCCAATTCAAATAGCGAAGTGGCAACGCCATTATTCCAATTATGTGAGCGTCGCCAAGGCATTAGTGGCGTAAAAGGCAATCAATTACAGTTATTAACCACCACCGATGACACCCTGAAAGCATTAGT
Source organism: Yersinia hibernica (assembly GCF_004124235.1). Classification (NCBI taxonomy): domain Bacteria; kingdom Pseudomonadati; phylum Pseudomonadota; class Gammaproteobacteria; order Enterobacterales; family Yersiniaceae; genus Yersinia; species Yersinia hibernica. Next base: position 1,966,852 of record NZ_CP032487.1, read on the forward strand.
CCGTGATATTGAGTTAGCTCGCCATAATATCGAGATGGTGTTTTATATCTGGCAGCCGGGCGGGCTGGTTGACCAAGTGGCTGAATCGCTGATGGCCGCAGCACGGCGCGGGGTTCATTGCCGCTTAATGCTAGATTCGGCCGGTAGCCAGCAATTCTTCCGCACCCCCTATCCCGCCATGATGCGTAATGCCGGGATTGAAGTTGTCGAAGCGCTCAAAGTGAATGTTTTGCGGGTATTTTTCCGCCGCATGGATTTACGCCAACACCGCAAAGTCATATTGATTGATAACTATGTTGCCTACACCGGTAGCATGAATATGGTTGACCCACGTTTCTTCAAACAAGATGCCGGAGTCGGTCAATGGATTGATATGATGGCGCGCATGGAAGGCCCGGTGGCCACCACCATTGGCATCGTGTATGCCTGTGACTGGGAAATTGAGACTGGCAAGCGCATCCTGCCACCGCCGCCAGACAACCATATCATGCCGTTCGAAGAAGAAAGCGGCCATACAATCCAGGTTATCGCCTCTGGCCCTGGTTTCCCTGAAGAAATGATTCATCAGGCCTTATTAACTGCGGTATATTCCGCACGTCATCAGTTGGTCATGACCACCCCCTATTTAGTGCCGAGCGACGATCTGCTGCACGCCATTTGTACCGCTGCACAGCGCGGTGTTGATGTCAGCATCATCCTGCCGCGGGATAACGACTCAATGATGGTGCGCTGGGCCAGCCGTAGTTTCTTCTCCGAACTCCTTGATGCGGGTGTTAAAATCTACCAATTTGAAGGCGGTCTCTTGCACAGCAAGAGTGTGCTGGTTGATGGGCAATTAAGTTTAGTGGGCACAGTAAACCTGGATATGCGCAGTTTATGGTTGAATTTTGAAATCACATTGGTGATTGACGATGACGGTTTCGGTGCTGATTTAGCTCAAGTTCAAGATGACTATATTGCTCGCTCGGTACTACTAGATGGCGAACAGTGGAATAAGCGCCCACTTTGGCACCGCGTGACAGAGAGATTATTCTATTTTTTCAGCCCATTCCTGTAATCAATAGGAAACAGTCCATCATCCAATTGTAGATTCTCTGAGTTATCCGTTTTCAATAGTATATTAATTGTAAAAGTGCGAGAGAGAATGTTTTAATGAGCGCAATCTGCACATGATAAATGGGAATCTGCAAATGGATCAGAATGCACAAGAGCCAAGCTTAATGGACCTTAATAACCGTCTGACTGAAGATGAAACACTGGAACAGGCTTACGATATCTTTTTGGAACTGGCAGGTGATAACCTCGATCCAGCGGATATTTTATTGTTTAACCTTCAGTTTGAAGAACGTGGTGGTGCGGAGTTATTTGATCCCGCTGAAGATTGGCAAGAACATGTCGATTTTGATTTAAACCCGGACTTTTTCGCCGAGGTTGTTATTGGCCTGGCGGATAATGACGGTGAAGAAATCAACGATATATTTGCTCGTGTTCTGCTGTGCCGTGAAAAAGATCATAAACTTTGCCATATATTGTGGAAAGAGTAACCAAAAGCCGACTCACTGCTCAGGGATTGGCTATTTATCAAACTGACTTGCATTAAACTGATATTTATCGCTCATACAGCCCAGACCCTATCATAAAAAATCCCCGCTTATTCATTTGGCGGGGATTTTTATTAGGCTATTAATCTCTGAATAGTGGCATCACAACGGATCCACCTTCAAACAAGAGACCGCATGGCGGAAACTGCCCTCCAGTAATGGCCGGGTTTTGGCACACTCAGGCCCGGCGATTGGGCAGCGCGTGCGAAATACGCAACCTGATGGCGGGTTAATGGGTGACGGTAATTCGCCCTCCAACAGCTGAATAACTTTCGCCTTTTCTTTATCGGGATCAGGGATAGGAACGGCCGACATCAATGCTTTGGTGTAAGGGTGCTGAGGATTATGATAAACCTCATCATAGGTACCCAGCTCAACAGCATGACCGAGATACATCACCAATACTCGGTCAGAAATATGTTTTACCACCGCCAAATCATGCGCAATGAAAATCAGTGATAGCCCCATTTCACGTTGTAATTGCTGCAACAGATTTACCACCTGAGCCTGAATGGACACATCAAGCGCAGACACCGGCTCATCACAAATAACCAGTTTCGGTTCAAGGATCAACGCGCGAGCAATACCAATACGTTGGCACTGTCCCCCCGAGAATTCATGCGGATAACGGTTGATTAAGTTAGGCAGCAGGCCCACCTTGAGCATCATGGCTTTAACTTTATCTCTGATTTCCTGACGTGGCATTTTCGGATGATATGTCCGCAATGGCTCAGCAATGATTTCGCCGATGGTCATGCGCGGGTTTAATGATGCCAATGGGTCTTGGAAGATCATCTGAATATCACTGCGAGTCTCACGCCACTGCGCATCACTCATATGCAGTAAATCTTTACCTAGCCATGCCACACTGCCGCCGGTGGCTTTCACCAAACCAATAATGGCGCGGGCAAAGGTCGATTTACCACAACCGGACTCACCCACCACCCCCAAGGTTTCCCCCTCATACAGTCGTAGGGTGACGCCATCGACAGCTTTCAGCGTTTTGCTGGGTTGCCAAAACCACTGTTTACCATCCTGAATATCAAAATGAACTTTCAGGTCAGCCACTTCCAACAATACTTTTTTCTCTGTTATGGCATTCATACTAATTCCCCTACTGGCTTATAGCAGGCACGTAGACGGCCATCACCAAAATGCTCTAATGCCGGTGTGGTGGCGCAGCGCTCCATGGCATATTGGCAGCGCGGCTGGAACGGACAACCTTTTGGCAAGCGCAGTAAATTGGGTGGATTCCCCGGAATGGTCGTGAGAGAGTCGCCTTCAGCATCAAGACGAGGAACGGCATTCAGAAGACCAATAGAATAAGGGTGGCTTGGGTGATAAAAAACATCTCGCGCCTGGCCATATTCCATCGTTCGCCCTGCATACATCACCAAAACTTTATTACAAATACCGGCGACCACCCCTAGGTCATGAGTAATCATGATAATTGCGGTATTAAACTCATTCTTGAGTTCATTCAGCAATGTCATGATTTGGGCCTGAACGGTCACATCCAATGCGGTCGTAGGTTCATCAGCAATCAACAGTTTCGGCCGGCACAATAACGCCATGGCTATCATGACCCGCTGGCGCATGCCCCCTGAAAATTCATGAGGATACATGCGCATGCGCTTACGCGCTTCTGGCATTTTCACGGCATCAAGCATGCGAATTGATTCTTCAAATGCCTCACTCTTGCTCATCTTTTTATGCAGCTGCAGCACTTCCATTAGCTGCTCACCCACCCGCATATAAGGGTTAAGTGAAGTCATTGGGTCTTGGAAGATCATCGAGATCTCCTCAGCCCGCAAGCGGTTCAATTGCTTCTCGGGTAAGTTCAGAATTTCGCGGCCATTGAACTTTGCCGAGCCACCTATCCGGCCATTGCTGGCCAGCAGCCCCATCAAAGCGAATGCCGTTTGGGATTTTCCTGAGCCAGACTCGCCCACAATGCCGAGAGTTTCCCCGGCACGCAGGTCAAAATTAAGGGCATTAACAGCCGTCACATCGCCGTCTGGTGTGCCGAATGTCACGGTCAAGTCCTTGACATCCAACAGAACATTTTGCTGAACAGCAGACTGGTTATCAATCGTCGTCATCGCGCTACTCCTCAGCGGTCTTTCGGATCAAGGGCATCACGCAAGCCATCGCCGATAAAGTTGAAACAAAACAGGGTTACCACCAAGAAACTAGCAGGAAACATCAATAACCACGGAGAAACTTCCATTGAATTAGCGCCATCACTGAGTAACGCGCCCCAACTGCTTAACGGCTCTTGCGTCCCTAACCCTAAGAAACTCAGGAATGATTCAAACAAAATCATACTAGGCACCAATAAAGAGGCGTAGACCACGACCACACCCAATACATTTGGCACGATATGGCGCAAGACAATATTGCGGGTGGAAACACCGCCCACCAGCGCAGCTTCAATGAACTCTTTGCGTTTCAGACTCAGTGTTTGCCCGCGCACGATACGCGCCATATCCAACCAGGACACCATCCCGATGGCGACAAATATCAACAGAATATTCTGACCAAAAAAAGTCACCAACAAAATGACGAAAAACATGAAGGGGAATGAGTTGAGAATCTCCAGTAAACGCATCATCAGCGAGTCAACTTTCCCCCCCAAATAACCTGATAATGACCCGTATAACGTGCCGACGACCACTGCAACTAAAGCCGCAGCCACCCCTACCATCAATGAAATACGCCCACCAATCGCCACTCGGACCAACAAATCGCGCCCTGATGAGTCAGTACCAAAATAATGACCGGATTCAATATTGGGTGCCGCTGACATCATGCCCCAGTCAGTATCGGAATAAGAAAACTGAGCTAACATCGGGGCGAAAATAACAAATAAGGTAATAAACATCAGGATCACCAAACTGGTGATTGCCGCGCGGTTGTGAATAAAGCGTCGGCGCGCATCCTGCCAAAGACTGCGCCCTTCCACTTCCAGTTTTTCACTGAAAACTTCCAGAGCGGCGCTATTTTTCTTGCTCAACATAATTGGCGTGCTCCAGTGTTAGTAACGGATTTTCGGATCGATAACGGCATATAGCACATCAACAATCGCATTGAATAAAATGGTTAATGCGCCGACCAAAATGGTCAAACTCAAGACCAAAGAGTAATCGCGATTTAACGCTCCGTTGACAAACAACTGACCAATACCCGGCAAACCAAAAATAGTTTCAATCACCATTGAGCCGGTGATGATACCCACAAATGCAGGCCCCATATAAGATAAAACAGGTAATAACGCCGGTTTTAAAGCATGGCGTAATACAATAGTCCGCAGTGGTAAACCCTTAGCCCGAGCAGTTCGAATAAAGTTAGAATGGAGAACTTCAATCATTGAACCGCGGGTAATACGCGCGATACTGGCAATATAAGCCAATGACAGCGCCACCATGGGTAAAATAATATATTTCGGTGCGCCGCCGTTCCAACCGCCACCGGGTAACCACTTTAATATAATGGCAAAAACCAGCACTAACAGCGGAGCAACCACAAAACTCGGGATAACCACCCCGGTCATAGCAAACCCCATCACGGTATAATCCCATTTGGTATTTTGATTAAGCGCGGCAATAACACCAGCACTCACACCTAATACCACCGCCAGCAGAAATGCGGCGAGCCCCAATTTTGCTGAAACAGGAAACGAGGCGGCGACTAACTCATTGACGGTGTAATCTTTATATTTAAATGAAGGCCCAAGGTCACCCTGTGCCAATTGCCCCAAATAATTGAAATACTGTTTATAAACCGGGTCATTAAGGTGATATTTTGCCTCAATATTCGCCATCACTTCGGGTGGAAGATTGCGCTCACCGGTAAATGGGCTACCCGGGGCAAGACGCATCATAAAGAATGAAATGGTTATTAATATGAAAAGTGTCGGAATCGCTTCCAGACAGCGGCGTAGAATAAATTTTAACATTGCCTGTACCTTTAGCCTCTTACTGCGACTTTATATTTCAAAGCAATACGGGCAGCACACCCATTAAGTGGCTGCCCTGACTATATTAGTGTTTGATAATATAAAGATCTTTAACGTGCATATTATCCAGTGGATCTTTACCGGTGTAACCACCGACATAAGGCTTCACTAAACGAGCATTCACGTAATAGAACAACGGTACAATCGCAGAATCTTTATCTAGCAATACTTCAGCTTGCTGATATAAGCCAGCCCGCTCTTTCTCGGTTTTCACTTTCAATGTATCGGCTATCAGCTTGTCAAATGCCGGGCTCTTATAATGCACGGTGTTGTTGCTGCTGTCAGATAGCATCATATTCAGGAAAGAAGACGGCTCATTATAATCAGCACACCAACCCGCACGGGCAACATCGAAAGTCCCTTGATGACGGGTATCAAGGAAAGTTTTCCACTCCTGATTTTCCAACTTAACATCAACACCGAGGTTTTTCTTCCAGATAGAAGCCGCGGCAATAGCCAGTTTCTTATGCAGGTCAGAAGTGTTGTATAACAGGTTGAATGTCAGTGGCTTATCTTTGGTGTAACCAGCTTCAGCCAGCAACTTTTTAGCCACTTCATTGCGTTTTTCTTGGCTCCAACTGAACCACTCCGGCGGTGTTAATTCAGCACCACTGGTGTATGGCGGGGTGAAACCATAAGCGGCTAAATCGCCTTGGTTTTTCACTTTGTTCACAATAATATCGCGATCCATCCCCAGCTTCAGGGCTTCACGAACCCGAGCATCAGTAAACGGTGCTTTCTGGTTATTAATTTCGTAGTAATAAGTGCACAGATATGGGTCAACATGCACTTCTTCTGGGATCTCTTTCTTCAATTTCTGGAATAACTCAATCGGCATGTTGTTATATGTCATGTCGATTTCGCCACTGCGATAGCGGTTAACATCAGTCACTTCAGAAGAAATTGGCAGATAAGTTACTTGATTAATGACAGTTTTCGCATTGTCCCAATAAGTTGGGCTGCGCTCCAAGACAATACGTTCGTTAACGACCCAATCTTTTAATTTATAGGCACCGTTACCGACAAAGTTTTGTGGCTGAGTCCACTTATCACCAAACTTCTCGACGGTAGTTTTATTTACCGGAGACATAGAAGGATGTGCCAATAATTTATCTAAATAAGGCACGGGCTCACTGAGTGTAACTTCAAGAGTATGATCATCCAGGGCTTTCACACCCAAAGTATCGGGTGCTTTTTTGCCGGTGATAATATCATCAATATTAGCAATATGCGCATATTGCACATAGCTCGCATAAGGGGAAACTGTTTTAGGGTCAGCCAGACGCTGCCAACTATAAACAAAATCCTGAGCCGTTACAGGGTCACCATTTGACCATTTAGCATCTTTACGTAGATGGAAAGTCCAAACTTTAAAATCTTTATTATCCCAACTTTCTGCCACGCCAGGCAGGATCTTGCCGTTAGGATCGTTAATTACCAACCCCTCTAATAAGTCGCGTGAGATATTTGACTCGGGTACACCTTCAATTTTATGCGGGTCTAATGACTGAGGCTCTGAGCCATTATTGCGCACTAAAACTTGTTTTTCTGCCAGTTGCACACCTGCTGGTACATTAGCTGCAAACGTATTTCCCACAGCCATCATACCCAAGGCTGCCACAATACCCGCGGCCAGGAGACTTTTCTTCGTGATGTTGGTCATACTGATATCCACTCCAGTTTTTATTATTGCATCGCCCAATGACTGGGCAAGCTTCACCTTTAAAAGGCATTTATACATTACATTGTGCGGGGAACGAATCCGGCCATGTAATACCCTATATGTATTAGCATCTGACGAAATTCCGTACTGTGTTATACATCCCTATTACTCTGTTTTTCTAAACACGTTGTGGCGCTGTCTGTTGTTATTGCCAATTTCACTAATCACTACAATTTACGAATATACAGATTTTTCAAATCGACTAAATCTTGTGGATCTTTGCCGGTAAACCCTGCGACTGTTGGCCGAATAAGCCGAACACTGACGCGATAGTAAACTGGCACCATGGCGGAATCTTTATCCAATAAATTCTCCGCTTGCTGATATAAAACAGTGCGCGCTTTGGCATCTGGTGCCGCCAGAGTTTTGGCTAATAACGCATCAAACTCAGGATTCTTGTAGAAGAACGTATTATTGCTACTGTCTGACAACAACATATTAAGGAAGGCGGTCGGCTCATTATAATCACCACACCAAGTTGCTCTGGCAACATCAAATTGGCCCTGATGGCGGCTTTCTAATGATGTTTTCCACTCCTGATTCTGCAAAGTAACTGTAGCCCCCAGATTTTTTTGCCACATGGAAGCCGCAGCAATGGCCTGTTGTTTATTTTGATCCGAGGTGTTGTAGAGCAAATTAAATCGCAATGGGTTTTCGGCATTAAAGCCCGCTGCAGCAAGTAATTTCTTCGCCTCAGCATTGCGTTTTTCCTGCGGCCAACTGGCCCATTCAGGTAAAGCAAAATTACCGCCATCAGTAAATGTGGGGGTAAAACCATATGCAGGGATCTGCCCTTGCCCCATGATTTTTGTCGCAATAATATCCCGGTCTAGTGTCAGCTTAATTGCCGTTCTTACCCTTGCGTCGGTAAAAGGGGCCTTTTCATTATTAATTTCGTAATAAAAAGTGCAAAGATATGGGCTGACATGCACCTGCGCTGGCAGGTCTTTTTTCATTTTGGCGAATAGATTCGGGGGGATGGCACTATTGGTAATATCGATTTCACCGCTACGATAGCGATTAATATCACTGACCTCAGAACTGATCGGTAAAAATGTCGCCTTATTAATGACAGTATCTTTGTTATTCCAATAGGTCGGGCTGCGCTCGAGCACTATACGCTCGTTAACAACCCAGTCTTTTAGCCGATAAGCGCCACTGCCAATAAAATTCTGTGGGAGTGTCCATTTATCACCGTATTTCTCCACAACATCTCGCTTAACCGGTTTCATTGAGGTGTGTGACAGCATACTGATAAAATAAGGGACCGGTTCAGTCAGAATGACTTGCAAAGTTTTGGCATCTAATGCTTTTACGCCTAATTCATCCGGCTTTTTGACACCTTTTAATACTGAGTCGATATTCTCAATTTGCGCATATTGTAAATAACTGGCGTAAGGAGAACCGATTTTAGGGTTAGCTAAACGCTGCCAACTATAAACAAAGTCCTGTGCTGTCACCGGGGTGCCGTCACTCCACACCGCGTTATCACGCAAATGGAAAGTCCAGACTTTATAATTATCATTATCCCAATGGCTCGCAACAGCAGGAATGATGTGGCCATCTGCATCATTACTTACCAGCCCTTCTAATAAGTTCAGGATGATATTAGTTTCCGGATTTCCCTCAACCTTATGGGGGTCCAAAGAGGCAACTTCAGAGCCATTATTAATAGTAATACTTTGATCTATCGCTAATTCTACACTTGGAGGAACGACTGCCGCGATTGTTCCAAATGAAAATGACACGCCCAAAATAGTGCAAATTATTGCCAGTGGTCGTTGTTTAAACTTTATTTGCATTTCTAACCGCCCTTTTACGAGATTTGTGATGTTTTTCTCAAGGTTTTGCATCAATCTACTGCCAACAACGGCTAGCAATAACTATTCCAAAATAAAAATTACGGTTCAGTTTTGTTGAGCAAACAAGAAATCTCTCGTTACGGAGTTGGCCGGAAACTAACAGAACCGGAAATCTGACGCCAATAATTTTTACAGAAATGTTAAGCAATTCTCTTTTTCAATCAACCATTCATGCCCATAACGCACCGGATTATTTAGCACAATAAAACATAATGATATGAATTTATTGAATATATCTAACATCCATTTTAACTTCACATCAAAAAATATGTTTAAAAACAGTAGTAAGAAACATAAAGTTAACATTATTACCATTGTTAGAATAAACCCCTATACATCTCAGTGTAATCACTAATAACATCTAGATAAATTCCGCACAAGCCCTACAGAATGATGTGAGCATTTTAACAACAAATCGCGTATTTAATTTAAGCTGAAAGTGATCTGACCATTTATTAAAGTTGAACAAATAGGCCTTAAGCCAAATTATTTATTCAGAATCACTATTAATGCAACATTTGGGGGCAATAGATTAAAGTTCATGCATTATTTTCACCAAAATAATGCTTTGAGACTTAAATAGACAAGAAAAAGGCCACCGGTTATAAACGGGTGGCCTCTCTACAATGATGAATATCAAACTACGATGGCTCGTCTGGCTCTGTATTAAAGTAAGCCGGGGAAAATAGCCTTGATGCCAGTCACGATGAATTCAATACCCAATGCCATTAGCAATAAACCCATAATACGTGTAATAACGTTAATACCGGTTTGACCAAGTAATCGCACCAAGAGTGGGGCTGCGCGGAACAATAGCCAGCAACAGAACGCAAAAAGTGCCACGGCAACAGTTAACCCCAGTAAGTTCTGCCAACTGTGGTAACGAGAACTCCAAACAATGGTGGAACTGATGGCCCCCGGCCCCGCCATCAAGGGTAATGCCAGTGGCACGACACCAATACTTTCGCGTACCGCAGTTTCTGTTTTTTCCTGCTTATTCTGTTTGTCTTCACCTAATTTGCCACTGATCATCGACATGGCGATACTGACGACCAAGATCCCCCCCGCAATACGGAATGAATCAATAGAGATACCAAATATTTTCAGAATGGCATCGCCAAGGAACAGAGAAATCCATAAAATAATGGCCACCGACAGGTTAGCTGTTAGGTTGGTTTTATTCCGCCCCGCTGCCGCCTGATAACTGGTCATACTAATAAATACCGGCAAAATACCAACCGGGTTAACCAGTGCAAATAAGCCAACAAAAAACTTGATGTAACCTGAAAGGTCCAACAGTGATTGACTCACACATCACTCCGCGCAATTGCTGATAAATACATCACAGATATCGGTCATTATACCTAATGCCCCGAGACAACACAGCTTACGGCCAAAAATCAGAAAATTTGCCATGCAAATAATGATGTCACCGTGCGCCATCACTGCCTTTATAGTTCAAATCACGAACAACAGTGCTTTCCACTAAAAATCCCTCTTAAGGGGCCATAAGTAGACATGCGCGCTAATGTAATAGAATTAGTCCTAGGAATCCATGGAATAAACCCGCATTTATAGCGGGTAAATTTTCCCCGTTTAAAATAAGGATTATTGTTAATATTCTGTGCTGTTAATGATGATTTAACGTCATGAATTATCACTTTATTTGCGTTAATGATAATTACTCTCAAGTAATAATTGCTGAATGGTGTCAGCTTGACGATTTTGTGATTTGAATCACAAAAAATATACCTAAGAATAGTTAAGCTCAGAGCCATAGTAAGAGTTACTCGATAAGGAAATAGTGTTTGAGGGTTGAAAATAACACTGTCTCCCCCACTTTATTCCTAAGGATTCAAAAGCTCTTTCAGTAAATCAGCGGTAAGAAATGAGAAAGTATAATATAAAAACTATCTCTATTTGAGGGTACAGCATGCTAGAGCCTGTCTATACTAGTTGCTTCAACAGCTCATTTACTAAAAGAGTTTAACATTATCAGGAGAGCATTATGGCTGTAACGAATGTCGCTGAACTTAACGAGCTAGTAGCACGCGTCAAGAAAGCCCAGCGCGAGTATGCCAACTTCACTCAAGAGCAGGTTGATAAAATCTTCCGTGCCGCAGCTCTGGCTGCAGCAGATGCCCGTATTCCTCTGGCCAAATTGGCGGTAGAAGAATCAGGCATGGGTATTGTGGAAGATAAAGTGATTAAAAACCACTTTGCTTCTGAATACATTTACAATGCTTACAAAGATGAAAAAACTTGTGGCATTCTAGAAGAAGATAAAACCTTTGGTACTATCACTATCGCAGAACCTATCGGTTTGATTTGCGGTATTGTGCCAACCACCAACCCGACCTCGACCGCAATCTTCAAAGCATTGATTAGCCTGAAGACCCGCAACGGTATCGTGTTCTCTCCACATCCACGTGCTAAAGACGCAACTAATAAAGCCGCCGATATCGTGCTTCAAGCCGCTATCGCAGCAGGTGCGCCAGCCGATATTATTGGTTGGATTGATGCCCCGACAGTTGAGTTGTCGAATCAACTGATGCACCACCCTGATATTAACCTGATTCTGGCGACCGGTGGCCCAGGCATGGTTAAAGCGGCTTACAGTTCAGGTAAACCTGCTATCGGTGTGGGCGCGGGTAACACGCCAGTGGTTGTTGATGAAACTGCTGATATTAAACGTGTTGTTGCCTCTATCCTGATGTCAAAAACCTTCGATAACGGCGTTATTTGTGCGTCGGAACAATCTATCATTGTTGTTGACTCTGTTTATGATGCTGTCCGCGAGCGTTTCGCATCCCACGGCGGTTATCTGTTACAAGGTAAGGAACTGAAAGCGGTTCAGGATATCATCCTGAAAAATGGTGGCCTGAATGCGGCTATCGTGGGTCAGCCAGCCACTAAAATTGCTGAAATGGCCGGCATCAAAGTTCCTGCTAATACCAAAATTCTGATTGGCGAAGTTAAAGTTGTTGATGAGTCAGAGCCATTCGCTCACGAAAAACTGTCACCTACTCTGGCAATGTATCGTGCGAAAAGCTTCGAAGACGCCGTTGAAAAAGCAGAAAAACTGGTGGAAATGGGCGGTATTGGCCATACATCTTGCTTGTATACCGACCAAGATAATCAGCCAGCACGCATTAAGTATTTCGGCGATAAAATGAAAACCGCCCGAATCTTAATCAATACACCAGCCTCTCATGGTGGTATCGGCGACCTGTATAACTTCAAAGTAGCGCCATCTCTGACGCTGGGTTGCGGTTCTTGGGGGGGTAACTCCATCTCTGAAAACGTCGGTCCGAAACACTTGATCAACAAGAAAACTGTGGCTAAGCGAGCAGAAAACATGTTGTGGCATAAACTCCCGAAATCTATTTACTTCCGCCGCGGCTCTCTGCCTATCGCATTGGAAGAAGTGGCAACTGACGGTGCAAAACGTGCCTTCATCGTGACTGACCGCTACCTGTTCAACAACGGCTATGCAGATCAAATCACTAGCGTACTGAAATCTCACGGTATCGAAACCGAAGTGTTCTTCGAAGTAGAAGCTGACCCTACCCTGAGCATCGTGCGTAAAGGTGCAGAGCAGATGAACTCTTTCAAACCAGACGTGATTATCGCGCTGGGTGGTGGTTCACCGATGGATGCTGCGAAAATCATGTGGGTTATGTATGAACACCCTGAAACCCACTTCGAAGAACTGGCATTGCGCTTTATGGATATCCGTAAACGTATTTACAAGTTCCCGAAAATGGGTGTGAAAGCGAAAATGATCGCCGTAACAACCACATCAGGTACCGGTTCAGAAGTGACACCATTTGCGGTAGTTACCGACGATGCCACCGGCCAGAAATATCCATTGGCTGACTATGCATTGACTCCAGATATGGCAATCGTTGATGCCAACCTGGTTATGAATATGCCTAAGTCGCTGTGTGCTTTCGGTGGCTTGGACGCAGTAACCCATGCTATGGAAGCTTACGTTTCTGTATTGGCAAATGAATATTCTGATGGCCAGGCGCTGCAAGCACTGAAATTACTGAAGGAATTCTTACCAACAAGCTACAACGAAGGTGCTAAGAACCCAGTTGCACGTGAACGTGTTCACAACGCAGCCACCATCGCAGGTATTGCTTTTGCTAACGCCTTCTTGGGTGTCTGTCACTCAATGGCCCATAAACTGGGTTCTGAGTTCCACATCCCACACGGCTTGGCAAACGCCATGTTGATTTCTAACGTTATCCGCTATAACGCGAATGACAATCCAACTAAGCAGACTGCTTTCAGCCAGTATGACCGCCCACAAGCGCGTCGCCGTTACGCTGAAATTGCCGACCATCTGGGTCTGAGTGCACCGGGCGACCGCACAGCACAGAAAATCCAGAAATTGCTGGCTTGGTTAGATGAAATCAAAGCTGAGCTGGGCATCCCTGCTTCAATCCGTGAAGCTGGCGTTCAGGAAGCTGATTTCTTGGCAAAAGTAGACAAACTGTCTGAGGATGCATTTGATGACCAGTGTACCGGTGCTAACCCACGTTACCCACTGATCTCTGAGCTGAAACAGATTCTGATGGATACTTACTACGGCCGTGAATTCAGTGAAGAGCTTGACCAGGCAGAAGTTGCGGTAGCCGCTCCAGCCGCAAAAGCTGAAAAAAAAGCTAAAAAATAATCGCTATCTCAATGTGTAACTTTACTTCCGGTAAGGTTAACAACTGAAAAATATAACCCCTGACAACTGTTGGGGGTTTCTTTTTATTTATAGTCCCCCATCATAAAAACGTTCTTATCTGCACACCCGAATGGCGGTGCCCATTGCCGCTCAATGGCCGCATAGCGGCTATTTATAACCCCCCGCGCCAGTTACACTGCCCTGACTTAATAAACTCGCCATAACGCTCTAATGGCGATTAGCGCAACAATATTGGGGGGGAATAACGAATAAAATGAAGAAATCAGCTGACATCTGCACATTGATATTAAAGCAAGCACGACCATGGATAACTCCGTTGGGCACCTGGCAAAAATAGACCGTCAGCGGATGTTTATGATGCGCATAACGGCAATAAGTAGGGCCATATAGCGTTAATATGGTCAAAGGCAAACAACCTCACAGCCGGAATAAAGGTGCCCGTGAGGCGTTCTTCTACGGATAATGACGACCTAAGAAAGTTGTTCGAGGCAGGCTGCCTTAATGGCTTCTTTATAATGGCGTCGGCAAACAGAAACGTAGCTTTCATTCCCACCAATGACAACTTGTTCACCATCATGCACAGCTCGGCCCTGCGCATCTAGGCGCAGCACCATATTAGCTTTGCGCCCACAATGACAAATCGTCTTTAGCTCAACCAATTTATCTGCCCATGACAACAAGTATTTACTGCCGGGGAATAACTCGCCGAGGAAATCAGTACGCAGTCCGTAACACAGAACAGGAATATGCAATTCATCTACCACTTGGCACAATTCCTGAACCTGCTCTTTAGTCAAAAATTGGCACTCATCGAGTAAAATACAATGAACAGGCTTTTCCTGATGTTCGGCAGAGATAATAGATAATAATGATGTTCCGCTATTGTAAAGCAGAGCTTGTGAAGACAGACCAATACGCGAACTGACCGTGCCAACCCCAAAGCGATTATCAATCTCGGCGGTAAACACCAAAGTACGCATGCCTCGTTCTTGGTAGTTATAAGACGACTGCAAGAGCGCAGTAGATTTACCTGCATTCATTGCTGAGTAATAAAAATAAAGTTGAGCCATGGGCCCGTAACTCCAGTAGTATAATAAATGGTCATATTGACAACGTACCTGCAGTTTATCATAAATTCAGGCTTTTCGTGGGTCTGGTTACGCTCTGTATATTACTGTTTTCTATATTAAGTAATGATAATGCTAATGATATTGACAGAACTATCGTGTGAAATACCGCTCTATTATTAGGTACATTTTATGAGCCATTTCACAATATCGTCACCCTAAAACTATTCTGCTTGAACATTAACCAGGTTAGCGCGATATGAAAACCACCCTGTTTGATATGGGGGCCGCACGATTAGTCCATTAATGATAGGGATAATGTGTTCTCATGATTAATTGGTAAAATAGTGATAACAAATATTGTCATGACCGGACAAAGACCCGGCAGTATGCATTTTTCTTACTCAATATTTCGTGGTAGCTATATCAATATCATCAGGTGCTCGTGTGATCAGTTATTGAACATCCCAGCATGAGAAGTAACGTATTTTTGTTTTATTGATATAAAGCAAACTTATAACTTAGTGAGAGAATCATGTTAGCGAGTAGGATCATTTACCGAGTGAAACGGAAATTTACGTTAAAAACGGCTCAGATAATAACAAGAGCCCATCGTTTATTAGTAGCAAGCAGCAACTTTCGCTAATAAAATACGTAAATTCGAGTAAGCTAATCAAATTGGCTATTGCAGAAATTAAAATAGCACTCTATTATTATCCAGACGCCCCCCCACCAATTATAATTTGAGACCAGGACAATGAGCGAAGCGTTAAAGATTCTTAACAACATCCGTACTCTGCGTGCACAAGCTCGTGAATGCACTCTTGAAACATTAGAAGAAATGCTTGAGAAACTTGAAGTGGTCGTTAACGAACGCCGCGAAGAAGAATCTCAGGCACGAGCAGAAACTGAAGAACGCACACGTAAATTACAGCAATACCGTGAAATGCTTATTGCCGACGGCATTGATCCCAATGAGCTGTTGAATACTATTGCTGCTGCTAAAGCTGCTACTGGTAAATCAAAACGTGCTGCGCGCCCTGCTAAATATCAGTATACAGACGAAAATGGCGATGTTAAAACCTGGACAGGCCAAGGCCGTACTCCAGCAGTTATCAAGAAAGCCATTGAAGAACAGGGTAAATCACTGGATGATTTCCTGCTGTAATCGTAATAGCTTATTTAGTATTGTGATAAAAGTGCCCTCCTATTATACGGGGGGTATTTTTTTGTCTTGTTTTTAAGAGCTAAAGTTTGTACTACCTCCCGAAAAATTATCTGCCCCCACCGCTCATATCCTCTCGATAAGTAACAGCTAATCTAAACATATCATTTTCAATAAATAACACCTGGTTATCACTCTCATGGAAGTCGATAAGAATACTCTGCTAATTTATAACAATACAATAATCAATATAACACCCCAATCGGCACCCTCTTTTTGTGATATAAGATAACGTTAGCGATAAATCACTGTGACAGAATCTTGAGTGGTTTAGTGTTGGCTACAAAAAATGAATTCAACTTCATAACCAACACATAAAACTCTCTTTGTCACTTATTACGCCCGATTAATCGAAGCGCCACGACCAACTCCGTAATAAGTGAAGCCTCGAGTATTGAGTCGTTCTGGATCGTACAAATTACGCCCATCAAAAATAACCGGATGCTTGAGACGTGACTTTATCATATCAAAATCAGGTGCTCTGAAATTCTGCCACTCGGTGCAAATAATCAAAGCATCAGCACCTTGTAATGCCGCCTCCTTTGTCCCCATTAATCTTAAATCATCCCTTGCGCCATAAATTCTCTGCGCCTCATCCATTGCCTCTGGATCATAGGCTTGAATAACCGCCCCTGCTTCCCACAGTGCTTCCATTAAAATACGACTTGGAGCTTCTCGCATATCATCAGTATTGGGTTTAAATGCCAAGCCCCAGAGAGCTAATGTTTTCCCTGCGAGTTGTGAATCAAAATGATGCTGAATAAATTCGACCAACTTAAACTTCTGCTCATTATTGATTTGCTCAACAGCCTGTAACAGATGCGGCTGATAGCCACAACTTTCTGCGGTACGAATTAACGCCTGAATGTCTTTGGGGAAGCAAGACCCACCGTAACCACAGCCAGAATAAATAAAATGGTAGCCAATGCGCGAATCTGAACCAATACCTTGGCGCACTTTCTCAATATCTGCCCCAAGACGTTCAGCAATATTAGCAATCTCATTCATAAAGCTGATTTTTGTTGCTAACATGCCATTCGCTGCATATTTCGTCAGTTCAGCGCTGCGAACATCCATAATTAGCATCCGATCATGATTTCGATTAAAGGGTTCATAAAGTTCACTGATTAAATCTATAACACCGTTATCATTGCTATCAATACCAATAACAATTCGTTCCGGCCGTTTACAGTCAGCAACTGCCGCGCCTTCTTTTAGAAACTCTGGATTTGACACCACATTGAATGCTATTTGCTGGCCGCGTTGTTGCAGAATAGTTTGTATCCTTTGCTTCACTTTATCCGCAGTCCCTACCGGCACGGTAGATTTATCAATAATGACTTTCGGTGTATCCATATATTTAGCAATGGTACTGGCAACTTCAAGAACATATTTTAGATCTGCGGCACCATCTTCATCAGGCGGCGTGCCCACGGCAATAAATTGAATCGTGCCATGTGCGACACCCGCTTGTGCATCGGTAGAGAATTGGAGACGCCCTTCCTCATAATTTTCTTTTACCAGCGGCGCTAATCCGGGTTCGAAAATAGCAATACGACCTTTTTGTAGATCTGCAACTTTGTTCTCATCGATATCGATACACATCACATCATGGCCGACTTCCGCCAACACTGCAGCCTGGACTAACCCTACATAGCCAATGCCAAAAACCGTAACCTTCATTCAATCAATCCTCGTGTAAAACTCAATAAGGTGCCTACTGCTGACCATTATCAGGAACTAACCTTAATTTAGCCTGAGGCGACTCACCTTATTGCCTGCGAATAATAAAGCAGATGTAAAATTCTAGATATGAGTAAGGCGTCAGTATATCAACCGAAAATTCTCACATCTCGGCAATACACATCGATTGAAACAAATTAGGCTTATTTCAAAGATTCGTTATAGAAGTATTTATATTAGAATAGATATTGCAGAAGACAAATGTGGCAAGGCGTAAATTTATTAGGCCGCTTATGTAATCATCAACTCACAGAATCACCCCCTCATCGGCGGAAAGCATCAATCGTAAACGGCTCCCTCCCCCCCAAATCTGACATTGCCATGCATCACAGCGCTGGCTAATTTGATTTAAATGAGTGGTTTTTAATGTGCCTAAAGGTACCCCATTACTGAGTTGAATCTGATTTTTACCTGCATTGACATTGGCATGTAAGCCTGCGGAAACCAGTATTAAATTCTGCAGTTCCACATGGTAATAACCCACAAGTAGAGGAAACTGCCCCTCTAGGTGAGTACGTCTTAAGAGTTGATTAACCTGTTCAAGTAATGATGACATCTGTGGCAAACGATGTTGTTGATGCGCCAAATGCTCTTGCAAGATTCCGTTAAATAGCACTCTTAACAGTAGTGCCGCCAAAACACCGTTATCTCCCGCCCGTGTTACATCCAGACAATAAAAAGCTAAATCTTTATCTGATAATGCAGCAATATCCAGAACTAACCCAGGTTTCTCCACCATTGTTAACTGGCGATAATTTATACGGCAATGGGCAATGGTTTGCTGTGCGGGGGGTTGCAGCTGTTTTAATAGCTGAGCGGCATCATAAGGGTTCTGACGCAGTGCCTCCCAATCTTGAATAAGTTCATTTTCTTCAATTGCATGGGAGGTAAACAATGCAGGATAAAGGCAAGCTAACACAGCTTCACGCAAGCGATTTAAGTCAACAATCGGCTTGAGCAATACGTCTTTTACCCCCAGACGCAAGACTTTAGCAATATCTGCCATTTTATCGGTGGCTGAAATAACCAGAACTGGAATTTTCACCCCTTGAATAAGTAAACACTCTACAAACTCTATTCCGCCCATCACTGGCATAGCCAAATCACACAGTATCAGGTCAGGAACCTGAATTTTTAGCTGTTCTAGAGCCTCCAGTCCATTTTCTGCCTGGTAAACTGTGGCACCGAGTGAAGCTAAGAATCCCGCGCTAACTGCACGAAAGACGGCTTCATCCTCGACGACTAAAATATTTTTACCTGCTAGTGGTTTTTCCATGCACTGCTTCTCTTACTAACCTTAACTGTAATAGTGGCTCAAAATGATTGTTTGTGCTTGTCAGAAATTGTTATGTACTGTTTAACAAACAGTTACTGGCGCTATTTGCGCCCCGCCAGATGGCGTAGTTGTTCCGCACACTTCTCCACAGCCAATTGTCCTGCTGCAATGGCCTCATCAGCACGATGAAAATCCAACATTGATATTTGTGGGCAATAAGGCTGAATGAGGATATCAGGAGGATCACCGGCCATCCGATTGCGTTTTAAGCGATTTTCTAGCACTTGTATTGAGGTAGACATGATTTCCATCGCGCTAGGGGCATTTTTGGTGGCGCTGGATGATAACTCCGCTATCCGCACCTTCAAACGCCGATGCCAACTATCAGATAGATCCGTAAGCTTGGCTTCAAGAGGTGGTTGAGAAGAAAATACATCTTGTTGAATGAGATGCGCATCATGTTGCAAATCAACCGCGATAACAATATCAGCGCCCATGGCTCTGGCCAAAGAGACAGGAACCGGATTAACAACAGCCCCATCAACCAGCCAATAGCCCCCAAACCAAACAGGTGAGAATAACCCAGGCATACTGCATGAAGCCCGAATAGCGTGCTTGATATCCCCCTCTGTAAACCATAACTCCCTCCCGGTGGTTAAATTTGTCACCACCGCACCGAAAGGCAATACACACTCATCAATGTCTTTTACTTCAATGAGTTCGTTGACAGCATTAAATACGCGCTCGCCACGCAACAACCCTCCCCGCCGCCACGAAACATCCATCAATCGGATGACATCCCAGTATTTAAACGATCTTACCCAGCGCTCCATGGCGTCCAAGTGGTCACTTGCATAAGCAGCACCGACTAAGGATCCCACGGAACATCCGGCAACGACATCAACCTTTATACCCATTTTTTTTAGCGTGTTAATGACACCGATATGCGCCCATCCTTTTGCCGCCCCAGCGCCCAGTGCCAGTCCAACTTTACTGTTTCTCATTGTGTTTCATCCATTTCTGATCTGTTCGGCACTTTCCATCATCAACAAAAACCAAATACAGGTTACATCTCACACTGACAGTCAATTTGCCTGGCCTCAGTAGGCGGCGGCTAAAAAGTAAAAGTTATATTTATCACTTTGCAGCCTGACTGATAAAACTATAGTGAATATTTGCCCCCCTGGTATTTTGATACAAATATTTTACATTTCCTGACTAAGATATAGCCTGGAGCCGAAAGGACATACTATAAATAGTGAAATATGCCAAATGGATCTGTTTATTCCTGAGTTTATTGCATTGACCTCTCATTTATATGCGTACCCATCTGCATTCTCTTGCCCAAAGTCATCCGGCTGAGATAATAGAGAATCTGCTCCAAATAACATATTGTTTTACTTCTATAAATGGGGAAATGTATTGTGGGGTGCACTATGGGCACTACAGGAAACATCGTACTCTGAAGTTAAATGCGTTTTTGTCTATCTAGCGGGCTAAACCACCGGATTGAATCATTGCGGATGACGGCCTAATTAAACTAAGCCAGTTCATTAAATTTAAAGGAAATTATTTTTGAGTGGGTGTGTTTTGACCTGAAGTCATCGCGCTATAACAGTGGTTGGATTTTGCATTAATATCTCATTTTGGCCGTTATAAATATGCCCCGCTGAGTGTGGATATGCAGCATATCATGAGATTCTGGCTACTAAGAAAATCATAAAAAGTATGCGCCGTAAGTCATCATCCAATTGATGAATCATATTATTTAAGTTTTATTATTTTTAAAACGCATAGAATGCAAAATAGCCACCATAGAGGTAGCTATTTAGTGCAAATATTCAGGATCATACAAATCAAAATGCGATATATTGACTAATAATAACAAATTCGGAAACAAGTAATTACATTTATGCTGTTACGTGACTGCTGACCTTTCGTGAGGTTCAGTACCATTACCTATCAACTGAATTTCATCCAGAATATTGTGAAGATTTACGGATTAATAATGAAATAATTAACCGTTGATGGTACCAAATGAGACACTCATTTTTTCGAACATAGCGATAACTTTGTTAATCAGTTTCATGGGTTGCTCCTGTAAATATCTTTATTTTTATGTGATACACATCACAGTTATAAGTTACGCCAAAATGAAACGGTGGTCAAGTATTTTTGTGAGGTACATCACAAATCTTTTAATCACCATATCTCTCTTACATGGCTATCCGCTTTGAACCTCAACACCTGATTAGGTAATATAGACCGCCATACTCGTCATCCTGAGACTTTCACGTGCGGGTCTACAACTAACAACCCATCCGTAGATATCGCAGCATATTGATAATTTGGAGAAATTTTGGCAGAACAGTGTCCTTGTGGCAGCACACTTGAATACCGCGAATGCTGCGAACCTTATATTCTGGGTCGCCAAATCGCGGCTAAACCCGCAATATTGATGCGTTCTCGCTATAGCGCCTACGTGAAAAAAAATGTGGATTACTTGATCAAGACCTGGCACCCCGACTGTAATGCACAAGATTGGCGGGCAGGAATAATTCAGAGTTTCAGTCATACGGCATGGCACGGATTAACTGTACTGGCTGAAGTCGCGGGAGAGAGCGATGATGAAGCCTTTGTTGAATTCATTGCCCGTTTTACTGATACAAATAATAGCCAGATAAGCGCAATGCATGAGCGTTCTCGCTTCCTTCGTATAAAAGAACACTGGTACTATATTGACGGAATCCGGCCATCGGTGGGGCGAAATGATATCTGCCCATGTGGTTCGGGGAAAAAATATAAGAAATGCTGCGGGCGCTAATGGTCAAATAGCCCTTTTACCGCCCGTAGTATCGAACATTTACATCACATCAAGTCATGTTAAGACAGGATTTACCACCTTATGCCACACCAGAATGTACAAAAGAAAGTGTTACGCACTATTTGCCCTGATGCTAAAGGCTTAATCGCCAAGATCACCAATATCTGTTACAAGCACCAGCTGAATATTGTGCAAAATAATGAATTCGTTGATCATCTGACCGGTCGCTTTTTCATGCGTACAGAGCTTGAGGGTATTTTCAACGACACAACCCTGCTGGCTGATCTGGATGATGCATTGCCAGAAGGGACCAACCGCGAATTACATACCGCCGGGCGTCGTCGCATTGTCATTATGGTGACAAAAGAGGCACATTGCCTTGGCGACTTATTAATGAAAAGCGCCTACGGTGGTCTGGATGTTGAAATTGCGGCTGTCATTGGCAACCATGATGCATTACAGAATTTAGTTGAGCGTTTTGATATTCCCTTCCATCTTATTAGCCATGAAGGGCTCACCCGCGACCAGCATGATCAACGTTTGATTGAACAGATTGAACAATACCAGCCAGACTATGTGGTGCTGGCTAAATATATGCGAGTGCTGACGCCCGCTTTTGTGCAGCGCTTCCCCTATCAGATTATTAATATTCACCATTCATTCTTGCCCGCATTTATTGGCGCACGCCCCTATCACCAAGCTTATGAACGCGGCGTGAAAATCATTGGTGCGACTGCGCACTATGTTAATGACAGTCTGGATGAGGGCCCAATCATTATGCAGGACGTGATTCACGTAGATCACTCATATACTGCCGAAGATATGATGCGGGCTGGGCGTGATGTAGAAAAGAATGTACTGAGCCGCGCACTTTATCGTGTATTAGCGCAGCGTGTTTTTGTTTACGGCAATCGCACTGTTATTCTATAAGCTCACAATAAATCGATATTTTTTGTCCATATAATCATCGTCACGGACAAAAAATCACCGAACAAATTATTTTTTTCATTTCAAGTCTTTACAGGGGCGCTTCATTTGATATGATGCGCCCCGCTTACCAAAACAGTATTGTTAAGCAGTTAGGCCAGTGGTGGGGTTCCCGAGCGGCCAAAGGGAGCAGACTGTAAATCTGCCGTCATCGACTTCGAAGGTTCGAATCCTTCCCCCACCACCATCTTTATGAACAGCGAACTACACAATACGGCCAGTATTTAAGCATCAAAACCACAAATCAGTGGTGGGGTTCCCGAGCGGCCAAAGGGAGCAGACTGTAAATCTGCCGTCATCGACTTCGAAGGTTCGAATCCTTCCCCCACCACCATCATCTTATAATATCCTCAATTTTCTGATATAAAATCCGTCAAAAAAATTCCCTTCCGTGAAAGGAGATAATTCTCGTCGAAAGGAGATTAATATGACGTATTTACACCAAGGTATAGATATAATCTATTAAGCCATTTAACACACTTGAATGAGATCTGGATTTGTAGAAATACAATTTATTTTCATCTTGAAAATTGGTTAAGTTTATAAAATCCAACTTTGAGTCACCATTAAAATTATCCATAATAGAGTCTGTAATACAGATATAGCGGCCAGTATAGATAAAATCCAAACAGCAAGCCAAGTTATCAACCTGCCGTACACTTACTTTACTATGTTGTTTTTTAACAGATTCTTCTAGATTCTTAACGAATTGACTTCTGTATAAAGTCGGATTACACAGCCACGTGTTATTATGAAGAATATTTATGATATCTTGACTCTCATTAATTATATCTTTTCTACCATAAATGCCAAAGCCGCTATCTGGCACCTCATTTAATAATATAAATCTGTCACTATTAATTCTTTCCGATGAAAGAATAAGTGAGTTTCGGTCGTGCCGCAGATTTAGTGGTAATGGTTAATTGTCAGATACCATCCGATGATCTTATCGTGCATTTCTTCTGATTTTGAGAAGCAGATAGTCTTGCGGGCTAACCGTTTGAGATGGGTTCGCAAGTTCAGATTATGTCGCTCTATCCTCTGGGTGTATTTCTTGCTGATAACATGACTGGTTGAGGACAATAAAGTGCGGTATACCGGCCAGGCATCGGTCATGTAGAAGGCAATGCTAAACTGGCTCAGCAAAACCAGAAGACGCTTTAATGTCAAAGCATTTCGCGGGCCAAATACATGGGCGATAACGCGCTTTCGGATGCGGTCATAGGCATAAAACAGCCAGCGTTGATTGCCTTTACAGCGGACATATGACCACTGCTCATCGGCTTCACAGCAGATAACCACCTCTGCGCTAGGCTCTACGTTTTGCGCTACCTGGTGCGGCGTAAGTTTTTTAGATGACGCAGAACGGTATTGAGGCTTATCCGTAGAACCCGTGCTGTATCGCGGCATCCGGAGCCGTTCATCGCCATATCAACGATGGCCTGATGGGTTTCGGGTTTAGCTCCGTTGTAGCGATAGCTGAGCTGGAAGGTCTTCAGGCATTGGTTACAGCGATAGAGCTGCGCCCCTGAGCCGGAGTGGCCGTTTCGGATAACCCCATGAGTTTCAGAACAGCGAGGACAAACCACATCAATCTTTGCCATCAATCATCCAAAGGGTAAAGAGTACACCAACACTAAGTTTGCGTCACGACCTGAGTTTCCATCATAATCTCCAATCTCATCAATATTTTCGTAATAAAATTTTATTATATTAGCTTGAATATTATTCTTTTCTGCCACTTTATATAACTTTGTTAATTTCTCACTTTTCCCCCAGTCGTAATAAATATTGATGACATTGGAAACATGACCGGTAAGATGTTTTTTGGTTATTTCTTTTTCTTGCTGATACAAATCTTTTAGATCATTATATAAAACTTCTCCGTCTCGCGTTAAACTCATGCCAAACTTCTCTCGTTTAAATAATTTTTTTCCTATTATGCTTTCAAAGTCTTTTATAGACTTTGCCACGGGGGGCGTGGTTCTGTTCATCACTCTTGCAGCCTTACTCAGCGAACCATTTTCAACGACGGCCATAAAGGCCTCTAACTTACGAGATAGAAACATAATTCACCAATCCTTTGCTTTGCGTAAAAATTTATCAGAAAAAAAACAAGCATGCCTACGTATATAATGCTAACTGTAGATATTATTTAATATATAATATAAAAGACACCAATTGGATTTAGAGTAATTCGTAGATATATTATCAAAGATGATTGTCGCGTAGACACTAACGACGTGAAGTTGCATTTTTTGCAATCAAAGTTTTGGAGACTTTGCCTATTACCACTCTAACATTACAAACATTTCTAACAGAGAAATCAATGTAGATCTATGATATTAAATAACTATTTTTTATTCTTCATGTTACAAAATCAGTTAACACTATTTATTATGAAAAAACAAAAATCGCTGCTAATCTATATAAAATCAAAAAAAATTAATTATTTATGGCGACAGTGAATATGATAGAATCCATTTTTCATTTGGATAATAAATAAAGTTCATCAATAGATACTCATGATGTCATTAATGGTGAAAAATAAAATCAGCTTGTGCGCATTAAAATGGCACTATTCTACAGAAATGATTGGGGGCAGAATATCTAAAGGAGTGGTAGTTATATCCAACATCTCACACAATAATAACGCCTTACTCCAGATAAATAATATTGCCACAGTAATTTAAAGTTTTATTTTTTATAAATGGTTTCTCATAATCTATTTTAATGATGATTTATTACTTATTCTCTTACTGTGCATTACATTTTTACTTGGCATCTGCTAATATTCGGAGTCATTTCTAGTGAATATACGGTGCTGACCATGAAGTTTGTCTCTTTTAATATCAATGGCCTACGTGCTCGACCTCATCAACTGGCGGCTATAATCGAACAACATCAGCCAGATGTTATCGGACTTCAGGAAACAAAAGTACATGATGATATGTTTCCTCTGGAAGAAGTTAGTCAGCATGGTTATCACGTCTTTTATCATGGGCAAAAAGGCCATTACGGTGTTGCGCTGTTAACCAAAAATGAACCTTTGGCCATTCGACGTGGCTTCCCTACTGATGAAGAAGGTGCGCAGCGCCGTATTATTATGGCCGACATTGCCACCCCCCATGGCCCTTTAACCGTTATAAATGGTTATTTCCCGCAAGGAGAAAGCCGTGACCACCCCACAAAATTTCCGGCTAAAGAACGTTTTTATGCTGATTTGCAACAGTATTTAGAGCAACAACTTAGCGCTGATGCCCATGTGCTGATTATGGGCGATTTAAATATCAGCCCAACGGACCTGGATATTGGTATTGGTGAAGATAGCCGTAAGCGCTGGTTGCGTACCGGGAAATGTTCATTCCTGCCCGAAGAGCGGGAGTGGCTCGCCCGCCTGCAAAATTGGGGCTTGGTGGATACATTCCGTGCAGCTAATCCTGATGGCAACAACCAATTCTCGTGGTTTGATTACCGGTCACGGGGTTTTGATGAGAATAGAGGTTTGCGCATAGATTTATTGCTGGCCAGCCAGCCGCTAGCCGCGCGCTGCATCTCTACCGGAATTGATTACGACATTAGAGCCATGGAAAAACCATCGGATCACGCCCCGGTATGGGCTGAGTTTGCCCTTTAGTTATTGCTGATTTTGATATGCCCTATTTACTGATAGGGCTTTTTGTTTACAAAATAAATAACTCACGCTAATCAGGCAAATATAAAATGATCGATGTCGTCGCGGCAATTATTGAACGAAACGGCAAAATTTTACTGGCGCAACGCGATATCCATCGCGACCAAGCGGGTTTGTGGGAATTTCCTGGCGGGAAAGTCGAAGCGGGAGAGAGCCAGCCGCAAGCATTGGTACGTGAGCTTGCCGAAGAATTAAATATTGATGCCACAGTGAGTAGATATATCGCCACTCATCAATGGGATTTACCGCAATGCACTATTCGGCTCCATGCATGGCTTGTTGCAAGCTTCAGTGGGGAGCCCATCTTGCATTGCCATTCTGCGCTGGTTTGGTTAACGCCAGAGGAGGCTTATCATTACCCACTGGCCCCCGCTGACATCCCATTATTGGATGCTTATATCCGCCAAAAATAGTCAGCAATTACCGAGTTAATCTTTTCCAGATCAATGGATTAGTTCCAATCACATTGGGGTCTCGCACACACTGTAACACCTCCCCCTCAACCCGCAATACAGCACCTTCTGAATAATTCTGGTTTTGGTAAATACAGCAACGTGTGCACGGATTATTGTTAGTATTGCGATTTGATGAGTTATTCCAAATTTCAGGCGGTAAAGGAACAACAACATCCACATTATTCCGGTTGGCCAAAACCTGACCGGAAATAAGAGTGGCAAAACTGATCCCCCCCAGAATGACCCATATTCTCATGATTTATTCTCCTTGGCTTTGGATACGGTTTTTTTACGTTTCTTTATCACCCCAGCAGGTGCGGCGGGTAACCCACGGAAAACCTGGGGCGAACGATTCTGTTTTGCCTGACTGATTAAATCCTGCAATGTCGCCACCAGCGGTTGCATAAAATCCTGATAGCGGCAGTTTTTCTCGCTGATTTGTGTCAGCGTCGACTCCCAATGCGCCGTCATATCTGGACGAGCGGCGATATCCGGTAGTGCGTGTATTAATGCTCTTCCCGCCGGGCTTGCATGGATGTAACGACCCTTTTTAAATAAAAAAGTACGTTTGAACAATAGCTCAATAATACCGGCGCGTGTTGCTTCGGTTCCTAAGCCATCAGTGGCGCGCAATACTTTCTTCAGCTCTTTATCTTGCACAAAGCGTGCAATACCGGTCATGGCAGATAACAAACTGGCATCGGTAAAGGGGCGTGGCGGCTGGGTTTGGCGCTCCACAACTTCACCGCGCTCACACAGTAATTCCGCTCCCTTCGCAACCACCGGCAAGGGTGCCCCCTCATTCTCCTCATCTCGCTCTTTACTGCCGAGCAAGGTGCGCCAACCGGCTTCAGCCAGAAAACGGGCTTTAGCAATAAACTTACCGCCCGCAATATCCAATTCAATCACACACTTACGGAACTGCGCATCAGGACAAAATTGCATCAGATATTGCTGTGCCACTAATCGATAAACTTTGCTCTCATCCGCCGTCAAATTCACTTTGCTGGCTCGCGCCGTCGGAATAATGGCGTGGTGGGCATCCACCTTTTTGTCATCCCAGCAACGATTGCGCCGGTCGCTGTCCATCACATCCAGCGGCAAAAGGTCTGCCTGATGGATGCTGATAGCATTGAGCACCGAGTGTCGCCCAGCAAAATGCTCTTCTGGTAGGTATCGGCAATCTGAGCGCGGATACGTAATCAATTTGTGCGTTTCATATAATCGCTGACAAATATCCAGGACTTGCTGGGCACTCAGCCCGAATCGTTTTGCCGCCTCAATCTGCAAAGTTGACAGCGAGAATGGCAATGGCGCGGTTTCTGATTCCCGTTTATCATTATACGAGGTGACAAAGGCGGGCTGGCCGGTGATGCGGGTAACCACGTGTTCGGCCAGTGGGCGATGTAACAAGCGCCCTTCTTCATCCTGATAAGATTCACAAGAGTCGCTCGGCTGCCATAGGGCAATAAAACGCTCCTGAGCTGGCGTAATAATATGGGCTTTAACTTCAAAAAAATCTTTGGGAACAAAATCTTCTATTTCTTCATCACGGCGAACCACTAACCCCAATACTGGCGTCTGGACACGGCCAACCGACAACACCCCGTCATAGCCCGCATTGCGCCCAAGAATGGTATAGGCGCGAGTCATATTGATGCCATACAGCCAATCGGCCCGGGCTCGCGCTAAGGCCGAGACACAAAGCGGGATAAACTCGCGGTTATAGCGCAAGCGCTCCACCGCACGTTCCACCGCCTGCGGGTTTAAGTCATTAATCAAGCAACGCCGTACGTTTTGCTTTTTTTCTGCGGCTAAATCGAGGTAATCCAATACTTCGTCAACCAAAAGCTGCCCTTCGCGGTCTGGGTCTCCCGCATGAATAACTTCATCAGCTTGCTGTAGCAACTGCTTGATAACATTCAATTGTTTACTGACTGAAGGGCGCGGCTGCAACTGCCATTTTTCAGGGATGATGGGTAAATCAGCCAATGACCAACGCGCATAGCGGCTGTCGTAGGCATCAGGCTGGGCTTGTTCTAACAAGTGGCCGACACACCAAGTCACCATTTGGTCACTACCGCAGGCAATGAATCCATCACCCCGGCGATGCGGCTTTGGTAAAATATCCGCTATCGCCCGCGCCAGACTGGGTTTTTCGGCAATAAAAAGTCGCATCATTCACCGCGCGAATACGTCAAAGAAGAAAAGGTCATTCTGTTATCTCAATCAAGGCGCGGCTGTTATCCGTCACATTCAGCTCACCAATCGCACTGAGCGTTATACCCTGTTGAGCTGCAATTTCCTGCACTTGCGCCTCAGCTTGCGGTAATACCGCCAACAGTAACCCCCCTGATGTCTGCGGGTCACAGAGTAAATTCTTTTGCAAATCAGACATTTTGCCAATCAGATGGCCATAACTGTCAAAATTACGCCCGGTTCCTCCCGGCACACAACCCGCGGCAATATACTCTTCAACTGCCGGTAAGCGCGGAATAGCCGAAAAATGTAATGTTGCCTGAACACCCGATCCCTGACAAATTTCACTTAAATGCCCTAATAGACCAAAACCGGTCACATCCGTCATGGCGGTGACCCCTGGGATATGGGCAAAATCAGCACCAGATTTATTCAACTGGCACATGGTGTTAGTCGCAATACCTTGATGTTCTGGCCGCAATTGACTTTTTTTCTCTGCCGTCGTGAGAATGCCAATCCCCAAAGGTTTGGTGAGAAATAGCTTACAACCTGCGGTTGCGGCGCTGTTTTTCTTAACCTGCTCAGTGCCGACAATACCGGTAACCGCCAAACCAAAAATAGGCTCCGGCGCATCAATAGAGTGCCCACCGGCCAACGAAATACCCGCCTGCTGGCACACATAGCGCCCGCCTTCAATCACTTGCTGGGCAACTTCAGGGGCCAACTTGTCAATTGGCCAACCTAAAATGGCTATTGCCATAATAGGTTTACCGCCCATGGCATAAATATCACTGATGGCATTCGTGGCAGCAATGCGGCCGAAATCGAAGGGATCATCGACGATCGGCATAAAAAAGTCGGTGGTGCTGATAATACCGACCCCATTGCCAATATCATAAACGGCGGCATCATCACGGGTCTCATTGCCCACCAGCAGGCGCGGGTCAAGAAACTTTTGTTGCTCCGAATGTAAAATTTTATCCAATACTTTGGGCGAAATTTTGCAACCGCAACCCGCTCCGTGGCTGTATTGAGTAAGACGTATCGCTGGCGATGTCATAACACTCTCCCGTTTGATGGTTCAGTAATAAGCAGTTCAATCAATAAGTAAGCTATTTGGTCAGCAATGATGCATACAGGGCAAATATCCAAGCTGTCTATGGTAGCGCCTATAGCTTAGCTTAGTAAGTAGAGAGCGGTGTTTGGGCAGATAGGTTGGTCACAAAGCGGGCGAAAACGCAGCTTATTGCCGATAAAAGCCACAGGCTGCGCCGTATCGCGTGATAAATAGGCTATAACGGTTAGAAATAGCGGACAAACGTCGTGTAGTCCGGTGGCGTCACTTTGGTCGCGGATTTCAATTGCGCGGTGCCAAGGTACAGGAAGCCGACAATTTCATCCGCTTCGCGGCAAGCAAAACCCTGACGAACAACAGGATGTTGCGTCCAAGACCCGGTGCGCCAGATACCATTAAAACCTTGCGCCAGAGCAGCCATCTGCATCGCCTGCACCGCACAACCGGCAGACACAACCTGTTCCCAATTGGGTACTTTAGGATTTTCAGTCACATGCGCAATAACAGCAATAATCAGTGGGGCGCGGAAAGGGGCTAATTTCGCTTTTTCCAGTACCGCCTCATCAGAACCATCATGTTTCACCGCATCCTGTAGCAATTGGCTAAAGCGCTCAAGACCCTCATCTTGAATTAAAACAAAGCGCCACGGCTGCAAGGTGCCGTGATCTGGAGCCCGCATTCCTGCGTGGATAATGTGTTCCAATGCTTCGCCTGCCGGGGCTGGGGCAGTTAAACGCGACGCCGAGCGCCGGTTGAGTAACAGTTGCAATGCATCCATCATTTTCTCCTGATAGCGATTTTTATTTTCAGCACGGTAGCATAAGTTGTCGTTTTGTTACCAGTGTTGACCTATTCGCTATACTTCACGGTGATTTAAAGCTGACTTTTGTCCGTCAGGTCATTAGGATAACGATACTTGCCCGGTTTTGTTGGAGATAACATGCGCACTTTGTGGCGAATTATTGCTGGCTTTTTCAAGTGGACCTGGCGTCTGCTGAATTTTGTCAGAGAGTTTATTCTTAATCTTTTCCTGATACTGCTGATTTTGGTCGGTGTCGGTATTTACCTTCAGTTCCAAAACAGACCGGCAGAACCGGTTAAAGGCGCGCTGTTAGTGAATTTAAG
This sequence comes from Yersinia hibernica, assembly GCF_004124235.1. Taxonomy (NCBI): domain Bacteria; kingdom Pseudomonadati; phylum Pseudomonadota; class Gammaproteobacteria; order Enterobacterales; family Yersiniaceae; genus Yersinia; species Yersinia hibernica. The sequence continues at coordinate 1,998,431 of NZ_CP032487.1, forward strand.
CGGGGTCGTGGTCGATCAGCCGGCGGTGAATAATAAGTTGCGTCAATTGGGGCGTGAATTATTAGGGGCATCCAGTAATCGCCTACAGGAAAACTCCCTGTTTGATATTGTAGAAACCATTCGTCTGGCAAAAACCGACAATAATATTACTGGTTTGGTGCTATCACTGAGTGACTTTACCGGCGCTGATCAGCCCTCTTTGCAATATATTGGTAAGGCGCTGCGGGAATTTCGCGACACCGGTAAACCAATTTATGCTATTGGCGACAGTTATAATCAGACGCAATATTATTTAGCCAGTTTTGCCAACAAAATCTATCTGTCACCGCAAGGCGCGGTTGATCTGCATGGTTTTGCCAGCAATAACCTGTACTACAAATCATTGTTGGAAAAACTCAAAGTCACCACCAATATCTTCCGCGTTGGCACCTATAAATCGGCGGTGGAGCCGATGATTCGTGATGATATGTCGCCAGCGGCACGCGAAGCCGACAGCCGTTGGATTGGCGGATTATGGCAAAATTACCTCACGGCCGTGTCGGCAAATCGGCAATTAACGCCAGAGCAATTGTTCCCAGGAGCTGCCGGGGTTATCAGCGGATTGCAGGCAGCAGGCGGCTCTCCCGCGCAGTATGCACTGGCCAGCAAATTAGTCGATCAATTAGCGGCTCGGCCGGATGTGGAAAATGAGCTGGTTAAAACCTTTGGCTGGGATAAGAAGAATAATGACTTCAACTTTGTCAGTATTTATGATTATCAGCCAACGCCCGCCCCGCAGCAAGGTGAGCAGATAGCGGTGCTGTTTGCTAACGGCGCAATTATGGATGGGCCACAGACCCCAGGGAATGTTGGCGGTGATGCGCTGGCGGCACAAATTCGTCAGGCGCGTTTAGATCCGAAAGTCAAAGCCGTTATCTTGCGAGTCAACAGCCCAGGTGGCAGTGTTAGCGCTTCTGAACTGATTCGCTCTGAATTAACCGCATTACGCGCCGCCAATAAACCCTTGGTCGTCTCGATGGGCGGTATGGCAGCCTCTGGCGGCTATTGGATCTCAACCCCGGCCAATTATATCATTGCCAACCCTAGCACCCTGACGGGCTCGATAGGTATTTTCGGCGTGATTAATACTTTCCAAAACTCACTGGAGAGCATTGGTGTCCATACCGACGGTGTGGCAACCTCGCCACTGGCGAATGTGTCAGTCACTAAGGATTTACCACCTGAATTCTCTCAGCTGATGCAAATCAATATTGAGAATGGCTATAAAACCTTTATTGACCTGGTCGCGAGCTCGCGCCACAAAACACCTGAGCAAGTTGATCAAATCGCGCAAGGCCATGTGTGGATTGGTAGTGATGCCAAAAATAATGGTTTAGTGGATCAACTGGGTGATTTTGATGATGCCGTTAAGAAAGTCGCTGAGTTGGCGCAACTGAAAACGTGGCAATTAAATTGGTTTGTTGATGAACCGAGTCTCAGTGATTTAATTTTCGGCCAGATGAGTGCGTCAGTTCAGGCGATGTTACCTGCGGCTATCCAAGCCTGGTTGCCAGCGCCAATTTCTGCTTTGGCGCACGCCGTAAAAGATCAACCAAACTTATTAAACACCCTCAATGACCCACAGAATAGTTATGCTTTATGCCTAAACTGTGGTGATGTGCGCTAGTTAGTGTCTTAAATTGCAGATAAATACTCCGCCCGGCATCTGCCGGGCTTTTTTTCCTCGCCAGTCCCCTTATAATCCACTCATCTGATTGCGTACGATTTTCCAGGCAAATGACTCATGCAAAAGAAATCTATTTATGTCGCCTATACCGGCGGGACTATTGGTATGCAGCGCTCGGATAATGGATATATTCCTGTTTCCGGCCATCTTCAGCGCCAGCTTGCGCTCATGCCTGAGTTCCATCGGCCCGAAATGCCAGATTTTACTATCCATGAATATGCTCCATTAATTGATTCCTCGGATATGACACCGGAGGACTGGCAGCATATTGCCAATGATATTCAGCAAAATTACGATTTATACGATGGTTTTGTGATTTTGCACGGCACCGACACCATGGCCTTCACCGCCTCCGCCCTTTCTTTCATGTTAGAAAATCTGGCCAAGCCGGTGATTGTCACCGGCTCACAAATTCCCTTGGCAGAATTACGCTCTGACGGGCAGACCAACTTGCTGAATGCCCTGTATTTAGCGGCTAATCATCCGGTGAATGAAGTCAGTTTATTCTTTAATAACAAACTGTTTCGCGGCAACCGCACCACCAAAGCCCATGCTGACGGGTTTGATGCATTCGCCTCACCGAACCTCTCCGTGCTGCTAGAAGCCGGTATCCACATCCGTCGGGTGGTTTCGGTTGCATCCCCCATCAACAATGGCCCATTGATAGTTCATAGCATCACACCTCAACCTATTGGCGTGGTCACTATTTATCCGGGTATATCCGGGGCGGTGGTGCGTAATTTCCTGCTGCAACCGGTCAAAGCGCTTATTTTGCGCTCCTATGGGGTGGGCAATGCACCACAAAAAGCAGAGTTACTGGATGAGTTAAAAAATGCCAGCGAGCGCGGAATTGTGGTGGTCAATCTGACACAATGTATTTCTGGTAGCGTCAATATGGAGGGGTACGCAACTGGAAATGCCTTGGCGCACGCCGGGGTTATCAGTGGCTTTGATATGACGGTAGAGGCGGCGCTGACAAAGCTGCATTATTTACTAAGCCAATGCTTATCTCCTGAAGACATTCGCCGCTTGATGCAACAAAACCTGCGCGGTGAACTCAGCGAAACTAACTGACCGGGTGGCATGTGAATGAACGCAGCACTGCTCTTAATTGATTTACAAAATGATTTCTGCCCCGGGGGGGCGCTGGCGGTGACCGAAGGTGACGCGGTGATTGCCATTGCTAATCAGGCCATTGAAGCCTGTGTGACTCACAAAATACCGGTCATCGCCAGCCAAGATTGGCATCCTGCTGAACATCGCAGTTTTGCCATAAACTCACAGGCTGAACCGTGGACTGTCGGCGAATTAGAGGGGTTAACCCAGGTGTGGTGGCCGGTGCACTGTGTGCAAGATAAAACCGGTGCCCAATTTCATCCCGAGTTAACACAGGCGGCAATAAGCCAAATTTTCCGCAAAGGCCAAGACCCGGATATCGATAGCTATAGCGCCTTTTTCGACAATGGCCGACGGGCAAAAACTTCACTGGATGGTTGGTTACGCCAGCAGGGAATCGAGCATTTGTTCATTATGGGGTTGGCAACGGATTACTGTGTGAAATACACCGTATTGGATGCATTAGCTCTAGATTATAAAACATCCGTCATCAGTGATGGCTGCCGGGGAGTTAACCTACAGCCGCAAGATAGCCAGCAGGCCCTTAAAGTCATGAGTCAGTCCGGGGCAAGCATACAGTCACTGGCGCAATTTATAGCCGAAATACAGCAACTTAGCGCCCGCTAACTCAGCAAAAATAAATATCAGCGGAGCCTCACTGGCTCCGTTTTTTGTGCCGTCGGTGTGACTGGCATTTGCACTTACTCAGGCTTTAACTTGACCAAAGTCGGCTGACTGAATTGCTGCTTCAACTCTTGCTTAGTTTTCATGACTATCTGACCATCGCTACCAATGCTCATATGCTGAGCATCCTCATTATGTCGCGCCTGCCACAACATCACCATTTGCAAGCTATTGTCTTTCTGTTCCGCTGTCAGAGCCACACCATCTGGCCATTTACCGAGTTCCACCGCTTGCATCAAACGCTGGTAAATTTCGGGCGTCATCACTGAAATCAGGTCTTCAAGCTCCATCAGAGCATCCTCAGTAAACGAATAATAAGCTGAATCGATTTTTCATCAGTAAAATGGCGGTGATAAACAGCGGTTAGCCCGCAGTTTGTTCGCCATTCTGGTCATCAACAAAATTGAGTGATGCCGAGTTCACGCAATAGCGCTCGCCGGTGGGCTGCGGGCCATCCGGGAACACATGCCCTAGATGCGCATCACAGTTGCCGCAGCGAATTTCAATGCGGTGCATATTGTGAGAATAATCATCAATATAGCGGATAGACTCGGCATCAAGCGGCTGGTAGAAACTCGGCCAACCACAACCGGAATCAAACTTTGATTCGGAGATAAATAGCGGCTGGTGGCAGCACAAGCATTGATAAACACCCTCGCGTTTATTATGCAGTAATTTGCCACTAAAAGGGGCTTCTGTCCCCCGCTGTTGGGTGACATGCCGCTGAATATCGGACAGTTTCTCAATATTTTCTGTAGGGTTTGGTTCTTTAGCCATTTGTGCGGTTCTCTGGCAGGGAATAAAGTCAACGAAAACAACGTCTAATAATAACAAAAAATTAACAACAAAGCAGTTAAAATTGTCCTAAACTGTATGCCATCAAAGCGGCAACAGTATAAATGTGATAAAAATCGCAAATCTTACTGATTCTCACTTTAAACTGAATAATTCGCCCCAATATAAAAATGAGGCTAATCGTATCTGGAAACGCGTGATTAATGTTCGATCTACCGGCCTTGGTTTGATTTGTAGCAATAATTGACACGATTCCGCTTGACGCTCGGTAAGGTTTTTGTAATTTTACAACCAACCTTTTATTCACTAACAAATAGCTGGTGGAATATATGACTATCAAAGTAGGTATCAACGGTTTTGGCCGTATCGGTCGCATTGTTTTCCGTGCTGCTCAGGAACGTTCTGACATCGAGATCGTTGCAATCAACGACCTGTTGGACGCTGACTACATGGCGTACATGCTGAAATACGACTCTACCCACGGTCGTTTCGACGGTACTGTAGAAGTAAAAGACGGCCACCTGGTTGTTAACGGTAAAACCATCCGTGTTACCGCAGAGAGAGATCCGGCTAACCTGAAGTGGAATGAAGTTAACGTCGATGTTGTTGCTGAAGCAACTGGCCTGTTCCTGACTGACGAAACTGCACGTAAGCACATCGCTGCAGGTGCTAAGAAAGTGGTTCTGACTGGTCCTTCTAAAGATGATACCCCAATGTTCGTTATGGGCGTTAACCACAAGGCTTACGCTGGCCAAGAAATCGTTTCTAACGCTTCTTGCACCACTAACTGCTTGGCTCCACTGGCTAAAGTTATCAACGACAAGTTCGGTATCGTTGAAGCGCTGATGACCACTGTGCATGCAACCACCGCAACTCAGAAAACTGTTGATGGCCCGTCTCACAAAGACTGGCGCGGCGGCCGCGGCGCATCCCAGAACATCATCCCTTCTTCTACCGGTGCGGCTAAAGCCGTGGGTAAAGTTATCCCAGAACTGAACGGCAAACTGACCGGTATGGCGTTCCGCGTTCCTACCCCTAACGTTTCTGTTGTTGACCTGACTGCACGTCTGGAAAAACCAGCTTCTTATAAAGAAATCTGTGCCGCTATCAAAGCTGCTTCAGAAGGCGAGCTGAAAGGCGTTCTGGGTTACACCGAAGACGACGTTGTTTCTACCGATTTCAACGGCGAAAAACTGACTTCAGTATTCGATGCTAAAGCAGGTATCGCGCTGAATGACAACTTTGTAAAACTGGTTTCTTGGTACGATAACGAAACTGGCTACTCAAACAAAGTTCTGGATCTGATCTCTCACATCTCCAAATAATGGATTGATGTCGATGTCTGCCAAAGGCCACCCTCGGGTGGCTTTTTTATTATCTGTTACGGATAAACTCCCCCGCCCGCCTATCTCATCACGATAAAAAAATTGCGCAATATCAATGATTCACTACTACTTTATCGCCGACTTGCTGCAAGATATCAAGCCTGTGATATTATCGAAAGACTGAAGTTCAATGGATCTCTAGCCCCTTTCCCATAAGGCCAAACGAATGAACGAGAAAGTATTCACCCTACCTGTTGTTGAACAAATTTCGCCTTACATCAGCCAGCGCCAGTTAGATGAACTGCCGATTGTGGTCGTTTCCCACCCGAAAGTTCGTGCCGCGGTCAGCTTGCAAGGTGCTCATTTACTGGCATTCCAGCCGAGTGGTGAGCAACCTATCATCTGGTTGAGTAATAACACGCCATTTAAAGACGGCGTCGCTATTCGTGGCGGTGTGCCTATCTGCTGGCCGTGGTTTGGCCCCTCAGCACAACCCTCCCATGGGTTTGCTCGTTTGCTGCCATGGACTCTCAGCGCCCATGATGAAAATGAGCATGGGGTTATCCTCACTTTCACATTGGAAGACAGCGATGCATCACGTAAATTCTGGCCGCATCCATTCACGTTGATTGCCCGCTTCAAGTTAGGCGATGAATGTGAAATGGAATTAGAATCACATGGTGATTACGAAGCCGTGGCAGCTTTACATACCTACTTCCAGATTGGCGATATAAACCAAATTAGAATCAGCGGCTTGGGCGGGAAATACTTAGATAAAGTGCTGAAAGTTGCGGATGCCACCCAACAAGGCGACTTGGTCTTTAATGGCCAGACTGACCGAATCTACACACAGCCAGAAGCTTATAGCCTGATAAAAGATGCCGCACTGAAGCGCACCATTGAAGTACATCATCATCATCAAAGTGATGTGGTGGCTTGGAATCCAGGTGCTGAGCTGTCCAGCAGCATGGTGGATATGCCAAATGATGGCTATAAGACGATGGTTTGCGTAGAAACTGCGCGGGTAAATAAACCGTTGGTGGCGACTCCCGATGCCCCTGCACGCCTCGCCATGACCATTCGTAGCCGTAAAAATTCCCAATAGCAGCGGGCATTGCAATAAAAAATGGGGCTTTAAGCCCCATTTTTAGTGTTCAGGTACGGCGCTCGATGAATTAACGGAAAGTGTAAGTGACCCCAGTCCACAATACTCCCGTCCAGGATGCATCGACCATCGGGCTATTCTTCACTTCATTTGCTAGGTGAATATAGCGGCCAGTAAAGAAAGCATTCCAGTTTGGATTGATATTGTAGTTAGCGGTCAACTCCAGATACGGTGACCAGCTATCATTCGGGCTATACTGCGACAGACCACTACGTGCTGACTCACCGCTGCTCACCCCGTAGTAATAGCTGTTTTGATCACCACTGTTCCAGCTAACACCTGCCCCCGGTGTTAACGTCCAACTATCAACATTAAAGCGGTAAAGATAGGCCAGATCACCGATAAAACCGCCACTGTTATCCAGAATGTCACCGGAGAACATGGCACGGATAGTCCCCCAATCCTCAATATGAGAATAAGACATCCCGGCCATCATGGTACTGCGGCGTTTATCCAACTGCTTCATCTGCTGGTCATCACTGTCACCCGGTGTAAAGTGCAGTGGCAAATAATAGGCATCAATCGATAAGCGGTTGCTATCATCTTTCCACAGATAATAACCTGCGGCCAAGGTGCGGAAATAGAAGTTATCGCTCTCATAAGAAACAATAGGCACCGGGTAAACACGGTCATTCTTGCCACGATATGGGTCAGGACTCACTAATGCTGATGCCCCGATAGACCATGTTCCAGCCATCGCCGTCGGCATACAAACTGCACTCGCTATCGCCAATACCGCCAGTGTTTTGCCTTGCTTTGTTTTTATGTCATGTTTTTTCACGGATAAATCCCTTTGGTAACAAAATCATTAGTTAACTTAGTGTAAATCAATTGCTTGTCCGTGGCGAAATCTTTACACATCCCGGCCCAATATGACTGTGCTCCGTACAATTTATCTCCGATAAACCATAAATTAACAACCTAAAAATTTACGTAGATTTGATTACAATAAAATAACAAGATATTCAAATAGATAATCATCATTAATTCTATATAAAACACTATAAATGAAATAAAAAATAGATTTAATTGCCAAATAATGGTTGGTTATTGTACTGAGGGTGGCAAATCTGTGGTTAATGTCAACTTGACCTTTATGAGAGACGCGACCATAACAATAAGGTAGTAGTTTCAAAATTTTAACCCAATAAAGCGCTACTATTATTTTATGTTCCCAACCATTCAAACAGGACGGGCATCGCTATGAACATATTTGATCACTATCGCCAGCGCTATGAGGCTGCCAAGGACGAAGAGTTCACACTGCAGGAGTTCCTCACTATCTGTCAGCAAGATCGCAGCGCGTATGCTAATGCGGCTGAACGTTTGCTGATGGCTATTGGTGAACCTGTCATGGTCGATACCGCGCTCGAGTCCCGCATGTCTCGGTTGTTCTCCAACCGAGTTATCGCCCGCTACCCTGCTTTTGAAGAATTCTATGGTATGGAGGAAGCCATAGAACAGATTGTTTCTTACCTCAAACATGCCGCGCAAGGGCTAGAAGAGAAGAAACAGATCCTGTATTTACTCGGCCCGGTCGGCGGCGGTAAATCATCACTGGCCGAACGTCTAAAAGCCCTGATGCAACGGGTGCCTATCTATATTTTAAGTGCCAATGGTGAACGCAGCCCGGTCAATGACCACCCATTGTGCTTATTTAACCCGCAGGAAGATGCGGCGATTTTAGCCAAAGAATATAGCATCCCGAGCCGCTATCTCGGCACAATCATGTCGCCATGGGCGGCCAAACGTCTGCATGAATTTGGCGGCGATATCACCAAATTTAAAGTCATCAAAGTCTGGCCCTCTATTCTTGAGCAGATAGCGATTGCGAAAACCGAGCCCGGTGATGAAAACAATCAGGATATCTCCGCACTGGTCGGTAAAGTTGATATCCGTAAACTGGAAAACCACGCCCAGAATGACCCCGATGCTTATGGCTATTCAGGGGCATTATGCCGTGCAAACCAAGGGATTATGGAGTTCGTAGAGATGTTCAAAGCGCCTATTAAGGTGCTGCATCCACTGCTGACCGCCACCCAGGAAGGAAACTACAACGGCACCGAGGGGATATCTGCCCTGCCGTTCAGCGGCATCATTCTCGCCCACTCTAATGAATCAGAATGGGTCACTTTCCGTAATAACAAGAACAATGAAGCATTTCTTGACCGGGTGTACATTGTCAAAGTGCCTTATTGCTTACGGGTCTCAGAAGAGATCAAAATTTACGACAAGCTATTGAATCACAGTGAATTAACTCATGCGCCATGCGCCCCTGGCACCTTGGAAACACTGGCGCGGTTCTCTATTCTTTCCAGAATGAAAGAGCCGGAAAACTCCAGCATTTACTCCAAAATGCGGGTGTATGACGGTGAAAGTCTGAAAGACACTGACCCGAAAGCCAAGTCTTATCAAGAGTATCGCGACTATGCCGGGGTTGACGAGGGTATGAACGGCCTTTCTACCCGTTTTGCCTTTAAAATCCTGTCACGGGTGTTTAACTTTGACCATGCAGAAGTGGCTGCCAACCCTGTGCACCTCTTCTACGTGCTGGAACAGCAGATAGAACGTGAGCAATTTCAACAAGATGTGGCGGAGAAATACCTCGAACACCTGAAAGGCTATCTGATCCCGAAATATGCCGAATTTATCGGCAAAGAAATTCAGACTGCCTATCTGGAATCCTACTCTGAGTACGGCCAGAATATTTTCGACCGCTATGTTATTTATGCCGATTTCTGGATTCAAGACCAAGAGTATCGTGACCCAGATACCGGGCAATTGTTTGACCGTGAATCATTGAATGCTGAACTGGAGAAAATTGAAAAACCCGCGGGTATCAGCAACCCGAAAGACTTCCGTAATGAAATCGTCAATTTTGTGTTGCGCGCCAGAGCCAATAACAATGGCCGCAATCCAAACTGGACCAGTTATGAGAAGCTGCGCACGGTTATTGAGAAAAAAATGTTTTCCAACACTGAAGAGTTATTGCCCGTTATCTCCTTTAACGCCAAGACCTCAACGGATGAGCAGAAGAAACATGATGATTTTGTCGATCGGATGATGGAGAAAGGCTATACCCGTAAACAGGTTCGTTTGTTATGTGAATGGTATTTGCGGGTAAGAAAATCATCATAACCTGATCCCCCGGGAACTTAATCCGCTAAGTTCTCGGGGAGTTAAGGCGGCCAACACAGCAACGACGTGAAAGATGCAGGGGCTGGGGGAGCTATGGGCTACTTTATTGACCGACGACTCAACGGCAAGAATAAAAGCATGGTCAATCGCCAGCGCTTTTTACGCCGCTATAAGTCGCAAATTAAGCAATCAATTTCCGATGCTATCAATAAAAGGTCGGTAACTGATATTGAGAGTGGTGAATCAGTCTCGATACCAATTGATGACATCAATGAGCCGATGTTCCATCAGGGCCGGGGGGGCTTGCGCCATCGGGTGCACCCCGGTAATGACCATTTTGTCACCAATGACCGAGTAGAGCGCCCTCAAGGTGGTGGCGGTGGCGGTGGGAGCGGCCAAGGAAATGCTGGCCAAGATGGTGAAGGCGAGGATGAATTTGTCTTTCAGATCTCCAAAGATGAATACCTTGATTTGCTATTTGAAGATCTGGCGCTGCCGAATCTGAAGAAAAATCAATATAAACAACTGACTGAGTTTAAAACCCATCGTGCGGGTTATACCTCAAATGGTGTGCCAGCCAATATCAGTGTTGTTCGGTCACTGCAAAACTCACTGGCTCGCCGTACTGCCATGACCGCCAGTAAACGCCGTGAACTACGTGAGCTGGAAGAAACACTCAAAATACTGGAAAACTCAGAACCGGCGCAATTGCTGGAAGAAGAGCGCGTCCGTAAAGCTATTGCCGAGTTAAAGCAAAAAATTGCTCGGGTACCTTTTATCGATACCTTCGATTTACGTTATAAAAATTATGAACGCCGTCCAGAACCTTCAAGTCAGGCGGTGATGTTCTGCCTGATGGACGTCTCTGGCTCCATGGACCAAGCCACTAAGGATATGGCAAAACGATTTTATATTTTGCTGTACCTGTTCCTGAGCCGTACTTATAAAAATGTTGATGTGGTGTATATCCGCCACCACACGCAAGCCAAAGAAGTGGATGAACAGGAGTTTTTCTATTCGCAAGAAACCGGCGGGACGATTGTGTCCAGTGCGCTGAAACTCATGGATGAAGTGGTGCAAGAGCGCTATGACCCGGCACAATGGAATATCTATGCGGCGCAAGCCTCGGATGGTGATAACTGGGCTGATGACTCGCCGCTCTGCCATGAATTACTGGCGAAAAAAATCCTGCCAGTCGTGCGCTACTACAGCTACATTGAAATAACCCGCCGAGCCCATCAGACACTGTGGCGGGAATATGAAGATTTACAAGCTAAGTACGAAAATTTTGCCATGCAACATATTCGGGAGCCAGAAGATATCTATCCTGTGTTTCGTGAATTGTTCCATCGACAGACCGTGGATAATTAACCCTCTCAATCAGCCGGGAGTCTTTTCTATAACAGAAATGGCTTTCCGGCTGTTTAATCAGCTAAAATCACCACTCACTCTCTCATTTTCCGAGTTTTCCCCATGAAATGGCATGATGGACTGCGACAACCGGGTGTCTTGGCGGCATTAACCGCGGCAGTATTGTTTGGTGCCGGAACGCCCTTGGCAAAACAATTACTGAATACGGTAAGCCCGTGGTTACTGGCCGGTTTGCTGTATTTAGGTTCGGGGGCAGGTTTAGCACTCTATCGGCTGATAACGCGCGCAGCGCCAGTCAAGCTGCCGCGTCATGAGCTATGGTGGTTTATCGGGGCGATGACCGCCGGCGGGATGATTGCGCCAGTGTTATTGATGATTGGCCTGACCGGTATGCCAGCCTCCGGGGCCTCACTGTTACTCAATGCTGAGGGGGTATTTACTGCCCTGCTCGCCTGGTTTGCTTTCAAAGAAAACTTTGACCGCCGCATCGCCTTGGGCATGATAGTTATTGTGGCCGGCGCGGCTATTTTAAGCTGGCCGGGAGAGGCTCGCTTCGCCGGATTATGGCCGACACTGGCGATTCTTGGTGCCTGTTTCGCCTGGGGGATTGATAACAATCTGACCCGCAAAGTCTCACTGACAGACGCCACTTGGATAGCTTCGGTCAAAGGATTGGTTGCGGGCTTGGTGAATCTTGGGCTGGCGTTCACCCTCGGGGCCACCTGGCCACCGCTGGCTAATTTAGCCGGCGCGTTGCTGGTGGGTTTTTTTGCCTATGGTGTCAGCCTGGCGCTGTTTGTTATTGGTTTACGCCATCTGGGTACCGCGCGCACCGGGGCTTATTTCTCGATTGCGCCATTCTTAGGTGCTGCGCTGGCCGTGGCTATGGGGGATGCCGTCACCTTGCCGTTAGTCATTGCCGGCCTGTTGATGGCTATTGGGATTTGGTTGCATCTGACTGAACAGCATGACCATCAACACCAGCATGATGACTTAGTACATGAGCACGAACATCTGCATGACGAACATCATCAGCATTCACATGAATTCCCGATCAATGCCAATGTGCCACATAAACACCCACATCAGCATCAGCCCATGGAGCACTCGCATCCGCACTTTCCTGACTCGCACCATCGCCACAAGCATTAGCCGCATATAAATCACCAAATCGGCCGATATTTCATTTAAAAAATGCCAGTTTACGATGCGCAAACAGGACAATTAGCCAATTAAAATCATTGGCTTGTGCTGCCGACAAAATCACTTAATATAAGATAATTCCCATTTTGGCGGTGTTGCAGAAATGACTGTGCGCTCCTTACTTGTACTGACGTTATCGTTATCCTTTACCCCCCTTTGCCATGCGGTGTATGACCCTAAAGAATATAATATTTGGCACATTCAGGCCGGCGTTTTATATGGCGCGACTCAAACCGAGGATGAAGAACCCGTATTGATAAGCATTGCTGGCCCCACAACCCCCTGGGCCAATATGGTGATTTCACTGGTGAGCAGTGAACCTTGCTCGATTAATAAAACCACCACTGAGTTCGCTTTCAATAATGAAATGTTCGCAGTCGAGTACAGTTGCCTGACATCGGCAAGTCGTACGGTCATAAGCTATACCCTGCATGATGCCAACAAAGTGAATAAACTCTACCATCAACTCAAATCAGGTTTTACTGTCACTCTGGATAAGCGAATTAAAGTTTGGGCGGCCAATATTGGCTCCCCCATCAGCAGTGACTAACGAAAGCTCGCGCTATCGGTCATCAAGTTGGCTAAAACGCAGCTCCAGATAGTCAAGCACACTGCGCACCGAGGGCAATAAACCGCGCCGTGAGGGGAAAACCGCATGGATAATCTCATGGCGCAGCGACCATTGCGGCAATAGGCGAATTAACGCGCCCGCGGCTAAAAGCTCAGTCACCATCATGACCGGAAGTTGCACCGCGCCGACGCCGCGTAATGCCGCATTGCATAATGTGGTCATATCTGCGGTCACCAGCCGTGGCTGATGGTAAATTGCGGCCTGTGCTCCCTCTGGCCCGGCTAAATTCCAGATAAATTCCTGCTGCGGCTGCCCTAACCCCAGGCTGGGCCAGCCGGTCAAATCAGCCGGGACTGTCACCGCCCCTTGGCGCGCGACCAATTCAGGGCTGGCAACTAAGCACTGACAACGATTCCCCAACACTTTCAGCACCAAATCACTGTCTTGCAAAGGCGGGGGCCGAACTCGAATAGCAATATCAATCGCTTCAGCGACCGGGTCAACCTGCCGATTGGTTGATTCAAGGTGGAGGGTGACCTGCGGGCAAATGGCCAGGAAATCCGCCAACATAGTGCTGACCGTGGCCTGCAATAAGGCCACTGGGCAGGTAATACGCACCACACCGCGCGGCTCAGCACGGGTTAAATCAATCGACTCCTGCGCCGCTTTAGCCTCTTCCAGCATAGCTTTGCAGTGCTCATAATAAGTGCGCCCGACCTCTGTTACCGCAAAGCGCCGGGTTGAGCGCTGCAGCAATCGTACCCCCAGCCGCTCTTCCAGTGAGGCCAGCCGACGACTCAGTTTTGACTTTGGCACTCCCAGCACTCTGGACGCGGCACTAAAGCCGCCATGCTCGACCACCTCGGCATAATAATAGAGGTCATTGAGATCCTGCATACACTGCCTCCTGAGATTTATCCCCACCATTGTTCCAATAATGGAACAGTGATAGCTAATTTTGCTATCTACCGCTTAGATTATCCCGAATATATACTTTACCCAACTTGTAGCCAAGCGAATTAAAGCGCCAGGCTGCGCTACCTTATTGATGATGTTGTCTGGAGATGATGATGAAAAAAGTTCAAGGCATTTATCGCGCGCCGCGCCAACATTGGGTCGGTGATGGTTTCCCAGTGCGTTCACTGTTTTCGTACCAGAGCCATGGTAAACAGCTCAGCCCCTTCCTGCTGTTGGACTATGCCGGGCCGACTGATTTTACCCCGACCACCCAGCGGCGCGGTGTCGGGCAGCATCCACATCGTGGGTTTGAAACCGTCACCATTGTGTATCACGGCGAGGTCGAACATCGTGACTCTACCGGTAAAGGTGGAGTTATTGGCCCGGGTGATGTGCAGTGGATGACGGCCGGTGGCGGCATTTTGCATGAAGAGTTTCATTCAGAGCATTTCGCACAACATGGCGGGGCTTTTGAAATGGTGCAATTGTGGGTCAATTTACCCGCCAAAGACAAGATGACAGCGCCCGGTTATCAGGCGATTCGCCGGGAAACTATTCCTCACATCGCCTTGGCGGAAGATGCGGGTAGCCTGCGCATTATTGCGGGTGAATATGGCGGGGAACATGGCCCTGCCAAGACTTTTTCACCACTGAATGTGTGGGATATCCGGCTAAATCAGGGTAAAAGTACACAATTTTCACTGCCTGATGGCTGGAATACCGCCTTGATTGTGTTACGCGGTACCGTGCAGGTGAATGGTGAGGCCGTGGCCCGTGATGCAGAAATGGTGCTGCTGGACTCGGCTGGCAGCCATGTGACTGTCGAAGCCAATAATGATGTAGTGCTATTGTTACTCAGTGGTGAGCCTATCAATGAGCCCATTATGGGTTATGGGCCATTTGTCATGAACAGCCAAGAGCAAATAGCCGAAGCTATTGCTGACTTCAACAGCGGCCGCTTTGGTGCAATGGACAATTCGATGGGCAATTCGATGGATAATCACGGGTGATCATGGCGCTCCCCCATTGCCTGGCGGCGATATCGTCAGGCAATGGTTTTTCATTGTTCAGCAAAAAACCGTGATTAAAAAAGCCCCATTGCCCTCTTGCCGACGTTACCACACATCCTTCATTTCCCCTCGTCAGATATCGACTAAACTTATTGTTAAATACAGTGAATGAAAATAACACTGTCATAAATAAGACTGGCGTATTCTTTTATACTCTCGCCGTTAATTCGCATGTGAATATTTGTCATTAATCTTATTTAATTTATTAGTGAATAGTGCTATCCCAATAGCCTCAGTGAGCATTTCATTAAACAGCAGAACTGCCAAGCGACTCTTTTTAATAGGAATTAATTATGACAGCAAAAAAAACCGTAGAATGGCAGAACACTCAGCAAGCTGATTACAACAAAGATAATGCATTATTAAGTGCGTTAGACCGCTCATTGGCTATTATTGAGTTTGATCTTTATAGCCGTATTATTGAGGTGAACCAAAACTATCTCGATTATTTTGGTTATCAACGTGAGGAGGTTATTGGTCAACATCATTTAATGTTTTGCCGTCCTGATTATGCCAACAGCGAAGAATATCAAAAAATCAAACAATGCTTACTGGCCGGGCAATCGCTGGAAGGGCACTTTGAGCGATTACATAAAGATGGTTCAACAGTCTGGCTCGCCGCCATCTATCAGCCGGTTCCCGGCCCTGACGGCACAGTGACTCGCATGGTAAAAATTGCCAAAGATATTACCGCCTTGATTGAGCAACAAAAAGCGACCCAAGAGTGGGTGCAACTTTTAACGCAATTAACCGACCGCAGCGACAGTGCGATGTTTATTGCTGCGAATAGCGCGCAAGGGCAGCAGGCCGTTTATATTAATCAGGGTTTCACCAAGTTGTTTGGTTATACCCCAGCACAGGCTCTGGGGCAAAATATGGTTGATCTGCTGCAAAGTGAGCATCCTGAACAACTCGCCTTAATCGCGGAAAATTCACCCGAAGCACGTCAGCGGCTGTTACCCAAAGAACTTTTTTACAGCAAAGACCGACAACCTCATTGGTGCTCAGCCGTCATTAATTCGTTGAGTAATGCGCCCGGCGAGCAAAGTTATAGCATTGGGGTATTAACTGATATCACCATGACCAAAATGTACGAGGTGCTGCAATACAAAGTGTTGGAGGCCCTGATTTTGGAACGCCCACTCGGCGAAGTGATGTCGCTGCTCTGCCACGAAGTTGAGCGCATCGCCCCTGAAGTCACTGCCAGTATTTTACAGGTCACTGAAAACCATGACCTCAGCCACCTCGCCGGCCCCAGCCTGCCACCGGACTATACTGCGGCAATATCCAACATCGCCAGCGGCCCCTTCGCCAGTGCCTTTGACGGCGCGGCATTTCGCCAGCAATCTGTCGCAGTCCAAAATATTGCCACCGACCCATTATGGCAAGATTACCGCCATTTGCTTGTGCCTCATGGTCTACTGGCCTGTTGGTCACCGCCTATCCTCTCCAGCCAAGGGGCCGTCATTGGCATATTAGCCTTTTATTACAAACAGATACGAGGCCCGAGTAAATTTCATCGCCAGTTGGTCAAGTTAATTGCCAATCTGTGTTCCCTAGCCATGGAGCGGGAACTATCACGCAAACAAATTCAACATCTTGCTTTTTATGATTCACTGACCGGGTTACCAAACCGCAGCCAGTTTCTGGTTTATGCCAAACAAGCCATCGCCCAGGCCGCAGAAATGCATCACTCACTGGCGGTATTGGTGATTAATCTTGACCGTTTTAAACAGGTTAATGACTCGCTCGGCCATGCAGCTGGCGATGAACTGCTCGCTGCCATTGCCCTGCGATTGCGCGACAGTCTGCCCAAAAATGACATTATTGGCCGCCTGTCGGGTGATGAGTTTATTATCATTCTCTCGGCATGCAGCATGCAACGAACCACGGTGAGAGTGGAAAGGATGCTCAGCCTGTTGTCCCAACCATGTCAAATAGCCAACATGAATATCATTCCCTCAGCCAGTGTGGGCATCAGCTTGTATCCCGAAAATGGCATGGAGATGGATACATTGATAAATCATGCTGATATCGCCATGCATAAAGCGAAAGATAAAGGACGCGGCCATTTCAGTTTCTTTAGTGTGGAAATGAATATCCTCAATCAACAGCATCAAGATATGGAAGATGCCCTGCGCCATGCATTCCATATTGGCTCCCTTGAGTTATTTTATCAGCCGCAAGTGATGCTAAAGGATGGCCATCTGTATGGTGTCGAGGCCCTGAGCCGTTGGAATCACCCCATTCTGGGCAGTATCCCGCCGCAGCGTTTTATTCCTATTGCCGAAGAGAGTGGCCTTATCAATGAACTGGCGCTCTGGGCAATTGAGACCGCCTGTCGCCAGTTAGCGGACTGGCGTTTACGCGGTATTGATGTCCCGTCAGTATCCGTCAATTTATCCCCCACCAATTTCCATAACCCGGGCTTAGCTGACATGATTTTGCATATTTTGCGGCAATATCATTTACCGCCGCAGGATCTGACATTGGAAATTACTGAAGATATTTTGATTGAAAACAACCCCACAATTTTCACCACCATCGAAAAAGTTCATCGCCTCGGCGTTCGGCTCTCAATGGATGATTTTGGCACCGGTTATTCCAGTCTTAGCTATCTGCGCCGCCTGGATCTGGATGAAATCAAACTGGATAAAAGTTTTGTCCATGACCTTGAATATGATGAAACCAGCCGCGCTCTGAGTGAAGCGGTGATTCGCATTGGCGAAAGCTTGCAACTGTCAGTGATTGTCGAAGGGGTGGAAAATGAAGCTCAGCGCACATTATTAAGCCGGCAAGGCTATCTGGTGGGCCAGGGATTCCTGTTTTCTGCACCATTATCCGCGGCCAAACTGGAGGAATGGTTAGAAAATCACATGACAAGTATCTGATGAATAAAAAGAGATAAACCATGAATTGTAGTAATCTATCGCCAGACTTAAACACTAATAAGTGACGTTGTCACTATCGTTAGGTTGGCGGCAGTCAACCTTTTCATCTGTCAGCAAATTCTTTATCCTTGCTGCCTTTGTCATCTGGATGTTGTTTTGTTGTTATGCAAAAATTTCTTTTCCTGCTGTTAATCCTGATTTTACTTGGCCCTCTGGGCATCGACCTGTACCTACCGGCGATCCCCGCCATCGCCAAGGGCCTCAATAGTAGCGAATCATTGATTCAATCCACTATCGCCCTGTTTATTCTGGTACTCGGTATTGGTCAACTTATTGCGGGGCCGTTGGTTGATAAATATGGCCGTAAACCCATTGCTATCCTCGGCCTCATCCTTTACATGCTGGGTGCGGCCATGGCTGCATTAGCGCTTAGCCCGGCCATGTTTGTCAGCTCCCGGTTATTACAAGGTGTGGCGGTCTGCTGCACGGCGGTGGTGGCATTCAGTGGCGTACGTGACCGCCTTAATGGCAATGAAGCGGCTCGCGCCTTTGGTTTTCTCAATGGCACATTGAACATCGTACCGGCGTTGGCTCCCTTATTGGGCGGTTTACTGGCCGAAGCTTTCGGTTGGCGCGCCCCATTCTGGTTCCTGGCACTGTATGGGCTGATAGTGCTTATTCTGATCATTGTTTTCCTACCGGAAACGCGCCCGGCAGATACACAACCGGTGAAGAGTTTGCCCATAAAAAACTATCTGCGAATTTTGCGTGATGACCGCTTTTTGATTTTCTCCCTGGTCAATGCCGGGGCCATGGGTATGGCTCTGACTTATGTCTCGCTGGCACCTAATGTCCTGATGGTCGGCGCGGGGCTGAGCCCGCTACAATTCTCATTGGTGTTTGGCGCGAATGGCTTTTGGATTATGGCCGTGAGCTTCTTCGCCAATAGAATTATCCAAAAAGTGGGCCGCCCAGCCTGCCTGATGACCGGCAGTGTATTGATGGCCATTGGCTGTTTCGCGCTATTATATGGCCTGCAATTAGCGCCCGCTGTGCAGCAACACTGGCTGGTTTACATGTTGCCAGTCGCCAGTGCTTGTGCCGGTTTAGCCTTTATGATGGGGCCGGCGACCAGCTACGCGCTGGAGCCTTATGCCAATGAAGCCGGTGTGGCCTCGGCCTTGGTAGGATTTGTGCAAATGGCAGGCGGTGCCGGGTTGGGTCTGTTGGCGATGGCTTTGCCGATTGCCCCTAAATTGTCACTGGCCATCGTGATGCTGGCCGGTTGTTTACTGGCCTGGCAGGCGCGTCGTGCCAGCAAACATGTACGCGGTAAGCTACAGAAAATAAACTAAAATCTCACTCTGTGCGCTTGGTCACGACACTGACTCTGGCGGCCAGCGCACACATCAATTCATACCCAACAGTGCCGGCGGCTTGCGCCACATTATCGATAGGCACATTTTCGCCCCATATCTCGACTTTACTGCCAATCTGCGCCGGTGGGCAGGGGGTTAAATCGACCGTCAGCATGTCCATTGAAATGGACCCTACGGTGTGGGTCAAAACGCCGTCTACCATTATCGGGGTTCCACTGGGCGCCAGACGGGGGTAGCCATCGGCATAACCGCAAGCCACCACACCAATGCGCTGCGAACTATTAGCACGATAGCGGCTACCATAGCCCACACCTTGCCCTGCAGATAAGGATTGCACCGCAATAATTTCACTGTGCAACCGCATCACTGGCCGTAAGCCCAGCCCGGCAATATCAGCCGTATCGCCACTGGGCGACGCGCCATAGAGAATAATCCCCGGGCGCACCCAGTCGTGATGGCTTTGCGGATAACGCAAGAGTGCCGCCGAGTTGGCAAAGCAACGAGCCGCTGGAATATGGCCACTGGCCTGTTGAATCTGAGCATATTGTTCATCGGCACCAATAACATTATCCGCATTAGCAAAGTGGCTCATTAAGGTCACTTCGGCCACATTGCTCAAACTTTTTGCCCATTGCCACACGGCCTGCGCCTGACCAATAGGAAAACCTAAACGATTCATACCGCTATTGAGTTTCAAGTAAATATTCAGCGGAGCCGTCAGGCGAGCGGTTTTAATCGCCTCCAGTTGCCAATCGCTGTGGACAGCAGTGGTCAGGCGGTAGTGATCCAACAGCACTAAATCTTGTGGCTGAAAAAATCCCTCAAGCAATAAAATAGGCCCTTTCCAGCCCTGTTCTCGCAGCAGGATGGCTTCGTGTAAATCCAATAAGGCGAATCCATCGGTTGCCGCCAACCCCGGCCAAACCCGCGCTAATCCATGACCATAGGCATTAGCTTTAACGACCGACCAGATTTTAGCGGTGCCGGCACGTTGACGAACAAGACTCAAATTATGGTGTAGCGCAGATAAATCTAACGTGGCAGATATTGGGCGAGGCATGCTTATTCCTTCCAAAGCCGTAGTCAGTCAGGCACAACCGATTGCCGCTTTCTCATCGGGTTGTGCAGCACGAATAAAGGTGTTAACGCACAGGATGAATGTCGTGTAATCGCGTCACATTCAGTGGCCGAAAACCGACGCGATAGCGTGACACTGCCAGGTCATCCGCCAAGATAGCCGGTCGCCTGCCATACATTATATCGGCCAATAATTGGCCGGAACCGCAGGCCATGGTCCAGCCCAAAGTGCCATGACCGGTATTGAGATAAAGGTTTTTAAGTGAAGTGCGGCCCACAATCGGTGTGCCATCCGGTGTCATCGGGCGCAAGCCGGCCCAAAACGTGGCCTGGCTGATATTGCCGCCATGGGGATACAAATCCCCCACCACCATTTCCAAGGTTTCTCGGCGCGCTTGTTCCAGTTGCAGGTTGAACCCGACAATTTCTGCCATGCCGCCAACCCGAATGCGGTCATCAAAACGAGTGATGGCAATCTTATAAGTTTCATCCAGCACCGTGGAAAATGGCGCAGAAGCCGGATCAGTGATGGGAATAGTGAGGGAATAACCTTTTAGTGGATAAACCGGAATAGACACCAACCCCGCCAACAAGGCGGTAGAATAAGCGCCAAAAGCCACCACATAAGCATCGGCTTTAATAATATCATCGCCACACAATACACCCGCGATGTTATCCCCCTCCACCAGCAGTTTATCCACTGAGCGATTGAACATAAATTTCACCCCAGCCTGCTCAGCCATTTTTGCCAGCCGTTCAGTAAACAGCTTGCAGTCCCCAGTTTCATCATTAGGTAGACGCAAACCACCGGTGAGTTTATGTGCAACTTTTGCCAATGCGGGTTCCACGGTGGCTAATTGACTCGCAGTTAATAGTGAATACGGCACGCCAGCATCATCTAATACCGCAATATCTTTGGCGGCATTATCAAATTGCTGTTCAGTGCGGAATAATTGCAGTGTCCCCCCCTGACGCCCTTCATATTGAATGCCAGTATCTTCGCGCAAGTCTTTTAAACAATCACGGCTGTACTCAGCCAGCCGCACCATGCGACTTTTATTAAGCATATAGTGGGATGTGTCGCAGTTTCTTAGCATTTGCCACATCCAGCGCAACTGGGCGGCACTGCCATCAAGATGAATAGCCAACGGCGCATGGCGCTGGAACATCCATTTGATGGCTTTCAATGGCACACCGGGGGCCGCCCAAGGGGCCGCGTAGCCGGGAGATATCTGGCCCGCGTTACCGGCGCTGGTTTCCTGAGCCGGGCCATCCTGCCGGTCAATCACCGTGACATCATGGCCATCTTTCGCTAAGTACCAAGCACTGGCTACCCCCACCACACCACTACCTAAAATGACCACGCGCATATCATCCCCCCACACCCAATATGCATCAAAAGCATAATATTCTGTTGACAGAAAATTAACCCAGCAGAAAAAACTGTCCAACAGATTAATTATAGACTGTGACTTTATTCACAATTAATTTACGTCTTAATGACTTTTCACTTCAATAGTGGGAAAGAAATAGCGATAAAATGCTATTTTTAGCCGGTTATCCAAAGGAATAACTGAAAAAACCGCTCATTATCGCTATTAACAGCATTAATAATCAGCATATTGTGCAAGATGGTTTTATTGGTTTTATATTCCGTAAAATTAGTATTTATTCAGAATAATAATCCGATTAAATCTTTTTTAAGATTATTGATTCTGTTGCTTAGAAATAATCTAAATTAAAGTATATCAGCGCCATCTTAATGCCGGTGATATCAAAGATGGCGGATATTCATTGACATAAGGTCTTGCCATGCCTCAATTTGTTCATATTGAGCTAGGATTATTGAAGTGACCAGTATTTTGCAGGGTTATAAAACCGTGAGGATGCGCTAATGACAACTTCAACATCGAAACACACCGCGCAAGATAAGCGCCTGACTGACGGCCCGGACTGGACATTTGAATTGTTACAGGTCTATCTGGATCAAATAGACCGGGTGGCAAAACATTACCGGCTCGACACCTATCCGCACCAGATAGAGGTCATCACCTCAGAACAAATGATGGATGCCTATTCAAGTATTGGCATGCCAATCAATTATACCCATTGGTCATTTGGTAAGAAGTTTATTGAAACCGAGCAAAAATATAAACAAGGCCAACAGGGATTAGCCTATGAGATTGTGATTAACTCCAATCCTTGTATTGCTTATTTAATGGAAGAAAACACCATTACGATGCAAGCCTTGGTGATGGCTCACGCCTGCTACGGTCATAATTCTTTCTTTAAGAATAACTATTTATTCCGTGCCTGGACGGATGCCAGCTCGATTGTTGATTATTTGTTATTTGCCCGTCATTACATCAGTGAATGCGAAGAGCGCTATGGGGTGGAAGAAGTTGAGCGCCTACTGGATTCTTGCCATGCGCTGATGAATTATGGCGTTGACCGCTATAAACGCCCGCAAAAAATTTCATTGGTTGAGGAAACTGCGCGTCAAAAAAGCCGAGAGGAATATCTGCAAAGTCAGGTCAATTCATTGTGGAAAACATTGCCACGTAAAGACCGGGAAGAAGTGCAAGCCCAAGCTCAGCGCTATCCAAGTGAGCCACAAGAAAACCTGCTCTACTTTATGGAGAAGAATGCGCCGCTGTTAGAATCCTGGCAGCGAGAAGTGCTGCGGATCGTGCGTAAAGTGAGCCAATATTTTTATCCGCAGAAACAAACCCAAGTAATGAATGAAGGCTGGGCCACTTTCTGGCACTACACTATTTTGAACCATCTGTATGACGAGGGGCGGGTCAGTGATCGGTTTATGATGGAATTCCTGCATAGCCACACCAATGTTGTGTATCAACCGCCGTATAACAGCCCCTATTACAGTGGTATTAACCCTTATGCCCTTGGGTTTGCCATGTTCCAAGATATCAAACGTATCTGTCAATCGCCTACCGAGGAGGACTATTACTGGTTCCCAGATATTGCCGGGAAAGATTGGCTGGACACCTTGCACTTTGCCATGCGCGACTTTAAAGACGAAAGTTTCATTAGTCAGTTCTTATCACCGAAAGTGATGCGCGATTTCCGACTCTTTACCGTGTTGGATGATGATAAGAATAACTACCTGGAAATTTCAGCTATTCATAATGAAGAAGGCTATCGTGCTATCCGCAATGAATTATCTGCTCAATATAATTTGAGTAATCACGAGCCTAATATCCAGGTCTGGAATGTTGACCTGCGAGGAGACCGCTCTCTGACGCTGCGCTATATTCCTCATGACCGGGCACCACTGGATAAAAGTCGCCAGCAAGTGATGAAACATATTCATCGGCTTTGGGGATTTGATATTCATATGGAGCAACTCAATGATGATGGCACGATTGAACTGCTCGACAGCATTCCACCCAGAGTGAATAAACTTTAATACCGGCACGATACTTCGCTGATATTGAACTAAAAAGGGGCACTTAGGCCCCTTTTCTTACTTTACGTCACCGTCTAACGGCGCGCTTCAGCCAAGTCGCTTGGCATAGTGCCCTGCATGCTGTGCCAGATTGCGCCGCTCTCTTTACCATAGGTGCGTAGGCAATCTACCACTTGGTCATGGGCTTTCTCATCACACAGCACCGACAACCGACTATAAAACGTCAATGCCAACTTACGCGCTTCTGGATTTGAGAAATAATACCGCCCGACACGTGTATAAAGCCCTTTCAATCCATTGAGGATCAGGCCGTAGATAGGGTTACCTGAAGCAAAAGCCAAACCACGGAAAATACCGTAATCCAGTGCCGTGAAAGACTCGGCGCTATCATCAACCGTTTGCGCTTGAGCCAGAATTTCCTGCGCCTTTTCCGGATGATTGCGAATAGCCGTGCGGACAAAGATGGTGGCGATATTCGTTCGGACAGCCAGTAAGTTGTCTATCAACTGTGGCACGCTGTCGTGGTCAAGCCGCGCCAGTGTTTCCAAAATATTAAGACCAGATGTCTCCCAAAAGTTGTTTACTTTCGTCGGTTTACCGTGCTGAATAGTGAGCCAGCCATCGCGGGCTAACCGTTGCAGCACTTCACGCAATGTTGTGCGGGTCACTCCAATCAGCTCTGAAAGTTCACGCTCCGCGGGCAAAATTGTGCCTGGAGGGAAGCGATTATTCCAAATACTTTCAATAATATACTCTTCCGCGAAACCGGCAGGACTTTGCGCCTTTATAACCATATTTTTTGACGTTCCGTAGCGATACATATCAGCAATTTAGTGCGCTCATCATACCAGACGACTGAATGCTGATATAGCGCCAGAGTCGAACAAATGGTGAAAGCAGTCATAAAGTTGCAAAAATTGCACAGATGGAATGATGAACAGATTATACATATTGCTTTTAGGCGAATAACGTAAAGTAAAATATAACTTTGGGCAGTAATAACATCATAATAATTTACTAAGGAGACCGTAACTCACGATGGATATGACCATTAGACAAGCTGTGCTTAGGAATTTTCTGGGTGGCTCACCCGATTGGTACAAACTGGCCATTATAGGATTTCTCGTCATTAATCCATTGATATTCTTCTTTGTCAGCCCTTTCGTTGCTGGTTGGATGCTGGTTATTGAGTTTATCTTTACATTGGCAATGGCACTGAAATGTTATCCCCTACAACCTGGCGGTTTATTGGCTATTCAGGCCGTCGCTATCGGCATGACCAGCCCGAATCAGGTCGCAGAAGAGATAGCGAATAACCTTGAAGTCCTGTTGCTGCTGATATTTATGGTCGCTGGCATCTACTTTATGAAGCAGCTACTGCTGTTTATTTTTACCAAGCTGCTGTTGAGTATCCGCTCAAAAGTCATGCTTTCATTGGCTTTCTGTGTGGCAGCTGCTTTCCTTTCAGCCTTCCTCGACGCGCTGACAGTTATCGCCGTGGTCATTAGCGTGTCCGTCGGTTTCTATACTATTTATCATCATGTGGCATCAAATCATGCGGATAAAGATATCAATGATGACAGTTGGATAGATAGCCAGGAAAATCGCAAAACACTGGAACAATTCAGAGCATTTTTGCGCAGTCTGATGATGCATGCCGGTGTAGGGACGGCCTTGGGGGGGGTGATGACCATGGTAGGGGAGCCGCAAAACCTGATTATCGCCAAAAGTACGGGTTGGCATTTTGGTGATTTCTTCCTGCGGATGCTGCCCGTTACCCTACCGGTGCTGTGCTGCGGGCTATTGGTTTGCCTACTGGTGGAGCATTTTAAGCTATTTGGCTATGGTGCGCCGCTGCCCGAGCGCGTCCGTCAAGTTTTAACCGAGTATGACCAACAAGCCAGCGCAAAGCGCAGCCGGCAGGAGAAAGTCAAACTGCTGGTTCAAGCGCTGATTGGGGTTTGGCTGGTGCTCGCCTTGGCATTGCATTTGGCCGAAGTCGGTTTGGTCGGGTTGTCAGTGATAATCCTCGCCACCTCATTGTGCGGCATTACCAATGAGCATGCGCTCGGCAAGGCGTTTCAGGAAGCATTGCCTTTCACCGCCCTACTTACCGTGTTTTTTGCTGTGGTCGCAGTAATTATCGAACAAAGTTTATTCACCCCCATTATCCAATTTGTGTTGCAATCTTCGCCATCAGCCCAGTTATCCCTGTTTTATCTGTTTAATGGCCTGCTCTCTTCGGTGTCTGATAATGTTTTTGTCGGCACCGTGTACATCAATGAAGCACGAAAAGCCTTTGAACTGGGTGTTATCTCACTGCAACAGTTTGAATTATTAGCCGTCGCTATCAATACCGGGACGAACCTGCCCTCGGTTGCTACCCCAAATGGGCAAGCCGCGTTCTTATTCCTATTAACCTCTGCACTTGCCCCGTTAATTCGTCTATCCTATGGGCGCATGGTCTACATGGCATTGCCTTATACTCTGGTGATGACCGGGGTTGGCCTGCTCGGCGTTGAATACTTGTTAGTGCCGATGACGGAGTGGATGATGCAAAATGGCTGGATAAGTTTGCCTCATATCGCTGCGGGGGTTAGCATTACACACTGATTGCTTGCATTATAGTCTGCGCCAGCCCGGCACTCTTTCTCTCACGATGAGGTTAAGATGGCTGGCAAAACAAACCAATATCTCACCCCAAGCAAAATTGCTGCGCGTGGTGGTGGCAAGACGCGAGAAATAACTGATTTTTGCCTAATTTTACCCTTGGGTAGCTGGCAGCCAAGATGAATTGGTTTACACTGCCAGTACAATTGCTTACTGCATGGAAAATAAAGATATGTTGCAATTTCTTAACCGCTGCTCTAAAGGGCGCGGTGCTTGGCTATTAATGGCCCTGACTGCACTTGTATTAGAATTGGTGGCGCTCTATTTTCAACACGTGATGCTGTTACAGCCTTGTGTTATGTGTATTTATGAACGTGCCGCATTATTCGGGATTCTGGGTGCATCACTGCTGGGCGCTATCGCACCTAAATCCCCCTTGCGCTATCTGGCTATTCTTATCTGGATTTACAGCGCCTGGAGAGGTGTTCAGTTAGCTTGGGTACACACAATGCTACAATTACATCCATCGCCATTCACAACCTGCGATTTCTTTGTGAGCTTCCCCGCATGGTTGCCACTCGACAAATGGATGCCGGCCATTTTTGTTGCCAGTGGCGATTGCTCGGTAAAACAGTGGGAATTCCTGTCGCTGGAGATGCCACAGTGGTTAGTGGGTATCTTTGCCGCTTACCTGCTGATGGCCGTATTAGTGCTTATCAGCCAGTTTGTTAAGCCGAAAAGACGTGATTTGTTTAGCCGATAACTTTCATACATATCTTTATCTATTTAAGGCGCCTAAATATGGCGCCTTTTTTATCTTCATAAAAACCAAAAGGCTGCCATTTGGCAGCCTCATTTCACCCTCATCAAGAAACTATGCTTTGGTATGAGTGCAAATATATTGGCTGACTTGCTCACCATCAACAATCGCCAGACGAATTGGCATGGTAGAGATGTTAAGAGCAGCAATAACCTGTTCTTGGTTATTGGCCTTCTGGAAGATTAATGACTCTCCCTGCCCTTCAGGATTAACTTTAACAAACTGAAAGACTGACTTATCAATGGTCAGTTGCTGATTCGGCCCATCCAATACCGCGGAAAGGCTCCCCCCCTCTTTCAATTCGCAGTCAAGATTAATTAATGACGCCCCTGCGGCCTGAACCTGATGTGAAACACTAGCTAAAGTAGCGGAGATGCCGATGATGACAGCGGCTAAAGTTGAATATTTCATTTTTAAGTTTCTTGGTTAAATTTCGCCGTCAGTATGCCATATCTGACTTATTAATGGTGACGAGTTATCTGGCCCACTGTGGTTTATTCAAAATATGGTCTTGCCAGTCAATGACCTCACTCTCCCGCACTGCAATGTGACGAACCGAAATCCGCTCACCATGCATGGCGGATTTTGAGCCCGTCAGTAATGGGTGCCAATGAGGTAAATCATGACCTTCACCAATTAAACGATAAGCACAGGTCGGCGGTAACCAATCAAAAGTCACCAAGTTTTCGCGGGTTAACTTGATGCAATCTTCTTCTAATTCAAAACGGCGCTCATAATGACGACATTGACAGGTTTTAATATTAAGCTGATCGCAAGCCACATTAGTGAAATAGATCTCATCAGTGTCTTCATCAATCAATTTATTCAAACAACATTGCCCGCATCCGTCGCACAGAGATTCCCATTCGCTATCAGACATTTCAGCGAGTGTTTTTTGTTGCCAAAAAGGAAGTTGTGACATGGCGGTATCCGGTATAGTTAATAAACGTAGGGTTAAATGAGCGGGTCGTTATAGACGCTTTAGCTACCAGATGCAAGTTTTGCCGCCTGAATAACAACACAAGCGGCATAGATTGGCTTAGATTATACGGGTGTTCAACGTCTTACCATTCAGCATAATTTTTAGCATATCGCCGGAGATAATCGGCCCCACCCCCTGCGGCGTGCCGGTCAAAACAACATCGCCGGCGCGCAACGTAAAGAAGCGGCTAATGTAACTTATCAATGGAATGATAGGCGTAATCATATCGCGGGTATTGCCCTGCTGACGGATTTCATCATTAATGGTTAGAGATAAATCGACCTGTTGGGCATCACCAAATTCAGCGACCGGTATAAAACCCGAAATCGGGCACGAACCATCAAATGCCTTGGACTTTTCCCATGGCTGGCCCGCTTTCTTCAACCCGGATTGTAATTCACGCAATGTTAAATCCAATGCCACACCATAGCCCGCAATAGCGCGAGCAACACGGTCTTCACTGGCTTGTTTTAACGGCGTACCAATCAAAACAGCCAATTCAACCTCATGGTGCACCGCACCAAACTCTTTAGGAATCGAAACCGGTTGGCGAATATCACACAGAGCCGTTTCAGGTTTAATAAACAACACCGGCTCGGGTGAGGCGGCCCCCCCCATTTCTTTAATATGTTCGGCATAGTTACTGCCCACGCAAACTACTTTATTCACTGGAAAATCCAGTAAAGCCCCTTGCCAGTCTCTATGTTGATACATACTGCCTCTCTTGAATTGACATCCTGATAGACACTGCACCGCGGCCAACACCAAGCGACTTGACCACAGAAATTATTGCCCCATGCTATTGACCATCATACTGTCTGCCATCATACCAATGCTGATAGCGAAATAGTAAGAGCGGTTCCAGTGCATAATGGCTCTAAAGTTATCATAAACCAGAAACGCGCGCCCTTGCACATCATCGGGCACGATAACCCAAGCACGCCAGTCAGGATTAGCCGCATTACCCTTAGCTACAACACCGAGTTGCTGCCACTGCGCGACTGTTTTGGCTTGGCTATCTTTCAAACCGGCAAGAGCAAGATTGAAGTTCACTGGCAACTGAGCTTCCTGACCCCAACCGACACCCGGTTGCCAACCCTCAGTAGACAGATAGTTAGCGGTGGAAGCAAATACATCATCAATATTATGCCAAATATCGACCTTCCCATCACCATCACCGTCCGCACCATAGGTGAGGAAAGAGCTCGGCATAAACTGGCTTTGCCCCATGGCTCCGGCCCATGATCCTTTCAATTGCGGGTCATCAACGCGACCTTGCTGAATAATCTCCAGCGCCGCCATCAACTCTTGGGTGAAAAACGCCTCTCGCCGCCCTTCAAATGCCAATGTCGACAAAGCAGAAATCACATCCTCTTTACCTTGAATCTGACCAAAACTGCTTTCCATCCCCCACAGCGCCACAATGTAGCGCTCCGGTACCCCATAGCGCGCGGTGACTTGGGATAACTGGGGTTGGTAGCGCCGATAAATTTCTTGGCCCTGCGCTATTTTAGTCGGCGTCAAAACTTTGGCGAGGTAATCATCCAATGTGACTTTCTTTTCTAACTGATTACGATCAGATTGGACGACTCTATCAACAAAATGAATATTTGCGAAAGCAATATCCAAGGTGGCATCACTGATACCCTTCGCGCGGGCTTGGGCTTTCAATTGTGCAACATACGCCGCAAATTGTGCGGGATCCCGCCCCTGCTCGGATAACATTTTTTTGCTGTGATTCACCGGGGATGGGCCTGCTGCAGATTGCGCTGCAGCAGTCAGAGCAGGTATCGGCGCTGCGGTATTCTTATTGGCACATCCCATCAATATCACCGCCGCCATGGTGACTGTCATCATTGATAATTTCATCGACGCGCTCCTTTATAAAATGATAGCCAGTGAGGAAGTTGGGCGCTTAAAATCAGTCGAGTGTCACACTGTGACATCCCGCTCTTTATCATGATGGCTGCCATCAAGCTATTTTGATACTGCATCGGCGCTAGGCTTTCGTTGCACCCAAATGCATTTTCAATAAACTTTCTGGTGGCGGTGGCACTTGCAGGTAAAAACCCTGTTCAACAAGTGCGTTCTTCACTTTCTCGATATCCGCTGTCGCTAAACTTTTGCGCTCATTGAGTGCAAGCAGCATCGCAAATTGTGGTTTGCCAAAACTGGCCAGTAGCTCGGCAGGCACTCGCGAAAAATCATCTTTCTTTTCAATATAAAGATAGGTCTGATCGCGTTTCGAACTTCTGTAAATAGCACAAAGCATATAAAGGACTCTAGTCGAAAAATTCAATAACCATAGCTGGCGATGATAACACGCTCAGCTATGTTACATCGCTGAGATATCAATAGATGGGGATATCGATGCCGATATGGTCAGCGCAAGGGTCTGGAACTAAGTAGGAATTGCTAGCATTGTCTGTGCGTGGGCGTTGCTGTTGTTGCTGCTGCTGGCATTTCTGCTGCTTTTCATTTTCACGCCTTACGGCTTCAGCATCTATGCGCGCTTTTTCTGCATCCAATTGCCGTTGCCACGATTGAGCGTCAACACCGGTCGAACCCAGTGCCTTGCGTTTTTCCAAATAATCTTTAGAAACCTTACTATTGTTTGGCGCTTCAGCGTGATAACTAAAGTCAGCCCCGGCTTTGAGTGGGGTTGATAGGGTAATAACACAGATAAATGATAGCGAGATGAAATTCCTTTTCATCATTAATTTCCTTTAGATTGATTAATGCAGAAAACACAAATTATCACAAAATGATTATCATTCTCAATATTGAATTACTAAAAATCGCTCTAATTCACGTCGTTTTTAGTAAAAAAATAATCCCCGTACACTTTATGACTCATTCGTTTTGCCGATATGCTGCGCAGATTTACACATTACTGAGTGGGATTTCTCCGAAATAATATTGTGAGATATTTCACTACGTAAATAATAACAACATTCCTCCCCTGCGATTTCACCCTCATAAAAGCGATAATATGGTCGCGCATTCCTCTATTTTATAAAAAACAACTTCGCTTGATAAAAAAATGGCCACATTTGATAGAAATGAGTGCCTTTTATGGGCAGCACTAAACGGGTATTAAGTCAGTCTCATTGTTGAAAAAACAAACAATTCAATTACAGTAGTGATATTAGCCAAATATAGACAGGCCAGGGCTAGCGAATAAGCTGAAGTTATGCTGTAATTTCTTGCAAGATTGACGTCAATGCAGCGTTGGGATTTCAATATATTGATACGGATAGATTTCTTTTTATATTACCTATAACATGCTTGGTAAGATCAGAATATTGTACCCCGAATGATATTGCGGGGATTAAACGCAGCTGAAACTGAGTCAGGATAGATGTCACAATCGCCAATTGAGTTAAAAGGCAGTAGTTTTACCCTATCGGTCATTCATTTACATGATTCCCGACCGGAGGTAATCCGTCAGGCATTACAGGAAAAGGTAGAGCAAGCGCCCGCTTTCCTGAAAAACGCCCCTGTTGTGATTAACGTTGCAACGTTACCTAACGGTGCTAACTGGAAAGATCTCCAACAGGCTGTCAGCTCAGCGGGTCTGCGTATTGTTGGCATCAGTGGTTGTCAGGATGAACGTCAAAAACGGGCAATAGCACGGGCAGGTTTACCGTTACTGAGCGAAGGGAAAGGCCAGAAAATGGCCCCAGAGCCCATTATCAGCCCGCCGGAAAATGTTCCTACCAAGACACGAATCATCAACACGCCTGTCCGTTCTGGCCAACAGATTTATGCCCGTAATTGTGATTTGATTGTTATCAGCAGTGTCAGCGCCGGCGCTGAATTAATTGCCGACGGCAATATTCATATCTATGGAATGATGCGAGGTCGTGCGCTAGCAGGTGCATCAGGTGATGCTCAATGCCAGATTTTTTGCACGCATCTGGGTGCTGAGCTAGTCTCTATCGCAGGGCAATACTGGTTGAGTGATCAAATCCCCAGTGATTATTTTGGTCAAGCTGCGCGGTTGCATCTGCTGAATAACGCATTAACTATACAACCTTTAAATTAAGCCCTTTTGACAAGGAATCCATTTCATGGCACGCATTATTGTTGTTACATCGGGTAAAGGGGGCGTTGGCAAGACCACATCAAGCGCGGCTATCGCAACCGGCTTGGCCCAAAAAGGTAAAAAAACCGTGGTTATCGATTTCGATATCGGTCTGCGGAACCTAGACTTGATTATGGGTTGTGAACGCCGAGTGGTTTATGATTTTGTTAATGTCATTCAAGGTGACGCCACTTTGAACCAAGCATTAATAAAAGATAAGCGCACAGATAATCTGTATATTCTGCCCGCTTCTCAAACTCGGGATAAAGACGCCCTGACTAAAGAGGGTGTTGAAAAGATTTTAAACGATCTTGGCGAAATGAATTTCGAGTTCGTGGTGTGTGACTCACCCGCAGGTATCGAAAGCGGTGCTTTGATGGCGTTGTATTTTGCTGACGAAGCGGTCATTACGACAAACCCTGAAGTTTCATCTGTTCGTGACTCTGACCGTATCCTTGGGATATTGTCATCCAAGTCACGCCGTGCTGAAAATGGCCAGGAACCGATTAAAGAACATCTGCTGTTGACCCGCTACAATCCAGGGCGTGTTAATCGCGGCGATATGCTTAGCATGGAAGATGTCCTCGACATTCTGAGGATCCCACTGGTTGGCGTTATTCCAGAAGATCAGTCCGTACTGCGCGCGTCGAACCAAGGCGAGCCGGTGATCCTGGACAAAGAGTCAGATGCTGGTAAAGCTTATGACGATACCGTTGACCGTTTGCTAGGAGAAGAACGTCCCTTCCGCTTCATCGAAGAAGAGAAGAAGGGCTTCCTGAAACGCCTTTTTGGGGGATAAACCATGGCTTTGTTAGACTTTTTTCTGTCCCGCAAAAAACCGACAGCCAATATAGCCAAGGAACGGCTGCAAATTATCGTCGCAGAGCGCCGTCGTGGGGACAGTGAGCCCCATTACTTGCCTGACTTGAAACGCGATATTTTGGCGGTTATTTGTAAATACATCCAGATTGACCCTGAAATGCTGCATGTTCAATTTGAGCAAAAAGGGGATGATATTTCGGTGCTAGAACTTAACGTGACATTACCGGAAACGGAAGAAACGCCTAAATGATTTCTTCGCGATAACTATCCCCTGTATTTATTTACAGGGGAAATTTCTTTTTTTGGCTGTATATATAGCCAGGCTTATTTTTGTTAGATATACACCCGCCAGAGCTAATAATCTTTAACCCTATTTCTGCTATTCATAAACGGGTTATCAATTAAAATTCAAATACCCAGAGTGAAGTTCCCCCCACCCTGAATATCAATTAATATTGTTGTAAAATTTCAGCCAATGGCGCAGATAATAAATCACCACGCCAGCCACTTAATAATTCAGGCTCACTCTCTGTGGATTTCAGTTTCCAATGCCAACTGAGTAATTGGTTTATTTGGCGACGTGACGCCAGTAACTCGCTACTTAACCCACTACGCTCACTGACGGACATAATGAGTGCTTTAATATCTTTAAAGACTTTCTTGTAACTCGGTTGATCAATCAGATTAATAACCGGCGGAGGCAATTGTTCGTCCGCAACAGCATTACCTTCAGCCACCAATGCCAGCAAAGTGCGGCCATGATAGCGAATTTCTTGCCCACTTAAACCCAAAGAATCCAGCTCACCCAACGAGGTTGGCTGATAACGGGCAACTTGCCATAAGTTCTCTTCGCGGACAACAAAGTTTACCGCCAGGTCGCGTTCACGAGCCTGACGCAAACGCCATGCAGCCAACTTTTGCAAACAAGCCAACTGATGGCCGCGTAACTGCCAAGCATTGGTGATTTCACGGTAGGCTAATTCTGGATCGAGTATTTCACTACGCCGGCGACACAGTAGCTCACACTCATCTTTTGCCG